>JANXWK010000012.1 GCA_025351165.1 Hyphomicrobiales bacterium | reverse complement strand
TGCCACTATTCCATTCGGTCTGGTCGGCGTATGAGAGTGGAAGAAATGAATGCTTTGTTACGTGATATGGAAACAACACCGAATTCTGGACAGTGTAACCATGGTAGGCCAACTTATGTGGAATTGAAGCTGGCCGATATTGAACGGCTGTTTGGCCGAACATAATGAAAAGCTATTTTCAATTTCTGCTCATTCTTGCCAATAAACTTTTGCCAATAAACTTTTGCCAACAAAAAAGTTTGAACAATCATTACCAGTTAAAAAAATATCCTCAGCAATATTGCCTGTGTGGTTTTTCAGTTTCTTTCTGGGATTAGAAAATGATACATTCACAAACTAAGATACCAAGCTATTAATTGCGTTGCTGCAAATAAACACTGTTACTGCTGCTTTAAAACCATGCGGCCATTTTCTGTCTGAACCTGAAGTTTTCGCAAGAAGGTCATGCCCAGCAACGTACCACTCAATGCACCTTCAGGCAAAACAGCCGCCTCAACATTTTCAATCTCTATAGTGCCAAGTCTCATACGCCTAACTACAACACGCGCCATGGAAACCTCCCCATTGGCTGTTTGTGTCTTATATTTATAGTCAGACAAGACTGGCCGTATGCCCGCACGCTCGGCATCTGCTGCTCCAAAGGCAACCATTGTTGCACCAGTATCAACCAATGTTTTGACCTCTATGCCATTAACTTCTACATTTGCTGAAAAATGACCATTGGCATCTGCATCAAGATATTCTGTGCCCCTTGCGCTGCCAGTTGTCTGATACTGTGAAGAAACTGGCGCCAATGTTGACACATAGGCCTTAGCAGGGGCTGAATTTGAGACTGAAGTTTTTTGTTCCAGGGATGGGCCTAGAAAAACAGTAACACCCACTGCAAAAACAACTATTGCAGTAGAGATTTTAAGTGTCTGTTCAAGCATGGTTAAAAAAGCCCTAATATATTTCATGCAAAAATTATTTTCTAATGTAGGTGCAAGCCTTTAATGCAAGAGAAAGCCTTGGTGCCATATATTAAATAACTCATGAATCTAACTTCATTTATTGAAAGCCAAGACCTGAAAGCTTGACTTACAGTTATTAAACCCTGAAACCAGCATCTGATTTTATCTAAAAAACAGGATGTTTAAATGACAGAAGAGCTGGATGTTTTAGGGATTGGCAATGCAATTGTAGATGTCATTACCCAGGCGGACGAAACTGTGCTTCATGCACAAAATATCGTCAAAGGCGGTATGATGCTGATTGATGAAGCACGGGCTGCACATCTTTATAGTGTAATGGGCCCTGCAACCATGGTGTCAGGGGGATCAGCTGCCAATACTCTTGTCGGCATTGCTTCTTTTGGGGGGAAAGCCGGTTATATTGGCAAGGTGAAAAATGATGCGCTGGGCAAGCATTTTGCTCACGACATAAAGGCAAGTCAGGTTGAGTACTTTACAAAAGCTGCGCAGGATGGCCCTGCAACCGCCTGCTGCTATATTTTTGTAACACCAGATGGTGAGCGCACCATGAACACATATCTAGGTGCCAGCCAAAACTTATGTGTTGATGATATAGATGAAACCATAGTTGCCTCTGCCAAAGTCACCTATCTTGAAGGATACTTATGGGATCCAGCGGAGGCTAAAAAGGCTTTTCGAAAAGCTGCCGATATTGCCCATGCCAAGGGACGCCAAGTTGCCCTTACATTGTCAGACAGCTTTTGTGTTGATCGCTACCGTGATGAATTTCTGGAGTTAATGAAATCTGATACTCTTGATCTGGTTTTTGCCAATGAAAGCGAACTTTACGCACTGTATCAGACATCTGATTTTGCAACTGCAATTGAAGCCCTGCGCCAGGATGTAAAGCTTGGAATAATAACCAAAGGTGAGCAAGGATGTGTAATGGTATCTTCCAAAGGGATTACCGCTGCGCCAGCATCAAAAATTAATAGTCTGGTTGACACAACAGGCGCTGGTGACTTGTTTGCAGCTGGATTTCTGCACGGCTATACGCAAGGTTACGAACTTCAGGCCTGTGCAAATTTTGGTGCACTGGCTGCAGCTCATATCATTCAGAAAATTGGTGCACGACCTGAAGTTAATCTAAAGGAACTGGCTGAGCAAAACAAAGCGGCCTGAACTTAAAAACCACCTGGCTAAATGGTACAGTCAGGTGGGCTCGAACCACCGACCTCCGGAACCACAATCCGGCGCTCTAACCAACTGAGCTATGACTGCCTTTTTATTCATGAAGCAATACGGCTAAATGCCGTTAAATTCAAGCGCAGTCTTTAATTAAATTCCTAAATAAAAAAATCGTCCGCTGGAAAACCAGCGGACGATTTAAATTCAACAAAATGCAGAATATTAAGCTGCTTTGTTTGCTGGAACTGGTGCTTTTACAGCTTTTAGAGCATCAGCAGCTGATGTGCCAATTTTCTGTGCAAGAGCAGTAAATTCTTTTGATTGCGCTGTTGAGGCCTCAATCATTTTGCGAGCATGCGCTGTCTGAATTTCAAGAGCTTCAGATGGTGTTTTTACTGCAAAGAAAGCAGATGCAAAATCAAAAATTGCAGCAGTATTTGCCTGAAAAGCAGAGAGAACTTTTGCGTTTAGTTCGTTTGTGCCTTTTGCAACAATTTCAAGAGTGCTGCTAAGGGCTTTTGAATTGCCTTCAGTTACAGTCTTTGCTGACTCATACTGGGCACGAACTTCTACCAAACCTTTTTCAGCAGCCGCACGAACAGTTTCCTGTGCTTTTGCCATTGGCTGCATTACCTGTTCAAACGCTTTGTTTGTATCAATTGCCATTACATCACCTGATTTCTTTGCTGGCATCGCCATTGTAATCTCCGTTGAAGATCGCTCAATGTGCGCATCCGGGATTGGTAGCGCGTTCACGAGAGGCCTAAACACAATTACGGTATATATTCATTGATGGTGCAATGCAATATAATTATTTGCATTATAATGCAATTATCCTCCTGCAAAAAATGCAGACCCAAACTAGTACATGGTTGTTAATCTTGTCAGCCAGTCAGGTGATATCTGAACAAGAAAAGACTCAGTTTTTTTATCCAAACCTGTAAAAATGAAAATGCCTAAAGTACAAAATATAATGCCCATAGCAACTTTGGCTTTCTTTCCGGCATAAATAAGGCGGTCACGCAGCCGCATTAAAACCTCTTTCGAAAAAAAGCCCAAAACCAGAAGTGGCAGTCCTGCACCAAATCCAAATAAAAGCATAGTTATCGCCACTTGCCCAATATTTTTGCCTTGTGCAGCAAGAATAGAAGCCGCCCCCAATGTAGGGCCAACACAAGGGCTCCACAAAGCGCCCATCAGAATCCCAACCAGAAACTGACCTTTCAAGCCTTCTGCAATGAAGCCACCAAAATGCTGCTCTACCCAATTTGATACTGGGCCGCCAGCAGTGGCAATGGTAATTTGAAGCTGTGAGGCAATAAGAACAACGCCAATTGCTACCATTAAACCAGCTGCAATATTGCGGAATATGCCTGCGTCAATGCCAATTGAAAATCCTATCAAAGCAACAAACAGCCCGATAACAGTGAAGGATATAGCAAGTCCAAGCGACAGAACCAATGGGCCTAACCTATGCTCTGCAACCGCTGCCCCCAATATGATTGGAAGCAAGGGTAGAACACACGGAGACAATATTGAAAGAATGCCGGCCAAAAATGCAAGAAAAAGTCCACTCATTACAGACCAGTTTCAAGCAATGTTATAATTGATTTTTTATTGGAGTCTCCTGCGGACCTACCAGTTTCATTCAGACCTTTATACATAATAAGCGTCGATTGAATCTGCACATTAAGAGGTTTCAGAACATCTTTTTGAGTGTCAAAATCAGCTTCAAGCACAATCAGGTTTTTGAATTTGTCCGCATTGCCAATTTCCTGAACTGCTGGCTTTTGTGCCTTACAGGTTGGGCACCAATCTGCATGCACCTCTACAAGGACCGGATTGCCTGACTTTTTAGCCTGTTCAAAAGCAGCCTGCGTAAATTTTTTGAACTCTACGGAATTTACCAAATTTGAACTGGCAAAGAAACCTGCTAAGGTCAGACCAAGTGTTATACTGCGCATTATCATTCTGTTTTCCTCTCATTATCTAGACTTAGACCTTTGCCCAAATTCTGCCTTTATTCAAATCACAAGTTTTTCTTTTTTATTCACAACTACGTGTAGCTCAAATTGAATTTTTAGAGAATCGCAGGCGTCATAAATTAGTCAGACAAGTATGGTCACTTGAGTTTATAAATAAAACGATAAACGTTTGGCGGATGCATATTGGAAAAGCTGGAATGATTAATATTTATAGGTCTTTTATAAGCGAGGGAACCGCTCGTTTTAAAGAATGGTCTTCCAGTTTTATATATTCCTATCCAAAACCCTCAAATATGCCTTTATCTTCACGTTTAGAGGGAGTGGGCCATATAAATGTCCTACCAGAAGTACTGGGACGATGCGGCTCTTTGGAAGTCAGGCTTGCTCGTACAAAAAAGGATATTAGACGGGCTCAAAAGCTTCGGTTTAAGGTTTTTTATAAAGAAATGTCTGCCATTCCTAATCCCACCGCTTATTTAACCAAGTGCGATAAAGATGTGTTTGACAGTATTTGTGACCATTTGATTGTGCTTGATCATAATGTACCTACAAAGCCATTTCAAAAGCCCAGGCCTAAGGTAGTGGGAACTTACCGCCTGTTGCGACAAGATGTTGCAAGTCGAAATTTTGGTTTCTATTCGGCTGAAGAGTTCGATCTGGGCAACTTTATCAATACGCATAGAAACCAGAAAATTCTGGAACTGGGACGTTCGTGTGTTTTGAAAGACTACAGATCAAAACGCACATTAGACCTCCTGTGGCGAGGCCTCCATACTTACATGACACATTATAATATCGGTCTTATGCTTGGTTGTGCAAGTTTTGAGGGCACTGACCCCACACAGCACGCATTAGGCTTGAGTTTTTTGCATTATTACTCATCAGGCAAGCATTTATCCTGCAAAACAGCTTTGCGTCCTCAACCGCTGGCTGGGCGGGGCATTAAAATGGATATTTTGCCAGAACATGAGGTAGATGCAAAAAAGGCGCTCAAAAGTCTACCACCGCTCATTAAAGGCTATCTCAGGGCTGGAGCTATTTTTGGTGATGGAGCTGTTATTGACCGGCAGTTCAATACAATTGATGTTTTAGTTTTGATGAACGTAAATGATATAAAACCCAGCTATCTCAACCATTACAAAATTAGCACAATAAACGTTCCAGGTAATATAATATAAGTACAAACATTTTATATTTCTTGTTTGCCTTTTTACAGATTTAATACTGAAAAACTATCGCCTCTTGGTACGTAAAGAGACAGACCCGTGCCGCCCCTCCCCTTGCTCATAAAGGGCTTTTAACCCTTCGCGATAGGTTGGATATAAAAACTCAACTCCAATCTTCTCGCTAAGTGCTTTATTGGATACACGTTTGTTTTCTGAATAAAACGCACGCCCCATATCTGTCAATTGGGCTGTTTCATACGGCTGCAAGGGCGGCGGCTCAACCCCCAACAGATGAGCTGCATAAAGCACAACATCCTGTGGTGGGCAGGGCTCGTTGTCGCAAACGTTCCAGATATCCGATGGCACCATCACTTCAAAAAGCTTTTTGACAATGTTGGCAATATCCTCAACATGAATACGATTAAAAACCTGATTTTCCTTGAAAATACGTCGTGCAGTCCCATTTGCAAAATCGCAGAGTGCATTGCGCCCTTTGCCATAAATACCTGCAAGGCGCAGAACCTGCGTATTTATACTATGGCTCTCACCAAATTCCAGCCAGCTATTTTCGGCTTTTAACCGATTTTGAGCACGTGGCGACATCGAATTTGGTGCAGTTGTCTCATCTATCCAGGCACCATCAAAATTGCCGTAGACTCCGATGGTTGACAGGTAAATGATAGATTTGAGATTGGCTGCCTTTTCAATATCCTTTAAAAAACAGTTTAAAACGGGATCGCCATTTTCATCTGGAGGAACAGACACAATAACATGCGTTGCATGGATTATTTTTTTACATAATTCCAGCTCAAAGCTTGTACTATTAAAACAATGAGCTTTGATACCGCCTTCTTCAAGTGCATCGCGCTTCTTGATAGTTTGCACAGTTACAGTTAAATCATCTCCTGATTTTACAAGCAGGGTGGCACATACTTGAGCCGTATATCCAAATCCAAATATAATTAAGTTCATTGATATTTTTATCCGTCCCTGCACATTTGTTTCGCAGAACAATCATATTGTGTGCATTTTACTTAATGAGTAAAGTACCAGCAGGAGAGATTTTATGAGTATTGTACATTCAGCGCGCCCAGACACAGAAAAAATGCATATCAGCAGCGAAGCCAGTGTATGGAATTTGGACGCGCCTTTTGAACAATTTGTAAAAGATGAAAGTGATATTACAGGCCTTCTCAGCTTTTCACTTCATAAATTATCTGTTCATGAATGGAGCAGGAACTTTTCATCGCATTTTTTAAGAGACCCAAACGATGATGAAAAAAATATTTTTATGATTGGAGAAGCAACACCCAGAAGAGTGGCTGATTATCGTTTGCGTGCAGAAGAGATGTTAAGAAATCAAAACTTACGTGAGCCAGTTTCTGCACTTAACAGTGATGAACACCTAGCTACATTTCAAAACGAGAAAATCTCCAGTGCTAGTGAATGTTTGGAAAGTCCATGGGAAAAGGGCGCCAGAGCAGCCTTACGACTACCGTCAGATACCAATCTGAAAGCCTTGGGGAAATCTATTCTTATTCTGTTTGTTTTGGTTGGACTTTTAGCTATTGCAGTTAACTATGCCAAAGCCAAATTTTTCTAGAAAAAAGACGTGGATACACTCATGTATATCCACATCCTTAATATTCACGCCATTTAAAAATTAATGTCCAGCTGCGCCTGCTGCTGCTCTTCCCCAGTCTGATCCCCAGACATAGATTGCGGCAAAAAGAAATAGCCATACCACATCAACAAAATGCCAATACCAAGCAGCAAACTCAAAACCTAAATGCTGCTTTGATGTGAAATCACCTCTGGAGGCGCGCATCAGGCAAATTGCCAAGAAGATGGTTCCAACAAAAACATGGAAGCCGTGAAAGCCTGTTGCCATAAAGAAAGTGGAGCCAAAGATATGACCAGAAAAGCCGAATGTTGCATGACGGTATTCGACAATCTGAACATAGGTAAATAACGCCCCAAGTGCAATTGTCAGCCATAGACCCTGCTTCAAACCTTTGCGATCATCATGAAGCAAAGCGTGATGAGCCCATGTAACAGTACAGCCAGAGGTTAGAAGAATCAAAGTATTGAACAAAGGCAGCTCCCACGGGCTAAAAGGAATGATGCCTTTTGGTGGCCAATGTGCGCCTATCAACTCTGTGCGAGCGTATTGTATGGTGTCAGTAGGATACAAGGATACGTCAAAATAGGCCCAGAACCAGGCAACAAAGAACATGACTTCTGATGCAATAAACATAATCATGCCGTAACGATGATGCATCTGCACAACACGCGTGTGGTCGCCCTGGTTGGCCTCACGAACAACATCACTCCACCAGCCAAACATTGTGTAAAGTACACCAAGAAGCCCTGCACCAAAAATATAAAGGCCCATGTGAAGGCCACCTATGGCCAGCTTATGCATGGACAGCACTGCGCCCACTGCCATGATAAAAGCGCTCAAAGATCCTGTAAAAGGCCAAGGGCTTAAAGGCAGAATGTGGTAATCATGATTTTTGGCGTGGGCATCAGCCATGGTATTTCCTTTTAATTGCAGATTTAATGTATTGCCTTAGTCAGTTTTTGAACTTTTGCCAAGCTCTGCTAAAGATTTAGACGGAGATTTATTTGGAGATTTTACTGTTGCAAACGTATATGAAAGGGTCATTGACTGTATCAAATCAGTGTGCTTGTCTTTTTCCATTGCAGGATCAACAAAAAATACAACGGTTTCTGTTCGCGTTTCGCCAGCTTTGAGTGTTTGCTCAGTGAAACAAAAACATTGTATTTTATTAAAAAAACTACCCATCATGTCTGGCTGAACGTTGTAAGTGGCAATACCTGTTGCGTCCTGCGCAGATGTGTTACGTATGGTATAATAAACTTCAACAGTTTCGCCTAATTTCACTTCAATTTCAGACTTTTCAGGCTCAAATTTCCAAGGAAGGCCTGGAGCTACATTTGCATCAAACCGAACCCTAATATTGCGTTGACCAAGGGCTTTAGAAGATGCACTTGCTACTTGCGTAGTTCCGCCATATCCTGTTGCCTTACAAAACATTTCATAGAGTCTGGCAGATGCAAAGCTTATGGACAGCATGACAATAAATACGCTTACCAGGCCAAAAGCCAGCCATCTATCCTGCTTTATTTGTTTTATTGATCTCATATTGTTGATTACCTATTACAAGGATTTCGACGCTATTTTATACCATGTAAGCGCGTAAATACCTATAACGAATGCAATAAGTGCGACACCAATGAGGTAGTTACGCAATTTTTGACGGCGGTTTTGAACAGGCTGTGTCTTTGCTTGATCATTCATAATTCAACTACCATATCCTGATTGGTGAGCTCAGCAGGTTTTCTCCAAGAATTGCTGCAAAGAGCACGAATAAATATACAATTGACCCTGCAAACAGGCGCCATGATGCTGAAATTGCGGGCTTACCCTCACGCTTTCTGTAAAGATCAAATGACCACCATACCATGGCTGAGCCGCCTATGAGCCCGACTAAAAACGAAATCTGTCCTGCAAAACCCATATAATAAGGTAGCATACCTACAGGAGCCATAACCAGTGAATAGAGGAGAATTTGTCTGCGGGTTTCATCTTCACCCCGCACATTGGGAAGCATAGGGATCCCAGCTTTTGCGTAATCAGCACTTTTGACAAGCGCCAATGCCCAAAAATGGGGAGGCGTCCATAAAAAAATTATGGCGAATAAAATGATGCTTGGCCATGCAATGCTGCCTGTAACAACAGCCCAGCCAATCATTGGAGGAAAAGCGCCCGCAGCCCCGCCGATAACGATGTTCTGTGGTGTAGAGCGCTTAAGCCATACTGTGTAGATAACGGCATAAAAAAATATCGTAAATGCCAGGAGGGCTCCAGATAAAATGTTCGTTGCTACTGTCAGGACAATCACCGACAGAATTGACAATATAATCCCGAAGCTCAGCACATCTTCTTTTGCAACTTTACCAGATGGTATGGCACGGCTTTGTGTTCTGCTCATGATGGCATCAATATCTGCATCATACCACATGTTTAGCGCACCAGATGCGCCTGCGCCAACAGCTATTGCCATTACCGCGATCAGTCCAGTTGTAAAGCTGATATGGCCCGGAGCTGCACATATTCCCGTTAGTGCAGTGAACACTACAAGCGACATGACTCTTGGCTTCATGAGACTAAAAAATACTGGAAGTTTATTTTTTAAAGATCCCTGCTGCTTTTTATAGCCAGATGCAAGGGTGGCATTATCTGCCTGTAGCCCTATATCGGTCACTTTATATCCTGTCTTTGGCAGTTATAGCCTAAAATGGTTTACCTCTCCCTTTAACAGGAAGAGGTAATAATTTTGAATTGCTGTCAGTTTAATGGTCAGAGCCTGTAATGCGGGGCAATGTCTCAAACTGATGATACGGTGGAGGAGATGTAAGTGTCCACTCCAGCGTTGTAGCGCCTTCGCCCCACGGATTATTGCCTGCAAGCTCTTTGCGACGATATGTATAAACTACACCACATATAAAGAAGACGATTCCAAATGCAAAAATGTACGAACCGTAAGAGGAAATCTTATTCCAGTAGGCATAACTGTCAGGATAGTCCACATAGCGGCGCGGCATACCAGCTAACCCTAAAAAATGCTGGGGAAAGAACAGAATATTAGCGCCAATGAATGAAATCCAGAAATGAACAATGCCAATCCAGTTTGGAATAACATAGCCAGTCATTTTGGGAAACCAGTAGTACCAGCCAGCAAAGACCGCAAAGACCGCGCCCAACGACAGTACATAATGGAAATGCGCTATTACGTAATACGTGCCGTGCAATGTACGGTCTACACCAGCATTAGCTAGTACAACGCCCGTAACGCCGCCTACTGTAAACAAGAATATGAACCCCACAGCCCAAACCATTGGGGCTTTAAAATCAATTGAACCACCCCACATTGTGGCAATCCAGGAAAAGATTTTAACGCCAGTCGGCACTGCAATGACCATGGTTGCAGCCACAAAAAACTGCTGCGTTGCCAAGGACAGGCCACTGTTGAACATGTGATGTGCCCAAACCACAAATCCTACGGCACCGATTGCAACCATTGCATATGCCATGCCAAGATACCCAAAAATTGGCTTTTTGGAGAAAGTTGATACAATATGGCTGATAATACCAAAAGCTGGCAGTATCAAAATATATACTTCTGGGTGACCAAAGAACCAGAACAGATGCTGAAAGAGGATAGGATCTCCACCACCAGCTGGGGAAAAGAAGCTTGTGCCAAAATTACGATCTGTCAAAAGCATGGTGATCGCGCCTGCTAGAACGGGCAAAGACAGAAGCAGTAAAAAGGCTGTTACAAGTACCGACCATGCAAATAGTGGCATGCGGTGCAAGGTCATTCCAGGGGCACGCATGTTAAAGATTGTTGTAATAAAGTTTATGGCACCCAGAATTGAAGATGCACCAGCAATGTGAAGGCCCAGAATTGCAAAATCCATCGCAGGACCTGGCTGGCCTGTTGTTGATAGCGGTGGATAAATTGTCCAGCCTCCCCCAACACCATTGGCGCCAGATGGGCCTTCAACGAACATTGAACAGATCAATAGTAAAAAAGCCGCAGGCAACAGCCAAAACGACACGTTGTTCATGCGTGGGAAGGCCATGTCCGGTGCACCAATCATGATGGGCACAAACCAGTTTGCAAATCCCCCTATGAGGGCTGGCATGACCATAAAGAAAATCATGATAAGGCCATGAGCGGTTACAAACACGTTATAAAGATGCTTGCCAACGTCCATTGCTGTTTCTGGAGAGGCACCTTGAATCAGTTGAGCAAGGCCATTAAAATACTGGATGCCTGGCTCCTGCAATTCAAGACGCATGGCAACAGACAGCAGTCCACCAACAATACCTGCAAAAAGGGCAAACCAAAGATACATCATTCCGATGTCTTTATGGTTTGTTGAGTAGACATATCTGCGCCATCCTGTTGGAATTGCGTGATCATGGTCACTATTTAGCTCTGCGGCATATGCCATTACTATTCTCCGTACTTAAACTTAGATATTATATTATTTTGCGGCTGCAACACGGGGTGATTCGTCAGATGTTGATGCAAATTTCTTTTGTGCACCAGCAAGCCACTCTGCATATTTTGTATCGCTTACAACACGTATGGCAGCAGGCATGAAAGCATGATCTTTACCACAAAGTTCAGAGCATTGGCCGTAGTAAATGCCTTCTCGTGTTGCTTTGAACCATGTCTCATTCAGTCGGCCTGGCACTGCATCCATACGGATGCCAAAAGACGGGATTGTAAATGAATGCAACACATCGTTTGCCGTAACCTGGACATGAACGACCTTGTTGACAGGCACAACCACTTCATTGTCAACCGCTAAAAGACGCGGCTGGGTGGCAGGATCTGTACGGTCCTTGTCAGACAGCATGTAACTGTCAAATTTTATATTGCCGCTGTCTTTTGCGTATTCAAATCCCCAGTACCACTGGTTACCCACTGCCTTGATTGTTAAATCTGCTGGTGGAAAAGTGTACTGGTCCTTTAAAAGGCGAAATGATGGAACAGCGATAACAACAAGGATTAGAACAGGTACAAGCGTCCATGCGACTTCAATGGCCGCATTATGGGTTGTCTTGGAAGGTGTTGGGTTAGCCTTGGAATTAAAACGGAAAATACAAATCAATAAAAGTGCAAGAACAAATATCGTTATAGAGAATATGATCCAGTTCAGCATATCATGAAAACTGCTTATGCTGGCAGCAATGGGCGTTGCCGATCCCTGCATGCCCATCTGGCGGTCATCACCCATACCATAACCTGCAAAAGCGTTGCCAACTGTCAACAGCGTAAACGCGTTAAATGCCAGCATGCCAAAAAACCCGCGCTTCATCATAATTGTTTTTAACTCCATCACTGGCAAAAAGCCTGTCCTATTTATTTAACTGTGTATCATAATGCAGCTGAATTCTGAAGTGCCACATTGGACGCATGGGTTGTTTTTAATTCATGCATTATTGGTGTATTCATCTGGAACCACAAAACTACGTTACAAGCAAGTTTTTTGGTAGGAGAAATTGATGCGTCATATGGGCGCTCAAAAATGGATAGCTTTGGTTGTGCTTAAAACAGTTTAAAAACAACCAAAACTTGCAGGAGAGATTACCCTCTGTTAGGCATTTTCCAGCAGTAATTTCATTAAAAATGTTTATGATTCGACTGGCGAGTTCAAGGAGTTACTCACGTGAGTCTGTTTATATCTGGTCGCCAAACATCATTGTACAAGCTTTTACTTCTTGCACTATGTTTTGCAAGCTCTTCACCCGTGCAATCACAAGGCATAGTGAAAGCCAATTTTGGCGAGTGGGAAATGCGCTGTGATGATGCAGCTCAGGCAGCTCAGGGTAATGTCCAGACCAAAGATACACCTCTCAAACAGCAGTGCATCCTTTACCAGAATATCGCAGATGAGCGTGACGATAAACTCAATCTTGTGGTTGTGGTTCTTAAAACCTCTGATCCGCGCTCACCAAATCTACGCCGTCCCGTTTTACGCGTCATTGCACCGTTGGGTATTTTGTTGCCACGCGGTTTGGCGCTGCGCATTGACCAAACAGAAATTGGATCAACAGGATTTGTACGTTGCCTGAATAATGGCTGTGTTGCCGAAGTTGATATGGACGAAACATTGATTGGACGATTTAACAAGGGTCAAACAGCAACCCTTTATGTTGCTTTTACCCCACAGGAACAGCGTGGGCTTGTTCTCTCATTGACTGGGTTCGACAAAGGCTATGACGCACTCCAGTAATCTAATGCAAATTTTGAAAGGTTGTGCTGTGGTAAATTTTTTCGGGGTGAATTTTTTTAAGCATAAATTTGTTCTTGGATGCTTTGCATTGGGCGTATCTGGCTGTCTTTCGGGTTGCGGGTCTGATAACGCCGTGGGTACTGGGCCGGGATTATCATCAGGTGAGACGGCACCTGGACCATTGTCAACTGTCAAAAATTTTGTATTTTATGGCGGCTCTACTGTTCCAGACGTAAAACCAAAAGAACTGGCGCAGCGAGACATAGACTGCCCTAAACTGGATGTGCTGGAAGGCACCGCAGCACTACGCGTAGCTGGCACTGGAGATGGTGCAATAGGTGTAAATTATCAGGTGTCCATGGGGCAAACAGCGCGTGAATGCCGCATTGAGAACAATAAAGTCAATGTAAAGATTGGCGTAGAGGGACGCGTTCTTATTGGCACAAACGGCAAGTCTGGCACTTACACCGTACCTGTACGGGTTGTGGTCAAGCGCGAAAAAGCTGTTATATATTCCAAACTAACCCGTTTAAGCATTACTGTGCCAGCTGGCGATACACAAGCGGCCTTTACCCATATTGAAGAGGGCATCAGCCTGCCGCTGACCGAAAACAATCCAGCAGACGAGTATGATATATTGGTTGGGTTTGATCCAACTGGTAAAATAGAGAAGGCTGAGGGCAGGAAACGAAAGAAATAAGGCAGCACAGTTAAAAATAATTTTATCCATTTGTCCTACCATCGTTACATCATCTAGGACAAATAAGTGGAAACGAATCCAAACATTGAACGGATTAAAGCAGAGCTTGCTCAAATTGCAAAAAATGGGTCGCCCGAAGAGCTTAAATTCAAAGCTGAGCTGTCTCAGCTCATCCCAAAACCTGCGTCTAAACTGACTGTAAAAGGGAGCGTCGAAGCAGAAAAAAGATGGAGAAAAGCGCAAACAAGAAAATATAAGTTTCTCGCTCTTGTTATATTTTTATCTTTATCTGCACCTGTTGTACAAACGGCTATAGAGTTCATGGGAAGCATAATAGGTATTGGGGGTAATACATCGCTTGTGGTGTATTTAGCCTTGCTTGCTTTTGGACTCATACATGGCGTGATAAGTTTGAATAAAAACCACCGAGAAGCCTACATCAGCCTGCAAGTCTCAAAAGGCATGAACGAGATGGTAGCACTGCGAGAGTATCAAACAAAATATAGCACTGATTGATATTGTTACATGTTTAACTGCCAGCAATCACAGTCTGATCTATTAATTTGAACTGGGTAATAACCATTGTAAGGCATCTATCAAACATATTATGCGGCAAAAGGCCTTTTTTTCCGTCGATTTCCACTATTGGTGCCGTTTTAATGCAATATCCACGCAAATTAAAGGGGCGCCATGTTGTCGTCTGTGTGTAATTTGATGCTTTCATAGGTTCCAGGTTTTGAGCCAGTTCAGTTCCAACAGCTGAATTTGCAGGAATTAGCTGTTTATGCTTTGCATGTGCATTAAAGAAGGGTGCATTGCAGATTTTTGTGTTCTGGGTCGTTTTAAATTTTACAAGAGACTCATCGGTTAAATAATGCAAAACAACATCGACCCCACCCGATCTTATGCCTTCTGAAGAGGATGTTTGGGTCAAAATACCATTTAAAGATATTTCCGCGTTATCCAGTTGGTACTCATATCTATACTGTTTATCGCTTATTTTAAATGTGTTTGATGTCATTTGGGATATAACAGGCGATGGCGCTTCACGCATTATAAAATACGCGCCTATACTCAAAACGAAAACCAGAATAACATGCTCAATTTCCATAGCCCAAACTTAAAATATTGGAATTGACAATCTGTTAAATTAAACTGAGGAGTTGACTCTCAATCTCTAAAAATGCATTTATAAAAACGATCAAAGAATTTTGCGGGAGATACTGTGTTTATCACAGAGCCGAAGGCGCAACCGCCCCTGGAAACGCTCAGGCACAAGAGACCGCAAAACAAGATCAATCTGGAAAGCAGGATGAGAGTAATTACTCTTAAGACCTCACCGACGGAGTAAGTTCTGGCTTCAAGCAGTCAAACGAAATCTCTCAGGTACCGCGACAGAAGGGGCAAAGTGTTTGTTTTGGCTTAGAAGCCAAAGCAATTCATGCTTTTGTTGTGGAACTGATAAACGGTGTAAAATGGTTGATGTCCCTACAGATTCTCACAAAACAGTACTTTTTGAAGCACATCAAACGCTTGGTGCGCGCATCGTGCCCTTTTCTGGCTATGACATGCCTGTGCAATACCCAACTGGTATTTTAACCGAGCACAACTGGACGCGTGAAAGCGCAGGGCTTTTTGATGTCTCCCACATGGGACAGGCCTTTTTGGTAGGGCCAGATCATTCGACAACAGCTGCCGCGCTTGAGGCTTTATGCCCCGCTGATTTTATGAACCTGAAGCATGGACAGCAGCGATATTCACAGTTTTTGAACGATGATGGCGGCATTCTAGATGATCTGATGGTCACACGCCTGCCCGACCCAAAATATGATGGCATTTTATATCTGGTGGTCAATGCTGGATGTAAAATCGATGATTATGCCTATATTGCCGCCAATCTGCCAGATACTGTGCGGCTTGATGTTAAAGATTTAGCGCTTATTGCCCTTCAAGGCCCTAAAGCGGTTAATGTACTGGAAGCCCTTTGCAAGGGTGTGACTGAAATGCCGTTCATGACCAGCAAAACAGCGCAAATTCAGGGTATCTGGGCGCAGGTTTCACGCTCTGGTTATACAGGTGAAGATGGTTTTGAAATCTCTGTGAAGCTTGAGGACGCAGTCAGGCTATGGAATTTACTGCTTGAAGACGAGCGCGTGAAGCCTATTGGCCTTGGTGCACGTGATTCGCTACGCCTTGAGGCGGGTTTGTGCCTTTATGGCCATGATATTGATACCACCACCTCGCCTGTTGAGGGTGCGCTCACATGGTCGATCCAAACACGCCGCCGCGAGGTAGGTGGATTTCAAGGTAGCGCGCGCGTTCAGGCTGAGCTTAAAAACGGTACCGAGCGATTACGGGTGGGCCTACTGCCAACTGGCAAACTCCCCGCACGAGAGGGTGCAGAGATTGTGACGCTTGAGGGTGTAAAAGTTGGTGTTGTTACATCTGGCGGGTTTGGGCCAACTGTTGGCGGGCCCATTGCCATGGGTTATGTTGCTACACCCCACTCTGCTGTTGGCACAGAGCTTAATTTAATGGTGCGTGGGAAAGCAATTGCTGCAAAAGTTGTTGCCTTGCCATTCGTGCCAAAAGGCTTTGTGAAAAAATCTTAAATCTCATTCAAAAAGGAAACACCTATGACCATTCATTACACAAAAGACCATGAATATATCCGTATTGAGGGCGATATTGGCACAGTCGGCATTACGGATTACGCACAAGCCCAGCTTGGCGATGTGGTATTTGTGGATTTGCCAAGTGTTGGTAAATCGGTTGCCAAAGGCGCAGAAGCTGCTGTTGTGGAAAGCGTAAAAGCGGCGTCTGAGATTTATGCGCCCGTAAGTGGTGATGTGGTGGAAATCAACGCCAAACTGCCAGATGCACCAGGCACAGTGAACGAAGATCCAAGTGGCACAGGCTGGTTTTTAAAGCTTAAAATTCAAGACAAGGCTGAATTGGATAGTTTGATGTCTGAGGGTCAATATCAGGATTATCTCAAAACTTTAGGTTAATGCATGTGAGTAGCGACCTGCTGAATAAAGATTTGCAGTTTTTAATTTACAGCACGCCTAGCGACAGGATGAGTGTTAATGTCGTCATTCGAGATGAAACACTTTGGCTCACACAAAAAACTATGGCTGAGTTGTTTGATGTGCAGATTCCCGCTATAAACAAACATTTGAAAAATATTTTTGAAGAGGGGGAGCTTAATGAGCGGACAACTATTTCCATTTTGGAAACAGTTCAGATTGAAGGTGGGCGAAACGTAAAACGAAATGTTGAATTTTATAATCTTGATGCAATTATTTCTGTTGGGTATCGCGTCAATTCTGCAAAAGCCACGCAGTTTCGTATATGGGCAACACAAACCTTAAAAGGATTTGTTCAAAAAGGTTTTGTTCTGGATGATGAGCGTCTCAAGCAAGGCAAAGATGTTTTTGGCAAAGATTATTTCCGTGAACTTTTGGATCGTGTTCGATCCATTAGAGCAAGTGAGCGGCGTATTTGGCAGCAAATTACGGATATTTTTGCAGAATGCAGCTTGGATTACGACAAAAGCTCTTCTGCAGCCAAAGACTTTTACGCTGCAATCCAGAATAAGTTTCATTTTGCCATTACAGGACAAACTGCCGCTGAAATCATATATTTTAAGGCAGATCGAAATAAAGCTTATATGGGACTTACAAATTGGAAAAACTCTCCCGACGGACGTATTCTCAAATCAGATGTGAATGTTGCCAAAAATTACTTAAATGAAAAAGACATACAGCGTTTGGAACGCACTATTACAGGATATTTTGATTATATTGAAGATCTCATTGATCGTGAAAATACCTTCACCATGGAACAGTTTACCGAAAGCGTGAATGCATTTTTAGATTTCAGACAGTACAAGATCCTTAACGATAAAGGCAAGGTTTCGCATCAAAAAGCAGAGAATAAAGCCAATGATGAATATGACGCTTTTAATAAACACCAAAAAATTGTCTCTGATTTTGATACAGTTATTAAAACTTTAAAGGAACACATTTAATGCGTTATTTACCGCTTACCCAAGATGATCGTACTGAGATGCTCGCCAAGATTGGTGTCAATCATGTGGATGAACTCTTTGCCGATGTGCCAGCCGATAAGCTGCTGAGGCTTCCCGTTAAATTGCCCCATCATCAGTCTGAAATGTCGGTTGAGCGGCAATTGACTGCCATGAGTGCAAAAAATGTAGCTGCTGGTTCCGTACCATTTTTTATAGGTGGCGGGGCGTATAAACATCATGTGCCAGCCAGTGTTGACCATCTTATCCAGCGCTCTGAGTTCCTCACATCCTATACACCGTATCAGCCAGAAATTGCTCAAGGCACATTACAATATCTGTTTGAATTTCAAACACAGGTTGCCTTGCTCACTGGTATGGATGTTGCTAATGCCTCCATGTATGATGGCTCAACTGGCACAGGTGAAGCTGTGTTGATGGCGCACCGCATCACAAAACGTAAAAAGGCTATATTATCTGGTGGTCTGCACCCGCATTATACGGAAGTTGTCCGCACATTATCCAAAATGTGTGGTGATGAGATTGAAGCTAATCCAGCTGATGTTTTCGCTGCCGAAGATATTATTTCGCAAATTGATGCAATGACTTCCTGTGTTGTGGTGCAAAATCCAGATGTATTTGGTAATTTACGTGATTTAACACCCATTTCTGAAGCCTGCCACAAGCATGGAGCTTTGCTGATTGCAGTATTTACGGAAGCTGTTTCTCTGGGCGCTATCAAATCTCCTGGTGAGATGGGCGCAGATATTGTGGTGGGCGAAGGCCAAAGTATTGGCAATGCCCTTAATTTTGGTGGACCCTATGTTGGGCTTTTTGCCACGCGTCAAAAATATGTGCGACAAATGCCGGGCCGCCTGTGTGGTGAGACAGTGGACGCTGAGGGTAAACGCGGCTTTGTACTAACACTTTCCACTCGTGAGCAACATATTCGGCGCGATAAAGCCACATCCAACATATGCACCAATTCAGGCCTATGCTGTTTGGCATTCACAATTCACATGACATTGCTGGGTGAGGCTGGTTTGCGAAAACTGGCCAAAATCAATCATGCGAACGCTGTGCTGCTTAGTGAGATGCTGGGACGCATCAAGGGCGTTGATGTGTTGAATAAAACTTTTTTCAATGAATTTACTGTGCGGTTAGAGGGCAAGAACGCCTATGCCGTGGTTGAAAAACTCAGCTCAATGGGTGTTTTGGCAGGGGTGCCTTATTCGCGCCTAGCGCCAAAAACAGGCCATGATGATCTGCTGATTATCGCCAATACTGAAGTGAATACACATGAAGACCGTGCTAAATTTGCTGCTGCTTTGAGGGAGATACTATAATGTTGAATAATCAAGGAAGACCTACTTCCTCTGGCATAGCAGAAGCAAACCAGCACCAGACCTTTACAGGTAATAAAGCCTTGATGATTGAAGAGGCGCTGATTTTTGAAATCGGCCGCACGGATACATCGGGTGTTGATTTTGATGAGCCAAGTGACACCCCTTCCATGCTAGGTGGCTTTGAACGCAAGAGTGAAATTGGTTTGCCTGGCCTCTCAGAACCAGAAACCATGCGCCATTTTGTGCGTCTCAGTCAAAAAAACTATGCTATTGATGTAGGGTTATATTCGCTTGGCTCCTGCACAATGAAGCATAATCCGCGCCTCAATGAACGCATGGCGCGGCTCGCTGGCTTTGCAGATTTGCACCCATTACAGCCCATAGCCACAGTTCAAGGCGCATTGGAATTAATGGACACGCTCGCACACTGGTTGATGGAGCTTACAAACATGCCAGCCGTTGCCCTTAGCCCCAAAGCTGGCGCTCATGGCGAATTATGCGGTATGATGGCCATTAAAGCTGCCATTGAGGCAAAAGGCGAGGGTGAAACACGCCGTATTGTGCTTGTGCCAGATTCAGCCCACGGTACAAACCCTGCCACAGCCGCTCTTATTGGTTTTGTTGTCAAGCCTGTGCCTGTACGTGATGATGGCACGGTTGACCCTGCCGAAGTTCAAAAACTTGTTGGCCCTGATGTTGCCGCCATCATGCTTACCAACCCAAATACATGTGGGTTGTTTGAAAAAGACGTGAGCGAAATTGCTGCTATTATCCATGAAGCAGGCGCCTATTTTTACTGTGACGGTGCTAATTTTAATGCAATTGTTGGTAAAGCCCGCCCTGGTGATCTAGGTGTGGATGCGATGCACATTAATCTGCACAAAACCTTTTCCACCCCGCATGGAGGCGGGGGGCCAGGATCAGGGCCAGTAGTGCTTTCAAGTCGGTTAGCCGCTTACGCGCCCATGCCGTTTGTTAAAAAAGGCAAGCAGGGTTATGCGTTGATCGAGCATGAAAACATAACAGCTTTTGGACGCATGACGGCTTTTCATGGCCAGATGGGTATGTATGTGCGGGCACTTTCCTACATGCTTAGCCATGGCGCTGATGGTTTAAAACAAGCCTCGGAGGATGCTGTGCTCAACGCCAATTATATTCGGGCAGGTTTGGCAGACCTTATGTCACTGCCCTTTGGCAATCGCGCCTGCATGCATGAAGCCTTGTTTGATGATACCTGGCTCAAAGATACAGGCATCACCACGCTGGATTTTGCCAAAGCCATGATTGATGAGGGCTATCACCCCATGACCATGTATTTCCCACTTGTAGTTCATGGAGCAATGCTGATTGAGCCAACAGAAAGCGAAAGCAAGGCAGCACTTGATTTGTTTATTGCAACATTGCGTGATTTAGCAATCAGTGCAGTCAATAAAGAAACGACACGGTTTTTAAATGCGCCTTTCCATGCGCCCCGCAGACGTCTGGATGAAACACGCGCGGCACGTTCACCTATTTTGCGCTGGACACCACCTGAACCCATAGCAATAGCTGCGGAGTAAATGTGTCTTTTGAAATAACAAAAGACCATTTTTTCAATAGTCGGATGGTTTTAAAACAGCCTGCCAAAGGTCACCGTATTGGCTTAGATGCGATGCTTTTGGCAGAGTTTGCGCCCTTAAATGCGCAATATGTTGCAGATTTGGGCGCAGGTGTTGGCGCAGTTGGTATAGCTTATGCATTGAACAACCCTGATGCGAATGTGATATTGGTAGAGCGGGATAGAGACATTGCAGGACTTGCCCATGAAAATTTGGGTTTAAACGGCTTAAATCCTCGTGTAGCCCTGTGTGAGGCAGATTTATTTGCGCCTGCAAAAATACGTGAACTTGCTGGCTTACTTCCACGCTCAGTGGATTTAGTTTTAACCAACCCACCTTTTTTGAATGAGGCTGATACGCGTGCCTCCCCTATCGATAAACGCCGTTCTGCTCATGTATTAGAGGGCGGCACATTGGATGACTGGCTGCGCGCTGCAGCCCATCTTTTAAAACCTAGTGGTATATTGGCTATGATCCACCGTGCAGATGCCCTACACAGTATTTTAAACGCATTGCAGGGTCGTTTCGGGGGCATTGAACTTACGCCTGTACAGCCCTTTGGCGCTCAACCAGCTTCAAGACTGCTTGTGAAAGCTGTTCTGGGATCCCGAAAAAAATTGAAGGTCATGCCCTCTTTAATTTTGAAAACTTAGATGAAATCTTCCCTTCAGATAAAATGAAAATACAATAATAAAGTTGAAAAAAGCAATTTGGTAATAACCACCTTGCCATATGTCTCTTTTTCTGGTTATACATCCAGCACGAGACATCGCCTGGCCAGTTAGGGCTGCCATGGCGGTTTCTTTTTTGCTCAAATTTAAGCAATTTTGCATAGATTTTTTAGATTTATGCTTTCAACACTCATGAGAG
The DNA here is from genome assembly GCA_025351165.1 of Hyphomicrobiales bacterium. Taxonomy (GTDB): domain Bacteria; phylum Pseudomonadota; class Alphaproteobacteria; order Rhizobiales; family Beijerinckiaceae; genus JAIELD01. The sequence continues at coordinate 466 of JANXWK010000012.1, read as the reverse complement.
AGAGCCAAATGCCCAAACTTAAGACAAAATCAGGCGCAAAAAAGCGCTTTAAAATTACTGGAACCGGTAAAGTTATGTATGCCCAGGCAGGTAAACGCCACGGCATGATCAAACGTACCAATAAGCAGCTCCGTAACCATCGTGGCACTGCTGTTTTGTTCAAATCTGATGGTGACAACATCAAAAAATTCTTCTTACCGAACGGTTGATAGAATTTAAAACCCCCTTTTTTGAACATACAGGAGAATCCATATGGCACGCGTTAAACGCGGCGTTACGTCCCACGCCAAACATAAAAAAGTCCTCAAGGCCGCCAAAGGTTTTTACGGTCGTCGTAAAAACACCATTCGCACAGCAAAAGCTGCTGTTGATCGCTCAATGCAATATGCAACACGCGACCGCAGAGCTAAAAAACGTACTATCCGCGCTTTGTGGATTCAACGTCTGAATGCAGCTGTACGTGAGC
>JANXWK010000002.1 GCA_025351165.1 Hyphomicrobiales bacterium | reverse complement strand
TTGGACTTCATGGTCTTGAGACAAGACTAAACGAAGACACGGTTTTTCGGACTTCTCCAAGTTCTTTTCTTTTATCTGCCATAGACGAGGTTACAAATTTTTCTCCCAGAGCCTCAAGTTCAGTGCGTAACTCCAGATAATTATATATTTCCCCATTGAAAATGATGCAGGAGGTTTTATCTGCGCTCCACATTGGTTGATGGCCAAGCCTTGAAAGGTCAATAAGTGAAAGTCGTCTATGCCCAAATCCAATTGAGTAGTCATTATCATGTGTTGTGTGAAGCACATAGCCAGAACTGTCAGGCCCCCTGTGAGACATCATATCCGTTAATTTGACAAGAGTGTTGCGTCCTGGGCAATGCGCCTGTTTTACCATCCAGCCAAATACGCCACACATTACACTAGCCCAGCAAACAACTTAGGTTTTCAAAATAGGATTTTGTCATAACGGAATGATCAAAGTGTTTTTCTACTTTAAATCTGGATGAGTTTCCAGCACTTTCACGCACTTTTTTTTGTAAAAGCGAGCTAAAAGCATCATGGAATCCCTCATCATCCTGCGGTTTGAATAAGCGGCCTGTAGTCTCATCAATAATTTCAGATGCACCACCAATATCACTCATGACCATGGGAACGCCCATTGCCATAATTTCAAGCGCCGAAAGTGAAAGTGTTTCAACTGATATACTACAGATAACACCAACATCAAAAGCGGAGATGTAAGGCCTTACGTCACTCTGCATTCCAGCAAATACAACATGTTCTTTTAGCCCCTGCTCATGCACGTAGATCTCAATTTCACCGCGCAGAGCACCATCTCCTACCAATAGAAGCTTGACGGGGATACCCTTGCGCCGCAATTTGCCAAGGACTCTTACAGCCTGGATATGATTTTTTTCAGACCGCATCACAGCCGACAGGCCAAGAATAATATCATCATTGCTAAAGCCCAGAGACTGCCGCATGGATGAACGGTGCTGCGCCCGAATAAGGGGCGAAAAACGTGTAGTATCAATTCCATTAAGTATGATGGCTTCACTTTTTGGCTTCATGCTGCGTGCAAGCCAGTAGCTGCGCTGATTTGCAGATATATAAATAACGCGTTCAACCTTGTTGATGATTGGAGTATAGACCAACTGCAATAATTTTTCTTTTGTACTGCGCAACAGGGTCGAATGCAAAATAGCAGCGATGGGTGCTCTGCTTCTTGCAAGCTTTCTTGCAAGAAAACTTGCAAGAACAGGCCGTTCATTGACTGTTATGATAATATCTGGACGCTCAAGCTTTATGCAGTCTGATAAATCATAAATACGGGTTTTAAGGCTGCATGGCCGTAAAGGCTGCAACATCCTGACATTTTCTGGCGCTGCAAGCGGCCCTGCTTTCATTGCAAATATGAGTGGTGTCAATCCGCAAGTCATAAGCCCTTGCGCTAAATCAAATGTGTGGCGTTCAGCGCCTCCAAAAATTGGTCCATTGAACACAAATAAAACTTTACTCACTAATTTAAGCCTTTGAAATATTTACTCTGTTTTTTGCTACGGGTAATTAGTATCAGTTATTTTTTAACCCCAGCGCTGCCAAAAGCTTAGGGTCAATATGCCCTTTTACATCCATCAGCTCCATACCGCCATAGCCTTTATATGACCAATAAGCCCAGGGAAACCCATTTTTTTCAGCCGTATCCCGAACCTTAGCAAGCCATGCAAGACGGCTCTGTCCAACTGGCTCACCTCTTGCAGAGACCACACACCCAAATTCACCCAGTAAAATGCGATCGCGTGCAATGCTGTTTTGCCTTGCCCATGCTGAAACAGCTTCAAAATCTTTCTCAACACGCTCTTCTGTATAGCCATCTTTCCAAAGCGAACGAATAAGCTGTTCAGATCGTGTTGTAGCTTTTGTTTTAAAAGAATTATCTTTTTTAGAAGCGTCTATCGCAGTCTTTGCACTGGTATACACTTCAAAAGCTTTATCTTGCGTCAAAGGCCAGTCAACTTTCGATAAATACTGCGCATCATCTCCTTCTACACCCTGATGTGTAAAACTGTGAGGATCATAATAATGGAAGGTATAGAGCACATTGCTGGATTTGAATGGTCTGGTATCAAGTTTTAGAAGTGCGCGGAAATCACCCCAATACATACCAGTAAGTATAAGAGGTAATTGCGGCGCTACAGTTCTTGCACGGGCATGGAGCTGCTCAAGCATAGGTTGCCAGCGTGGGGCCTCAGACAGATTTTTGATCCATGGTTCGTTCATGGGTTCAAAGGCTATTCTGGACGGAGGAAAGTCAACCAGCGCCTTTGCAACAGATTCAACCATGTCTACATAGGCGTCAAAGGCCTTAGGCAAATTTGCATCAACGAGCACCTCTGGCCCATACGCTGGATTTACATTCACAGGATGAAGATCAACGATAGTTTTTAATCCAGCGGCCAGGCATTGTTTGACAACTAGGCGCATACGATCAATCAAAACTTTTTTCTGCTCTCCCTGCATAACAATAAAAATACTGGGATCAACAGTGACACGTACAAAATCAAACCCCACATGCACCAGATTTTGCAGCTCTTCATTTTTGATCTGGTAATTGGCATCTTGAAATGGGGGCCAGGTATATTCCGGTTTTCCCCCTGTTTTCTTCATATCAGGCCAATTGAGCAGATGATGCAGGTTTATGCCCCTGCGCATGTGGGGGAAGTCGTAGGCAAATGCTGGCGAGGCAAATCCTAGAAGAGCAGCAGAACCAAAAAGTTTAAATGCATTACGACGCGAAGGGGAAAAAATCATGCAGGCTCCATAACATGCTGCCAAATATATCCATAAACTACGCCTTTAACATAATATTACTTCAAAATACCAAGAAAAAACCTGAATATGCACCAAGATTCACCTTTAAGTAAAAATACAAGATTTGATAAACTATGCTGCTTAAATTCTTGGAAAAATCCTGCATCTGCTGCGTTTTACCAAAATAATCCAGTTTATTTTAAATACTTAGCCTTAGGGTACAACGCCAGTAAGCAGGAATTTATGTTTACGTAATTAAGAGTGCATGAGGAAAACATATGTTATCTATACTTGGAATTTTTCATCTTAGCTGTTTGTTGTTTGTAATAAAACTTGCAGAATCCGCACCAAACTTGGTGGATTAACAAATCGCACACATTTATGATACTTTATAAAAAAAATTCAGAAAAATTGGCTAATTCTGGCACATTTTACGATATAATTTAAATTTTTTGAGTTTGTTATTAGGCCAAAAGAAATGAATAGATGGTTTATTTACTGATTAATCTGCGAGCGTCGTCAAGCATATCATGGAGAGTTTGTGCAAGCTGGCGATGAGGTTTCCACGCGGTTTCATTACAAAGTTTTTTATTAAGACCAGATGCTGAAGGAATGTCATTAGGTCGTAACCTTGCGACATCAACTTCAACTTTAAAATCTTTTTGGGAATGTAATTTCAGAATATCAAGTGCTTCACGAATTGTTTGTGTATGCCCCGTTGAAACATTAAATACGGTGGGCACTTTTAAAGTTGGCGCAACTTTTAACATTTCTATGTAAGCCTCGCAGACATCCCTAACGTCAAGAAAGTCGCGCGCGACATCAATATTGCCGACTGTAAGACAAGGTGGCTGAAGTCCAGCCTCAATTCTTGAAATTTGTCCTGTAAATGAAGCCATAACGAAACGCTCGCTTTGACCAGGACCAAGATGGTTAAATGCACGAGCAATTACAAATCGGCATGTTTTTGGAAGAATATCAAGGAGCATTTGCTCAGCGGCTACCTTGCTTCGTGCATAGCAGTTCATTGGCTGCAACGGGGCTGTCTCGTCTACTGGTCCATTGCGTAGGCTCAACCCATAAACTTCGGCTGAACTTGTAAATAAAAATACGCAGTTCGGTGAAAAATCTGCGACTGCCTTTGCAAGCACATATGTACCCCCAAAATTTGTATTCCAGGTTTCTTCAGCTGCATTATGACTTTGGCTAACTGAAGATTGAGCCGCCATATGAATGACAAGATCAGGTTGAAAAGACTGGAAAAGTGCTTTCATGCGCTCTTCATCAGAAATATCAGCCTGTACAGGTTTCCACGAATGACACAAACTATTCGCTGCAGTACGGGTAATTATAAGACGATCTGCTTCTGGAGCGGCTTTAACAAGCATTGGAGCTAGATATTGTCCAACAAAACCGTTTCAACCTGTTAGAAGTATTTTTTTGTAAGGCAGGCGCAATGAGTTTAGCTCAATCAAATGGAACCCTTTCCCATATTTAGACGCACTAAATCCGCATCGACCATTTCGTTAAAAATAACCATGATTGTTAAAGTACAGCTAGTATTTTTGTATAATAACAAAAATTTTGGTGCCTATGGTTTATTGCGTGTAGGCAATGCTATATTTAGAATAACCAGAACATCTAAAGTGTTTTTATCTGTGACCGTTTCAGTCTAAAAACTTGAAATAGCTGTGAGGAGCATCTAGGTTGCAAAAAAAAATTATAGGGATCAACAAAAATACCCAACTTGTATTGCTGCCACGAGTATAGCTAGATTTACTGAAAACAGAATTTTTCTGTGTGTGAGTGTTCAAATATCGAATACAAATTAGCTGGTTAAAAATAAGGGAAATCTTCAGGTGCTAATAGTTAATCTCTTTGTAATAAAATTAAAAGTTTGTTTATGTTAAATAATGAACCACAGTGCAAAATAGAAG
>JANXWK010000013.1:5000-62168 GCA_025351165.1 Hyphomicrobiales bacterium | reverse complement strand
CGGTTGGAAAAGCCCCATTCATTATCATACCATGCAAGCACGGAAACCAGCTTCTCATCCATAACCTTGGTCTGGTCGAGCGCAAAAGTGGATGAGGCTGGATCATGATTGAAATCAATCGAGACATTTGGCTGATCTGTTATCGCCAGAATACCCTTTAATGGCCCCCGTTTTGAGGCCTTCATGATGGCTTCATTGATTTTCTCAACGCTGGTTTTGCGTTTTGACACAAATTTGAAATCCACCACAGACACATTAGGGCATGGCACACGAATGGATGATCCATCCAGCTTGCCTTTAAGTTCTGGTATGACAAGGCCAATGGCTTTGGCCGCACCTGTCGAGGTTGGAATCATGGACATGGCGGCTGCGCGGCCACGATACAAATCCTTATGCATGGTGTCGAGTGTGGGCTGATCGCCTGTATAGGCATGAATGGTTGTCATGAACCCACGCTCAATACCAACAGCATCATTTAAAACCTTGACCACTGGTGCAAGGCAGTTTGTGGTGCAGGAGGCATTTGAAATCACAATATGCTCTTTTGTGAGCAAATGATGGTTCACACCATAGACAACAGTAAAATCGGCATTGTCACAGGGCGCAGACACAATCACGCGCTTTGCACCTGCTTTTAAATGCGCAGCTGCTTTATCACGTGTGGTAAAAATACCTGTACATTCAAGGGCAATATCCACACCCATGGCTTTATGGGGCAATTCAGCAGGATCGCGCACAGCTGTTACCTTGATGGGGCCACGGCCGACATTTATTGTATCACCTTCAACAATGACCTTGCCTGCAAATTTGCCATGGACGCTGTCAAAGCGAAATAGATGCGCATTGGTCTCAACTGGGCCAAGATCGTTAATCGCGACAACTTCAATATCTTTACGCCCTGATTCGATGATAGCGCGTAAAACATTGCGTCCAATGCGACCAAAGCCATTAATGGCAACTTTCACTGTCATGATATACCCTTTTCAGTTTAAATTCAGTCTGATGCTTTTAAATTGATTAAAAAGAACTAAAAAGCAAGCTGGCTGTACAAATTTAGCTATTATGTCGTTTCATAACGTCTTCTACAACGCGTTCCGCTGTAATGCCAAAATGCGCGTAGAGGTCTTTGGCTGGTGCGCTCGCCCCAAAACTGTTCATGCCTATAAATATGCCATGTTCGCCAATAACTGCATCCCAGCCAAAGCGCACAGCAGCTTCAACGCCAACCCGAATAGGTGCATTGCCAATTATTTTGGCTTTGACGTCATCTGATTGCTCCAGGAACAGTTCCAGGGATGGCACAGACACAACGCGCGCTTTAACACCTTTAATCGCGAGTTGCTCGCGAGCCTTCAAGGCAATCTCAACCTCAGAGCCTGAGGCAAAAATGGATACCTGTGCTTTACCACTTGCAACGCCAGCCAATTCATATGCACCATACGCGCATTTATTGGATGTTGCTCCATCCACGCGCAGTTGCGGTAAATTCTGGCGACTGAGTGCCAAAACGGTTGGGCCTGTCGTGCGCTCCAGTGCCAATTGCCAGCACTCGGCGGTTTCAATTGCGTCACACGGGCGGAATGTGCGCATATTGGGCATACAGCGCATGGCTGCCAGATGCTCCACTGGCTGATGGGTAGGACCATCCTCACCAACACCAATGGAATCATGGGTCATGACATAAACAACCCCCAGTCCCATAAGGGCTGATAAACGCATTGCAGCGCGCATGTAATCTGTAAACACAAAAAATGTCGCACCTAATGTCACAAACCCACCATGCACCGCAATACCATTCATGGCAGCTGCCATTCCATGTTCACGAATGCCATAATGAATATAGCTACCCTTGAAATTAGCGGGTGTTATAGACTCAAAACCTTTGGCTTTGGTAAGATTTGAGGGCGTCAAATCTGCTGAACCAGACACAAGCTCTGGCATTGCAGACTTTATGGCATTCAGCACAAGCTCCGAGGCTTTTCGTGTTGCAACACTTAATGGCTCAGCCAAGAGTGCTTTTTTATGTGCATTGATGGCTTTGCCTAAACTGCCTGGACGCTCACCCTTCATGCGGCGTGTAAATTCAGCTTGTTTGCGCGCTGAAAGCGTTGCAAATTGCGCATCCCATGCGATGCTCGTCGCCGCGCCCTTGGCCCCCACAGCCTGCCAAGCTTCAAGCACATCATCAGGCACCTCAAACGCACCCATTGGCACATTCAGGTTTGTTTTCGTGGCGGCTATTTCTTCAGCGCCAAATGCATCACTATGTGCCTTTGATGTGCCAGCTTTTTTAGGAGATCCATAGCCAATGATGGTTTTGCAGGCAATCATGGTGGGCTTTGACGATTTTTGTGCCCGTGTTAACGCGGCGCCAATAGCAACCGGATCATGCCCATCAATGCGTTCTGCCCTCCAGCCACAGGCCTGGAAGCGTTTGACCTGGTCAACACTATCAGAAATGGATAAAGGCCCATCAATTGAAATCTCGTTATCATCCCATAGAACGATCATTTTATTGAGTTTCAAGTGCCCAGCCAGTGCAATTGCTTCCTGGCTAATGCCTTCCATTAAATCACCATCAGAGGCTAAAACATAGGTTTTATGATCAACAATCTTGCGCCCGAACTCGGCGGACAGCATTTTTTCTGCCAAAGCCATACCGACCGCCGTAGCAATTCCTTGGCCTAATGGGCCAGTGGTTGTTTCAACACCAGGAATATGCCCGTATTCAGGATGTCCGGCTGTCATTGATCCAAGCTGGCGAAAGCGTTTTAGCTGGTCTAGCGTTACGCCTTCATAGCCTGTAAGATAGAGTAGTGCATAAATCAGCATTGACCCATGGCCAGCAGACAGTACAAATCGGTCACGATCTGACCAATCAGGGCGTTTTGGGTCAAATTTCAAAAAATCGCTGAACAGCACAGTCGCAATATCAGCCGCGCCCATTGGCAAACCAGGATGTCCAGATTTTGCAGCCTCGACCCCATCAATTGCAAGCGAACGCAAGGCATTGGCTTTTTTTGTATGCATGGCAATGTTTTTTACAGATTGATCGTTCATCAAAACCTCAAGGACACTATAACGCTGTTATTGTGCCTGTTTCTAAACAGTCAAAGCTGGTTTAGTCAATGGAATCGAGCATACTAACAAAAAAACACATGAAAACCTGCAATTCATACTTTCAACAGGCACTCAGATGGCAAATTGAATGATCTAAAAAATTATCCAAACCGTAACCAATACTTAAAACAGGAGATTTTAATGTTTAAATCACTTTCAAACACGTCAGCTAAAATTTTTTCAGCCTCATTCGTTCTAGCAGCGGGCTTGTTTGCGGGCCCGTGCATTTCAAGTGCAGAACCTTTTGTAATGGAAAAGTTTTTTGCTGGCAAAACTGAGGCAAGAGGCGTTTTTGAAAGCAAGATTGCAGGTGTTTATCGCACATTCAGTGTTACAACCTATGGCAAATTAAAGGGCAATGTCTTTACCTTAGTAGAAGATTTCAAATATGATGATGGCGAAAAAGGCCGCAAAACCTGGATATTTACCAAAATTGCTGAAGGCCGCTATGAAGGAACTCGAGAAGACGTGGTGGGCAAAGCTGATATTTATCAAGAAGGCGATTCAATTAAATTGAAGTATATGATTGACGTACCAAGTAAAGATGGTTCAACCCAGCGTGTCTCCTTTGACGATACAATCACAGGAACGAGCAATAAAACGGCAGTCAATACAGCGCTCGTTTACAAGTATTTTCTGCCTGTTGCAGGCGTACGCGTGGATTTCGTGAAAAAAACTCGATAATCTAAACGACAGCTTTAATCCGCTCTGCCAGTTCAGCTAAAATGGCTGCATCTGCCATTTTTCCCGTGTGACCCTTCAGCTCTACATCCTCAAATCTGGGGATAACATGAAAATGAATATGAGGCACAACCTGTCCACCAGCACTTTCATTAAACTGGTGGACAGTTATACCATCAGCTCGCATCGCGATTTTCACCGCTTTAGCAATTTTTTGTGTTGCCAAGATCAGTTTTGATAAAGTTTCTGGCTGAATATCAATTAACGTTCTGGCGGGCATTTTAGGTATAACCAGCGTGTGTCCATCTGCGCGCGGCATAATATCCATAAATGCAAGAATATCATCATCTTCATAAACTTTGGTGCAAGGCAACTCACCACGCAAAATGCGGGCAAAAATATTTTGATTATCATAGGCAACAGTCATTTTAACATCCTTGATTTGCAGTCAGTAACTGACCTTTAATTCACTATTCAAGTCTTCACCCTGCTGGGTTTACTCATTCAAATCTTTCACCATTTATGTCTGCTGGTTTTAAAGCCTCTTAACAGTCTATAATCAGGCTTTTCCTCCAATTTTCCCTATGTCAGAGTGTCTAGGCCAAGGGATATAACCATTGTGCAGGTGTAAACATTTGAACTAAAATCAAACCCATGTGCTAACCTATTTCAATCAACGATTCTCAAAAGTTTATGCAAACATTCAGATTTCTTAAAAGGCCATAAGTTTGCTGATAAGTCTATTTCAAAAATATCTATATGAACGTCCAGCAGTTTTACTGATCACAACCATGCTTATGTGGGCAGGCAACACTGTTGCAAGCAGACTTGCTGTACCCGAAATGTCGCCCATGGTTGTTTCAACATTACGGTGGTTTTTTGCATCCATCATCATGCTTTATTTTGGTCGCGGAACCTTTAAACAGCAATGGCTGGATATCAGTCCACACTGGAAGTATGTCACGTTTCAGTCCATCGCAGGTTTTTCACTGTTTAACGCTCTTTTTTACTATGCAGCCCATTTAACAAGCGGAATTAATCTTTCAATTATTCAGGGGAGCATCCCAGTTTTTGTATTGATAGGTGCTTTTGTTTGGTTTGGAAGTCATAGCACTTGGATGCAGATTATAGGCGTTTCCGTATCTCTTGCAGGCATTTTAACCGTTGCAAGCAGTGGTAAATTTGAAACATTAAAAACGCTTACTTTCAACATGGGAGACATACTATTTCTTGTGGCATGTTTATCTTCAGCCGTTTACACACTTGGTCTGCGCAACAGACCTGCCGTTCATGCCATTAGTTTATTCACATTTCTGGCTCTAGCTGCATTTATAACTAGCCTACCTCTGGTATTTATTGAGTATCTGAACGGCGATATGATTCTGCCATCGCTAAAAGGCTGGCTGATATTGGTTTATATAATTATCTTCCCATCTACCATTTCCCAACTTTTTTACATTCGCGCGATTGAAATGATAGGCTCTTCTCGAACTGGTATTTTCATAAATCTCATACCAGTCATGGGGGCAGTCCTGTCAGTTTTAGTTTTGGGGGAACAGTTTGGTTTTTATCATATCGCTGCCTTGGCTCTTGTGTTGACCGGCATTATGCTGGCTGAGCGGGGTAAGCCAAAACAAAGCTGACCCACATCAAGTTTTTTCACGAATTGTAACGCAATTATGCAGCAACCATAACATCAAGTACGTTTTCAATACGTAGCTCCAGCTCATCTGCGCGCGAAATAAGATCCTTCGACATATTCTGGAGTTTCATAACCTCAAGCCTTGCAGTAATTGCCATGTTTGTGACTTCTGTTACCGCAGCTGATGCATAACTGGTCTGTGTTGCAACACGCCTGACATGTTCACCAATATCATCACTTACAGCACTTTGCTCCTGCACTGCACTTGCAATTGATATACTTACATCATTCGCACGAGACGCAACTTCGTTGATTTTAACAACTGTGGTAGACACTTCTGCAATAGCGCTTTGAATTTGTCGTATCTGAACATCAATATCTTTTGTTGCGGATTCAGTCTGGGCTGCAAGCTGTTTTACTTCACCAGCTACCACGCTAAACCCTTTACCAGCCTCCCCTGCACGCGCGGCCTCAATAGTTGCATTGAGTGCCAGAAGGTTGGTTTGAGACGATATTTTAGAAATGATCGAGACAATATTGCCGATTTTAGACGCTGTATTTCTTAGGTTACCAACGCAGTCTTCAACAGTTTGAACACCAACTTGCACCTCATCAGAAATTCTGGATGACTGGTTGGTCTGGAGTGTAATTTCAGAAATAGAACGCGCAAATTCTTCTGATGAGGCTGCAACAGCGTCAATATTAGAAGCAGTATTTTGCAGGGTTGTAGATGTATCTGCCATCTGCATCTGCGTATCGGCAGACGTTTCACAAACCATCGAAATTGTGTCCTGAAGCGATGCAGAGGCAGCTCTGAGCTGAGCAATAATCCCGGCTGTAGCCGATCTGATTTCAGATGCTGCAAACCGCATGGTCTCCCCGTAGCTATCTCGTAAAGCCTGTTCACGCTCTTTTGTATTTGCATCATTTAAGCGAGATACAGTAATTTTACTCAACCGGTCTACTGATCGGGCTATTGAGCCTATCTCAGTTTTAAGTTCCATGAATGGCGTTTTATGACCAATATCACCCTCTGCAGCATCGTGAATGCTTTTGCGCAAGTAGTCCAGAGCCTTTAAAATAGTATTGGACATCATATATGCCAACATAAAGGCAAGCATGGCACTTACTATAGCAACACTAATAGAAATAAACATTATCTGTTTAAAATTGGAAACCCTGATTTCCAATAGGTTTTGAAATTCATCTGCTGCAAATTTCCAGGAACCATCAAACTTGGCAATCATGTCTTTGGATTGTTTTGTAATTTCTACAAGGTTAGAGTTCATATCTGTCTTGTAATACATATTTACTCGAATAGAGGAAGTAAGACCAAGCAGTCTAACAGCATCGTCTTTATTTTTTTCAAGCCAGTTTTCTACAGCTTTTTTTGTTTCCTGATTTGAGTAGCCTGACAAAGATTTTTCAATAGCTGCATGAAACTGTTCAAAAGCAGAACGCAACCTCTGCGTTTTTTCAACTAGCTGGAGCTGGTCAAGAAAAAGGGACCTTTTCCCTGATAGTGTCAAGTCGGATATTTCCATCATCTCACGTAAACTGAGGGTAAGTTCAGGTGCACGCTGTATAATAACATCTCCCAGATAATAAGTATCAACGACAGGATCGAGGGTTATGTTGGAACTATCACCCACTTTTTCATAAAGAGCAGTAGCAGCAGTATAAATACTATTTCTTTGAGTCTGACTTAAACTGTTTGCATTGATGAGATTGAGCGACAAAAGTGTGTTTTTCAGAAAATACGATTCTGAGACTGAGGCCATGTCTGTATCATAGAGAGCCGATTTTTCTTCTAGATCTTTTTGAGCATTGGTTAGAGCATCTCCAACTTTAATGCCCGATGAAGCCTGATTAGAAAGCAGCATTACACGCCATATTGATCTTAAATAATGTATTCCACGCAACTCTTTGGCAGCAATTCCAATATTTTCATTAACTTGAGCCAGATAAAGATAGCCAAAAACTGTTATAGGCAACAAGAAGACAGTAACTAAGGTAATTAATCTCTGACGTATCGTCCAATGCATGACTGTATCAATATATTTAAAATTTAAAGTCTCAATGAGCGACAGTAAATGATAAAGTGTAAATAATTGAATAAAACAGTTTTCACGTTAATATTGAATGTAAAAAAAGCGGCCTGACAGGTCGCTTTTCCATAAATCGTTTTCTAGAAAGCACATTTTAATAAAGTCAAACAAATATCCTGTTTCAAGTAAATTTCAATCTGCGTGCACGTTTCACCATGGGCAGACTTTCAATTTTGGCAATCAGCTCATCACTTATAGGACTGTCAACCGCCACAAAACAGATCGCATCCCCTCCAAGTGATGCACGTCCTAGATTGAACGTGGCAACATTAACACCAGCCTCACCTAGCAGTGAGCCAAACTGGCCAATAAAGCCTGGCTTGTCTTCATTACGTACATAAAGCATATGAGGCGCAAATTCTGCATCAATCGCAATATCACGAATGTCCACAATGCGTGGTTTCCCATCATGAAACACAGTTCCAGCTGCATGGCGCGGCATATCTGTTGCATCTACAGTAATGCGGATGAGGCTTTCAACATTGCCAGAGGCCTCACGTTTAACTTCTTCTATTATTATCCCTTTTTCTTTTGCAACCATTGGCGCATTGACCATATTCACCTCTGGTGAAAAGGCCCTCAACACACCGCACACTGCTGCTGCGTTGAGCGCACGCGTATTTAAAGTCGAAACAACACCCTCATACTCAATACGGATACTTTTGATGGACGCATCTGTAAGCTGCCCCAGAAAGGAACCTAACTGCTCAGCCAAAGCCACAAACGGCTTCATTTTTGGAGCCTCTTCTGCCGTGATTGAGGGGAAATTGACCGCATTGGAAATCGCGCCTCGTAAAAGATAATCTGACATTTGTTCTGCGACCTGCAAGGCAACATTTTCCTGCGCTTCAGTTGTGGCGGCACCTAAATGCGGCGTTACAACCACGTTTGGCAGATTGAATAACACATTATTTTCCGCTGGCTCTTCTGCAAACACATCAAACCCTGCACCTGCTATATGACCGGATTTCAATAAATCAGCCAAAGCCTCTTCATCCACCAAGCCACCACGTGCACAATTGATAATCCTCACGCCTTTTTTAGTTTTACCCAGGTTTTCACGGCTTAAAATATTCTTTGTTTTTTCAGTCATGGGTGTGTGCAGCGTAATGAAATCAGCACGTTTAAGCAGCTCTTCCAACTCCACCTTTTCAACATTAATATCAATTGCACGCTCAAGGGACAAGAACGGATCGAATGCGATCACCTTCATTTCCAGACCATTTGCTTTACGGGCAACAATTGATCCAATATTGCCACAACCAATAATGCCAAGTGTTTTAGATGTAAGCTCAACACCCATAAAGCGGTTTTTTTCCCATTTGCCTTCATGCGTTGAGGTATTGGCTTCTGGTATTTGCCGCGCAACTGCAAACATCATCGCAATCGCGTGTTCTGCAGTGGTGATTGAATTACCAAAAGGCGTATTCATCACAATAACGCCCTTGGCGGTAGCTGCTGGAATATCAACATTGTCAACGCCAATGCCAGCGCGTCCAATCACTTTAAGCTTTGTCGCGCTCTCAAGAAGTTTTGCCGTTGCCTTGCTGGCAGAGCGAATAGCCAAACCATCATACTCGCCAATAATGGCTGCAAGCTTATCTTTGTCTTTGCCCAAGGACGGATCAAAAGTGACATCAATGCCGCGATCTTTGAAAATCTGTACAGCTGCAGGAGAGAGGGCATCGGATATAAGTACGCGAGGTTTTGTCATAATGTAAATACCTTATAATTTTGAGAAAACTGTTATAATCCGTCATTGCGTTTGGCTTGGCGACAAAACAATCCAGATCTTGGAAATATTTTCTAGATTGCTAGATTAAGCTTTTGACAACGGTAAATAAGATTAGGCAGCTTTTATTAATTCGGCTTTGGCTTGTGCATAAGCCCAGTCTAGCCAATGTATGAGAGCCTCTACATCTGCCGTTTCAACTGTTGCCCCGCACCATATACGCAGGCCTGATGGCGCATCGCGATACGCGCCGATATCATAGGCAACGCCCTGTTTATCAAGGGCAGCTACAAGCGATTTGGCAACGGCTGCTACAGCATCAGCGCCCTTATTGACCACATCGCTATCTACAATCGACAGGCACACACTGGTGTTGGAGCGCGTCTCTTTCGTTTTTGCCAGAAAGCCAGCCCATGAACTTGTGGCAACAAAAGCCTCCAATGCTGCTAAATTGGCATCTGCTCGCGCCATCATGCCTTTAAGGCCACCAACAGATTTTGCCCAGTTGAGCGCATCAATGTAATCCTCAACACACAGCATGGAAGGCGTGTTGATGGTTTCACCCTCAAATATACCCTCAATCAGCTTGCCGCCTTTTGTGAGCTGAAATATCTTTGGCAGAGGCCAGGCTGGTGTATAACTTTCCAAACGTGCAACAGCACGGGGCGATAGAATAAGAACACCATGCGCGGCTTCCCCTCCCAGAGCCTTCTGCCAGGAGAATGTGGTTACATCCAGCTTTGGCCAATCGAGATCCTGAGCAAAAGCAGCTGACGTTGCATCACAAATTGTCAAACCCTCACGGTCGCCCGCAATCCAGTCTGCATTTGGCACACGTACACCAGATGTTGTACCATTCCATGTAAACACCACATCGCGTGTTTTGGTATCAATAGCTGAAAGATCAACAATATCGCCATAGCTAGCGGTTAGTTTACGCACATCTGTAAGCTTGAGCTGCTTAACGACATCAGAAACCCAGGTAGAGCCAAAGGACTCCCATGCAACCATATCAACACCGCGCGCACCCAGAAGCGACCACATTGCCATTTCAACCGCGCCAGTATCAGAGGCTGGCACAATACCAATACGGTAATCGGCTGGCACATTCAAAACTTCGCGGGTCAGTTCAATAGATTGCTTGAGGCGCGTTTTGCCAATTTTCGCGCGATGCGAGCGGCCTAAAACTGCATTCTCCAAGGCTTTTGGTGTCCAGCCTGGACGCTTGGCACAAGGGCCAGACGAAAAATTCGGGCAAAGAGGCTTGAGTGTTGGCATCGTTACATTTGTCATATCTGTCATCCATCCTCACAGAGTGGCGTCTCCCGTTGGGGGGAGATGTCCCAGTTTTGTTGCTACACGAGGAGTGAAGTTTCGTCAAAGGATAAAAACTAATGCTGTTTTAACAGTAAATGAAAAATAATCGTAACTGCTGCAATCGTAAAACCATACATCCATTTTAGAAAAGCTATGTCAGTTTTAACAGTAACAAACTTAGTCCTTAACGGTGCTAAAGCTAATGAACGGTACTAAAGCTAATATCAAATAAAACGATTCAATTTTTTGTTACCCTCAAATTGTCTGAAATCTGCCTCAGGTTTCTTCGCGTGCAAGTAACGCATGCAAGTAACAAGTAACGCGTGCGAGTAAAACGAGACTCATGATCCAGAAAAACTATAATCTAAACCACTTATATGAGTGATTTTGTCAATATTTCTGGATCGCGGGTCGCCACTTCGTTTTGCCTACAAAAACAGCATTATAAACGTAGATTTATTATTTGAAATGACTATGAGGGGTAAGAAAGCAACGCTTCACAGCAATCAAAAAGCACCCATCAAGGGTGCTTTTGACGTATTCAAACTAAGTGCAGCTACCGTTAAAACTTTGCGGCAACACCAGCACGTGCATTGTTGATTGCAACCTGCCCGCCACCCAATGAGCTAAATTTAATATATTGATACTCAGCCCGCAAAAATATGGCTGATGTGAAAGCATAGTCAATACCTGCTCCAAGAGCTAAACCAGCGGCAAATCTGTCTCTGTTGGTATAGCCTCTTTCAAAAGGACTTAGTCCTGTAGCAGGACTAGAAACAGTTGAGGGTGAAATAGTCTGATCAACATTAATATAAGTGTTATTGCTAAACCGACCGTGGGCAAAGGCAACCCCTACAGTTAAGAATGGAAGCGCATTTCCCACTGCGTAACCAACTCGACCACGTAGAGTGGCCATGTCTGTTATTTTAGAAGAAGTATTTACTTTTGCCTTTACATTATACTCGGTTATAGGAGCATTTTTGCCATTAAACCTAACAGCATAATCAAGATTACTTTCGGCATTAAGTTTTGTTCGCATGTAATCAACTTCAATACCAACCACTGCGTCTTCCCAAGTTGAGTTATAACCAACAAAACCACCAAAGTTAGAATTACTAACAGCGCGAGACGGCGTTACAAGCGACTGTCTAAGTCCACCTAAAGAATCAATCTCTAGACCATTAACAACAGGCGCAATATTTGCATATCCACTGGTCTTGCCAACTGTCCCGCTGCTATACCCACCCAGCGCCCCAACATATACGCCATCCCAAAGCGCAGCGGTTGATTGCTGCTGTGGCTGAATTGATCCGCGCAATGCTGTTCCACCAAAATCAGCCGCCTTTACACCCTGCAAACCCGTTGCGCCCAGTATAAAAAAAGAGGTTGGTATTATAAGCTTTGATATCCGTTGCATCTATACTCTCCAGATTACGGGCACATTAGGTTAAGGCAGATAAATTTCTGTATAGATAAGTAAAGAATTAACCTTAACATTCAGTTACAGTATTAAAAAAATAAAAGAAAAAAGCGTGGATCCTATGATCCACGCTTTAAATGTATAGCTAAAGACAAGGCTAATATTTACGTACCAACGGTGCTGTGTAAGATGGCGGTGGCGGAGCACTCTTATCTGCAAACACCCAGCGCATACCAATTCTAAAATCATGAGATGCAAGATCTTTTTGTGTATACTTGTATGTTGGAGGTCCAAACTGTGGTACGGAGCTACCAGTCGTTGCCTTACCCATATTTAAATAGCGATACCCAAGATCAAGTTTCAGGTTGCTTGTCACATCATAGCCAAGACCAGCCATAAGTGCCCATGCAAAATTTGTTGTACTGCCTTTGCCAAAATAGACACCAGATGTTCCACCTGGTGGCACTGGAACACTATAGCCAATATCGGTAAAGCCTGAAATTGTGTTATTGGCAAAACCAGCACCAGCACCTATGTAAGGTGTTATGCAATACCATGTACCAAGATCAACGTAAGCATTGGCAAGACCAACAATAGAAGACACATTAGCACTGTAAAAGTCTTTACCGGTCGTAAAACCATTGGCTGCATTTGGGCCATAGTAATCGACTGATGATAGTTTAGAGCCACCACGATACTCAAGTGTACCATCTACGCGAAACCAGTTATTGATCGCGTAACCAGCACCTATACCCACAAAGCCAGAGGCTCCAAGGTCATCATTATAGCCTGTTACGCCAATAGCATTAGGGCCTGGAGTTGTGGCAATTGAATGTTTTCCAGCTATATTGGCACCAACACCAACATCACCGCGTAGGTAAAAGCCTGAATCATTGCCAAATACCTGAACTGGCATAACAGGCAAAGCGAGCGGAGGTGGAGGCAGGTCACCAGCAAAACCAGCTGAAGCTAAGCTGAGTGTAGTAGCACCTGCGATAGCGAGAGTCTTAAGGCTATGCATGATAATGGTCCTTTATAGGCTTTGTAAGAGCACCAGGTGCCCTGCTAGAATCTATTTGCAAAAGGACAATGCCAGCTATGAGTTAAAACTCTACTAACCTTAAAAATTAAGCTTAAAAAAAGATGAAAAAATTTAACGGTATTCATGCAGCACTTGGATCACTGCAGTACTTGGCAGCTTTAAAGCTTTAGGCCGCCTTTGTCAGTGCGTCGATAATATCGTCCACAACGCGTGTCACCAGATCGTGATCATCGCCCTCACCCATCACACGAATTAAAGGCTCTGTGCCAGATGGGCGTATAACCAGCCGCCCGCCTGCCCCAAGTCGCTTGCGTCCATCCTCAATCACACTCACAACAGAGTCTTGCGCCAAAGGCTGCCCCGACCTGAAACGCACATTTTTCAGGATCTGCGGAAGAGGTTCAAAGCGCCTGCACACTTCACTTACAAGCCTTTGTTCTTTGCGCACCACTGCTAGTACTTGAAGTGCAGCAACCAAACCATCCCCTGTAGTAGAATAATCACTTAAAATTAGATGACCAGACTGTTCTCCGCCCACATTATAGCCATGTTCACGCATGTGTTCCAGCACATGCCTGTCACCAACGGCTGTGCGCGCCATACTGATTCCAATAGATTGAAGATAGCGCTCCAGCCCCATATTGGACATTATTGTTGTAACAATTCCAGGTTGTGACAATCGTCCGTCTTCCTGCCAGCTTTGCGCCACAACTGCCATCAATTGATCACCATCAACCGGCATTCCTTTTTCATCGACCAAAAGCACACGGTCAGCATCACCATCAAGTGCAATCCCAACATCGGCCCGCATTTCTCGCACTTTACGAATAAGTGCCTCTGGCGAAGTAGACCCAACATCACGGTTAATGTTAAAGCCATCTGGCTCAGCGCCCATTACAATAACTTCTGCACCAAGTTCCCATAAAGCTTCAGGGGCAACCTTGTAACCAGCACCATTTGCGCAATCCAAAACTATCCGCAAACCATCGAGGGAAATAGCACGTGGCAAAGTACGTTTTGCAAACTCGACATACCGGGCATGAGCACTGTCCACACGCTTGGCGCGGCCAAGATCTTCAGGCTTGGACAAATGCGCGCCAAGATTACTGTCCAGCAAAGCCTCAATCTCAGCTTCAATCTCATCGCTTAGCTTAAAGCCATCTGGACCAAATAGTTTAATGCCATTATCTTCGTACAGGTTATGCGAAGCAGAAATCATCACACCCACATCAGCCCGCATAGAGCGCGTTAACATGGCAACGGCAGGTGTTGGCACAGGACCTAAAAGCAGCACGTCAATTCCAACAGATACAAAACCAGCTGTAAGGGAATTTTCAATCATATAGCCTGAAAGTCGTGTATCCTTGCCAATAACAACTCTGTGACGATGATCACCTCTTTTAAAAATTAAACCTGTTGCCTGCCCAACCTTTAAAGCAAGCTCTGGTGTTATAACACCATTTGCCAAGCCTCTTATGCCATCTGTCCCAAAATGTTTACGCAATTTATTCCCCAATGACATGTAGCAATTGTAAAAGCATATGAATATTTATTAACCTTAGTTAATATATAAGGGTAACTTTTCAAAAAAGAAAATAATAATAAAAGACTTGAACAACATGGTAAACACCACACATAAAAAATCCGACATACATGCCGGATTTTTGCTTTTCTGGATATTTTAAGCTGAAGGTTGTGGTTCTAAACCAGTGTCTGGCCGTAGCCTCGTGCTTCCTGCTGATGGCACAGCTGAACCACGTGTTGGTTGGGGTGCATCAGGATCATCACGGCGCGGTTTAATGCCATTTAGCAGATCTTTAATTTCATCACCTGTAAGGGTCTCATACTCCAGTAAAGCATCTCCAAGCTTTGCAAGATCATCCTTTTTCTCTAGAATAATCCTGCGCGCTTCTTGATACCCCTCATCTACAAGACGGCGAATTTCACTATCAATGGTTTGAGCGGTCGATTCAGAGATAGCCTGTGTTCGCCCCATAGACATACCTAGAAACACTTCGTCCTGGTTTTCGCCATAGGCAACTGTCCCAAGCTCTTTTGAAAAGCCCCAGCGCGTAACCATCATGCGCGCAACGCGTGTGACCTGTTGGATATCGCTTTGCGCACCAGATGTTACTCTATTGTCTCCAAAAAACACTTCTTCTGCAACACGTCCCCCCATTGCCATGGCCAGCATGGATGTGAGCTGCTCATATTTTTGCGAAACCTCATCACGCTCTGGTAAATACTGCACCATACCCAAAGCACGACCACGGGGAATGATTGTTGCTTTGTGGATAGGATAGGAGGCCGGAACATTCAATGCCACGATTGCATGACCTGCTTCATGATAAGCTGTGAGTTTTTTCTCCTCATCACTCATTACCATTCGGCGCTCTGCACCCATCATGATTTTGTCTTTGGCATCGTCAAACTCAGCAGCCGTAACAAGCCTGCGCGAACGACGCGCTGCCAGAAGGGCTGCCTCGTTCACAAGGTTCATTAAGTCAGCACCAGAAAAACCAGGGGTCCCACGTGCAACACGTTTTAAATCAACGTCAGGAGCAAGCGGCACTTTGCGTACATGCACTTTTAAAATTTTCTCACGCCCAATAATATCAGGATTTGTAACGTTGATTTGACGATCAAAGCGACCTGGACGTAACAATGCAGGGTCAAGAACGTCGGGCCTGTTCGTTGCCGCAATAATAATCACGCCCTCATTAGCTTCAAACCCATCCATTTCAACCAATAGCTGGTTCAATGTTTGCTCACGCTCATCATTTCCGCCGCCAAGTCCAGCACCACGATGACGTCCAACAGCATCGATTTCGTCAATAAAAATAATGCAGGGCGAGTTTTTCTTGGCTTGCTCAAACATATCGCGGACGCGGCTTGCACCAACGCCAACAAACATCTCAACAAAATCAGACCCAGAAATAGTAAAAAACGGAACATTTGCTTCACCAGCAACTGCACGAGCTGTGAGTGTTTTACCTGTACCAGGTGGGCCGACAAGCAGCACACCACGTGGAATACGGCCACCCAAACGCTGGAATTTTTGTGGATCTTTCAAAAATTCTACTATTTCCTGCAAATCTTCTTTAGCTTCATCAATTCCGGCCACATCTTCAAATGTTACTCGGCCGTGCGCCTCTGTTAAAAGCTTAGCTTTGGATTTTCCAAATCCCATTGCACGCCCTGCCCCATTCTGCATCTGACGAGACATAAACATAAAAATACCCACCAGAAATATCAGGGGCAACCAGTTAACAAGCAACGACATGTACCATGGCGTATCGGCATTAATTGACTTTGCCTTAAACTCTACGTTTTTTTCCCGCAGGCGTTCTACCAGCTTGCTGTCAAAAGGGGCGTAAGTCGTAAAATCACCACCCGTTTTATACACGCCTTCAATGGCGCGGTCTGTAATTGTCACACGCTGGATGGCGCCTGAATCAACTCTGTTCAAAAAATCAGAATAGGCGATCTCTCTTGAGCTTTCATGGGTACCCTGATTTTGAAAAATCGCAACAAGCGCAATAACCAAAACAAGAATGATCATCCAAAGTGAAAAATTACGTATATTAGGGTTCATTATGCAACTATCCTGATGCGCAGTATCATCTGTAATAAAATATGGATACAGCTCTTACCTGTGGTTTTAATCACAGGTAGGCACTAACTGTCCAGCTTATCTAAATACGTTTAACATCAATTCCAAGATATAAAAATCTTTTAAATTATTTTGGCTGATTGTTAGCTAAACGTGGATCGGCCTGAACATGAATGCACTTTTCTTCATCAAGTTCTAGAATGAGCCCTGCAATACTGCGCTTCCAATGCTTGCCGTACCTTAAAGCTAAATGAAAATCTTCTAGAATATTCTCAATTCTATTGAGGCGAAAATGTTTAAAAGGTAAATTAAGGTTTAAACGTCTATATGAGTAATTTACAAGTTTAAGCAAATATCTGAGTATAATTTCAGCTGGTTCGTCGCTAATATGGCTTATATTATATATATTTTCATTCTGATTATCGGATTTCCATAAGCTTTCAACTCTTGCATCCAGCGCTCGATTGGCTCTGTCCATACGTTTTGAAAAAGACGAAAAGCGTAGGGCTGTCAGCCCTTCTTCCGCTAAAAGGGGCATGATTTTACGGATCCTTGGACGTGCAAACCGTCCATCCAGATTGGACTTATCTTTTACAAATGGCAGATTATAAACAGTGCATGTGTCAACTAACCGCTCTTTTGCAATAGTTAAAAATGGGCGCGAATGTATAATTTGACCATAATTAATATGATCTTTCATACCTATTAAGCCAGATATTCCTGATCCCCGAGCCATCCTGAAAAGAATGGTTTCTGCTTGATCATCCAGTGTATGGGCGGTTAATATATGGCTCGCACCAATTTTCAATGCGTGGGCAATAAGTAAATCGTACCTAGCTTGCCTTGCCAGCTCTTGTAGACGCGTTTGTGGTTTTGCTCCCTGCCACTCCAGGATGTTATGGGGAATGTTTAGTTTTGCGGCAATTTCAGCAACAAGCTGCGCTTCGCCCAAAGCCTCTTCGCGTAACCCATGATTGACCGTTGCAGCGGAGAGTTTCAACTTATCAAGGTTGAATGCAAGCTGCATCATTGCAAGGGAGTCAGGGCCCCCAGAGACTGCGAGCAGAAGATGATCCTCAGATGAAAAACTTAAAAAAAGCTTTTCAGTCTCCTTTACATCTAAAATTGCTTTAGAGGTGTCAGGTAGCACATTTTGCCCTTGCACTTTCACGTGTTACGGCTGCCTTGACACCAGCGGCTGCGTTTGGATACCGTCGCAACACCTCACCCAATGTAGCGCATGCTTCTTGCACAGAACCCAAAGCACGCAAACTCATACCAAGTTTCAACATGCCTTCTGGCGCTCGTGCAGATTTGCCATACTTGGTAGTAAGATTTAAATATTGTTCCGCTGCTTCTGTGTGTTTTTGACGTAAAAAATAACTTTCACCAAGCCCATAAATTGCATCAGGCATAAGTTTATCTTTTGGATGCAGCTTTATAAAGTCTTTAAAGGCAGTTTCCGCCTGCACATATTCTGCCCTGTCCAACGCACCACGCCCTGCATCAAACATGTCTTTTGAGCTGCCAGAACCTGGAACGTTTGGGTAAGCATTTCCTGGCTGTACGCTGATGGGTGCGGAAACACCTTTACCACTGATTGGTGCCATAATATCATCATCACGTTTTAAAGGCTTATCGCTTAAAGTGCCTGTGGCTGAACCAAAGTTACGTGGAGTAAGGTCACTGGCAGGAGGGCGAATGGCTTCCTCCATGTCACTTTTTTTCTGAACGCCAGCCGGTGGAGCAACAATGACAGGCTTGGCACCAGACTTACCAATTTCCTTGCCCCCCTCCATATCTTTAAAACGTAAATCCGTATCTGCTTGAAAGCGCTTAAGTTGATCTTCAACGCGTCTTACCTGAAACTGTTGCTGTTCCATCTGGCCTGTCAAACGGCGATTTTCAGATTCAAGCTTGTCTAACCTAAGCAAAAGCTCTGTTGCATCTTGTGCAAAAACTGCACTTGAAACACTTATAAGACATGTCAAAGCAAGAATATAGCGGGTATATTTCATATTTATATCCTAAAATTTTGCATAACTTAGCGTATATGTTTTCAAGAGTATAGTTCACAAACCAAAACGGCACCTGAATGGCGCCGTTTTGGTCTAAAAAAAGAAACTGCAAAACTTAAAGGGGTAAACCAAACATGCTCAGTTTTGATTATTAAACCTGAACATGTTTTTTTGCACATTGATACTAGGCACAGATACTAGGCGCAGATACTAGGCGCAAAAAAACATTCTTGTTTACCCAAAAAATTTATGAACCAGCACCACCAAGTACAGTCACTGCACGCCTGTTTTGTGACCAGCAGGAAATATTGTCACACACCGCAACAGGACGCTCCTTACCATAAGATATGGTGCGAATACGGCTTGCACTCACACCTCTGGCAATAAGATAGTTTTTTGCAGTCTCAGAACGACGCGCCCCAAGAGCAAAATTGTACTCGCGTGTGCCGCGCTCATCAGCGTTACCCTCTACAGTAAAGTTGTATTTTGGATATCGGTTAAGCCATTGAGCCTGTTTATCCAGTGTTGACTGTCCAACAGTTGTAAGTTCAGACGAGTCTGTCTCAAACAATACGCGATCACCTACATTAACTGTAAAATCACCGATGCTACCAGGAGACTGTGAGCCAGCTCCATTTACTCCACCGTTTAGGCCAGCCCCTCCTAAACCGCCATTTTCATCAGCGGCGTTCTTTGAGCACGCCCCCAGTGAAAATGTGATGAGCATGACTGCAGCTAATTTTGTAACTTTAGATGAGATGAATATAGCACTCATGACTTAACCCCTTAACCTTAATGAAACGCATGTCACATCCTTAGCGCCACACAGGTTAAGCTAAGGTTTTACTAACCCTGTTGAAAGCTTGGTTTTGCCTTCTATATTTGCACCAATCAATATAGTGGTTAATAAATTATGAATTCATCATTGTTATAACAATATAAAAAATCAAAACAAAAAATTGCACGCTGTGTAAAACAAAGCAAACTGGTGCAAACAGGTTGATCTGCATACAAAGAAAATAGGAACACATTCAAGAGCAGGGCGTTGCACATTTAAATCTTTGAGCTAAATGTGTTTTAAAATTGGATCAGTACGGAGAATATGTTGTTGAATACGCAAAAGAACTGGAAAAACCGTTTGCAAAAAATACCTTCAACCAATTTTTTTGAAATCGCAGCGGAGGGAGAAGAAAATGAGCTTTTCAGCACTCGTCATGCTCTACAAGACAGTAATACAAGTTTTAAAGTCCTGACAGATGCAATGCCCCAGATGGTATGGGTGACTAGGCCAGATGGTTACCACGAATATTATAACGCAAAATGGTATGAATTTACCGGGGTTCAGCAAGGCTCTACTGATGGCGAAGGATGGAATAATTTATTTCATCCAGAGGATCAGGAAAGAGCTTGGGCATTATGGCATAATTGTCTTGAAACAGGAAATCCTTATGAAGTAGAATACAGACTTCGTCACAATACTGG
Organism: Hyphomicrobiales bacterium; assembly: GCA_025351165.1. Classification (GTDB taxonomy): domain Bacteria; phylum Pseudomonadota; class Alphaproteobacteria; order Rhizobiales; family Beijerinckiaceae; genus JAIELD01. Next base: position 41,993 of record JANXWK010000013.1, on the reverse strand, counting down.
ATCTTACCGTTGGGTTTTAGGCCGCGCGTTACCAGTACGTGATGCACATGAATCAATTATACGCTGGATTGGCACATGTACTGACATTCATGAATTTAAACGCATGTTTGATCAGAACGAATTATTGAGTCATGAGCTTAGTCATCGCATCAAAAATATATTTTCTGTAGTCAACGGCCTTATAGGCCTATCTGCACGACATGATCCTCAGAATAAATCTTTTGCTAAAGCATTGCAGAGCCGTCTGGCCGCTTTGGGCCGTGCACATGAATTTGCAAGGCCGCATACTGAAAAGTCACAACCTCAAATAGGTTCCTCAACTTTAAAGACTTTACTGACAGATCTGCTGTCGCCCTATCCAGCTTTAAACGAAAACCGTTTAACAATTAGTGGGGATGACATTGAAATTGATTATCAAAGTGCAACATCCTTTGCACTGATTTTCCACGAATTGGCGACCAACGCTGCAAAATATGGCGCTTTGAAGTTTGCCGAATCAGAATTGAACATTGCTCTTTGCCGAACTGAAGATGACTTTAATATAATATGGGAAGAAAAAGATCTGCCTCTTGCAATTGAGCCTCCAAAATTAAATGGTTTTGGCACTACACTGACAAAACTGAGTATAAGCCAACTGGGTGGAACTTTGGCAAAAACTTGGAATTCCTCCGGTTTAAAAGTAGATATTTCTATCCCACTAAAATATGTTTTAAAAAAACCTGCTGTTGATACAGATCAAGATTTTTAGGTTAAACTTTTAGGCAGTCTTTTTAAAAACTTGAACAAAAGGCGGTGGCGCTTCCTGATCGTTTCCCGCATGAATTTCCAGTCCAAACTTGACCGACCCCAGAATAGTTTCTAAATCATACGGTTTTACAACAAACCCTATTGTTCCAGGAACTCCATTTTCTAGCATTCTTGGATTTGCCGTTACAAACAAAACGGGTATTTTATAAGTATTTGTTAATATTTCACCAATTTTTGCGCCGGTCGGGCCATCTCTCAAATTTAAGTCAACTAGGGCAAGATCCGGTTTATGGATAGCAAGCTTTATTGCTGTAGAACTGTCATGGGCAATGCCTATAGGTTGGTAGCCTGCCTCCTCAAGAAGTGCCTCCAGCTCAGCTGCAATGAAAGCCTCATCTTCAACAATAAGTATTTTGGCTAAAATTTTTGTATATGGCTCAACATCTAACATGGTTGGATACTCATGATTGCGGTTTGTTAGTTTGAATGCACAGGTCGGGCAATTAACATGTACCGGCAATAAAAGTTTCGTAACAAATTGTCGCTGTCATTTGATTTTTTTTATTTAAGCCATATTCGTCCGCGCCTGCCCCGGCTCGGCCACATCCACACCTTCTCCTGAATATTCGTTAAGTTTATTACGCAGTGTGCGGATGGAAATACCTAATATTTTGGAAGCATGTGTACGGTTTCCAAGGCAATGGTCAAGCGTGTCCAAAATGAGTTCGCGTTCCACATCTGCCAGATTGCGCCCAACCAGTGCCCTTGTTGCAATTTCGGCAACTTGTGCAGCTTTTGCAGCAGGGCTTGAAGACGCTTTTGCTACCCCCCCCATACCATCACTATCTGGTGAGATAATTGCCTCTGGTCCAATTTCAGTGCCTTCAGCCAGTAGTACAGCACGATGAATTGTGTTTTCCAGCTCGCGTACATTGCCCCGCCACGGATTGGACAATAAAGCGCGTTTGCCATCATGTGAAATAGGGCGTGGCGGAATGCCATTAATTTCGGCATATTTTTTTGCAAAAAAACCTGCAAGCTCAATAATGTCCCCCGTACGCTCGCGCAGCGCTGGAATACGTAAATTTACAACATTTAATCTGTAAAGAAGGTCTTCACGAAATGACCCTTCCCGAACAGCCTCAGACAAGTTACGGTTGGATGTTGCAATAATACGGATATCTACAGGCACAGGCTTGGTGCCACCAACACGGTCAATAATGCGCTCTTGAATGGCACGCAGCAGTTTTGCCTGTAGCCGTACATCCATTTCTGAAATTTCATCCAACAGTAATGTGCCGCAATTAGCCTCTTCAAACTTGCCAATGCGCCGTGCCAAGGCACCTGTAAATGCTCCTTTTTCATGTCCAAAAAGCTCAGATTCAAGTAAATTTTCTGGTATGGCAGCACAGTTGACTGATACAAAGGGTTTTTGCGACCGACGTGATTTTTGATGGACAAGCTTGGCAATCACTTCTTTGCCCACACCACTTTCACCTGTTATCAGCACACTGGCTTCTGATGTTGCAATCTGTGTTGCAAGCTTAACGACGCGGTCCATAGCTGGGTCGCGGTAAATTAAACTGGAACTTTCGCGTGAGACTGCCTCTAAAACAGCGGCAATCAGATCAGCGTCAGGCGGCAAGGGAATATATTCTTTTGCCCCTGCATGAATAGCCGCCACAGCAGATCTGGCATCGGTTCCTGTGCCACAGGCAACCACTGGCACCGTTATCATTTCAGAAGCCATATCAGCGATGAGCTTACGTATATCAATCGCAACATCAGCCATAATAAGATCAGCACCCTTGCCTGCACGCAAGTGCATCAAGGCAGGCTCTGCCAGATCAACCTGGCTAACCTGTGCACCCTTGTCCCGTGCCATTTTGGCAGCAGTGATAAGTTCACCCTTGAGTGTTCCAACAATAAGGAGGCGCATAATCTGAAAGTCCTTTAACTTAAAATTCCCGTGCGGGATTTGAAATCTGATATTGCTTCTTCCCTTTACACAAGAAGGAAAAAAATTATCGATCCGCCTTGATAATTTCAGTCATGGTTACACCTAATTTTTCTTCAACCAGCACAACCTCACCGCGTGCGACAAGCCTGTCATTTACATAAATATCAATTGCCTCTCCCACTTTGCGGTCAAGCTCCAGAACCTGACCAGGTACGAGGGACATAAGGTCGCCCACATCCAGTTTAGTTCGCCCCAGAACTGCTGCCACATTTACTGGAACATCAAATACGTGCTCCAGATCAGCAGCAGTTTTTGCCCCTGAAAATTCATCAGATTTCATCATGGTTTCCAGGGTTGGCGTTGGTGCCATAAAACCATCCTGGGTATCCAGATCCGGTAAAGGAAGATCAGTATTACTCATGTGTTTAAATCCTTGTGTGGAATATGATTTATGTATTGGTTAGTTGAAATCTGATCTTTAGTACCTTGTGCGGCCTGCGCCAATGCAGTCTGGATTGCGCTTTGAAGCTGTGCTTGCAAAGCTTGCTGATTGGTAATGATGCCGCCATCTGCCCACTCTATACGGCAATCACTAAAATGAATTTCAGGTTCACCCAGTACTATTATTCTGGCTTCAAGCCCAATTTCACGCCCAATAACCTGAAGACTGTTTTTAACAGCCTCTACCAGATCAGGTGCAACTCTAACTGCAATATGGGGCAGTCCGCGTAAATCTCCAAAAACGCGTCTTGCGGCGGCCTCAATTGGAGCAAGAGGCGAGCGGGAAATAAGAGTACCTGCCAGCAGTTCAGAGAATTTAAGGGCAAAATTTAAGGACTCGTTTGAAGCCTGTTGTTCAATTGTTGCCAGATGCACACTATGTTGACGCAAAACATGAGTAAGTTCCTCTGTGGCCAGGGCAAGTCGTGCTGTTTGTTCCAGCCTTGCAGCTTCAATTCCTGCACCATGCCCCCGCATAAAAGCGTTGCCATCTGCAATGCTCATTTTTTCTTCATGCTCAGAGACTGTAATCGTCGGCACTTTTCTGCGCTCAACAAAGGGTGAGGTATTGCTACCTTTTTGAAAATCCCGCGAAAATCCAAACTTTTTCGGTTCACTCATAACGCATTATCCTAATAAACCAGTTCATCTTCAGCACGGTTTTTCGAGATCATAATCTCGCCACGCGCTGCCAGATCTTTAGCCTTATTGACCATACTTGTTTGGGCTTCATCCACTTCCTTGAGACGAACTGGACCCATTCCGCCCATATCATCGGTAAGATTAGCAGCGGCCCGCTTTGACATATTGCCAAGGAAGAACTGACGTACAGGTTCTGTTGCTCCCTTGAGCGCAATTGCAAGCGCGTCCTTTTCAGTATTGCGCAGCAATGTCTGAATTGAGGCTGGATCAAGTTTTGTTAGATCATCAAACGTAAACATGAGGGAGCGGATACGTGTTGCTGAATCTCGGCTTCGATCATCAAGCTGGGACAAGAAGCGTGTTTCCGTCTGACGGTCAAACGCATTGAATATTTCTGCCATAAGCTCATGAGCATCACGCCTGTGACTGGTCGACAGGTTTCCTATGAATTCTGTGCGCAGTGTGTCTTCAATGCGATCAAGCACATCTTTTTGGACTGCTTCCATCTTGAGCATACGCTGAACAACATCAAGCGCAAAATCATCTGGCAAAATCCCAAGAACACGCGCTGCATGGTCAGTCTTGATTTTAGACAGAATAACAGCAACAGTCTGTGGGTATTCATTTTTAAGATAGGTTGCCAGAACCTGATCCTGGATATTGGATAGTTTTTGCCACATGTTACGGCCAGCTGGGCCGCGTATTTCTTCCATGATACCGGTGGCGCGATCTTTTGGCAGCAGTTTGGCCAGCAGGCTTTCTGTCCGGTCAAAATCGCCTGTAACAGCACCTCCAGCTGACATTTTGCTGACAAACTCTGTCAAAATTTCTTCAACCTCACCTGATTCCAGATTGCCCAGTCCAGACATGGCTAAGGAAACAATGCGAATTTCATCATCTTCAAGACCCATCCATATTGGGCCGCCATATTTTTCACCAATGACAAGAAGAACAACCGCAGCCTTTTCCGGGCCAGTCATTTTGCGGGGTGGTTTAATAACAGCATTAGCTGCATTATTAGCATCAAAAGTTTCTGTGATACGCGAATATGCCATAGTTTAAGCTGCTCCATGTATCCAGTTACGCAGGACACCAATGGTTTCCGACGGGTTATTTTGAACAATCTTGCCAACCTGATCCACTGTGCTGGCTTTAATACCGCCATTCATTTGGGCAAACTCAACCATTTCATTATTTTCTGGTGCACTTAGTTGCCCTTGTGCCATTTCAAGCTCTTCACCACGCATGAAGCCTGGCAGGGCTTTGCGTAAAATTTCAGGGGCTACAATCTGTTTTAGCAATGGGCGCACAACCAGGAACAGTACAATCAATGTCAAGATTGCAAACATGCCAAGTTCGGCAAGGCGAAGTGTGTCATCTTTGGAAAAGGAGAATAATCTTTCAAGGAGCGAAAGTTCTTTTGTGGCTTCAATACTGGGCGCTTCTGCAAAGCGCATACTCACAACTTCAATCTGGTCACCCCGAACCTTGTCAATGCCAACAGCTGTTTTAACCAGCGTTTCAATACGCTTGCGGTCCTCTTCTGGACGCTCGCTGTAAATCATGTCGCCTGTAGAGGATTTTGTGTAAAGCCCGTCGACAAGGACTGCGACTGATAATTTTTTAACGCGCCCCCCTTCTATAGTTTCAGTGCGGGTCGTTCTTGAGATTTCGTAATTAACAGTTTCCTGATTTTTCTGGCTGTTATCTTTGGTTGTTGCAGCATTGGTATTCTGCTGCGCAGCTGGCAATTCATTGGAAACCGAGACTGAGCCGTCTTTTGCTTCCGTTGTTACCTGTGCTTCACTGCTGGTTTGCGTGGAGCGAACAACACGGCTCTCAGGATCATATGTTTCGGATGTCTGCTGAACACGGTTAAAGTCTATATCCGCTGCAACCTGCACACGCGTACGGCCACGTCCCACTACACTTGCAACAACATCCTCAATCTGGGTTCTGACCCTTTTTTCATAGGCTGCCTGCTTTTCTGAACTAATGACGGCAACATCAGTTTCTCCCCCTGCACCATCTGCCAGCAATCGCCCAGCTTCATCAACAATTGATACTCTTTCTGGTTTCAAACCTTCAACTGCAGAAGCACTTAAATGGCGGATTGCACGAATTTGCCCTGCATCAAGTTCACCGCGTACTTTGAGAACAATTGAGGCACGAGGCTCCTGCTGTTCACGACTGAAAAGTTTACGCTCAGGGATAACAAGATGCACACGGGCATTTTGTACACGGTCAAGGCTGCGGATGGTCCGAACGAGTTCCCCTTCCAATGCACGCAGATGATTGACATTTTGCACAAAACTGGTGGCTGAAAAATTATCGCCCTTGTCAAAAATCTCATATCCTATACCGCCGCCTGTTGGCATTCCCTTGCTTGCCAGATCCATACGGAGTTTTAAAACCTGATCTTTTGGCACACGAATGGATGATCCATCCTGTGTCATCTCATATTTTATACCTTTTGCATCAAGATCACGCGTTATAGCCATAGCGTCATTGTTACTTAAATCAGTAAAAAGTGTGGAAAAGCCTGGCTGAGAAACACGCAGCGTAATATATCCAAAAAAGCCAGCCAGAATTAGCGCAACGGCTGCCATTGCTGCTATGCGCTGTGCGCCTAGTTTTTTAAATCCATCGAGAAAGCTATCCACAGAACACCCTACCAAATTTGTTTTGAAAAATTAGGCTATTCTGGCCCTTGGCTGTCTGAACCTCAAATCACTAATTGTTCGCAAACAGCTAGGCAGAATTTGCCCTGTCTATGGTTACTGGGTGGTTAACAATATTAACAAGGGAGGCAAATTTTGCCTCTTGGTAAAAAAAGATTTTTAAATATGTTAAAATGATCACAAAAATTGTAGATTAAACTTCAAGCTTTATTAATATTTGGCTTTACCAGGGTTTGTGCATGATGCGCGAGCGCCACCACCAGCGCTATATGAATATAAAACGGCCATGAGAAACCTTGCGTTAAAAAACTGCCTGAAACACATGTTCCAATAAGCCCTGCAACTGAGGCTAAGGAGAATGCCCTTATTGCAATTGGCGCTTCGCAGGTTTTTAATATGCTTGACGTAGCAATGGATGTTTTTATGCCAAGTGCAACCATTATAATAAACAGAAAAAATCCGATAAAGCCAGATTCTGCCATTACTCCAAACCAGGTAGAATGCACTTCATGATTGTTTCCATCATGTAAAGCACTGAAATCATAATAGTTCAGAACAAAGTTATGAATACCAACCCCAAAAATCGGATATCGAAGCGCCATTTTGAATGCAGCACCCCAGGCAAAAAGCCTTCCATCAGCAGATGCATCAATACCCGCTTCTCCAGCGCCCCCAGAAGCACGTCCTGAAATACCGGCAAGGGAAAACAGGGTAATCGCTCCTATTATTCCAAGAACAATAATGACAGAATTGGATTTAATTTTATAGCGTCCAATGACACCAAAAACAGAGACAAGACCCAGCAGTCCGCCTCTGCTCTGCGTAGCAATAATTGCCATGAACAGCATGATCGTCGCAACCAGTCCAAGTAGCCTTTGCCAGTTGCCTATACCTTTGCTTACCAGCTGGGCACAAGCAAAAGAAAGCGGAAATAAAAGGATAAGCGAGAGGTCATTAGGATCACCAAGGGTAGATCCTACATCCCGGGCAATGGTGACACGTGTACCTTCTACCAAACCAATCTGGTAATATTTATTGTAAAGCGTAACATAGGCAATGGCCAAACCTGCAAAAACCATGGCTTGACTGACACGCTTGAAGTGATGCTGTTCTCTGGTCAACCAGGCAGTTGCAAACATCATGACCGCTATTTTTACATACGTGCCGTTCCAGTAGGCCCATGCTTCAGGTCTGTTTGTGGCAAAAATGACCCCAACTGTACATATGCTGAAAAATGGGATGAAAATCAGTAGTTCGGCCGACCAGTAAGCCTGAATGCGACGTGTTCCAAAAAAATGCCATGCAAGTGATAAAAGAGTGGTAACTGCCAAAAACTGTGGAATACGAAACGGAGTCAATACTGGAAAAGCCTCGTGAATTCGGAAAAATGAAAACACAATGAACATTAAACAAAGTTCAAATGGATAATCCTTGAGCCAATATGCCAGCACAAGTCCAATAGGTACTCCAGCAAGGCCAATCAATACCACAGGGTCTGGAAAAATCAGAAGTGAAACAAGCCCAATAAAAAGAGCAGCAACAATCAGCCCAATATAAGCTCCATTATACAAAATGTGCGTTTTGACACTCATGCAAATTCAGCCATGGCTGTAGCAGGATTTAGATACTGCTTTAAAAGTTCAATGGCGACCTTCCCCGCACATACAAGCTGTTTTGCGTACTGCTCAATCTGGTTGTCCTGCGCATGATATAGTTTAGAGGCCAGCTGACTGGCATGCAAAGCCCCATACTGACCAAATACACCAATCATGCTGTGCGATAATCTTTGCATGGCAGGCATATCTTTTGAACCCAGGGCACTTTGAAAAAGCAGTAACTCGTGTTCAGCACTCTTGATAGCCATAAAAACCAAATCACACAGAACAGCATGGCCAAATTCCTGTTCCAGCTCCACCAGAACTGTTCTATCAAGAAAAACGGCTTTATCAAAACCATATGCATCGATTTTGTTCATGTCTTGCATGATACTGTTCGATAAAAAACATTAGGTTAAAAGCTTTGCTGACTATTCAGTTAATTTAAACAGGTGAAGTGTGCATTTTAAAAAAGTTATTGGTGCCATCAGCGGCACATCAATGGATGGTGTTGATGTCGCCCTTATTGAAACGGATGGTCTTCTGCACGTCAATCCGCTGGAGGGACGATTATATCCCTATGCCCCGGATTTACGCAGGGCACTCCAGGACATTATTGGAAATCCAGATTTGGCTGAACATGGCAATTTAACAGAACTTGAAGAAGCCGTCAGCGATGCTCACAGCAATGCTGTACTGAAATTCTGTACAGACTGTACAATCGACAGGTCAGGGATAGCTTTAGTTGGCATGCATGGGCAAACAGTATTACATCGTCCAGAGCGCAATTTCACTCGCCAGCTTGGTTTGGGCCAGCGCATGGCAGACCATATCGGCATGAATGTTGTTAATCGCTTTCGTCATGCAGATATTGCAGCGGGGGGACATGGCGCGCCACTTGTACCACTCTATCACCAGGCCCTCACAAGCCATATGGAAAAACCCCTTATGGTGCTCAATCTTGGTGGTATTGCCAATGTAACCTACATTGATAATGAAACCATTATTGCTTTTGATACTGGCCCAGCATCCGCCCTGCTGGATGATTTTGTAAAAATCCGCACAGGTCATGCCTATGACAAAAATGGTGCGCTGGCTATGAGCGGCACTGTCAACCAGCCTATGCTTGAGGCTTTCATGTCAAATCCGTTTTTTGATGTCAAACCTCCAAAATCGCTGGATCGGCAGGATTTTCAGGTGCGTGCAAAATGTGTCGAAGTGCTGCCTGACAATGATGGCGCGGCAACGTTGTCGGCTTTCACCATCCACTCTGTGGTAAAAGCTTTGCAGCATGCGCCAAAACGCCCTGTCCAATGGCTGGTGGCTGGCGGCGGACGCTTGAATTTATGCTTTATGCAAGGTCTGCGCTCCTTGCTTGATGTGCCGGTTGAAAACGTGGACACTATTGGCTGGAACGGAGATTTGCTGGAGGCACAATGCTTTGCCTATCTTGCACTGCGCTCCCGCCTTGGCCTGCCCTTGAGTTTACCAGGCACAACAGGTGTTCCATTACCAATGACTGGTGGAGATTTTTGGCTATCCTGTGTAAGGCGCTAACAAAACGTCAATACTAATCTGTCATCCTTGTCTCATAACGCGTGTTGCTTTTAGCGTTTGAGGTGTATCGTGAGTATCATTGCTGTTGTCCAGAGCCAGCTGCTCCAGACTTTATTCAAAGCACTGGATTTATCCAGTTTGCAGGATGGACAGGAACTGACTGCCCGTGTTCTAAGCACAACATCCGATGGTAAAGCGACCCTGGATATTGCAGGCAACCAGGTAACCGCCAATTTCCAGAATACCGCCGCCCTTGCCTCAACTCTTATTCCAGGCACGCGTGTAACCTTAAAATATGATAATTCTGGCGGAACACCTAGGCTTGTATTAGTTGAAGGGCCGCCCTCCAAACCGGTAAGCACCACGTCTGAAAACCTCTTGTTTAACCAACAGGGCAATAATGAGGGTGAGTTCAATAAACTCACCGCAGCGCTGGAAGCCAATATCGCCAATCGGACAGCTTCGCCCATCCAGCTCATAAAATTCGTAGAAACTGCTATTGCGGCCCGTGCAGAAGCTCTTCTGGCTGCTCCCACACCACGCATCGTATTGCTGCAAAATTTGATAAATGCAGTGACGAATCAAGGGGCATTAGGCAATATTTTAAGCGATATTGAAGCGCTTCTTACTCCACCTACACCAGAGGCCATTGCGCAGTCATATGACGCAAAGATTTTGCCCCTCCAGCAGCGACCGCTACCAGCTTCCCTGTTTGAAACCATCAGTGCCCTGATTGGCCAGCAGTTGAATGGCAATGCACCCGTTCTGGCAGATGATATTCGCCAGGCTCTCAAACAGTCAGGCCTGTTTTTTGAATCTAAACTCGCACAAGGCCAAATTCCTGTACCAAACTCAGATATGAAAGCAGCATTGCTGGAGTTAAAAGATATAACCCAGAAAATGCAGCTTGCATCTATGCTTGAGGATAGTGCGAATGGCCTGCCAGACCCTCCTAAAAAGTCCCAGTTTTCCAGTCTTCAGGAGCCGCCACCACCGCCTCGCAGAGAAACAATGCCAGAGGGACAAAGAACGCCTGTCAGCCAGCTTGCTTCCAGCCTTTCAACGCTTGACGCCGCAAAAATACTTGAACATCACGCAGATCAAGCCCTTGAGCGTATCAAGCTTTTACAATTTGCATCTTTGCCACCCTCTTTGAATAACCCAACATCAATGGATATAACCTCACTAAAAAATCAGGTATGGGCCTTTGAGCTTCCTGTGCGCCTTCCTCAGGAAACGACAGTTGCTGGCTTCAAAATTGAGCAGGACCAGCGTGGAACCTCTGAATATAACAGCAAAATATGGCGCGTTAATTTTGCCATAGACACAAAAGAGCTTGGCGCTGTCCATGGCCGCATCGCCATTCAAGGCACACAGCTTGCCATAACCCTGTTTGCGGAACGTCCAGAGACGAGCAATACACTTAGGACGCATATTGCTGATCTACGCGGCGCTCTGGCTGACAGTAAGTTCGAAATTAAAGATTTATCAGTCCTGACTGGCAAACCTTCACAGCCTAAGGCCAGGCCAGGATATTTTATAGATAGTGCGGCATGAAATAATTGAATATGAAATAGTTGAATATGAAATAGTTGAACATGAAACAGCCAAAATACAAAAATACAAAAACGGCCATAGCCCTTGAATATGATTTTGAGGGAGCACCTCGCGTAACTGCAAAAGGCAGCGGCCTGGTTGCAGAAAAAATTATCGAATCCGCAAAACTACATAATATAGCGGTCGAAGAAAATGCCATATTGGCAGAAGCATTGAGTAGTGTTGAATTGGAAGAACAAATACCAGAAAATCTTTACAGAGCAGTAGCAGAGGTTCTAAGCTTTGTGCTCTACGCACAAAAACTATCTGCCAAATGAAAAATTATCTGCTAAATAACGTGCGCAGCTAAAGGCATCAGCTGCGCAATCGTCAAATTTAACTCTTATCGTTAAGCCGCTATTTGCAAAAGAGCATCGGATTTTAGGACAGCCTGCTGGAGCTTTTCAAACGCCCGAGTTTCAATCTGGCGTACACGCTCTCTTGAGACGCCAAATTCTTCTGACAGCTCTTCGAGAGTCACTGGCTCATCTGCAAGTTTTCGCGCTTCGATTATACGGCGTTCACGAGGATTGAGTCCTGCCATTGCACTCATGAGCGCCCCATGACGATTATCTTTTTCCTCATGCTCAACTAATAAAGTTTCCTGGGTAGAGCGCTGGTCAACCAGCATATCCTGCCACTGTCCCGTTTCATCATCGCTGTTCATGGGAGCATTGAGCGATGAATCGCCTCCAAGGCGATTATTCATCTCAATAACTTCACGCTCATGCACACCAAGCTTAACCGCAATGGATTTGACATGATCTGGATGGAGATCGCCTTCCCCCAAAGCATCAATCTGCGACTTTGCTTTACGCAAATTGAAAAAAAGCTTTTTCTGATTGGCAGTCGTCCCCATTTTAACCAGCGACCAGGAGCGCAGCACATATTCCTGAATGGATGCTTTTATCCACCACATTGCATAAGTTGCAAGGCGAAATCCACGATCCGGGTCAAAACGCTTCACAGCTTGCATAAGTCCAATATTACCTTCAGATACCACCTCGCCAACAGGTAACCCGTAACCTCGATAGCCCATGGCAATTTTGACGACTAAACGTAGATGGGATGTTACAAGCCTATGGGCAGCTTTTGAGTCATTATGGTCAAGATAGCGCTTGGATAGCATAAATTCTTCATCTGGCTTTAAAACTGGAAATTTACGAATTTCTGAGATATAGCGTGATAAACCAGCATCAGCCGAAATCATCGGCAAAACAGAACCTGCCATGTTAAACCTCCATATAGGCTCCCGGTAATCGGCAAGCCTGTCACGGCCGCAAGAGCCAGCCGCTGTGCTTTATTCATACAACAGAAATACTATGTTGTAAAAGAGGCAATTAAGGTTATTGCCTTTCAACTTTTAGTGAATGAGCACTTTTCGCAAAAAATGCGCTCCCGTAAGGCAGCGCATTCAAACGTACATCTACTTGATATATAACACCTAATGGAGACTTTCGGGTGTCTCTCGTCCTTTGATTTTCGTAATGGTGTCTTTGATGGCAAGCTTCTTCTGTTTCAACGCTTTCAGCTTGACTGTATCTGCTTTGGGACGGGAAAGTTCCTGAACAATCTCGGTTTCGATTGTGCGATGTTTCGTTTCAAGTGAAGAAAGATGCGCAGTGATCGACATATATGTCTCCTTGAATGAGTTAAGAACATCATCAGCATGACACATTCATGACATCTGGCAAGGGTCTATTTAAGGTCTTTTCATGAAAATATCTTAAAGCTATGTCAAACTGAAACACTTGCCTAACCAAGGATAAAAAATGTAATTAGACAATGCACATAAAATGCGTGGTTGCATTATTCTACAATCATCGGTTAGGGGTTAAGCTTAAAAGCTCACTGTTTTTTGGATAAGTTGCATGCGTAGGGAATTTTCAACAGAACAGCAGGAAATCCAGTTACGTGAACTGGAGCGCTACAGACAGGAACATAGCGACCTGGATGCTGCAATTCTTGCACTTGAACAGGTTGGAACCCCTGACAAATTACAAATTCAGCGGCTAAAAAAACGTAAACTATTGATTAAAGACCGCATTTCAGAGCTTTCAGACTATTTAACACCTGATATAATTGCATAGATTTTGCTTTTAGTTATTTAAAACATGCAATGTAATACTATTACAATTTAGAAAATGCCCTGCTATAAGTAGCCCATGTTACATTCACACACACATAAACAGCCTGGACTACGACCCACCCCCTCCTTGTTGCAGTTTTCACTCACTCAAAGAATTTTCATATCCTTGAGTATTCTAGTGCTGCTCTGGCTGAGTACACTATGGGTAGTAATGCCATGAACACGACCTTGGACACAACCTTGAATGCTTTGAAATTCAACAATCTTACCCTTGGCTATGATCGCCATCCTGCTGTGCATCACCTGCAGGGCGAAATACCAAAAGGCACATTACTCGCCATTATTGGCCCAAACGGCGCTGGTAAATCCACTCTGCTTAAATCCATTATGGGCACATTATCACCCCTCTCGGGTGATATTAATTATTGCGGGCAAAAACAGAAAAACATTGCTTACCTGCCACAGTTAGCTGACATTGATTTAAAGTTCCCCATTAGTGTATATGACTTGGTTTCTATGGGATGCTGGCGAAAATCTGGACTGTTTGGAGGCTTGAGCACCTTGCTCAAGGACAAAATCACAGATGCTATCAATAGTGTTGGCCTGAATGGTTTTGAAAATCGCCCCATTGGCACACTTTCAGGTGGGCAAATGCAGCGTGCACTTTTTGCGCGGCTTTTATTGCAGGATGCTTCACTTATCCTGCTTGATGAACCCTTTACTGCCATAGATACAAAAACTGTTGATGATCTTATAAATCTTATCCACCATTGGAACCATGAAGGTCGTACAGTTCTTGCTGTGCTGCATGATATGGCAATTGTTGAGCAGCATTTCCCTCAAACTCTACTCCTTGCACGGGAAATGATTGCCTGGGGTAAAACACATGACACTCTTCAGCCACATAATTTGCTTCGCGCACGTCAAATGGTGGAAGCTTTTGACAGGCACGCTCAAGTTTGCGAACAGGTCATATGATATACACGCTGCTCATAGCTCCTTTTGCTGAATTTGAATTCATGCGCCGTGCACTTGTGGGTATTTTCGCTCTTAGCCTGGGAGCTGGCCCCATTGGTGTTTTTCTTATGCTGCGCCGTATGAGCCTCATTGGCGATGCTATGGCACATGCCATTCTTCCTGGTGCTGCCATTGGATATTTGGTTTCAGGCTTATCACTTGGAGCAATGACAATAGGTGGCCTTCTGGCAGGGTTCATGGTTGCAGTTCTGGCAGGTATTGTGACCAGAACAACACGCCTGGCTGAAGACGCATCCTTGGCTGGTTTTTATCTTATTTCATTGGCACTTGGTGTTATAATAATTTCAATGAAAGGCTCAAATGTTGATTTACTGCACGTATTATTTGGTACTGTTCTAGCCCTTGATAACCAGACACTTGTTTTATTGGCAGGCATTTCAAGCATTAGTCTTTTGACCCTTGCCACAGTATATCGTCCACTTGTCATGGAATGTGTAGATCCTGGCTTTTTACGTTCAGTCAGTCGAGCAGGCGCACCAACACATATTTTGTTTTTAGGGCTGGTTGTGTTGAATCTAGTGGCGGGTTTTCATGCCCTGGGCACATTAATGGCGGTTGGCATGATGATGCTGCCAGCCATTACAGCGCATTTCTGGACACGTGACATTACAAGCATGATTATTATTGCGACGGTCATAGCCCTGATTGGCGGTATAATTGGGCTGGTTTTATCTTACCATCTTGGTAGCCCCAGTGGACCATCCATCATTTTGACGCTGGGCACCATTTACATACTCTCAATGATCTTTGGCCGCTCCAACGGATATATCTGGAGACTGTTACCCCAGAAACACTTGCACGGTTAGAAATACTTGCGCGCTTGAGAAGCTGAATTTCATCCTGTTAATGATATGTTATAATATAACATATCAGTGTTGGTTACCTATAAAGGATTTACTATGCAGTATCGTCGCACTATTCTTAAAAATTTTATTCTGGCAACAGGGTTGCTGGCCACTGTACCGTCTTTGGCTCAAGAAACAAAAATGCCAGTTGTTGCAAGCTTCTCCATTCTAGGTGATTTTATTAAGAATATTGGCGGTGATCGAATAAACCTTACAACACTGGTAGCAGCGGGCGCAGATGCCCATGTGTATGCGCCAACGCCAAATGATGCTCAAAAACTGGTGCAGGCAAAGGTCATCTTCATTAACGGCTTGAAATTTGAAAGCTGGATGGATCGCCTGGTAGCATCCTCTGGCACAAAAGCTGCAATTGTAACATCAACCAAAAGTGTGAATCCTTTAAAATCCAAAGATGCGCATGATCACACCCACGGTGCAGTAGACCCACATGCATGGCACGATATTGCCAATGCGAAAACTTACAGTATCAATATACGTAATGCACTTATCGAAGCTGACCCTGCTGGGAAAGTGGTATATGAAAAAAACGCAACTCTATACATTGATAAATTGAATATCCTTGAAGCTGAAATAAAAACAGCTATGGTCAAAATTCCAGCCTCAAAGCGCAAGATCATTACATCACATGATGCATTTGGCTATTTTGCTAAAAAATACAATTTAGAGTTTATTGCTCCCCAGGGCATCTCAACCGATGCTGAAGCCTCAGCAAAAGATGTTGCAAAAATTATCCGCCAGATAAAGGCTGAAAAAATTACAGCCATGTTTGTTGAAAATATTACAGATCCCCGTCTTCTTCAACGCATTGCCTCTGAAACAGGGATAAAAATAGGTGGTACAATTTTTTCTGATAGTTTATCCAGTGAAAGTGGCAAGGCTGCTACTTATATGGATATGATGCGCCACAACAGCGAGCAGATAGTGCAGGCCCTGAATTAAAAGGATATGGCAATAATGTCAGGAAAAACTCCAGTTACAGTTATTACAGGCTATTTGGGAGCAGGTAAAACCACGCTTCTCAATCGCATTCTCACTGAACAGCATGGCAAAAAATATGCTGTTATTGTCAATGAATTTGGCGAAATTGGTATTGATAACGAGCTGGTTGTCGGAGCCGATGAAGAAGTGTTCGAAATGAACAATGGCTGCATCTGCTGCAATGTGCGTGGTGACCTTATTCGTATCATTGAAGGCCTGATGAGGCGTAAGACAAAATTTGATGCCATTATTGTGGAAACAACGGGTCTTGCAGACCCTGCTCCCGTAGCGCAGACCTTCTTTGTAGATCAGGATGTGCAGGAAAAAACATGTCTTGACGCGGTTGTAACCGTAGCCGATGCAAAATGGTTACTTGCCCGGTTGATTGATGCTCCAGAAGCTAAAAACCAGATTGCTTTTGCTGATGTTATTATTCTCAACAAAATTGATCTTGTGAGTACAGATGAATTGGCAGAAGTTGAAGGGCGTATTCGTAGCATTAACCCATATGCCAAACTTCATAAAACCACGCATAGCCAGGTGCCGTTGGAAACTGTGCTGGGCCAGGGCGCATTTGATCTTGAGCGTATTCTGGAAATTGAGCCCGCATTTCTGAAAAATTCTGATCATCATGACCACGACCACAAACACGATCACAGCCATTCGCATCATCATGGGCATGATCACGCCCATTCACATGACAGTAACGCACATACGCATTCCAACACCAATGATCATGGCCTGAAGCACTACCATGATGAGAATATGCACTCCATCTCCATACAGGTTGCTGGTGACATAGATGGTGAAAAATTCATGGCCTGGGTCAATGACCTCATGCAAAAAGATGGCGCAGATATTTTACGTTCAAAAGGCATCCTAGCGTTTAAAAATGAACCAAAACGCTTTGTGTTTCAAGGCGTGCACATGATACTGGATGGTGATTTGCAACGCGAATGGATGCCAGCCGAAAAGCGCCAATCCAAAATTGTATTTATTGGCAGAAAACTCAAAGAAGATGAAATCCGTAAAGGATTTTTGGCCTGCGCTGCTTAAGATATGCCTGTGCCCGATTCCCTTACGCAGCATGTGCGGCAACAAGATGTAGATGAATTTGTTATCGCCGTTCAATTCATAGGCGATACGCCTTTTTTTGCACTTGCAGACGGATCTGTTCTTTACAATAAAACCAGACATCAGCTTCACGAGGGCTGTATTCTGGTTGCAAGCTCAAATAATAAAACACTTTACACTGGTGGAGACGATGGAAAAATAGTCGCAACAACACCAGATGGCACACACACAACCATTGTGAACGAAAAAAGCTGCTGGATAGACGCTCTCACCTGTACAAATGACAGTCTAGCCTGGAGTTTTGCCAAAACCATTCGTGCTCGCAACAGCAAAGGTGAAATCAGAACACTTGAAACAGAAAGTTCCTGCCAAGGCCTAAGCTTTCGGCCCAAAGGATACATGCTGGCAATTGCCCAAAATGGTGGCGCAAAACTGTGGATGCCAAATACCTCAGCCCTGCCAGATACGCTGGAGTGGAAAGGCTCGCATATTGATGTTACCTGGTCACCAGATTCCCGCTTTGTAGTAACATCCATGCAGGAAAATCAGTTACATGGTTGGAAACTTCCAGAAAAAGCGCATATGCGCATGTCGGGTTATCCAGCAAAACCGCGTTCCTTTTCGTGGTCCATGGACGGTAACTGGCTCGCAACAAGCGGCGCTGAGGCAGCTATTATCTGGCCTTTTGCCAGCAAGGAGGGTCCAACTGGCAAGGCTCCTCGTGAATGCGGCGTTCGCCCAAAACGCGTGACAAAAGTGAGCTTTCATCCAAAATCGCTCGTATTAGCCCTAGGTTACGAAGATGGATTTATCATGCTTGTTCGTCTGACAGACGCGTCCGAACTTGTTGTGCGCGCAACAATGGATGGAGCGACTGTAACAGCTTTAAGCTGGCGCAGCGATGGTCAACAGCTTGCTTTTGGTACAAAGGATGGTGTAACCGGAATTTTGACACTCCCTGTGTAAGGCTTTGATATGTCATTATTTAAAAAGTTTTTTACCCCAAAACCACGTGATGCAGTTGCAGCTGCACGAATCAAACAATGGGTAAGAGACATTCTTGAAGCAGACATGGAAAAGCAGGAGGATATTGCCGTTACTGTTTCAGAAATTGACTGTAATGATGCAGCCTGCCCTGGGACTGAAACTGTTATCCTGATTATGAGACCTTACCACACCACTAAAGCAATCAAGATTTCAAAGTTGATGGACATGGTAGAAAAAAGTGACATGGAAGAAAATTTAGAGGCTGAATAAATAGATTTTCTAATATGGCCATAAACGCAGTCGGATCAAATCCACTTTCAGATCTTTAGCATTAATGAATTTGTTTTCTCCATATCGAACAGATGTGTTGGGTAGTTTAAACCACAAATCACCATTTTTAGTGACTGCAAATCCAGTATCAACGCCGTTGGGATTTAAATTATCTATTCTGTTGGCATCGATTGGATTTGGATATCGAGACTTTGTAATAGTGCTCTTGCGAATTCTGTTACTAAGCGAAAACTTTTTTAACGCATCACTTTTAGTTCTAGAAATCCTCGCAATACCTAAGTCTCGGTTTTCTCGCCTTACACTGCCTTTTTCAGTCTTTGGTTCAGGTAATTCTCTTTCTTCTCTGGTTTTTCTTGACGTTTTACTATTATCTTTTTTGTCTTTAGGGTCTTTGTCAGGGCCCCCAGTTGAACTTCCTGTTACTAGATGAGCCTGTGGATTTTCAGAATGAACTGATGAGTCTTGATTGATATCCTCTTTAGCCAGTAAAATATTTTGTCTAAGTTTTTGTTCTATTTCTTCAGGCATTTTGCGTTTTAAACTGATATTATTCAGTAATGCAGCCGAAGCTCTGGAGCGCGTATGTGAATTGCCTTCATTTTTACTGAACAAGCTTTTTGCCAACTTCATTGGATTGCAAACAGTACCAAAAAATCCAACCAGTATGGCTGAAATCAAGACGGAATTTTCTGATATGAAAGCAGCGGCCGCAAAAAACTAAACAAAGGCAATCTTTTGACTATAGGTGTCTTTTAATGGCCTTGAAACGGAAAGTGTTGAATTTTCAGCATTTAAAACAGTAGAAAAGTCATTTTTTGATTTTATGTTTTCTGGGGTGTATGCACTTGATATTAAACGTGCTGGATTAACAGACATGGGTTTGGTTCAATCTAACATTTAAAATATGAAGTATTTTAAGACCTAAAACTAATATTATGTATTTTTACTCCTAAAGTAGTTGGACTTAAAATCTTACATGCACCTTACAAACTGCAATTAATAACAAAGTTGTGCACATTTTATTTTTGACAGGACAGCATTGAAGGATATCAAGACACTAATTGCTCCTTTGCCATTTTCCTGTCATATCATTTTATTAAGGGTTAATTTTAAATATAGGAACCTTCTTGATGTTTGATCCAACACAACTTCTTAACGCTTTGCTTGGTGGTCAGTCGCAAACTGGTACAGCACCACAAAATCCTGCACAGAACCCTGCACCTCAAGGGTTTGGTGGATTGCTGGGTAGTCTATTATCCAACCCGCAAGCAGCAGGTCTTGCCACTATGGCAACACAGATGTTTGGACAGGCTACATCTGGCCTCAAAGAGGCAGCAACTCACGCAGAAGGGGCAACTGGCCTGGGCAGCAAAGCAGAAGAGGCTCTTAAAAACGCAACAGGTGGTCAGGGCTTTAGCGATCTTCTAAATAAAGCAAAATCCATGATTGGCGAAAACAAGATGGCATCTGGTGCAGCATTGGGCGGGTTGGCTAGTCTTGTTCTTGGCACAAGCACTGGTCGAGGTGCAGCTCTTGACACCACTAAACTAGGTGGCCTTGCGATGATTGGAGGGTTGGCTTACAAGGCCTATCAAAATTACAAGGCTGCGAATCTTGTTCCAGTAACACGTGAGCCGACCGTCGAGGCACCCGCTGAAAGCCCGTTTGGCAAAACTGCTGATTCTGATGCTGATAAACAAACATCGCTTACTCTTATCAAAGCTATGATCGCAACTGCCGCATCAGATGGCCTGATTGATAGTACAGAGCGGGCAAATATTATCGGCGGCCTGACACAAGCTGGTCTTGATGATTTATCTGCTAAATTTCTGGAAGCGGAGTTTAATAACCCTGCCAGTATTGAAAGCCTTGTAGCTGTGTCCAACAGCCCAGAAATGGCTGCACAGATCTATGCCGCTGCCCGCATTTCAATTCTTGCTGACAAACCGGAAGAAATCGCGTTTTTGCAGAATCTGGCGCATGGTTTGAAACTTGATACAAATCTGGTTGCTCATATTGATGGTGCGACGCAGTCTGTAAAAGGCGCTTGATTGGACACTGAATTTGTTATTGATACAATAACAGGGCTACCTGTAGGCATCCCTGTTTTGTGTGGTGCAGCAAAGCTGCCAGAGCCCGTGACCCTGAAAGGCCAACATATTATTATTGTGCCTTTTAATCTGGATAAACACTCGGGATCTTTATTTCACATCGAAAATAAAGAACAGCTTTATGCCTATTTACCTTCAGGGCCTTTTGAAACCCTGGACGATCAGATTGTTTCCCATAAGGCAATGATGGCACGCACCGATCAAATGCTTTACGCCCTGATTGATTCTAAATCTGGTGATGTTCTAGGTCATGCTGCCTACTTGCGTATTGATCCAGTTAACGCTTCTATGGAAATTGGCAATATTCTGTTCGCACCCAAGCTTCAACGAACGCAAGCTGCAACAGAAGCAATGTATCTCTTGGCAAAATACGCTTTTGAAATATTGGGTTATCGCCGATACGAATGGAAATGCAACACCCTGAACGCCCCATCAAAACAGGCAGCAATCCGTTTTGGCTTTACGTTTGAGGGCATTTTCAGACAGGCTGCTATTGTCAAAGGCCGCAACCGTGATACAGCTTGGTATTCCATGTTGGACGACGAATGGCCCGCACACAAAAAGCGCTTTGAAGCATGGTTAGCTCCAGATAATTTTGATGCAACCGGCGCTCAACGCAAAAGTCTGGTTAAGTTTTAGCTTCCTTTTATCTTGTCAGCTCAAGCATATCCCCAGACTGCTTTTCTTTCTTCCACCCAACACTGCCTGCTCGGATAAATTTAATATCATGACCTTTGCGCGACACCAATATCAGTCTTGAAGCTTCAAGTTGCCAAGCAACGGGGTTGAATATTTGCATTCCCCTGTCTTGGCATCCCTCCCCTATACCCGCCTTCATAAATCCTGGCTTTATGTAAGCTTGCACAGAAAAAACTATCTTGCATTCACTGGGTTTTCCCTTTTCACGACTGACTGCATATGTACCAACCATACGGGCAATTTCCGCAGCATCAACAGGTTTTGAGGCGCCAGCAACATCCGTTTGACGAGGTAGGCTCGCTTGACGCTTGAACCACCCAGCATCAGTGGGCTGCAGTTCATAAGTTATTTCACCTATTTTAGACGATAGAAGCTTGCCATCCTTTTCTTGGAACTCAAGTAAAACAAAGCCCTTTTCTTCTATAAGTTTAAGGGAAATATCATTACCAACCATCCAGTTTTTTACTTTGGCCAAAAGAGACGGAAAAGCTTTGTGACAGCCAGCTGGTATACTGACAGGAAATGTCCCCTTGGCACCTTCGGACCAGAGAGTAATTCGGCAGCTGTTTGAACCTTTGGAGGTTTTCAAGTCAAAAGTACCTGACGCAGCGGTGATTCGTGCAATATCGTTGGAATTTGTGGAAATAACTGGAACTGTATCTACGCGTCTGAACTGCCCCTGAGCGGAAGTTGCAAGAGACAACAGCAAAGCCGTAATTAAGCCTGAAAATATACGCATGTGACTAAGCCTGCTTGACGTAGGGCGTTTCAGCAACGGGCGTCTTAGGCCCTTTACCACTTAACCAAGAAATAATGTTATCCGCAACCAGTTTACCCATTAAATTGCGTGTATGATGTGAGGCTGAAGCGATATGAGGCAATAAAACAACATTAGGCAGGGCTGCAAGCTCTTTTGGTACATAAGGTTCAGCTTCAAATACATCCAGTCCAGCGGCACCAAGCCTGCCAGAGGTTAAAGCGCTTACAAGAGCCCTCTCATCAACAACTGACCCACGCGCAACATTGATGAGCGTACCGTTTTGTCCCAAAGCTTCCAATACCTGCGCATTGATAAGATGATGCGTTGCAGACCCACCCGGCGTTATAACCATCAAAATATCAACAGCTTGGGCCATCTCAACAAGATTTGCGTAGTAACGTAGTTTTACACCACTTTGCTGTGTACGCCCATGATATACAAGTTTGATACCAAAAGCCTTGGCCCGCTTGGCAATGGCTTTGCCAATGCGTCCAAAACCAACAATGCCCATGGTTTTTCCTTGCAGTGTGTCACTTAACGGAAATGCCCCTTTTTGAAGCCAGCTGCCATTACGCAGATATGTATCAGCTTGTGGAATACGTCGCAAAGTTGCAATCAGCAAACCCAACGCCAGATCAGCAACTTCGTCGGTAAGAACATCTGGTGTGTTGGTAACAATAACCCCGTGTTTGTGGGCAGCTTTAGCATCCACATGATCATAACCCACACCAAAACTGGAAATAATCTCAAGTTTTGGAAGCTTTTCAAAAGATGCTTCATTAAAAAAAGGCTGGTTATAGCCAATAACAGCAGCCCTGATATGACTGGCATTCTCCTGCAAAAATCTGTTCTGATCTACCTCATCGTATAATTTAACGACAGAAAATCTCTTCTCTATACGTTCAATAATAATTGGCATGACAGGAGAAGCTACAAGAACGCTTGAAATAAAAGATTTTAGCTGTCGCATAATTGATGTATCTCTTTATTTATGGTAAGCAACCTCTAAATTCATAGTTTAGACAACAATAGATTTAAACTATTTTCATTTTGACGTTACTTTTTAATCAAAAAGCTAGTCACTCAAATACTATTTCAAGAGTTGAGATTTACCAATATGACTGAATTATCTGCGAATACCATACCATATTATGCCGCAAAAAAAGATTTAGAGGAAAAGGATGCTAAAACTGCAGGCTTTAATTTCAACACCATTATGCAAAACCAAAAGAATACCTCCAATGTAATTCCCAAAAACAATAACAGGATTGCAAGCACCGAACTCCTTGAGGGATTGGAGGCTGCCTATGAAGGTATAAATACTTTAAATAACAACAAATACATTCGGTTTTTGGTTAGAAAAGGTGATGGTCTGGTAGCCTATATTTTAGAGTTTCAGAAAAACAGTAAAAAAATTAAAGTTACATATGGCCCAATGAATACTAAAATATACGACATATACGAAGCTCATCAGGTTGATTTTACTGTAGAGGGAACTTTAAACAGATCAAAGGGCAGCCGAAATTTGATTATAGATACAAAAGATGGATCAAAATTTTTAGATGAACTTGTAGGTATTAATCTGGCTAAGCTTCAACAGAAACTGGACATTGAAAAAGTTCAAAAAGACCGCGATAGAAGATGTATAGTACCATTTACAAATTTTGACAGATGCAAGTTTTTACCTATATTAAATTTTCTTTGAGTACGGTTTCAAAGCTAAAACTATATACACAGGGAAATTGAAGGCCCAGCATCTTACTCTCCCTTCCACGGCATGGTCCAGGTTTCACTCAAGGTTTTGAGACCTGATTTAAGATACACACGCACATCGCCCATCTGCCCCGGCGCAACGCTGACATCAACACCTACACGAAACCCTTCAATTTCCCTGTTGGGTGTTGCAAAACTTCGCAGAACCTTTCCATTGGACATGGTCGCAACAACCTGCACAGCGTCTGGAAAAGCCTGATGATAGGCAAGCTCTCCTCCTGCAAAATCTATTAAAAATCGTGTACTGCCAGCAGGGCCTTTGTCATTCGATCCAAGGGCATGCGCTGGAGCCTGAAATGTATTGACTGCATAGGCACCAGGATTAATTGAAGTAGTGTCAACTAAAGAGGTAATCCGATACCTGAAACTGTATGACTGCCCTGCTTCCATTTTTGCTTTTGGCATCCAGTAGGCAACAATATTGTCATTTGTTTCATCTGTTGTCGGCATTTCTACCAATTCAACCTGACCTTCCCCCCATTCTTCTAAAGGCTCAACCCAGTATGTGGGCCGCTTCTCATATTCTAGATCAAGATCTTGATAATGGTCAAAATTTACATCACGCTGCATAAGTCCAAAGCCCTTGATGTCTTTTGACAAAAAAGCTGAGATATTTGCTTTGTTTGGATTAAGAAGAGGACGCCAGAGCATCTCACCTGTTCCATTTTGAACAAGCAATCCATCAGAATCATGAAGTTCATGACGATAATCCCCATGATGGCGACGATTATTTTCACCATAAAAGAACATGGAGGTAAGAGGCGCTATACCAGGTCGTACGACATCTACCCGCGCAAAAACTGTACTTGTAACCTCAACACTGCTTTTCTGTCCCATTTGATACACAAACTGGTATGCCCCACTAAGAGACGGACTGTCCATAAGTGCAAAAACAGTAATAGTATCAGAGCCTGCATTTGGCATCTGTATCCAAAATTCAGTAAAATTAGGGAATTCTTCTGGCTGCCCATCTATTCCTGCATTAATGGCAATGCCTCGTGCAGAAAGACCGTATTTCTGTCCCCTTGATATGAAACGAAAATAACTGGCTCCTATAAATGAAATGACTTCGTCAGAGGATTTAGTGTCTGAAAGCGGATAATATAACCTAAAACCTGCAAACCCAGTATCTATTGGCAAAGGCTTGTCAAACTTGGCTCTGCCATAGTCAAACAGCGATAATGTATAGGGAATAGGCGTTGAAAGACCATCGCGCACGATATTGAGCATTACAGAGCGCTTGAACAGAAATCCAAGTGGAAAAAGCTGCATCCTGAAAGCCCCACCACCATTGGCAAGCAAGGTTTTATCCTCTCGAAATTTAATGTCCCGATAAGAGTCAAAATCAAGATTTGCAAGCTGATCAGGAAGCGTAGGCGCCTTGGAAACATAGTCCTTAATGCTAAGATCCTTGGCACGCTTGACAACATCAGTATAGCTGAACCTGCTTTGCGCTTTGGCTTGAGCCGGGTTCTGGGCAGCATTTGGCTGAGACCAGGCATCACTTTGAAAACTAACACTATGGAACAAACAGGAGAGTGCAACAGAACTTAAAAAATCACGACGCTTCATATGACCCCAAAATTCAAAAAAACTATTTCCAGCTTAGTAGATCGTATGTTCTTTATCGTCATTAAAAAAATGATTTATGACATTAAAAAAACTTGCAAACTTTGTAAAATAACGTCATATGAAACTTGCCCAATTTCGCACGTGCCTGTGGTTGCGTGTCGGTCGGTGGATCTCCGGACAAGAGGCCGGATAAACGCCCTAGTTAAGAGGCTTAATGAGCGTGCTCATTTTGCCTCACGGACCGGCAGCCGGAAGCGAACCGGCGGCCCCGCCCGAAGCGGGTGACGCAACTCAAAGCAACGACGGATCGGGCTTTTTTGGTCTCGAGTCAGTTCTCCAACGCTGACTCACCGAAGAGGCTTGTCCATCTTTGCCGGCAGTGCGGTAGGGTCTTCCCCTTCCAAGCTATGGTACTTTGAATGCAACTTGTATTCCGTTGTCCAGCGGTTTTACAAAGCGCACTTTGTAGTTCCAATCGGCGCAGCACCGTTAGTATCCGCAAGGAAACTAACATTGGTCTATTGCCATTGATTTTCGCGTTTCCATCACGCGGGTTCTTTTGTCATTGGGCTGAACTCTTTCATTCGCTTTTTGCAGCCTTGCGGGGTTGCAGGGGGATGCTGCCATGAATAGTTTGAACATGAACACTCACATTAAAAATACAGATAAATTTGCCCATACCCAGATTTCTGCGCGAATCGAGGATTACCTGCGGTCACGTCGTGAAGATGGCCCGATACTGGTTGTTGACAGTAATATTGTGCGCAGCAATTATATGACATTTGCCAAAGCATTACCCGATACACGTATATTTTACGCGGTTAAGGCAAATCCCGCGCCTGAAATACTTGAGCTTCTTACCCAGCTTGGTTCTTGCTTTGATTGCGCCTCCATTGGTGAAATTGAAATGGTGCTTGCAGCAGGTGCAGCGGCAGATCGCATTTCATTTGGAAATACAATAAAAAAAGAGCGTGATATTGCCAAGGCACATGAAAAGGGCATCAGCCTTTTTGCCGTAGACTGCGAAGCGGAAGTAGAGAAAATTGCTCGCGCCGCGCCTGGAGCGCGTGTATTTTGCCGCATTTTATGTGACGGGACAGATGCTGAATGGCCATTGTCACGCAAATTTGGATGCGTGCCAGAAATTGCACCCCGTATTCTTGAGCTTGCCCATCGCCTGGGACTTAAAGCGCACGGAATATCTTTCCACGTGGGATCGCAGCAGCGTAATCCAGAAATGTGGGACAGTGCCTTGGCCTCTTCTGCCAGTATTTTTCGTGAAATGGCTGAGCGTGGCATTACACTAAGCATGGTGAATTTAGGCGGCGGTTTTCCAACAAAATACTTGAAAGAAATACCAGGCGTTGAAAGTTACGGCTCTGCAATCTTTCGGTCTCTTCGCAAGCACTTTGGCAATTCAATTCCAGAAACCATCATTGAGCCAGGCCGTGGCATGGTTGGCAATGCAGGTGTAATTGAAAGCGAAGTTGTGCTTGTTTCCAAAAAAGCAGATCAGGATAACGTCCGATGGGTTTATCTCGATATTGGCAAGTTTCATGGCCTTGCAGAAACAATGGATGAAGCCATACGCTATCCTATTCGTACCCCACATGATGGCTCTGCGCTTGGCCCCTGTGTTCTTGCAGGTCCAACCTGTGATTCAGTGGATGTAATGTATGAAAAAGTACCCTACGAACTGCCTTTTAGCTTGGAAATAGGTGATCGGGTACTGATTGAGGGTACAGGAGCGTACACAACCACCTACTCATCCCGTGATTTTAACGGTATGGCAGGTTTGACACAGGTTGTAATTTAAATTTTAACCAAAAATATCAAGAGCGCTCTGATTATCGGGCGCTCTTTTTTATGCGCATGTTTTGAGAAGGTTTTACAATGTTAAATGGGCCTGTTCACGCCAAAATCACTGGCTCAATTGTTATGATTGGCTTTGGTTCAATTGGAAAAGGCACATTGCCTCTTATTGAACGTCATTTCGAGTTTGATAAAAGCCGGTTTTTTGTCATTGATCCCAATGATGCAGATCGTGCCCTTCTGGATGAGCGTGGCATAAAATTTATGCATCAGGCCATTACAAAAGAAAATTATCGCGACATACTCAGACCGCTTTTGACAGGCGAGGGCCAAAGCTTTTGTGTAAATTTATCAGTCGACACCTCTTCCCTTGATATCATGAAATTATGCCGTGAAATCGGTGCGCTCTACATTGATACTGTGACAGAGCCTTGGCCTGGCTTTTATTTTGATAAGACCATGGCCGCTCAATCTCGTACAAATTATGCCTTGCGTGAAACTGTAATGGCTGAAAAGCAGGTAAGCGTGGGTGGCACAACAGCCATTTCCTGCTGTGGTGCAAACCCTGGCATGGTGTCATGGTTTGTAAAACAGGCACTTGTCAACATAGCTAAAGATACAGATGTAAAGCATGATGAACCCCAATCTCGCAATGATTGGGCAAAACTCATGCAGCAGCTAAATGTTAAAGGTATCCACATTGCAGAGCGCGATACACAGCGCGCGAAGCAGCCAAAACCACAGGGCGTTTTTGTCAATACATGGTCAATAGAGGGCTTTATTTCGGAAGGGATGCAGCCAGCTGAACTTGGCTGGGGCAGCCATGAAAACTGGATGCCTGATAATGCCCGTGAACAGCAACACGGCAATAAAGCGGCTATTTATTTGCTTCAGCCGGGGGCAAACACCAGAGTGCGCTCTTGGACGCCGACTGCGCAAGCACAATTTGGCTTTCTGGTTACCCATAACGAAGCCATTTCCATTGCTGATTATTACACTGTCAAAATCAATGGAAGCTTAACCTTTCGCCCAACATGCCATTATGCCTACCATCCAGCAAATGATGCTGTTTTAAGCCTGCACGAAATTTTTGGGCAGGCTGGCAAGGTCCAGGACAAATTTCATATCCTCAACGAAGATGAAATTGTTGATGGCATTGATGAATTGGGCGTGCTGCTTTATGGGCATGCTAAAAACGCCTATTGGTATGGATCACAGCTCTCGATTGAAGACACGCGTAAACTTGCCCCTTATCAAAATGCGACAGGTTTGCAGGTGACCTCTGCGGTGCTGGCTGGCATGGTCTGGGCGTTGGAAAACCCAAATTCGGGCATTGTTGAGGCTGATGAAATGGATTACCGCCGCTGCCTGGAAGTGCAGATGCCCTATTTGGGACCTGTAATTGGCGTTTATACAGACTGGACACCGCTCACCGATCGCCCTGGCTTTTTTGCTGAGGATTTGGATGAAAGTGATCCATGGCAATTTAAAAATGTATTAGTGCGGTAGGATCTCTTACACTATTAAAAACGTAAAGTCAGTAATGAGATAATCTACGAGGATCATTTCAGATAATCATGCACAACCTCTCCAAGCCCCAAGGTCAGGTCAGCCTTGAAATGTGAAGCTGATAATAGCTCTAGAACAGGTAGTTTTGCTACATCAGCGAGTACATGCTCAAACAGCTGCAAAGCCGCAGGCGATGTCCATGCGCCTTTCATCTTAATGTCAGTTAGAGAGTATTTTACCAATTCGCAAATACGTAAAGTTCCATCGACATGTGGGATAATCTTGATTAGAAAATTAGGTTTCTGCATGGAATGCAAAACAATGTCCTGATCAATTTCCTGATGTTTATAGCCCATTGTGCCTGCCGCGCATAAAATTGAGCCGTAATGCAATGTCGCAACAATGACATCGCCTTCATGAGAGATTTTAGGATTACCAAGCTTTTTTGGGAAACCCCAGATTTCACGCCCCCCAAGGATAGGCGCATCATCATCAAGATACATGGAATGGACGTAAGAGCCATCCTCACCCTTGTAGCGCACAGGAACAACCTGTCCTGATTCTGTATAATCACCAAAACCCGTCGAATCCGGCATTCGTATAAATTCATATTTGACCACAGGATCAATAATTTCAAGCGGTTCTGGCACAACAGCCCGCAGCGCATCCATGTCAGTACGATAGGTAAAGATCAGATATTCTCTATCATAGAAACGGTATGGCCCACGTGGATAACTTGGATTTGTGAGCGGCATTGCGTAAGCAGTTTTAAGCACGTCTTCAATTTTCATTGTTTATCATTCCACTTAATTTTAAAACTCTTTTAAGGTAATCATAAACCAATAAATCAACATACATACATAGAATTAATATCCTTAGAAGCGTTATATTGTTTCGTAACACCTGGCGGGTTAGCTTGATGCATAAATAGAACTGGGATTAGGTTAATGCTCAATTCAAAACAAGCTCTATACAATTACTCTTCAGGCACCACCACAAACGAAAATGTGTATAGAGCCATTTGCAACGACATAATTGAACATATAGGTTCGACCAGGGCCAGTATATGGTATTTTAATACCTTTGGCGATGAAATCAAAAGCATGTGCCTGTTGGATACACGTACAAATAAATTTGAATCTGGTGCTATATTAAAAGTGGAGGACTTTCCTGATTATTTTGAGGCTATAAATCAGCATTCATGCATTAATGCGCCAGATGCAATCAACCATCCAGCAACCAGATGTTTTGATGACCTGTATTTTGTTCCAACAAATATCTACTCATTGCTGGATTTTGTTATATCCATAAACGACAGACAGGTCGCGATCCTGTGCTGCGAACATTGTGGAGAAAGAAAGTACTGGTCAGAAGAAGATGAAAATTATTTGCGACAGATGTCCGTCTTGCTAAGGCTTTCATTTCTTGTAGAGAACAGAAAGATAGCCTGAATATAAATTTTATTCTGCAGCACGCAGTATTTTTACCCTCGGCATAGCCTGAATTTCATCCGTTTCATCATCACCTTTCGACACAACCAGCTTACCTAATTGCTTTGAGACAATCCGGCCTAAATCATCCATCACTATATAAAATGATGGCACGAACACCAGGCTCAAAATAGTTGAGACAAGCAAGCCACCAATAACGGCAATTGCCATAGGCGCACGAAATTCGCCGCCATCTCCCAAACCATAAGCACTTGGCAACATGCCTGCTGCCATGGCAATGGTTGTCATAACAATCGGCCTTGCCCGTTTGCGCCCTGCATCAATTATGGCTTCAAACCGTTCAATGCCCTTTGCGCGCTCTTCCACCGCAAACTCTACCAGCATAATAGCGTTCTTGGTTACAACCCCCATAAGCATTAAAACGCCAATGAACACAGGCATACTTACAGGATTTTGTGTTACCAACAGCGCCACTACAACACCTCCAAAACATAAGGGCAGAGACAATAAAATGGTAATTGGCGGAAACACAGAGCCAAAAAGCAGAACCAGCACACCAAGCACCATCACCAGACCCAGCCCCATAGCCTGCAAAAAGCCACCCCTCACTTCATTGGAAGCTTCGGAATCGCCAGATGCCACCAGTCTTACAGATTTTGGCAAGGCTTTGGCTTCTGGTAATTCCCTGATTTTTTCTATGGCTTGGTCAACAGTTAGGCCAGTTAGGTCTGCCCCTAGCGCTGCCCGTCTTGTGCGGTCGTATCGGTCAATTGAACTTGCACCCTGCCCAAAACTTAAATCGGCAACAGATGTCAGCGGAACAGCTTTACCAGAAGCATTGGTTACACGCAGATTTTGTAACTGTTTAATGTCAACTCGTGCAGACTCATCCATCTGCACACGAATGGGAATAAGCCTGTCACCCGTATTGAATTTAGCCAGATTAACACTTACGTCGCCAATGGTTGCAATACGCACTGTGTCAGAAATGGCCTCTGGACTAATGCCAAACTCGGCAGCTTCCGTAAAACGGGGCACAATACGAAGTTCAGGTCTGTCAAGCGAACGTGTTGAGGCAACATTGGCAAATCCTTTCACATTCCGCATGGCAGCTTCCAGCTTGGCAACCTCCTCACTCAGCTCCTCGCCATTATCGCCCACGACACTGATGGAGGCTTCTCGTTCTCCGCGCGGATTAACAAACCAGGCACGCATATCGGGAATTTCAGCCAGAACACGGGTTAAATCACCTTCAATTTTTTTCTGCGAGCGATTACGCTCAGCTTTGGGCGCAAGCCTTACAAATATTGCAGCTTTGCGAATTTCACGCCCTGCTCCCGTTGGAGTTGTGCCGCCAAGCACAAAGATATGGCGCACTTCTGGTATATGTTTTTTAATGGCTGCGCCCATTTTATCTGTCATCTGACGCGTATCATTAAGCGTGGAGCCAGGCGGCAATTCAACAGAAACAACTATACGAGATTCATCCCCTGCAGGAATAAAGCCTGTTGGCAATAGCCTTGTGCTGTAAATGGATAATGCAAAAAGGCCAAACCCGATACATAGGGTAATGTAGGCTTTTGAAATAGAAAACGATCTTCTCTTACCCCCAAGGTAGAAATATCGTGGTTGTGTATGCGCTATGGATGCATTCAAGAACCCCGTATAAAACCGCATGATCCAGCCATCACTGCCATCATGTGGTTTTATTGGCTTCATAAGATACGCTGCCATCATAGGCGTAATAAGCCGTGCAACCAGTAAGGAAATCAGCACTGCTGCTGCAACAGTCAGCCCAAATTGCCTGAAATACTGTCCTGCGATTCCATCCATAAAACTTACAGGTGCAAAAACCGCAACTATAGTAAATGTGATGGCTATAACTGCAAGTCCAATTTCATCAGCTGCTTCCATTGCAGCCTTATAAGGCGTTTTACCCATACGCATATGGCGCACAATATTTTCAATTTCCACAATCGCATCATCTACCAAAATGCCTGTGACCAGCGTAATACCAAGCAGGCTGACTAAATTCAGTGAAAAGCCCAATGCACTCATAGCCCAGAAGGCAGGAATTATGGAAAGCGGCAATGCTATACATGCAATAAGTGTTGCCCGCCAGTTTTTAAGAAAAACAAATACAACCAAAACAGCAAGTGCTGCACCTTCCAACAGGGTTTTCATCGCAGATTCATAATTGCCACGCGTATAACTTACGGCATCATCAATCACACCCATTTTTATATTTGGATATTGTTTTGCCAGTTCTGCAACCGCTCCCTGCGCAGCTTCTCCAACAGTAAGTTCACTGGCGCCTTTTGCTCTGAATACGGAAAAACTCACAACAGGACTGCCATTGAGCCTTGCAAAAGAACGTGGCTCACTATTGCTGTCTTCCACCCTGCCCAGATCCTTGAGTCGCAATTCACGCCCACCAGACAAGATAATTTTGGTTTCTGTAAGAGAATCAACATTACGTGCACCTGCAAGTGTACGTATGGCCTGCTCCTGTCCGCCCAGCTCACCGCGCCCCCCGCCAATATCAAGGTTTGTGGCCCGAAGCTGGCGGCTCACGTCTCCAGCTGTTATGCCCAAAGCGAGCAACCTGTCTGGGTTGAGCGAAACCACAATCTCCCGTGTTACGCCGCCATAGCGCTCAACACGCCCAACACCTTTTAGCCCCTGAAGCTTACGTTTGACCACATCATCGACATGCCATGACAGCTCTTCCAAAGTCATACCAGGGGAAGATGCGCTAAAGCTTAAAATAGCTTGTCCTTCAACATCAATACGCTCAATAATAGGCTCATCTATTGTCCGGGGTAAATCGGCTCTAACCTTGGCAACCGCGTCTTTCACATCATTCAGGGCGCGATCCGTATTGACCTCAAGCCTGAATTCTATTGCAGTTGTTGAGTTTCCATCAGTCACAGTTGAAATAACATGTTTTACGCCATTGACATTGGCAACGCTGTCTTCAATGCGCTTTGTTACCTGCGTTTCAAGTTCAGATGGTGCAGCTCCTGCCTGTGTTATGGCAATAGAGACAAGTGGAATGTCAATATTCGGGAAGCGCGTAACGGGCAGTTTGCTGAAACTCGTCAGCCCGAGCAGCATGAGGACTACAAACAGCACAATTGAAGGTATAGGCTGTTGAATGGACCAAGCTGAAATATTGAGTCTCATTACTGGGGAAGCTCCTCATTAATTGCAACAGCCCGTATTAAATCGCCATCCCGTAAAAAACTTCCTGAGCGGGCCACAATGCTGTCGCCTTGCTTCACGCCATCAATGATTTCAGCGCGCCCATCCCCTATCAGCCCAATCTGCACAGGTTTCGAAGTAATTTTGGACTGCACAACACTTTGAAGAACAGGGCCAGTTTTTGTATAGGTAATTGACAATAAAGGGACTGTTATGGCGCGCTTTCGACCAGTTTCAACAACACCTTTGGCAAAGGCACCTGTTGACAGATGAGGATCCTTATCCAGAGCAATCCGCACTTTTCCAAGGCGAGAAATCTTGTCTATTTCAGGTGAAATAAGGCGTATTTTGCCATTGATAGGTTTGGTTATACCCGCAACAGTAGCAGCAACATTTTGCCCCTGTTTTAAACTTGCAATATCAAGTTCAGAAACCTCTGCTTCAAGTTCAATCATTCCATTGGCAACAACTCGAAACAAGGGTTCGCCAGAGGCACTGGCAACAGAGCCAAGCTGGGCATTACGCCTGTAAATTACACCATCAACTGATGCTTTTATTTCACTTCTGGCCAATTGCAGTTCAGTGGTGTTAAGCGTTGCCTGCGCCGCTGCTCTATCTGCCAATGCAATTTCCAATGCCTGTCTTGATGATGCCAGCCGCGCATCAGCGCCTTTGGAGGCGGCCTGCTTCTGATCGTAAATATCAGCACTTGCTGAACCAGATTTCAACAGCGTTCCAGCACGTGTAAAAGAATTTGTAGCCTGCTGTCTATTGGCTTCAGCTTCAGAAATCTGTGCCTTGGATTGTGCAATAAGGGCATCAATACGGGCAAGCTGGGCTTTATTCTGCAAAATGGATATATCAAGCGCATTTCGGTTAAGCTTTGCCAGTACCATCCCCTTTTTAACACTGGCACCCTCATCTACCAGAATATCTGTAATAACTAACCCTTCGATTTCAGGCATGATCATCACATCTTCACGCGGCAACAGCGTACCTGAAACTATAACGCGAGAAACTATTTCGCGCTCATCTACCTTTATTACTGTTACTGCTGGCGCTGTATTATCTTGTAAAGGTGGAGAATTTTGGGCAATGGACATGCCTGTCCAAAATATGTAACCTAAAGCCACAACGATATGGAAGCATTTTTTAAAAAGCAGTTTACACAAAATAATATCTTCCAGAAAACGAATATTGCCTGTGCGCAGGGAACAGGATTGGAGTGCGCTTAAGAAAGGGTTTTAAACCATATGGCCCTTTGAAGCACTATAAACCATATCTTAAAGCTATTTTCTTGAAAATCCCAGCCTTGCACCAGTCGCATTGGTCGCAGGCTGGTATTTTCTCTTCAAAATGGGATAGCAAAATAACTCTGCGGCATGTTTTAGGTTTGCAGAGCTTTACAAGATTTTGCAACCTGAGCAGCTCTTTTTTCTGCGTGTGTATATCTGTCTTATCCAATCCTATTCGCTCTCTAGCCTTGATGAAATTGGCAGTGTCAAACAACCCAAGTGTAAAAGCTGGCTTTCCATCTCGCCCAGCGCGTCCAATTTCCTGATAATAGGTTTCGACACTGCTTGGTGTATCAGCATGACATACAAACCGCACATCTGGCCGATCCACCCCCATGCCAAAGGCAATTGTTGCCACAATAATGACGGTTTCGCCGGATTGAAAAATCTTTTCTACGCGTGAACGAGATTGATCAGGCAACCCCGCATGGTAGGCAAAGGCTCTATATCCAGCCTTCGTTAGAATGTCTGCCATTGCCTCTGCGTGGCGTCGGCGTGAGCAATATACAATACCTGTGTCTTGCTTATGCTTTTTAATGAAAACTAAAATCTGTTTATCAGCTGCCCGGCGCCGTGCCATTTTAAGATATATGTTAGGGCGATCAAAACTTTGTATGAACAGTTTTGGCATTGCCCCAAAAAGA
The DNA here is from genome assembly GCA_025351165.1 of Hyphomicrobiales bacterium. Lineage (GTDB taxonomy): Bacteria > Pseudomonadota > Alphaproteobacteria > Rhizobiales > Beijerinckiaceae > JAIELD01. The sequence continues at coordinate 6,561 of JANXWK010000013.1, read as the reverse complement.
TGTTTTATAATCTCAGCCTGGGTTCCAGCATCAGCTGTTGCTGTCACAGCCATTATTTGAACCTGTCCCGTGGGGCTGGACGCTGCAAGCTCAGCACATATTGAACCGATTTCTAGATATTCTGGCCGAAATGCTTTGCCCCAATGCGAGATGCAATGTGCTTCATCTACAACAATACAACAAACACTTGCGCGCGAAAGCATAGCAAATGTGCCGTCTTTGGCAAACCGTTCTGGTGACATGTACAAAAGCTTGAGCTGTCTGGATTTCAAACCAGAAAATACCAGCGTGTCTTCGGCTTCGTCATTCAGGGAGTTTAGCATAGCAGCCTTCACACCGCGTGCCCGCAATGCGTAAACCTGATCTCTCATTAATGCGATAAGTGGTGAAATCACCACTGTAATCCCACTTCGCATAAGAGCTGGCAATTGATAGCAGAGTGATTTGCCCCCCCCACTTGGCATAAGCGCTAAAATATCTTGGCCTTTGAGTGCAGCTTCAATGATCTCCAGCTGATGAGGCCGAAACTCTGCATGACCAAAAGTAGACGTAAGAAGGGAACTGGGAGTATGGTTCATCCTGATTTATTAACACCAAAAAGAATGCCAACAGATAATAATATTTTCAGAAATTTTAAAATTTTTACATCGACACTAGCTATCTTTCAAAGATCCCATATCAATCACAAAACGGTATTTTACATCACTTTTAACAGTGCGGTCATAGGCTTCGTTTACATCTTGAATTTTAATTTCCTCAATGTCACAGACAATATTATGCTTGCCACAAAAATCCAGCATTTCCTGCGTTTCTGGCAGCCCACCGATCAATGAACCCGCCATATGACGACGCCGAAAAATAAACTGCGCGCCATTAACCTGTGTCAAAGATTCCACTGCACCAACAATAACCATTGTGGCATCCCGTTTAAGCAGGGCAATATATGGATCAACATTATGCCCAACAGGTATGGTGTTCAACAGAAAATCAAAACTGTTTCGTGCAGCTTCCATAGCTACGCCATCAGTAGAAAGAAGCACCTCATCAGCACCAAGCTTCTTGGCATCCATACCTTTTTCAGGCGATGTTGTGATCATCACAACAAAGGCACCCATGGCATGGGCAAATTTTACGCCCATATGACCAAGGCCACCCAAACCGATAATACCAACTTTATGACCAACACTAACGCCCCAATGCTTTAGTGGCGAATATGTTGTGATACCTGCACATAGTAAGGGGGCCGTTGCTGCTGGATCAAGCCCCTCAGGTATATGAAGTACAAAACGCTCATCGACAGTAATTTTATCCGAATATCCACCCATCGTGAATAGCTCAGGCGTACCACCAATTTTATCTTCGCTGTTGTAGGTCGCTGTAAATCCATTGTCACAATACTGTTCAAGCCCCTCATTGCAGGATTGACAGTGATGACAACTATCAACCAGACAGCCAACCCCAACCATATCCCCCACCTTATGCTTTACAACCTTGTCTCCTGTAGCGCAGACACGCCCAACAATTTCATGACCTGGCACAAGTGGATAATTGGCCTCTCCCC
>JANXWK010000001.1 GCA_025351165.1 Hyphomicrobiales bacterium | reverse complement strand
GAGGGTTGAGTATAGGCAATTTGTGTCTGCACGGGTGCCGCGTTGTTGATAGTGCTCATGTTCTTATCCTGTTTTTATTGGTCACGTTGGACCTGGATTTATAGCTATAAAATGCAACCGTACTGACTTTGTAAATCCTGTCTAAACCCCCAATCTTACACCAGCCTTACAAGATATGAAAAAATGTTGGTTTTTTGAATTATACTTAAATACTCTATTCTCCTCGGCAAATTTTACCTACATACCCTATTCAATCTTGCCGATTATATAATATACGGACATATGATTGATTATATAAGTGATTGAAATGAGTTAATATTTTAGCCATTCTATTTTGGCCTGCACTTTGCAAACAACTAATCTGCCCAATGTATGGGTGTGTAGCGTTAGGTGTTGTGTATCATGAGTAGCGATTTAACCACGTCCGCATTGGGTGCGAGCAACAAATCAACCATGCAAAAAGCAAGTGCCACAAAATCAACTAGTGACCAGTTTGCAAAAGTCTTTGCACAGAATGCTGCTGCGCATGATCGCAGTGATATTGGCAAAGAAATTAGCAAGCATCAGGATATTACCAAACGTTCCGATTTACCCATACATCGTGAACCAGCGCTTCCACATCAACATGCCTATCGACTGGGCGTGGATGATTACCGTAAAACTGCACCATCAAGCCAATTCAATAAGCCGTATCCAGAGCCTTTGCCACAGACTAAAAACAGTGGTCTTGCAGGATCACAATTTGATGATGCTGATAATTCACAAAAAACGACTGAACAAAAAGGTAATCTTGCCCTTAAGAAATCATCTCCTGTAACTGAAAATCCTGACCTAGAAGACCTAGCAGATAGCACAAAGAATTTGGCAGATAGCACAAAGAACAATGATATTGGTAATTTTGCGCCAATTTTATTGCAGCCTTTGCCTGTTTTGATAACAGGTGAAGCAGCTACACTAGAAAATGCCCAGTTAGCTTTGGCAGCAGCTGCTGCAAGCGGATTATCCAAACTTGAAGGTGTTGGCACTACATGGGAAGATGTGCCTGATATGGATGGAAAAGTACTGGCAGGCTTGAAAAATGCTTCATTGAACAACTCTGCAGGTCTTCTTCTACAGGCATTCAGCAACACCGATGAAAATCATTCATCAGACAAATTATTGAACGATCTACTTTCACTTCAACCGCAAATCTTAAACACAAGTGATAAAGCTTTAAATGCGTCTTTGAAAGGCTTATTTGATAAGACGTTATCAACCGATTTTAAAACTCAGCAAATGCTGGGCAAGTTTGAAATGTCGTTACCAACTGATGACAAGAACATAAAAAGCCTTTTGCCACAGCTAGGTGATATATTAAAAACAAACTTGACTACCAATACAGACTTGATGCTTGCCCCACCACTTGGCAGTGCGTTTGGCACAGCTCTTGAGGCTGTAAACAACGCGACCAACAATATTAAGGAAGCCTCTTTAGCAGCCTCCAGCGCAACTCTCGCCAGCCTCCCCGTTTCAATTGCGTCCCGTGCCTTAAAAGGTGCACGTGAGTTTACTATTCACCTTCATCCAGCCGAACTTGGTAGAGTGGATGTGAAAATGGAAATAAATGATAAAGGCGAAATCAAGGCTCATCTAAGGGTAGAGCGTCCAGAAACGCTGGCTCTTTTACAACGTGATTCCAGCAGTCTCAATCGTTCACTGGAACAGGCAGGGTTTAAGCCAGGCACTAACTCTTTGGAGTTTTCACTTCATCAGGATAGTGGTCACCAGCGCCATTCACAGCCTAACTGGGCGCACAACAAAAATACAGATCAGATAAGACATAATGAACCAGACCATACTCGGCAAACGGTAGACATAACAGCAGCTGTTATGAATGCTTACGCCCGCCGAAATAATGGGGCAGTCGATATCCATATTTAAGTTCACGTACCTAACTATCAAGATTTAACCAGCAAGACTTAACCAGCAAGATTTAACCAGAAGGTATCAAGATTATGGCCATCGTCTCAAACCCAATTGCAACCGTTTCAAAATCTGTAGTTGCTGCAGCAGTAAATGGAACAACAACGTCTAACAGTACTAAACCAGCTGCTGGCTCTGGCGCGAGCGCAATTACGGGTGCAAAAGGGATTGCAGATAATTTTAACCAGTTCTTGAGCCTGCTTACAACTCAGTTGCAGCATCAAGATCCAACCGCTCCGTTGGACACAAACCAGTTTACACAACAACTTGTTCAGTTTTCACAGGTAGAGCAATTACTTAAAAGCAATGCTAAACTGGATACAATTGCATCTAATACAGGCAGCTCTTCACAGATCAGTTCACTCTTGGGCTATGTTGGTCTAAATGCGACCATCCAGTCAGCTCAAAGTATACTATCTGGTGGTAAAGCAGTGTGGACGGTTAATGCACCAAGCGCAGCACAAAACGCCAATATTACCATTACAGATGCAAGCGGCACACAAGTGGCAAACTATACACAATCCCTTAAAGCTGGAGATCAGGCCATGACCTGGGATGGGCTTAATGCAAGCGGCGTAAAAATGCCAGATGGCATCTATTCTATTAAAGTTACAGGCGTAAATTCCGCTGGAAGTAGCTTCACTGCATCAACAAAAATTAGCACGCAGATAAGCGGAATTGATTCAAGCAGTGGTACGGCAACTCTCATTGCAGGAGGGTTAAGTTTTAAACCCGATCAGATTGTAGCAGTTTCACGATAATCTACAGGTAGTAATTTCTTAAAAAATCCCAAAATGAATATAAGTTGAAAACAATCAATCGCTTTAGGTTTTTTTTAAGGCCCTTGATGTAATGTGTGTGTAGTTAGTTGCGTTAAGTGTATGAGTGAGTGTAAAATGAGTATTGAGTTACGCCCAAGGGCAAAATACGTTATAGGCCCAGATGGTAGCCCGCTTACATTGGCAGACTTACCACCAACAAGTACAAGGCGTTGGGTCATCCGCCGCAAGGCAGAAGTTGTAGCAGCCGTACGTGGTGGTCTTCTTTCCCTTGAGGAGGCCTGTAGCCGTTATACACTTACAGTAGACGAGTTCTTGTCATGGCAACAGTCTATTGACAGTCATGGTCTTGCAGGCTTGCGCACAACACGTATCCAACAGTACAGGTTTTAACAGCATAAGTGCATTTTAGCCTTTTTCAACTCATGAAAAGAGCCATTTTACACATCACATTCAAACAATTCTAATAGTAAGTATACTGCAAGCGGTGCTGCTACACAAATTAAAGATAGTTTGCTTTTAAACATGGTTTTTTAAAGTGCTTGCTATTTAACGACACAAAAGCATATTAGGCGGTTGTTATCACACCATGTAAATGGGTTGTAGTTTAGCCCACGCTGGCAATAACATTTAAGTACTTGTTCATAGCCTGTGTAAAAGCTTGTGGAATTTCAACTACAGTACCGTTTGGCAACGAGACTTTCACAATACTGCCTGTTTTAACAACCTGCGGCTGTCCCTGCTGCGTGTTTCCACCAGCTGCAAGAACATTGAAGGATACGCCGGGCGCTCCATTTGCATCGGAAGCGACTGATCCAAATAACATCATCCCGCCCATAGTGATCGTAAACCCAAGACATGCTGGAATTGGATCACCAGAAGGAGCCTTATTGGCAAGAGACGCATTCATGCTTGGCATGCCAGGAATGTTACGTGGAAAAAGCGCACCAAAAGCACCTCCCTGCGCGCCCATTTCCCACCGCGTTGTGCTGGAAGACTGATCTGGGACTGTAATATGAAAATTTGGCAGGAAAGACGAACCACGCTCACGATAAATATAGTTCGAAGGAGAGGGTTCGTTACGTTTTAACGCCTCGAGTTGGCTCATAACACGTTTTGGCAAAAATACTTTTGCTGGCTTACCAGCGGATCTGGATACTTTTATGCTGAGGTCAGACTCAAACTCTGCCCCACCTAGGCTAGCATTTGGCTCTATTGGTAAGACGACAACTATGCTCATGCATTACTTTGAAAGGGCTGAATTGGATGCGACGGGATTACTTGTAACATATACAGTACCAGAAGATCCAGCCGCTGGAGCAAATTTATTCGCTGTAACATTAAAAGAACTGGTATTGGAAGTGAAGGAAGCAATAGAAATAACGTTTGATGATTGAAGTGTATTAGCAGACGTTAGTGTTGAAGACGGCTTTATAGAACCAGCATTAAAACCAGCGCTATTCTGTAAACTCTGATTAGAGTTTGGTGACTTAACGCTCCCAGAAAGTAGCTTATCAATCATAACACAATTCCATCTTTAACTTTAAGTCTGGTTTTACAGCAAACAAGACACAAGGCAATGTCATATTTTGAGGCATCAAACTCGTATTTCTTCTGTAACTGGTCAAAGCATAATACCTCAACCTTACACCAACCTTACAAGATTAAAAAAAAACAAAGTTTTTTACAGAAATATTTTACTTGGTTAATTGAGCAGATAATGCACGGTTTAGAGGGTTATCAACCCGAAAGTTCGCAAGATTTATGCTTGGCAGCTAAAATAGTACGTCTCATAAGGTTTTCAAGCCCCTCATCAGCCATAAGAATATCAAGTGCAGCGGCCGTTGTTCCATTTGGCGATGTTACATTTACACGCAGATCAGATACAGACTGATTCCCCTCATAACCCAGCAAATACCCTGCCCCTTCAACAGTTGCCCGCGCAAGCCTCATGGCAACACTGGGCTTAAGACCAGCAGCCTCTCCAGCCTTTGCCATACATTCCACCATATAGAATACATAAGCTGGTCCAGAGCCTGATACAGCTGTCACGGCATCAATATCAGCTTCTTTTTCCAGCCATTCAACCTTGCCTACAGCTTCCAGGAGTCGCTGCGCTAAAGCGTTCTGTCCAACAGATACAGACGGTGATGCAAAAGCTCCACTCATCCCTTTCCCGATGCTGGCAGGTGTATTGGGCATCACGCGAATAACAGCCTGCACATAAGGCATCTGGGTTTGGATATTGAAAATCGTTTTGCCGGCCATGATTGAAATAACAAGTGTATTTTTTTCAACCATAGTATTTAAATTTATAGAGTTTAAAAGTTGAGGCTTTATAGCAAGAACAATAACGTCATGCGCCCTTACATGAACTTTGGGATTGACTGTACAACCATATTTAAAAGCCAGCTCCCATACATCATGCGCAATATAAGGGTCAATAATTGTGACGGCAGAACCTGGCATTCCATTTTTTAGCCAGCCTTTAAGCATGGCTGCGCCCATTTTCCCTGCACCAAACAGCAATAATGATTGAGGCCAGAGTGTTTTGGTCGCGTTCAAGCTTCACCCACAGTTTCAAACATTGCAGAAGAGAGCGCATCATTTGCCGATTTTCCAGCCCAGACAACAAATTGAAAAGCCTGATAGTATATTTCACAGCTATTTGTTGCATGATGGAGCATGGATTCATATTGGGCGGAAAGAGCCTCGGCTCCACCAGACAGCACAAGCGAGTGTCGGAACATTACCATATTGTCTTTTGCCCAGTAATCAAAATGCCCAATCCACATCTGTTCGTTTATCTGACATATCAGCTGTTGCATTTCAGCCTTACGCCGCTCAGGTACTTTAAGGTCAAAAGCTGATGCAATATGAAGCGCCTCAATATTTTCAATCCACGTAAACGCTACTCGGTACTCGCTCCATTTTCCGTCTACTGTAATTGAAACCTCATCCTGACCAGTTCGTTCAAAAGACCAATCGTTCAGCGTTGCAATCCGTTCAATTTTATCAATTGGATGCTCATGACGCTCAATATGAAATTCATTTAAGGGCATAATTTAAAACCTGAACCTAATTAAATACAAAAAATAGCGATGGTTTGAACACAAAAAAAGGCATTACAGTGCAGGTCATACACCGTAAATCACGCAACACTTCAGAATAGATGGGAAACGCAACAAAAAATTGATTCGTAAAAATATACAGTCGAATCAATCTTTTAAGACAATATCACTTGCAGAAAAGCCTACAAGCACACGGTGCCTTATTATTAATTAGATCATGGATTCGAGGGTAAATTACAATGCTTTGAACCACAACTTCCACAGGGATAACCCTAGTTGTCCACTACGCTCATATCTTGCTATTTATGAAGGAACAGTTCGACTCAAGAAGCTTAAGTGATTCAAGCGACTCAGCTTTTCAAAGTTAATATTTTGCGGGCGATTTAAAAGCTAAAGCATTTCACCCGTTTATCCCCAGCTTGGCTTCCAACGCTAAAATTTTTGTGGATAATTTTTCATTTTCATCTCGTGCTAGGGCTGCCATCTGACGCACAGCTTCAAATTCCTCACGCGTAACGACATCTGCATCGCGCAACAGACGGTCAATTTGTGATTTGACAAGACTATCAACCTCACGCTTTGCGCTGGAGGCAACGCCTGCTGCATCCGTCATCATTTTAGCAAACTGATCAAGAAAGGGGTTTGTTGTCTGGGACATGGGAAGACCTCGTATGTTAACGCAAAAATGTACCACTGTATGAATCCTCCCAAATACAAAAAACCATTTTGTCTGGAGAGGAGATGATCCATGAATACTTTATGCTGAATCGCTGTTTATGTCTTGCTATTTAAAATCAGCTCCTACCAACAAGGCTTCGTTCAGTAACAATTTGTACCGCTTGGCTGGAATTTCAATGGCACCAAATTGTTTGAGGTGATCTGTTATGAACTGTGTATCAAGCAGTTTAAATCCACGTTGGTTTAATCGCTCCACCAAATAGACCAACGCAACTTTAGAAGCGTTTGTAGCTGTATGAAACATACTCTCGCCAAAAAATGCAGCCCCCAGACTTACGCCGTAAAGACCTCCAACCAACTGGCCACCCTTGTAAACCTCCACTGAGTGACAAAATCCGTGGGTATGAAGCTCTATGTAAAGCGCTTTTATCTGTGTGTTGATCCATGTACTGGGGCGATCAGGCGTAGATGCTGCACAAGCATCAAGCACACCAGCAAAATTTGTATTAAACTGAACCTGAAATGTGTCGCTGCCTATGAGGCGCCTAAGCTTGGTCGAAGCATGAAAACCGTCTAAAGGTATAATACCCCGCAATTTTGGTTCTACCCAATGGATGGATGGGTCATCCGCACTCTCGGCCATTGGAAATAGGCCAGCAGCATAGGCATCAAGCAGAATCTGGGGGGTGATCATGTAATTGATTTTAACATTCTTGGTCAATACTGGCAGATAATCTTTGTAAAATTGTTCACAGCACTTTAAAACACTAAGTTTATGACAAAAATTGAAACTTATTTTCTGCATGCCTTTATTTCTTATATGCCTTTATTTTCTACATGCCTTTTTGAATCTTAATATATTCATAGGCTTTGTTAACCCTCTTCAACCTTTCAGCTTTGGTTATTTTATCAAGATAATTTCTATTGACTGGTGAGCTGAGCTGTTTGACAAGAAGATTGTATCTTGCAGTAATTTCTTCAGGTAACGCAGTAAGCCTTAGATTAAGCTCACCCAAATGTCCTTGAAGTTTAACATCTCTTTTGGGAGTGGGAACTTTTGGGTTACGCGTGGGGCCACTGGGCACACGTGGATGTAAATCGGTACCTGCCTCAATAGCCGTATTGGGCTTAACCTTTGACTTTGTAAGGTTTTTAAAGACTTTTCCTCCAATATAGGCATCTACTGCAAAAGAGCCCAAAAATCCAAAAATGGCTTCCGAATAGGCTGGAACAACGCCTTTTTTCTTCTGTTCTGCGTTAAATGCCTCTTCTCTTAATTTGTTTATTTTTCTTGTCTGTGCAACTTCCTGTCTTGCATTATACGCAAAATGTCTGAACGGACTGTTTACCCAGCTTTTCGCACTTGTTTCACCCGTTGCAGGTTGTACAAGCGAGAAAAAATCATTAACTTTTGCAGGTACTTTGATAATACTATTAATCACACCTGAAGCTGCATTTGGAATGCCAGTAACTGCATTAAAGCCCCCACCAACAAATGCTGTTCCAGCAATCGAAATTCCATTGGGTATCGTGGCAAGAACATCACCAATGCCATTGCCTGATTTCGTAATAAGAGGTGCGTCAAGCTTTACCTGAGGAATATAAGGGATTTGTGGAGCCTGTGTGACTTTTCCAAAGGCTATGTCAGCTGACCTAAGATCATGCGTTGCCTGATTAATCATGTTTTGAACCGCAACAAAAGTTGAAGGCTCTGCTCCTTTTATTTTTGCTTCTTCAATTAAGGATTTGGCATGCGCTGCAACATAGTTTAAATCTGCCCGATTAAACGGTGATTTGTCTGTTTTATAAATATTAATTTTTTCTTGCAGATGTTTTGAAATGCTTCTCAATCTAAACTGGGGGGATGCAGGCTCGAATACAGGTGTCGCATACTCTGAGGGTATGGATTTTACACGTTCTGACGGCTTAATTGCTCCTCCAGCCATACTAGCCTATCCCTGTTTTATATGAGCCTAGTTTTTTATTCTATAACTTTCATAACAAACCTAGTATGAACTTGCAATATTTTCAAGTTAATCATTTTTTAACAAAGAAGACCTTTTTACGTATCTGCTGGAGCAGTTATTCAGATACTGCGCTGTCTTTCAAAAAATTCTCAAGCCAGTGAATATCATAGTCTCCGTTCAGCACATCCTGGTTGCGTACCAGGGTGCGAAACAAAGGCAATGTCGTATCAATGCCATCAACCACAAATTCATCCAAAGAGCGACGAAGGCGCATAAGGCATTCTGTGCGGTTGCGCCCATGCACAATAAGCTTACCCACAAGCGAATCGTAGTGAGGTGGAATGCGATAGCCCTGATAAACCGCAGAATCGACGCGTACACCAAGTCCACCAGGGGGATGGAAATAGGTAATAAGCCCTGGTGATGGTCTAAAATTGGTTGGATGCTCTGCGTTAACCCTGCACTCAATAGCATGACCATCAATCTTTATATCAGCTTGCGTAAACGGTAGTATACCGCCAGCGGCTACCTTGATCTGCTCGTTGACAAGATCAATGCCCGTAATCATTTCTGTTACAGGATGCTCAACCTGAATACGCGTATTCATTTCAATGAAATAAAACTCGTCGTTTTCATACAGGAACTCTACAGTTCCCACGCCCAGGTATTTAAGGTCCTGCATTGCCTTGGCAACGGTCATCCCAATTTTTTCACGCTGCTCAAGATTAAGTGCAGGAGATGGCCCCTCCTCCCAGACTTTTTGATGCCGGCGTTGCAAGGAGCAGTCACGCTCTCCAAGATGCACAGCATTACCGCGCCCGTCACCAATAACCTGAATTTCTATATGACGTGGTTTTTCCAGATATTTCTCAAGATAAACTGCATCATCGCCAAAGGCCGATTTTGCTTCTTGGCGCGCAGATGAGAGTGCATTGCTTAAATCAGCTTGCGTGCGCGCAACCTTCATGCCGCGACCACCGCCGCCTGCCGCAGCTTTTACGAGCACAGGATAACCAATATCATTGGCGACCCGCATCGCCTCGTCATCATCGGTTATGCCGCCATCAGATCCAGGCACACAGGGAATGCCAAGACGGCGAGCTGTTTTTTTTGCTTCAATCTTATCGCCCATAATACGAATATGCTCAGGCTTTGGCCCAATAAAAGCGATATTATGATCTTCAAGAACCTCTGCAAATCGTGCATTTTCTGAGAGAAACCCATAACCAGGATGTACTGCATCAGCGCCTGTAATTTCACAGGCAGAGATGAGAGCCGGAATATTCAGATAGCTGTCTGTAGCAGAAGGCGGACCAATACATACGCTTTCATCTGCAAGTTTGACATGCATGGCATCTGCATCAGCAGTGGAATGTACAGCAACAGTTGCAACGCCAAGCTCTTTTGCAGCCCGCAATATACGCAGCGCAATTTCACCCCTGTTTGCAATGAGGATTTTCTCAAACATTTTAAAAGGCCTAGTGTTCATTCTATAATTAACAGGGCTTCGCCGTACTCGACAGGCTGTTTGTCATCAATAAATATATGCGTAACTGTGCCTGCGCGTGGCGCAATAATATCATTGAAGGTCTTCATTGCTTCAATAAGCATGAGCTTGTCACCCTCCTTTACACTGGCGCCAACCTCTACAAGCGGCTTGCCATCTGGCGTTGCACGGCGATAAGCTGTCCCTACCATTGGTGACTTTACAGCATTTGGATTATCTACGGGCTTGGCCTGAGGCACTATTGGTGCGGCAGCCTGGGGATTTGCCTGCGAAAGGGGAATAACGGTGGAGGGTGCAGCAACACTGACATGCGCCTGGACTTGCCGCGCCACTCGAATGCGAAGATCAGCTTTTTCAACTTCAATTTCTGTTAGATCAGTCTCAGCTAACAGCTTGGCAAGCTCACGAACAATTTCAGTATCAAAAGGTGTTTTAGTGCCTGACATATATATTTCCAAAATTTCAAACAAAGGAGATTGATCAACTTACTTGAAAAACATCTCTGCATTTACAAACTTGATCTCTTTTAGCGTTTAGTGTGTGCCAGCTAAGCCTTGGATAGAGAGTTGTCTAGTAAAAAACGACTAAACTTATGTTTTTACACAATTCGAGACACGGTTTTGTGCTTATGTTCTTTCATTATCTGCACTAACGCATCAAAGGCCAGCTCATAGCTCATAGCCCCTAAACCAAGAATTACACCCCTGACTACAGGGCTTATCATTGAATGATGCCTGAAATTTTCGCGTGCATGGACGTTTGAGATATGCACTTCTATGACTAGAGCTCCACTGCCCGTAATTGCATCTCGCAAAGCAATTGATGTATGTGTATAAGCCCCTGCATTCAAAATAACACCTGCACCCTGCCGTCCTGCCTCCTGAACGAGCCCTACAAGGTCTCCCTCATGATTGGACTGCTTGGAGGTTAATATTATGCCAGCAGCCTGTGCACGCCTTGCTATGCTTGATTCAATATCTGCCAATGATCCAGAACCATAAATTCCGGGCTCGCGTCCTCCAAGTAGGTTAAGGTTTGGTCCATTTAAAAGATATATAGCGTTCATGAATCCAGACTACACAAGCTTTACGTATATGAAAGTCTATTTTTGAAATAAGCCTAACTGCAGGTGGATTTTCCACATTTACGTATCGACTCTACCCGCATTTTAAGGTCAGCGTAATCAGCCGCCCCAATCATGATGTCCGATCCAAGCACATAGGTAGGTGTCCCTGTAATGTTGAGTGCATCACTCATTTTGCTGTTTTCTTCTAAAATCATGGTAATATTAGCTGCTTTCAAGTCCTTGGATAGTTTGTCCATGTCTGCACCTGCATCTTTGGCAACAGCCAGTGCCTGCGCTTCTGCAATTGCACCACGCGTCAGCATAAGCTTTGTATGAAAATCCCAAAATTTTTCTGGTGTAAACTGCGCCTTGACTGCAAGTGCAACTTTTGATGCCTCTAGTGAACCAGCCGATAAAATGGGCATATCACGCAGGATGATACGAACATTTTTGTCGTTTTCGATCAGTTTTTGCATATCGGGGACTGCTTTTTTGCAGTAGCCACAATTATAGTCAAAAAACTCAACAAGCGTAACATCGCCCTTTGGATTGCCCACAACCACATTGTTTGCCGATGTATAAAGCGGACTGTTCTTATCTGCCGTAATTTTCAGACGTGACTGATTTTCAGCATCTTTTTCCTTGCGATCAAGCTCCAGCATGGCATCACGCACAATTTCAGGATTTTTCATGAGATAATCTTTGATAACGCTTTCAAACTGCGCACGTTGCCCAGGAGAGAGATCTTGCGCTGCGCTTGATATTGAACCGCAAAAACAAATCACAAAAACAGAACAGAGCAGATATAAAAAACGGATTTTCATGTGCTTCTCCTTGGAGCCTATGGTATTGCTGTCTGGTTAGACTATCTAAATTAAAAACGTAAGAGGAAAAAACTTGCCCACTCAATCAGAAATTCTTCGCGCCCTTGAGTTTGTTAAACTTCCAACTGGTGAAAATTTGAGCCAATCGGGGCGCCTTACTTCTATTGCGATCAATGACGGCAAGATCATGTTTTCCATTGCAATTACTCCGCCAGAGGCAAAAGCCTTCGAAATTGTCCGCAAGAATGCAGAAGAGGCGGTCAAAGCAATTCCAAGCCTGTCCCAGGCAACCCCAATACAGGTTTTTGTTACTCTCACGGCTGAAAAAAACGCACTTCGACCTGCTCAAAAACCGACCCCCAAAGTGGCACAAAAACCGCAGCGCCTGCCCAACATCAAGCATGTCATTGCCATTGCATCAGGCAAAGGCGGCGTTGGTAAATCTACCACATCCTGCAATCTTGCATTGGGCTTGGCATCATTGGGTCTTAAAATCGGTGTTATGGATGCTGATATTTTCGGCCCGTCCCAGCCAAAACTATTCGGGCTGTCAGGCAAGCCAGATACAATTCCAGGGCCTAAACTCCTCCTCAAACCTTTTGAAAAATATGGCGTTAAAGTTATGTCAATCGGCTTTTTGGTAGATGAGGCAACACCCATGATCTGGCGTGGCCCTATGGTTATTTCTGCCATTACGCAATTGCTCAAAGATGTGGATTGGGGCGATCTTGACGTGCTGGTGGTCGATATGCCCCCTGGCACAGGCGATGCACAGCTCACCATGGCACAGCAGACACCTCTTGCTGGCGCGGTCATTGTGTCAACTCCCCAGGATTTGGCTTTGATTGATGCACGGCGTGGAATTGCAATGTTTCAGCGCGTTGATGTGCCAATTTTGGGTGTTATTGAAAATATGTCGTCTTTCTGCTGCCCAACATGCGGCACAGTAACACCTATTTTTGGGACAGGTGGTGCACGAAATGAGGCATTGAAATTAAAAGTACCGTATTTGGGTGAAATACCGTTGCATATGCATATCAGAGAAACCTCTGATACGGGCCTTCCAATCGTTGCAACTGAACCAGGTAGTTACCATGCACAGATTTATAAAAATATGGCAGCACAGCTTTGGAATACTTTGCAAAATGGTGGTTTGGCACGCCCTGCCCCAAAAATTATAATTGAATAATGAGTATCACTGGTCTCATTCTGGCAGGCGGCCTTTCCTCACGCATGGGTGAAAACAAGGCCTTTGTAAAACTGGGCGATGAAAATTTACTTGAGCATGTTTATCAACGATTATATCCCCAGTGCAAAAGCGTATTGATCGGCACAAACTCATATGACCAACGCTTTGGTTGTCTTCAAACTATTCCTGATACAATACCAGGTCAGCTCGGCCCATTAGCTGGAATTTTGGCAGGTTTGGAATATGTCGTACAGCAACAAAATGAATGGCTTGTAACGGTGCCAGTTGATTGCCCATTTTTGCCAAGGGATATGGTAAAACGGCTAATGGCAAATGCAACGGTGCTTCCATCTCCGCTTGCGGCAGAGAGTGTCGAGCACTTGCGTGAAAGGCGCTCCCCGCTTCCCTTGCAGAAGAAGGTGCCCAACAGGACGGGAGAGGGAGACTTAAATCACACCATAATACTGGCCTCATCCAATAACCAAACCCACTACACAACAGGTCTTTGGCATCAATCACTCATAAAATCATTAAAACACGCGCTCAATAACGGCATTCGAAAAGTTGAGGGTTTTACCAGGCCTTTTAATTGTCAATCTGTTGAATGGAAAACAGTCCCCATTGACCCCTTTTTCAATGTCAACACTCATGAAGATTTAACCAAAGCTTCCATTTTTCTTAACTCTGCTTCAGCCGCTGCGATGTAATCACGCGTTAAAGGCACATTTTCTTGGCGCTTGGCAATCTGAAGCTGAAATACCACAATATCTTCGTACTCAAATGCAGTCTCTGAGGCAGAAAGGTAAAACTCCCAAATACGGCAAAACTTTTCATCATAAAGCGCAACAGCCTCATCACGCCGTGCCATAAACCGCTCACGCCAATGACGCAGGGTTTTGGCATAGTGCAGACGCAGTATTTCCACATCCGTAATTATGAGTTTTGATCTTTCTACAGATGCTGTAACATCTGATAGGGAAGGTAAATGCCCACCTGGGAATATATATTTCACAATCCAAGGATTTGTAAAATCCGGCACATCGGAATTACCAATTGTATGCAACAGCATCACACCATCATCTGTAAGCAGACTTGCAGTTTTTTTGAAAAAAACGTCATAAAAGTCAATTCCTACATGCTCAAACATACCAACAGAAACGATACGTTCAAATTTGGCATCAAGTGTGCGGTAATCCTGTAATTCAAAATGCACCTTGTTTGTTAAACCAGCATCTTGAGTGCGTTTCCTGGCCACCTGAAGCTGTTCTTTGGACAGCGTAACTCCCAGCACCTGCCCTGCCTCAGCAACTTTTGACAGATAAAGTGCCATACCGCCCCACCCACAGCCAATATCCAGCACGCGCTGCCCTGCTTTTAAACATAGCTTGGCAGCTATATGACGCTTCTTTGCTAATTGCGCGTCATCAAGGCTCTGCTCCTCAGATTCAAAGTAAGCGCATGAATATTGACGGTCTTCATCAAGAAATAGTTGATAGAGCCTGTCATCCAAATCATAATGATGTTCTACATTTTTTCGGGATGTTGTTACACCGTTTTTCTGCAAAAACCGCCGTGTTGCATAGCGCCATCTATTAAGAAGCTGCACAGGCCATGGTGAAGAAACAAACCGTTGCCCATTTAGCACTAACGCAAGAAAATCATAAATTGTGCCTTGCTCCATCACCATCTGCTGGTTAACAAAGTTTTCACCAAGTTTAAGGTCAGGATCCAGAATAAATCCAAGCTCTGCGCGCCAATCTGTAAAACGTATGGAAACAGGCTTACCAGTGCCATCGCCAAAATTTAGTCGTCTGTTGTTTGATGTTGTTACAACCAACGAGCCCCTGCTGATAAGCCTGCGGAAAACATATTCGGTAAGAAAATTTACAATCACAGATAACTCCAGAGCCTATTTTTAAAAAATTTACTGTGAAGCTAAACTATAATGCAGTGTCATGCACTTAAAACTATGAGTCTTCTGCCACCCAGCAAACCACTTTAACTAAAGAAAAGACTTAATAAAATGTAACTTTTTGTGGCGAGCTACATTTTTTGTAGGTAAACGGAAGGTAATTATGAAGCTATATTAATATAATTCAGATACTTAGACATTGGCACAAGGATTGCAAACATCTCCACTAATAAGTTCCATGCAAACAAAAAATTAAATAAATACATAAAATTGTGCTAATCTAGGTAGGGCTAAATGAACTGGCAGCTAATCGTTGACTTTGACGGTACGATATCACTTAAAGACACAACAGACCTCCTTTTAAAAAAATTTGCGGACCACTCATGGCATGCAATTGAAGCTGAATGGCATTCTGGTGCTATTGGTTCGCGTGAGTGCATGATGCGTCAGATTGATCTTATACGTGCAACACCAGATGAAATGGATGCTTTTGTAGACAGTATAGAAATAGACTGGCACTTCAAATCCTTTATTCGTCAGGCGCAGCGTTATAGTCTCCCTGTAACCATTGTGTCAGATGGTCTCGACTATGTCATAAATTCTGTGTTGCGCCGAGCAGGGCTTGATGGTTTGGCAGTCAATGCAAATCATTTGAGTTACAAAGGCGATGGTCAATGGCGTCTATCGTCTCCTTTTGCTTCAAATTCGTGCCATTCCCAAAGCGGTACATGCAAGTGCTCTATTGCAGCTCAGCGCCGTGATAAAATGACACTTGTAATTGGCGATGGCCGTTCAGATCGCTGTGTTGCAGAAGAAGCGGACTTTGTTTTTGCAAAATCGGGACTAATCCAGTTCTGTGAGGAAAAACAGTTGCCCTTTACCCCTTTCAGGGACTTTTCTCATGCCTCAGTCCTATTGGCTGATCTACTTGAAATTACACCGACAATCAGTGCAGGCGCATCATCAGTGACAGAAAAACCAGCGCTGAAAGAAACAATCTATGGATAATCTGATGCCCACACCGATGCCTTCCAGCGAACACACAGAGCTTGAACTTCTTGCGATGGAAGCGCAATACTGTTCTCATGGTGACACTGTCCACTATATGGATCCACCAAAAATCTTTTCAGGCTGCGATGGTTCCTTCATGTTTGATGAAGCTGGCAACCAGTTTCTTGACCTGCAAATGTGGTATTCTGCTGTTAATTTTGGGTATAAAAACCAGCGTTTGAGCAATGCCCTCCATAAACAGATTGATACGCTCCCACAGGTAGCTTCTCAGTATTTGCACCGCGAAAAAATTGAGCTCGCTGCAAAAATTTCGCAGGACGCTGAACGTAAATTTGGTTATAAAGGCCGTGTACATTTCAATGTCGGCGGCTCACAAGCCATTGACGATTCCCTTAAAATTGTACGCAATGCCTCAAACGGCAAAAGTTTAATGTTTGCTTTTGAGGGTGGATATCATGGGCGCACTTTGGGTGCCTCTGCCATTACCTCCTCCTATCGCTATCGTCGCCGTTATGGTCATTTTGGTGATCGCGCGCAGTTTATACCATTTCCTTACTGTTTCCGTTGCCCTTATGGCAAAAAGCGTGATGATTGTGGCCTATATTGCGTGGATCAGTTTGCGCGCCTGTTTGATACAGAATATTGCGGTGTATGGGATTCAAAAGTTGGCGTATCGGAATATGCAGCCTTTTACATTGAGTCCATTCAAGGCACAGGCGGCTATGTTGTACCGCCCCCTGGTTATTTTGAAAAACTGTCTTCAATTCTGCTTGAACGCAAAATTTTGCTGGTAGATGACGAAATACAGATGGGTTTCTACCGCGCTGGCAAGCTTTGGTCGATTGAAAATTTTAACGTAAAGCCCGATATTATCGTATTTGGCAAAGCAATCACCAATGGCCTTAATCCACTCTCTGGTGTGTGGGCGCGTGAGGAACTGATTAATCCGCAGATTTTCCCAGCTGGCTCCACACATTCCACCTTCAATGCAAATCCTCTGGGAACTGCTGTTGCGCTTGAAGCAATGAAGATGTTTGAAGAGGAAGATTATGAGGCAATCGCGCGTGATAAAGGCGCCTATTTCCTGGAAGGCATTAAAGCCCTCAAATCTAGACATAAATGCATTGGCGATGTTGATGGGATTGGCATGGCTTTGCGTATAGAGGTGTGTGAACCACATGACAGCTTCACGCCAAGTAAAGCCATTGTTGACAAAATGTGCGATGAAGGCATGAAGGCAGACATGACTGTCAACGGCAAAAAATATGGTCTTGTGCTTGATATTGGCGGGTATTACAAGAATGTTATCACCCTTGCGCCATCTCTGATGATGACAAAACAGGAAATTGACCTGGCAATTGAATTGCTGGACCAGTTGTTTACAAGAGTGATGCGTAGTATGTAGCTTAAATCTAAACCTTTCCCACATGGGGAAGGTTTACAGGCAGCCATTCAATGTTGATCAAAATTCTAGACCTTGATGGCAGCTTAATCAACCAGCCTGCCTTAAAAAAAATACCTGCGATTAATGTCCAGTCTTTTGCAGCTAAAACACGCATCATCGCACGAAAAAGTGTACTATTTAAACTGACTGAGCTTATTGGGGCAGTACAAGAAAACCAGCCAGAAATTATCTTTTATGGATCTGGCGATTTTCATCACCTCACTGCTGCTCTTGTTTCCCGCCACGCACAGCCACTCACCATTATCCATTTTGATAACCATCCAGACTGGGTCAAATTCCCTGCCACGTTTAATTGTGGTGCCTGGGTAAACCGCGCATTAGATATGGTTCATGTGGTAAAAGTTATAACGCTTGGCGTTAATTGCAATGATCTGGAAAATCCAGACCGTAAAAGTGCCAATTTGCAAGCTTTGCAAAACGGCACGTTGGAGCTTTATCCGTGGTATCATCAACCATCCTACGTTAAAGGCAGTTATGGCAGGGGAATGAGTTATGAGCAGCAGGGTAGCTGCATTCACTGGAACAACCTAAGCACAAAAAACTGGCCTGATTTTACAAAGGATCTTGTAAAGACAATTTCAACAGAAGCTGTCTATATCACTATTGATAAGGACGTTCTAGGAACTAATGAGGCCACAACGAATTGGGATCAGGGTTCAATGCCATTAACGCATGTAACGTCAATGATTAAAGCAATCTCAGAAAAATTAAAAATTGTAGGCATAGATGTATGTGGGGACTATTCACCGCCTAAATTCTACGATCCATTAAGATTTTTTTTAGCTTATTTTGATCACCCAAAAAATTTAAACCCCACCAGAGCAGACCTTGATATCAACTCGTCTACAAATCAAAAACTGATAGATTGTTTTATGGAGCTTAAATGACAATAACACTTGCTCTGTGGTTTACTTTGTCTGTCATATGCGATGTATCGGGCCAACTCTGCTTCAAGACAGGCGCCAATAAATCAGACCAGACCCTGGACCAATCTTTCTGGAGAGGACTTGTATCCAGCCCATGGACGTTGGCAGGCATTGCCATCTATACAGTTGAACTGTTTGTTTGGCTAAGAATCCTCTCAATTGCGCCCTTGAGTCTGGCTTATCCACTTGCCAGTCTCAATTTTCTGGGTGTGGTTATTGCCAGTCGCATTTTTTTAAAAGAGCCAGTAAGCAGACGAAGGTTACTTGGCTCGCTATGCATAACAATTGGCGTTGCTATCGTTGCAGCTACAGGTTGAATTTAGATGATGATTCCAGATAAAACTTTGCAGTTTGAGGGCAATAGTATTGGCATTCTGCTTGTTCATGGACTGGGCGGTACACCTGTAGAAATGAAAATGACTGCAAGAGGGCTAAATAATGCTGGATATACAGTTATCTGCTGCCAGCTTGCTGGTCACTGTGGTACAGAAGAAGACCTAGTGGCCACAACCTGGCACGATTGGTTCAAAAGCGTTGAAGAAGCTTTGGTGAACCTTAGATCCAGATGCGATCTTGTGTTTACAGGTGGCCTCTCCATGGGAGCAATGATGTCACTTCACGCCGCAGCAATGTTTCCTGAAAAAGTTGACGGCATTTTATGTTTTGCACCTACAATATGGTATGATGGTTTTTCCCTACCCTGGACACGTGTTTTGCTGCGTCCTCTTTATTACACGCCAATTGGCAAGCATCTTCGCTTTGTTGAGCGGGAGCCTTATGGTCTCAAAGATGAGCGTGTTCGGGCAGCTGTGGTCAAAGCAATGTTTTCTGGTGATAGTTCTGAGGCTGGTAGTCTTGGCACACCTGCATCAAGTATAAATCAATTTTGGACAATGATAGATGTGGTAAAAAAAGAACTGAAATCAATCAAAAAACCAGTCTTTATTGCTCATGCACGAGAAGATGATATTGCATCACTTAAAAACGCCTTCTATTTGCAGAAGAACCTGGGCGGTATAGTCGAAACACTTGTTCTTGATGATAGCTACCATCTTGTAACCATAGACCGCCAACGTAACATTGTTGTAGAAAGGTCTGTAAGCTTCGTAAATTGGGCCGTTGAACGTGAGATCAGCCAGCGTGCAAAATCAAAAAAAGATACATTGCAGGCGGCAGAGTAAATGAAATTTACCGCAACAATATGCCAGCGCATCTGTGATATTACCCGCGATGATTGGGAGCGTTGCCAAAAAGGTGAGGCAGAAGGATATGACTACTATACAGCCTGCGAAAAGCTGACCCACTCTGCTTACCATCACAGCGCGGTCAAAGTTGAATTTCAAAACAAGATAGTTGCCGTTGCGCCATTATTTACACTCAGATACCGGCTGGATACCCCATTGCAGGGCAAACTACGCCAAATAAGCAACATAATTTTTAAGTATTTACCCCATTTACTGTCGTTGAAAGTATTAGGGCTTGGATCACCGCTTGCTGAACGGTGTCACTTGGGTTTTGCCCCTGAGCTTGATGTGCAACAACAAAATTATGCAGTTACGGCAATTCTCAATGCACTCAAAAAACATGCTTTAGAATCTAAAATTGGTCTGATGGCAATCAAGGATTTAAACGGCACAGATCAAGCAGCAATCGGTCCAAGCCTGAAAAATGCAGGCTACAGCATTACCAGCTCACTACCAGTTGCAGTCCTTGATTTACCAGGTACAGAAGCAGAGTATTTTGCTGGATTATCTGCCAATAATCGCAGTTCATTTAAACGTAAAATTCGTGCTGCACAAAACCTGATTTTCGAATACAGAACATCAATTAAAGGTATTGAAGCTGAAATAGACACCCTGTACGAACAAACACGAGATCAAAGTGGCTATGATTACGGCGATCTGGAAACTCTGCCAAAAGGGTATTTTGGTGCCATTACTGAAGCTTTAAATGGCAAAGCCCTTATAATGCTTTATTGGCTAAAAGATATGGAAAATAAAGGGGGGAAAGGTAGCTTGATAGGCTTTAATCTTATCTTGCTCAATGAGGGTAAGAATGAAAACCACCGCAAGGTTATTGATAAATTCATAGGTCGCAGACATCCAGAAGCACGCGACAATAATCTGTATTTTGTAGGTTGGATGGATAATGTAAGATACGCGCAAAAACATGGGTACAAGATGCTGCAAACTGGGCAGACAGCCTACGGGGAAAAACTGCGTCTTGGCAGTAGGCTCGAACCATCTTTCATTTATTTTCGTCATAGAAACTGGATCTTGAATCAAATACTACGATTTGTAGCAAAATTTATAGCGTTTGATAAAATGGACCCTGATTTAAAGGGTTATAAATAGGCAAACCGAATATGAATGTATCCGCACCACAGCAAAAACTGAAAAAACATCGACTTCTCCTGATCTGGATCGTCTTTCTGGCTCTTGATACCATGGCTCAGATTATCTTCAAACTAGGAGGTGCCAACCTTGGGGAGATCGCTGATTTTCCAGGTTTTGTTTCAGCGGCATTTACATCTCCAATGGTCTGGCTGGCTGTGGTTTGTTACATAGCAATGTTTTTTCTATGGATGCTTATTTTACAGAAAATGGAGGTGAGCCAAGCTTTTCCCCTGACTGGCCTGACTTACATAACAGTCCCTTTTTGCGCATATTTTCTGCTGCATGAAACTGTGGACTGGACTCGCGGAATAGGTATTGGCATTATACTTATCGGTGTAGTTTTATTGGGAAGTGAAGCCTGAATGGGGAGCACTCTTCATTCACTTCGTTTAAGACTGGTGCTGGCATTTATTCTGGTAAGCGTTCCACCTATGCTTGCAGCAACATATATTGGCGCAAGACTAATTTCAGATGCGTTTGAAACCAATGTTGAGCAATGGTTGGAGGAAACCTCGCGTTTTTTCGTATCAGGCTTGCGCGATACAACAGAAGATGCAGACCGCGCCACCAAAGTCATTGCCGCCCGCATACAAAAAGCCAACATAGAAGAAGCAGAAGGCCAGGAAGAGATTATTCAGGATATGGAGCTTCTCCAGTCAGTAGGCTATAATCTGATTGCGATATATGATAACCAGAGAAAATCTGTTTTAACGACAGCCCCGTTTAAGAGTATAAACCAGCTCCCTCTTGTGTCTAAACGTGGCATTTTTGAATTTGAGCTTGGAGAGGAAAGAACTCTGATTGCTGGCTCTGTTTTGCCAGTTCTGTCTGGTACCAAACAGTTATTCCTGTTTATCGGAACACGGCTTGATCAAAAATACCTAAGCTCCGTAAAAATTGTAACATCTTTGGAAGTGCGCCTCTATCACCATACAAAAGATGACTATAAGCTTATAAAAACAGAAAACACGAACCAGCCTGACCTGCCACAAAATGTAGTTCAACGCCTTGCAGCTGGTGAGGAAACAGTCTTTGATCAGACGGCAACTGAAAATACCTACAGGGCAGTCTATGCGGCCATACGTTCTGTGGATAATCAACTGGCTGGAGTTTTATTTATAGGACTTGAGAGTAGCGAAGGCTTTTATGAACAGATAAGCCAATGGCAATTATTCAGCGGTATTTTCCTGTTTGGAAGCGTGATTTCAATTGCAACGGGAATGTGGATGTCTGGTTTACTCGTACGCCCTTTAAAGGCTTTAACCAAAGGTGTGCGTTCCATTACATCTGGTGATTACCAGAGCCGTGTAAAAGAGGAAGGCAGTCACGAAATCAAGGAGCTCGCGCTTGGATTCAACAGCATGGCAGAAGAGCTTAGTAAGCTTCATGCGCTTGAAGAAGAGCTTCGAAAACGTGACCGCCTTACAGCTTTGGGAGAAGCCGCAATGGTCATCGCCCATGAAGTGCGTAACCCTTTAGGCATCATTAAAACATCAGCAGAGGTTGTAAGAAAACGTGCCCAGCTGGGGGCCTCTGAAGAACGGCTTCTTGGATATGTTGTTGATGAAGTCAGGCGCATAGAGCGTCTTATTCAGGATTTTCTGGATTTTGCCCGCCCTAAAACACCCATAAAAGCCCCAATAAAACTCAGGATGTTGGCAGATCGTGTGGCAGCACTTGCTCGAATTGAAGCACAGAAGCATAATGTTATGCTTAAAATAGAAGAAACTGAAGAACATGTAGAAGCGTTGGGAGATATAGATCAAATACATCAGGCCCTTTTAAACCTGGTTTTAAATGCACTGGATTCAATGCCAGAAGAAGGCATATTAAAAATTAGTGTAAATGCGTCGCCAACACATGCAAGCATCTCGGTTAGCGATACAGGTTATGGCATTTCAGCTGATATAATGGATAAGATTTTTGATCCGTTTTTTACTACCAAAGCCAAAGGAACTGGCTTGGGGCTGGCAAAAGTCCAACATGTGGCAGAAGCTCATGATGGATCAGTGACCTGCTCAAGCAAAAAGGGTGAAGGCTCAACATTTACCATTGAATTGCCTCGCTTTAACGACCAATTGCAGAGTTTATAAATGAGCCGCACAATCCTTGTTGTTGATGACGAAATACGTCTTGCTGATGTGCTGACAGTTGCTTTGTCCGATCTTGGCTATAACGCCATCGCGGCAGAAAATGCAGTAGAGGCTTTAGACATCTTAAGTAAGGAACAGATTGATCTTGTACTGACTGATCTGCGCCTGCCAGGCATGGATGGTCGTCAGCTTCTCAACGAAATCCGCACAAATTATCCAGAAACACCTGTAGTGATGATTACAGCTTTTGCCTCCGTACGCGATGCAGTTGAGCTCATCAAAGAAGGCGCATTTGACTACATTGCCAAGCCATTTGAGATTGAGGATGTTGCAGCTACAGTCTACAGGGCATTACGCCTGAACGAGGTTGTCAAAGATAACGAGCGTCTTCGCACAGAACTTGAGGGACGCTATCGTTTTGACCAGCTCATTGGCACAAGTGCACCATTTTGCCGTGTTATTGAACAGGTAACTGAAGTTTGCGAAAGTCGCGCGACAGTTTTACTAACAGGGGAAAGTGGAACAGGCAAAGAGGTTGTTGCACGCTCTATCCATTTTAATAGTCCTCGCAGCAAAAGGCCTTTCGTCGCAGTAAATTGCGCAGCAATACCAGAAGGATTGCTGGAAAGTGAGCTTTTTGGCCATGTTAAAGGAGCCTTTACGGGCGCTATCAATAACCGTCCTGGTCGCTTTGCACAGGCTGATGGCGGCACTTTGCTTTTGGACGAAATTGGCGATATGCCCATTGCCATTCAGGCAAAAATCCTGCGCGTTTTACAAGAGCGTACATTTGAACCTGTTGGTGGTACACAGACCCAGGAAACCGATGTACGCATTGTAGCAGCTACCCATAAAGATTTGAAAACAGCTGTTTCACAAGGTTTGTTTCGTGAAGACCTTTACTACAGGCTTAATGTTTTTCCAATTGAATTGCCATCACTCAGAAATCGTAAAGAGGATGTACCTCTCATAGCTGCCTATTTTCTTAAACAGTTTAATGAATCCATGGGAAAAAGAATAAGCGGTTTCACTCCAAAGGCGCAGACCGCAATGGTGGAGTACAGATGGCCTGGCAATATAAGAGAATTACAAAACTGCGTTGAACGGGCTGTCATTGTTGCAAAAGGCACTTTAATTGATTTGCAAAACCTCCCTCGTTACGTATTTGAAGGACATTTAAATGCGGATGAGCAGAACGAAATTCCATCTGATATAGATGCAGAGCTCCTTAAACAGGAAAGGCATTTTTTATTGAAGGCTTTGGAAGAAAGTGATGGCATTCAAATTAAGGCAGCACAGATGCTTGGTATCTCAGAACGCAGTTTTTGGCATCGTATTAAAAAGCATGACATTAAAATTGTAAAAAAAATGCTAAATTAACTATGTTGGAAGCATCTACAGAAAAATACGGCTTATTTGTACGTTAACTGCATTGCGTCTCGACACCACCAAACTTGAATGATAACCAGACAACATGATCCGTTCTGGCAATCACTTGTTGTATCTTGGCGCAACTATCTTGCTTTGCTTTAATTTGCCAGATTCAGCTTCAGCCGAGAATATTTCTGTACTCTCACCGCAAAAAGCCGAGCAGTGGGTCATAACAATTGGTAATTCTGCTATCATTGGCCCAAGCTATGAAGGTGCACGAAGCGCAAACGTTTACGATCGCCCGTATCACCTCAACCTGATTCCATCCTTAAACTGGCGCCATGAAAGTGAAAAATCAGATTTTAGCGCACCTGATGACAGCATGGACTTTACTGTATTCAATCAAAATCAATTTAGAACTGGCTTGGTTGTTAACATACGCAGTGGCAGGTATCACGGTAGCGATGTACAGCTTAAAGGCCTAAACAATGTTAAATGGACACTCGAGGGTGGTGGCTTTGCGGAATACTGGCCTGTAGAAGATCACTTAAGAGTGCGCGCTGAATTACGCCATGGATTACTTCGCTCCAATACTGGCTTTATCGCAGATATTTCTGGTGATTGGGTAGAAAAAATTTCCCAGTTCACATTATCAGCCGGGCCCCGTCTTTCACTGGCAAATACAACATTCATGACACGAAATTTTGGCGTAAGTGAAATAGAGGCTGTAAAAAATGGGAGAATTAATGCCTTTACTCCTTTGGGCGGCTTAAAATCTACAGGCCTCTCTACTGCAGTTAGCTATGAATGGAATAAAAGTGTAACCACAAGCATTTTTCAGCGTTATGATCGCCTAACCAATGATGCTGCAAAAAGCCCAATAACAAGCGTATTGGGTCAGCGCAATCAGTACTCCATCGGAGCTAGCCTGAATTACTCCTTCAGACTATAGACAAAATCTAGTGGCCAATGCTTGATCTACCGTCCAAGGCTTGTATATTGCACGCCCTTTTTTGCCATGTCTTCAGGCCTGTAAATATTACGTAAGTCTACAATTATGGGTGATTTAAGTGCAGCCACAATGCGCCCAATATCCAGCGCCCTGAACTCCTCCCACTCCGTAACAATAACCAATGCATCAGCATTTTGGGCACATGAATAGGCATTGCCTGCATAAATAATGTCATTTAGCACAAGCTTGGCCTGTTCAATACTTTCAGGATCGTAGGCACGAACGTGAGCACCTGCTTTTTTCAAGGATTCGATAATTGTAATAGAGGGGGCATCCCGCATATCATCTGTATTGGGCTTGAATGCCAGGCCAAGAATGGCAATAACCTTATCCTTGACTGAGCCTCCACAGGCCTTGATTATTTTCTGTGCCATGCGGAGCTTGCGCGCATCATTAATGGCAACTACAGTTTCAATGATACGTAAAGGGGCCCCATAATCATTGGCTGTCTTTACCAGAGCCGTTGTGTCTTTTGGAAAGCACGATCCGCCATATCCAGGACCTGCATTAAGAAATTTTCCGCCTATCCGGTTATCAAGGCCAATACCCCGCGCTACATCCTTCACATTTGCGCCAACTTTTTCACATAAATCTGCAATTTCATTGATAAAAGTTATTTTAGTAGCAAGAAAGGCATTTGCTGCATATTTGATGAGTTCTGATGTACGCCGTCCTGTAAACTGGATGGGAGCCTGATTGAGATAAAGCGGACGATAAATTTCAGTCATAATTTCGCGCGCGCGCTCATCCTCAAGGCCAATAACGATGCGGTCAGGATGTTTAAAATCCTTTATAGCTGCACCTTCGCGCAAAAACTCCGGATTGGAGACAACTGCAAATTCAGCCTGCGGATTGGTGGCACTTATGATTTTTTCAACCTCGTCGCCCGTTCCAACAGGTACAGTAGATTTTGTAACAATAACCGTAAACCTGGTTAGGCATGCAGCAATTTCCCGTGAGGCTTCATATACATAGGTTAAATCCGCATGACCATCCCCGCGCCTTGATGGCGTGCCAACAGCAATAAACACTGCATCTGCATCCCCTACGCAAGGCTTGAGATCATTGGTAAATGACAGGCGCCCCTCTCGCATGTTTTTTAAAACAAGCTCCGCAAGACCTGGTTCAAAAATTGGCATTATGCCCTTACGTAAAGCCTCAATTTTGGCCATGTCTTTATCAACACATGTTACCTCATGGCCAAAATCAGCCAGACAGGCACCTGAGACAAGACCAACATAGCCCGAACCAATCATGGCAATTTTCATTTTTATAGTTTCCGTCCATAGTCAAGTTATCTGGTTCAGATGCATCCAAAAATCTTGCTTAGCAAGCATTTTCAAGTTACCCCAAAGCTGCCTTGAATCCTTCTAAACTCAAGGCAGGATGAAAATTTGGGCAATCCCTCAAATCATTGATCCAGCGTTTTTTAAAATAAGTGCGCTCCAAAGCATAAACTTTGTCTGGTTTCCACGATCCAGTGCGCGATACAGATTCATGATGCACCAAAACAACATCACTCACAAAAACACTTTTCCAGCCATGCGTCTTGAGCCGCAAACATAAATCAATGTCATTGAGGTCAACTGGCAAATTAATCTCATCAAATCCGCCTGACACCCAAAACTTTGCAGCCTCTACAGCAAGACAGGCGCCCGTAACAGATGCTGTTTCATGTGTTGCGTTTAACCGTCCAAAATATCCAAGGTCATGCTCACCGACTAGTCGCTCGAAATGCCCTGCCCTGCCATCCAGCCCCAAAATAACGCCTCCATGTTGCAGCCGCCGATCAGCATAAAGCAGCTTGGCTCCAACAGCGCCCACATCAGGCTTAGATGCAAAAAAACAGAGCTTTTCCAACCAGTCACTATGGGTTATCTCAGTATCATTGTTCAAAAAAACAAGAAAATCTGACGTTGCCTCTTTTGCCCCATCATTGCAGAGCCTGGAAAAATTAAACGGCCCAGGTCGATCAAGAACTTTTACACCTTTTGCTTCAAGCTCTTTAAGATAGGCCACGGCATCAACATCAAAACTGCCATTATTAATAATAATAATTTCTACATTCAACAAATTGCTGAATGCAAAGATACTATCCATACATCTTTTAAATATAGCGTGTTGGTTTTTGGTTGGAATTATGATGCTGACTTTTTCTGACAAACTGATTTGTTCTTTTGTGAGCCTTTCTGGCATTATGCCAGTCTTGCTTTCAACACCCATGAAAACGCGTGCAATATGATGAAAAGTCTTCTTCGGTAGACTTATACTCATCAAACTAGCACGATATGCATCCATATCGCCCTCAAATGCCCTGCGGCGTACACAAAAGGCATAGCCTAGATAATCTAGTTTCGTAAAAAGCAATGGGTCAAAATCTGGTCTGAAATGCGGGTTGTGATGCAACCCATTCACGCTTATTTCATCCGTATCAGCATAAAAAATATCCGCTTCTGAATGAGTATCTGCATTATGCGCTAAAACACTCAAAGCATAGGGATATAAATACGTACCAGCTGAAACCATCATGATAAGCGAGCTGCTGATGCAAGGTAATTTACCCAAATAAATTCTGGTGTCTTGATACACATCATCAATCAAAACGTTACCTTGCAAAATACCACTTTGAATGTGTAGGCACCAATGTTTGTAAGGCTGTGCCTGAAGCTCTGTTATAAATCTGTTGAGCCAGTCTTTATCGGCAGCGTAAACCTTACAAGTCAAAATAATGAGTGTCTTGCTTGCCGTTTTGCCATCAAAACCATCCACGTCAAATTGTCTGTAGCGCGTTTTAAGCCATTGAGAATAGTGCTCCAAAGGCGTTGCTCCCAACGCGTGACGCAGATTGACCCTTGCTAAATACCGGTACCCTCCAACACGCGATAAAACACCAAGAAGCGCTTTTCGAGGACGTTTCAAAACTGCACGTCCCAAAAGCTCCAGCTTTGACATGACACGCAAGGATTCAATTTTAAAATGGAATGAACCTGTCTGATTTAAAGGTGATATCTGCAAGGATAAAGTTCCAGCAGGTAATGGCCCCCGCCAGATTGCCCGCCCAAAAACAGGCGCTGGAAGAATTTCATCATGATAATCATCAGGCAAAACGCACCGCAGCAATGGCCGCACTAAAGTATCCAGATAACTTGTGCAGTAGATAACCTCCACCCATGGCCCCTGTTTAAAATCAATATTGCTTTCAATTTTAAGCCAAGGCTCATTTGAAATGGCAGCAAATGCGCTGCCACTGCCAGTAACATTGAAAAGGGTGTGGAGGTGAACAGCAGTGATATTATGTTCTTTCAAAAAATATTTAAGGTAGGCAATAACTACCGTGGCTCTGGTAATTCATCAAGCATCATAAAGACAGGCTCGGAACTGTCTTTTGAATACCACGGACTTAACGCTCTATCTTCAAAAATTTCCGTTTGGTGAAGACGCTTTAAATTACCTTTTTCCCGCTCGAACCGTTCAACATTTTCAGGGTTGTGATCACTGCCACGGCTGACAGACTCATGATGCACAAGCTCCGCAAATGGCGTCCAGACAATTCTAAAACCTGATTTTACAGCACGAAGGCAATAATCCACATCATTATAGGCAACTTTAAAATTCTCTTCGTCAAACAGACCTATGGTCTCAATACATTTTCTAGAAATGAGCATACATGCGCCAGTGACCGCAGTAAGAGACTGTCTCACCCAAAGCCGACCCATCTTTCCTGGATAGTACCTCTCCTTTTCAGAATACCAATGGCCAGCAAGCCCTCCAAAACCTATTATGACACCTGCATGTTGTAATGTTTCATCAGGATAAAGCAGCTTTGCTCCCACAATACCCGTATTTTCATAATTGAAACACGATACCATTTCTTTAAGCCAATTAGAACTGATGACCTCAATATCATTATTGAGAAGCAAAGTGTACTCGCCACGAGCCATCTTTATCCCATCATTTACAGAACGGGAAAAATTGAAATCCGAATTTTCCACCTTAGCCTGGAAGGGAATGGTATGCTTTCGATAATATTCATACAACTCTAGAACTTTTGGATCCGTAGATCCATTATCGACAACAATAATTTCGATATTTGGATAATCGGTTTTATTGAACAGCCCATCAAAAACACAGCTTATTAAATCAAAAGAATTACGGCTGGGAATAACAACCGATACTAAAGGCCAATCTTTGCAGGCTAAATCAAACCTTATTCTATGGAGGTCTGAGGGCTGCGCAGCTTCAACAGGAAATGTGTGGTCTGATGATCTAAAACGTTCCTGCAAGGCATTTCGTGCACTTTGAGTTGCTGTTTTAAGAAATTTTACAGAATAGCTCTGACCGTCCCTTCGCCATAGATAGGCTGGATAAGGTAAATGGCATATTTCATCTTCCTTGAGATCTAGTGTATAACGAAGAACAAGGTCATAGTCTTGCGATCCAGAAAAATTTTCGCGGAAATTTCCAATTTCAAGCAGTCTTTTACGACGATATATTGAAAGATGATTGATAAAATTAACACCAGATAAAAGAGCTATATCAAAGGCAGGTTTGAAATAATATTCAACTGGTTTTAAATCACCATCAGCCAATATTTCATCTGTATAAAGAAACTGGCATTCTGGCCTGATTTCAAGTGCTTTTATTATTCGCGAAACTGCAAATGGAGTGAGGGCATCATCATGATCAAGAAGTCCAACCCACTCTCCACTGGCTTGATCTAATCCTGCATTGGACGCTGCTGATATGCCTTTATTTTTACCATTCCAAATAATCCTAATGCAAGCATCTCTTTCATGGGCTTTTAGCCAAGCAACTGTTTCTTCCGAACTTGATCCATCATCACTCAAAACAATTTCATAATTTGGAACCTGCCCTTTGAATGACGCTAAAAGATCATCAAGGTAAACCTTTTTTGTGTTATAAACTGGAACTACAAAGGATATTTTAAACTTGGGATCAAGTGAGGCAGGCTTTAGTATTTCGTCTTCAGCTGCCATTTCTACCGTACAATGGTAATGGCGGGCTAACAGATTTGTACCGTCGAGACTTGGAACATACTCTGCATATGGCAGTCGCCCTTCCGCCTCTCCGACCATTAAGAAATGGTAAAAAGGCTTGTAACCTAATAATTTAATATCTGGATTATTTTCTGCATACCAATCTGTATTAAAAAATATACTTGGCTCATAATTTTTATCTGCGCCAACTTCAATGTAATGTATGAGGGCATTTATTTTATTTTTTTGGCGTCCAATGTATTTTTTAGTATACCATATATTATGAAAAAAACGGTTTGGATCACGCCCTTCATTATTTCCGTGAGAAATATAATGTAGAAGCGGATTAAGCTTTGCAGCCGCTATGTCTGGATTACGGTTAAAGTAAAACCGAGTATCAAAAAGCGGGTGCGGATTACGCCCTTCTGCTGCTCCAGTTTGAATATAATGAACTAGGGGATTCACGCCTGAGGTGACGACATCAGGATTTTGGTCGTAATAATACTTTGTATCGAAGAGTGGGTGTGGATCATAGCCTTGGAGTACTCCAAGTTGCAAGTAATGCAATAAGGGACTTAGATTTGAGACAGCCACATCAGGATATTTTGAAACATAGTATTCAGTATCAAAGAGGGGATGGGTATCATACCCTTTGGCAATTCCGTGTTCTACATAATCAAGAAATGGATTTATATCGGAAGGAACAGTTTTATAATTTTTTGAAAGATAAAATTTTGAATCAAAAAGAGGATGAGGGTTGCGCCCTTCGAAAAGACCATGTTTTACGTAATGAATAAGTGGATTTATGCCAGACGCAGCAACATCATCATAATTATCAATGTAGTATTGACTACTGAACAATGAGTGCGGGTCACGCCGTTCAATGGCTCCATATTTTACGTAATGCATTAAGGGGTTAATGCCTGAAGACTTTACATCAGGATATTTTTGAACATAATGTTTGATGTCAAAAAGAGGATGAGGACTAAAATCATTACACCCAGCCATGCTTTCTTTCAAAAAATGTCTGATGGCCGCCTTTTCACTGGAAAATTTTAAACCTGTAGATGCTTGATAAAAATTAAAATCAAACAATCCTGTCTTTTTTATAAATTTAACTTTAGAAGAAAAAAATAGCATGATTTAAGCCAATTCCTGTAGACTTGTCCTCTAAATTTAATAGGCTTTAGATTGCATATTGACGGACAAAAAAGATTAAGATTGCTGTTAAACATATTAGCAATGTTAACGCTCCAAACATAATATAAACTTTATGTAATTCACTAAGCCCCAGTCCGCTTTGCAAAAATTGAAAACGATGGGCCACTTGGGTGATCGGTCTGATCACCCGTAATCCTAACATCATCAAACCCTAAAGCATGGATAAGAGCGATAATATCATCCTTCTCAATCCAGCGATGAAGATCATGAATGCCTCCACAAAAGGCCTTGTCTTCCCATGCCCTTAAATATGTTCGCTTGTAAAGACGTACATTTACACCACGACATTCCCTTGTTTCCATATCACCTACAAAAGCGCCCCGACGTGGATCGTCGGGAGGCATGGATTGGTTACTTGTGTAATGTGTCCATAAATAAAATGAATCTGACTTTTCAGCAATAAGTTCTAGCAGTCTGATTGGATCCTGCATATGATACAGGACACCAGAGGCCACAACCAGATCAAATCGCTCTTGCGAGGCTTCCAGATATTTCTGAAAGTCTCCAAGCAGAAATTTGGCATTTTTAATGTCTAGAAAATCCTTTACAACAAGGCAGCGGAAAAATGCCAGCTTATTGGCTTCAATTGCAACAATTGAACCAGCCCCAGCTTGAGACAGCATATAGGTGTGAGAGGCTTCCAGTGGCCCAAGCTCAAGCACAGATTTACCCTCAATGGAGCCATATTGTTCAATTGCCCATATTATTCTGTCGTCATTGTAAAAAACGGGTTTTCCTGCAACAACGCCCACATGTGGGGGAAGTGCCATATTCCAGCCGGGCAGCGCATCAATAACATTTTGTGCAGCTGGAGGTGCAGTTATGTATTCATCCAGGCTTTGACTCATTTTAACAGGGTTATCGACATTCTGTTTCAAGGCTAAGCGATCAAGTTTGAAAGCCCATACCCTGAATTTTTGGGCCATCCATAATAAAAAACTCAACATATATCTCCAGTAAATTTCTTTTATAAAAATCAGCACGCCTTGGTTAGCGCGCTTTGGGAAGCGCCTTTAACTTAACAGGAAATGGCTCCGAATGAGATCGTGAATACCACGGGTTGAAAGCTTTATCCTGTATTACATCAGTTTTATGACGTAAGAGAAGATTTAATTTATCCCTGTCAAATCGTGCAATGTTAGCTGCCGATTCATCATCTCCACGCGTAGCGGATTCGTGATGAATGAGACATGAAAAGGGTGTCCATACAATATTTATGCCCATATCAGTTGCACGAAGACAGTAATCAACATCATTATAGGCAACAGGGAAAACTTTTTCGTCAAAGGAACCCACTTTGTTAAAACAGTCACGGGTTAAAAGAAAACATGCCCCTGTCACAACTGAAAAGCTTTGACGTACCCAAAGTCTGCCCATCTGCCCAGGGGTGTCTTCCTTTAGATTTACATACCAGTGCCCTGCATAGCCACCAAGCCCAGCAATAACACCTGCATGCTGAATGTTCCTGTTTGGATAAAGAAGTTTTGCCCCTACGATTCCGACATTCTCGTAATCAAGACAGGACACCATTTCCTTGAGCCAGTTTGGCTCCAAAATTTCAATGTCATTATTAAGCAGCAATATGGGGTCGCCTTTTGCAAGGTCTATCCCATAATTGACAGCTTTTGAAAAATTAAAGGCCTCGACTGAAACATACGCCTGGAAATTTGGATATTTCTTTTTATAGTTTTCGTATAGATTAATAACTTTTTGGTCAGTTGAACCATTATCAATGATGATAACTTCTTTATTTGGGTAATCTGTGCTTTCATACACCCCTTTTAAAACCTGGCTTATAAGCTCCATGCCATCCTTATTTGGTATGATAATAGAAACAAGTGGCCAAGCTTTCTTCACTAAATCAAACCTGACCCGGTGCAGATCTTTGTGAATGGCATCAGTAACTTCTAAATTGCTATCCAGGCAGGAATAATGTTCCTTGAGTGCTTTCCTGGCATTTCCAATAGCCTCATTCATGTTTGTGGAGGAAAAACTGGTTTCGCTGCGACGCCACAGATACGCTGGATAAGGCAGGTGGATGATTTCTGTAGGCTGCAACCCTTTGGTATATCTTAGCAAGAGATCATGGTCCTGAGATCCCTGAAATCCATTTCTTAAACCACCCAGTTTGAGAAGCCTGTCTTTGCGGTACAGTGATAAATGATTTATGTAGTTCATGCCCGACAGTAATACAGGATCAAAGGCAGGTTTTAGAAAATACGCCAGAGGTTTCATCTTTTCATCAGTAATGACCTCATCTGTATACAAAAACTGCGCTTCTGGATTTTCTTTCAAAGCACGTGCAACAGCAGAAACGGCATAAGGGCTAAGAGCATCATCATGGTCAATCAAGCCTATCCAATCGCCACTGGCAACCGCAATGCCTGCATTAGTCGCAGCGGCTATTCCGTTATTTTTGCCGGCACGAAGAATAACAACTTGATGGTTTTTTTCGTGGTGTTCAAGCCAGCCGATGGTTTCAGCAAGGGTGGAGCAATCATCACTTAAAACAAGCTCTATCACGTGATTTTTCTGAGAAATAACTGATTTAAGAAGAGTATCAAGATGTTTTGCAGATGCGTTATAGACAGGGGCAACAAGAGACAGTTTAAGTGTATGAAAAGACAGTCGTTCAGCTTCTGAAGCAAGTTTAACCACATGCTTGAAGTGATCCTTGTAAAAATCTGGTTGTCTACGCATTTTACGTCTTAACATTCCATACCATTTTACAGGTGGTATTTTTCTTACAAATCTCACTGTCTGCACAAATTTTGACTTAATATTCAGCATACGTTAAACGCCTAGACCAAAGTAATTCCAGAAGCTGAACTCAGCCTCTTTTTGAAAAGTTAATGCATAAAGTCAGATTAACGTCTCGACAAGTCTCAATGTACTCACAAGCCTGAATAAGAGAAAGATCAAACTTTAAACACATGATACAGCTTGAAAACGCTTTTAAATATTACAAAGTGGAAGGGCATAAAAAAATTGTGCTCAACCATGTTTCAGCAACATTTGAAACGGGTTGTTCTTATGGCCTGCTTGGCGTGAATGGTGCTGGAAAATCAACAACTTTGCGCATGATTGCAGGCACTGAACTTCCAAATTCAGGCAGAATTCGCAGAACGTCACGTGTATCATGGCCCATGGGCTTTGCGGGTGGCTTTCATCCCATGATGAGTGGACGAGAGAACGTAAAGCTTGTAGCGCGCATTTACGGGCAGGATCCCCGTAAAGTATTGGATTTTGTAGAAGATTTTGCTGAAATTGGCGACTACATTGATTCTCCAATCAGATCATATTCATCTGGCATGATGGCACGTCTGGCTTTTGGCATGTCCATGGCAGTGGAATTTGATTGTTACCTGATTGACGAAATTTTAGCTGTGGGCGATGCAAGATTTGCTTCAAAATGTAAACATGCCTTCGAGAAACGTCGCAAAAATGCAGATTTGATTGTTGTATCGCATTCCATGGCTACAATTATGGAATATTGTGATAAAGGAGCGGTGCTTGTGGATGGACAGATGATAATGTTTGATTCTGTAAACGATGCCTGTGAAACCTACAATCGTCTGAATAGGTAGCATAAAATGGACCCCCTGGATCAGTCTCAAAACACCAGACCAATTATACAGGTAAGACCAAAATCCGCCCTTCAACATGCAAAAGACGTATCTACAGCCTTAAAAGAAGCTGCAAGGCGTGCACGCTTTTCAAAACGCAGCCGTCAGGCATCAGGCGCTGATGGCTTCAAGGCAAACCGTGTTGCAAGAACAATGCGCCTGCTTGTCTTACTCAGTTTTATTTTAACATGCGCAATCCCAACACTATCAATCTCGATTTATTATTTATTTTTTGCGTCTGACCAATATGTATCTGAGGCTCAGTTTACCGTTGCAGGTGGAATGACACCAAGCATAGATGGTTTTGCTTCAATAAGCGGAATTCCTGCAATTGCCGTCATTCAGGACACTCAGATTGTAACAAATTACGTCACAAGCCGCGCTGCAATAGAAAAACTGGAGACTGCAGTTGATCTAAGAAAACTTTATTCCAAACCGGAAACGGATTATCTATCAAGGTTTAACCAAAAAAAACCAATTGAGAAACTGGTTGAATACTGGAAGCGTATGGTCACAGCTTCAATAAAGATGCCTTCTGGTATTGTCTCTCTCCAAATCAGGGCTTTTTCTCCTGAAGACGCTAAACTCATTGCAGAAGCACTCGTTCATGATAGCGAACAGCTTATCAATGAAATGGATCAGCGCATGCATCAAGATGCTGTCCAAAGTGCAGAAAGCCAGGTTGCAAGCACATCCTCCCGATTGGCAGATACAAGACTGGCTTTGGAAAAGGCACGTAACGACAGTGGGATTCTGGATGCTGTGAAAACAGGAGATGCAGTAAACTCCATTTTAAACGGTGTTCGCTCAGCTCTTTTGCAACTTCAGCAGGAATATCAGACCCAGCTCAAAGTTGTGTCAGCAGATGCCCCACAAATGAGGCTTTTAAAATCAAGAATTGATGCAACCGCAACTCAGATCAATGAACTGGAAGCGCAGTTAACTCAAAAACCTGGTTCTTTAAGTTCTGATCCAACCATTTCAAGTGCAGTCAGCCGATTTGCAGAACTTGATCTGGAACATAAAATTGCAGAGCGTCTTTATGCTGGTTCTCTTACTGCTCTTGAAATTGCTCGCTTGACGGCTCAAAAACGCACAATGTATTTGACAACTTTCATTCATCCTCAAATATCACAGGATGCAGAGTATCCACATAGGATTACCAATTCTCTGATTGCTGCTTTTGCGAGTTTAATCATATGGGGCCTTGTCTGCATGGTCCTGGGCCTTATTCGCAAGCGTCTGATGTAGAAGCAGTAAAACATGTTTTTTAATATTGAATATGATACGGGCGTTGCCCTTGCTGGCTATGTGGTTGCAGATGGCGTTAACGGATCTGTCGATCTGGTATTGCGCGCAAATGGCGAAGATATTTACGAGTTCACAGCTACTGAAATGCGTGAAGCTCTCGTGCATGCAGGACGCCATTCAACAGGTGCCTGTGGTTTTTATATTTCTGATCAGCACGTGTATGGACTTCATGCCATCCAAGAACTTGAAATTCGTAAGCGTGATGATGACATGCTGATTTATCGTCGGCATTTACCAGAATTTGTACATAAAAAAATTCTTCGCCTTGAAACACAGATGATCCCGCAATGGCGTCTGGATCGTTATTTTGAAGATAAATTTCAGTATTACATGAATAATATTGAAAATTTTGGCCGTGAAACAACAACGCAGTTTTTTCTGCTGAATGGTGTAAACTCTCAATATATAAGCGGTCGTATTTTATTTAGAAATTATGCACATTACATAGAGGATAAATTTGAATGTATTGCTCTTATTCAAGACCCATTTGAGGAACTTGCAGAAAGGATATTTGTCTTTCACCAGCTAAAATCAGCCTCGCTTCCGCACCTTGCCGCAAGAGAGGGAACAAGCTTTGCCCCAGCCATAGAATTTGTTGAAAACATTCGGCTGAATGATGAAAAATCAGTTATTATGTCTTTTAAATCCATACCAGATGACGTTGCTGCAATACTCAGCGATCCTCTTGTAAGACAACTGACAACAGCAACACCAGGTGAAGCAATTGCAAGGAACGGAACCGCAGCAGCACTTGATGTATTAAGTTCATTTTCTATTGTTGGGTTACGTGACAGTTCAGAAACATATCTTGAGGCCTGTGCCGAGTTGATTAATGTTAATTATAGTGAACTGCCACCTGTCCCTAAATTTTCTCAGGTTAAACAGCTGGCGAACATACTGCGTCTGTCTAAACAAGCCAGTTATTTAATTGAAAAAGACCGCGAGCTCTATCAACTTGTAGCTTCCGCGTTTAAGAAGGCAGAGCGTCTGTAGTCAATTTATAGTTTGAATGTTCAAACCAATGGAAACCTTATTCAATGGCCGACAATGCCAAGCTGAAAGACAAAATACAGGAAGAGGATGTTGCATTGGACATCCAAACCCATCGCAGATCCGCGCAGAACCCCCTTATGCGTGCGCTTCGGGCTACTCCCTTTATTAGTAAAAATACAACAGATATTGAGATAATATCAGATCATAAACCAAAAAACAGTGATCCCGAAACATCTTCGGGTATGTCAGGCTATACGCTTACACTGTTCCTGTTTGTAATTGTTCCAGCTGCCTTGACCGCATTATATTTTGCTTTTTTTGCCTCAGATCAATACTATGCTGAAACACGTTTTGCTGTACGAAAAGCAAATTTCAGTTCAGGCAGTGATACAAAATCTGCCTTGTCTTCCTTGGCAAGTGGGAGCATTCCAGCTCTTGCAAGCCAGGATGCATATATCATCACAAGCTATATTCACAGTCGTTCAATCATCCTGGATTTGTCTAAAAAAATCAATATACGTGCTATTTACACGCGACCAGAGGCAGATTTTTGGGCAAAACTAAAATCAAATGCCAGTGATGAAGAGCTTCTTGAATACTGGGGCAAGATGGTTACAACCTATATTGATGGCCCCTCAGGCATTGTGACAGTTGGTGTCCGCAGCTTCAGACAACAGGATTCCCTTGAACTCTCCAATGCAATTATCAAAGCAAGTGAACGACTGGCCAATGACGTATCTACACGTATAAAGAATGACGCCGTGGAGCGGGCAAGCGGCGAGGTGCGGCGCTCAGAAGCTATGGTATCCACTGCCCTTGTTGACCTGAAAAACTTCCGCAACAGTGAGGGCTACATTGATCCAGGTTCTGCCGCCCAATCAAGATCCAAGCTGCTGCTTGATTTACTGTCACAAAAAATACAGCTTCAGAATGATTTGTTTGTCAGCACAAAGGCCATGTCTGAAAACGCTCCAACTTTAAAATCGCTTAAAAACCGCCTCGTTGCACTTGACCAGCAGATTGAAACCCTTAAATCTCAACTCACTGGTCAAAACGGAGAAAAAAACTCGATTGCATCATCATTGACTAAATACGAGCAGCTTGATCTAAAACGTATTTTTGCAGAAAAACTGTATTCTCTCTCTCAAGATGGGCTGGAATACGCAAAACGGATTGCCGACAACCAAGGTATTTATGTGAGCGTTTTTGTACCGCCTGCTCTTCCAGATGAATCAACATTTCCCAAGCGCATTAGTTTTTCAATTATCACTGCAATTTCTTTGCTGGCGATATGGGGCATCTTTGCTCTACTGGCCGCCGCAGTAGATGACCATCAGTTTTAAGCAGTAAAATCTAGCTCCCCAGCAATTTTCCCCTGAATACACGCTCAATAATCAGCCCTAGCAACAAACACACCACTGCAAACTGGATCATGTAGGTCTTATCCAGAACAACAGTACCATAGCCTTCATAAAAGGCAGAACGCATCCATTGGACACCATGAAGACTGGGGTTGAACGACAAATAGTAGCGAAACTGCTCTGGTAAAGAGTCTGGAATAAACAGAACACCCGAGGCAATCCACATGACAATGCTGAATAGCGCGTAGCCTGTAATCCAGCCAGGAATCGCGCATGTGATAATGGCATTGATAACCCCAAAACCAACACCAAGAAGAAGGTTTGCACCAATAGCTATAAAAGCGTCAACAGGATAGATTGGCATAGGATTGACACCAAAACATATTAAAATCAACATTGTAAGAATGATGATACTTACTGCATTCAACATCTCTATTATAGCACGCGATATAAGAATATCGTTAAGTTTTACAACTGGATAGACGGTCAGCTCCTTATTCAGAACAGGGCCCATACTGATAAATCTGGCTGAATAATTGAAAACCATGAAAGGCAGCACACCTGTTGCAAACCATAATGACATGCTCTCTCCAAATGGAGCTGCCCTTCCCATGGTAGTGTTGATAATGACGAGCAGAAATATATGTGAAAGGGGCCATAAAATGGCAATAGAAAAACCCCATGAATTTCCAAAATAACGCGTTCTGATATCACGCATCATAAGGGCATAGATAATCTGCCATTGTCGCTTGAGTTTGTAAGCAATACTCATATCTAAAACAGTATGAGACGGCATAAGGTTATTTTCCTATCAAACTAGCAGACCAATGGACAAGATTAAGCTTATCGGTCAAGATCTTGTTCGGCCAATTGCAGCAGATACTTGCCATAGTTTGTCTTGGCATAGGTGTTGCCGTGCTCAATCAACTTGTCCCTTGAGATAAAATGATTACGATAGGCAATTTCTTCCAAACAAGCCACCTGAATACCCTGTCTTTTTTGCACAACGCGTACGAATTCTGAAGCCTCAATCAAACTATCATGCGTGCCTGTATCAAGCCAGGCAAAACCACGTTTCAAGTCTTCTACATATAATTGGCCTTTTTCAAGGTAGATGCGGTTAAGATCAGTAATTTCCAACTCGCCCCTTGCAGATGGCTTCAGGTTAGCTGCCATATCAAGCACCTGATTATCATAAAAATACAGGCCTGTTACAGCAAAATTAGATTTTGGCTTGAGCGGTTTTTCTTCCAGTCCAATTGCTTTCCAGCTTTTGTCAAACTCCACAACACCATAGGCCTCAGGATGGTCAACGCGGTACGAAAATACAGTTGCCCCTGTTTTACGCTCCGCTGCCCGCTCTAACAGCACACGAAAACTTGGGCCATAAAAAATATTGTCACCCAGAATCAACGCAACCTGATCATCACCGACAAAATCACGTCCAATTGTAAAGGCCTGCGCCAACCCTTCTGGTTTGGGTTGGATAGCGTAGGACATATTAATCCCAATATCAGAACCATCGCCAAATAAACGTTTGTAGTTGTCAATATATTCAGGGGCAGAAATAATCAGAATATCTTTAATATGTGCAAGCATGAGCACTGATAAAGGGTAATAGATCATTGGCTTGTCGTAAACAGGCAGAAGCTGTTTATTGACAGCTAGTGTCGCTGGATGCAGCCGTGTGCCAGACCCGCCAGCTAAAATAATACCCTTCATAATGCCTCCCCTTTTTATTTTAATTTTGCCTCAGAGCAGCGACAATATCAGCCACTGCACCTTGCCAATCCCGTGGGTGTATTCCAAAATCTTTTGTAATCTTGTCAGTTACTAAACGTGAGTTTTCAGGTCGTTTTGCAGGTGTTGGATAATCAGAACTTGGTATAGCTTCTACTACAGGCACAGATGCACCATTTGTAGCAACTATATCAAATATTTCCTTAGCCAAACCATGCCAACTTACAGAGCCAGCATTGGCAAAATGATACATGCCAGTTGGCGCAGCTTCAAAGTCAAGATGGCGCAGGGCAATCATTTGCAAAGCTGCCGCTAAATCTCCTGCATGGGTTGGGCAGCCATATTGATCCCCAACCACTTTTAAATGCGTGCGGTCTACACCCAGTCGCAACATGGTTTTTACAAAGTTATGGCCGTACTGGCTAATCACCCAAGCTGTACGTACAATAACATGGCGCGCGCCAGATGTGCGTATTGCCAACTCGCCACCCAGCTTGGAAGCACCATAAACTCCAATCGGCGCAACAGCATCGTCAACTTCATAGGCAGTTGTTTTGGCACCATCAAACACGTAATCTGTCGAAACATGAATAAGCGGGATGTCCTGCGCTTTAGCTTGTTGCGCCAAAACACAAGGCGCAATCGCATTTACCTGCCACGCGGTTATACTGTCAGTTTCTGCTTTATCAACAGCTGTATAAGCTCCGCAATTGATAACCAAAGCCCACTCGCGTGATTTCATCATCGCCTCAATTGAGGCCACATTGGATAAATCCAGCTCTTGGCGCAAAGGCGCATAGAGTCTTACACCTTCAGGCCAGTTTAAAGCCTGTAAACTTGTGCCAACCTGCCCAGTACCGCCTGTAACTAAAACATCAGCCATCATGTTATTCCACGGCGTTTATCAGCTTGCGTGCGTTTAATTATATCCTGCCACCAGTCTTTATTTTCTAAATACCATAAAACAGTTTTGGCAATGCCTGTTTCAAATGTTTCTTCTGGCTGCCAGCCAAGCTCATCCCGAATTTTACTGGCATCAATAGCGTAACGCGCATCATGACCCGGCCGATCGGCTACAAAGCTGATCTGCTCTTTGTAGGATTTGCCATTCCCACACGGATGCAATTCATCCAGAATGCTGGTAATTACTTGCACAACATCAAGGTTTTTACGCTCACAATTGCCACCAATGGCATAGGTCTCACCAACCTTGCCAGTCTCAAACACGCACTGCAACGCGCGCACATGATCATCCACATAAAGCCAGTCCCGAATATTTGCGCCCTTGCCGTAAACAGGCAAAGCCTCCCCTGCAAGGCACTTTACAATCATCAATGGAATGAGCTTTTCAGGAAAATGGTAAGGACCGTAATTATTTGAGCAGTTTGTAATCAGTACAGGCAAGCCGTATGTATGCCCCCATGCACTTACCAAATGGTCTGCCCCAGCTTTAGTAGCTGAGTAAGGCGAGCGTGGATCATAAGGCGTTGTTTCGCTGAATAAACCTTCTTCGCCTAATGAGCCAAAAACCTCATCAGTGGAGATATGGTGAAAACGAAACGCATTTTGTTGCGCAGGTGGCAATTCACGCCAATAGTTGAGTGCCGCTTGCAGCATGGTGTAGGTGCCAACAAGATTGGTCTCAATAAAAGCACTCGGCCCATCAATTGAGCGATCTACATGAGATTCAGCTGCCAAATGCGTGATGATATCAGGTTGAAACGCGGTAAAAGCTGCTTTGAGCTTCGCCCCATCATTAATATCACCCTGCATGAACTGATATCGGGTGTTATCTTCAACTGATTTGAGTGATGTCAACGTGCCAGCGTAGGTGAGCTTATCATAATTTAGCACATCATAATCTGTATTGTTAATCAAATGCCGAACGAGCGCTGAGCCAATAAATCCCGCTCCACCAGTAACAAATATACGCATATTAACCCTTGAAAATTAAAGTATGTCACATAAAATGCGAGCAACTTTTTGCACAAAAAAATGCAAAATACAAATATTTAGAAAATACGTCTCTAAAACGAAATATTCTTTAAAGAGGGTGAAGTGGAACACCATCATATACAAACGGGCTGTCAAAATCTTTCAAAAGGGGCAGCAATGTGTCTTTGTTAGAGAGTGTTGGTTCAATACCAATTGGCAGTTGCCACTCAATTGCGATGCTCTCGTCATCCCATTTTATGCCACCATCGCACTCAGGTGCATAAGTGTCAGAACATTTATAGGTAATTTCACAGTTTGGTTCCAAGGTGGCAAACCCATGACCAAACCCAATTGGGATAAATAGCTGATGACCGTTTTGCGCCGAAAGCTCAGCTGCCACATAATGCCCATATGTTGGCGAGCCTTTGCGCAAATCCACTGCCACATCCAATATGCGCCCAGCAATACATCGTACTAATTTATCTTGCCCACGTGGCGGACGCTGAAAATGCAAACCTCGTACTGTGCCAACAGGCTTGGAAAACGAATGATTATCCTGTACGAACTGTACATTCACGCCCATTTGAGTAAAGGTGGATTGATTGTAAACTTCTGTAAACCAGCCCCGATCATCTTCAAATCGCTTTGGTTTGATTAATTTAACTATGGACATAATATTCCTTCAATAAAAAGCATTCTCTAGTGTGTATGCGTATGGTGCTCAGCACTGCCATGCTTTAAAAACCGCCACCCTGCAATAGAAGCGCCAGATACAAGTAACATACCTGTAACTGTGTAAATCCCAACATCACGAGCCGTGATTCTCTTGCATCCTTCTAAAAAATACAAAGCAAATACACTCATTAAAAA
This sequence comes from Hyphomicrobiales bacterium, assembly GCA_025351165.1. Classification (GTDB taxonomy): domain Bacteria; phylum Pseudomonadota; class Alphaproteobacteria; order Rhizobiales; family Beijerinckiaceae; genus JAIELD01. Next base: position 53,180 of record JANXWK010000001.1, on the reverse strand, counting down.
GCCTAAAGGCACAACCCACACGCTGCGCTCTGGTGAGTCAATAAAATGCTGCAATCCACCTGTAAAAAAGCCTAATCCAATAGAGGCCATCACTCCAAAACCAAAAAGAGCACGCCAGTCTTTGGTTTCGTCTGGATTATTTTTATGATCTAGAAATGCCCCAACCAAATAAAATAAAATACCAGCGCCCGCAGTTAAATACGATCTTTGTTCGCTAAAGGCACCATGATTCACAGATCCTGCAATAAAGCCAATGCCCGCATATTTACTTAGCATCGCTAAATGATACTTTTGAAACATCATAATAACCTCTCAAAGAAGAATGGTGGGCGCGACAGGGATCGAACCTGTGACCACTACAATGTCAATGTAGTGCTCTACCGCTGAGCTACGCGCCCTTGAGTGTTAAACTGAAACTCATGATTTGACGCTATAGCCAGAAGACAATAGCGATGCAAGAAATAATAAAAAAGAAATAATGGATAGGGGACAACAGATAGTAAAATATAGATTTATGGCAAACTGACTCTTTTCAAAGATTGACTGCGCCCATGCTGGTTTATGCGCACAAGATCTCTTTTTATTTGATTTATATGAATGTTTAGAAACCTTATTTCTTTCCAGTTTACAGGTTTTCCAACAAAAACTGGATCGCTAACGACGACATGCCCACTTGGCAATAGCTCATATTGCGCATCAACTATTCGTGAGTTGTTTTTAATATAGCTGTCTCTGACAAGCTTTAGACTGTCTAATGTATTTTGATTTACAGTTTTTTCCCATTGAGCCTGAGACATATTTTTCCAATGGTTTGAATTGACTGTTCCTTTGGGCAAGGCCTGCATTAACATGCCACGTTTAGAGCGCAAAACAGGATTAAAAAAAGCTTTTACATTGAATATAAAACCTTTACCTGCCTCCAGCATTATTGTGCTTGAATGATCAATTGTTGGAAACCCCTGCTGTTTGACTTTGTTCAAAGCCTGAACTTCATCGTGGATATCCGTTGGAAAATCAATAATCTTACGATCAAAGGCTATTACATACGGATCGCCTTTAGTCCCTTTAACTTCATAAACTTTTTTATTTAAACCCTGCCCTCTAAATTTTCCAATTTTAGACAAGGGAAATGTGGGGCCTTGCTCGTACAGTGTCGCATTGCCTGTAGCTAAAATTTTGTTCGTATTTTTTTTACTTGGCTGCGCTCTATGATTCTCTGCCCACAATTTGTCTCCATCCGGCTTAAATTGCTCTAATGGGGTAAGCTGCTTTTCAGGAGGTGGATCAGAGTGAATAAACTGGCGCTCACCTGCGCCCTGTGGCGGAGATTTCAATGATTTTTTAATATCGTTGGCCATAATAAATTTGCGGCTCGTTAGAATATCTACAGCTTCTGTTGACAGACCTTTTGCATTTGGCATTTGTAACAGGACAGACTTGCGCTCAAGTCTGTTCATCTGGCTCCAGCTCATTGCTTTGCCAAGTTTGTCAACTGTTTTGGCTGTAGCTACACCACCTTTAACACTCACATAGGCATTAAAACTTGCCTCTCCCAAAGACTCTCCTGAGGCTTCATACTCTTGCCGCTCAATTTGTCCTGGTATACGAGCCAAAGGCTTGCTGATTGGCTGCACAAATACAGCGTTGGTTGTTTCAAGCGGTTTGTGCTTGGCTTGCCTAGCAAAAGCTGTAATCCCGTCTCTAAACTCTGCATTTTCCTGTTGACCCTGCTTGTCATGTAACCATTCATTGAGTGCATAACGCCCTGTTGCGCTCCACGCAAAACTGACTGTGCTTTTTACAAAGTTGATACCTGCTTTAGTTATCCCCTTGGCAAGACCGGTTCCTGTTTTGATTGTAACATCCCCATTGTGCTGATTTGCTTCCAATGCAGCCTTCCAATGCTGCTTATTGCTTTTGTCTTTTGGCTCATAGGCATAATATATTTCTCCATTTGGTAGATATTTTAGAACATAGACAACTCTTGTTTCATCCACCCTGAACAGCTTTTTAACCTGAGGTTTTTGACGCTCAAGCTCTTTTAAAAGTAGTGTTTTAATCTGTGAACCGGCAATAAAATCCTTGTCTGAAAACTGCCTGTTCAGTTTTACGTGAATGTGTACACGTGCACTTCGATTGACAAGCTCAACTTTCCAGTCAGTCTTGCCATTTTCACAAAGGCTGACTGGCGTTGCAGTTATGTCCGATTGGTCAGGCAAATTTTTATTAAACACGCCTTTCCACACCTTGAATGGCGAGGGATTTAATGAAGGCAGAAATACGGGTAAAATAGGTAAAGCTGAAGCTAAAAAAAAGCTTTCCGACCCTTTATCTAGCTTAAAAATTGCCATTTTCATTTCTTTTTAAATTCGAAATTAATCTTTTATAAATCCTCAACCTTACACCAGCCTTACAACATACAAAAAAAAATCCCTTGCATTAGATAACTCAACCTCTTACTCTTTAGAGTTATTCTAAACTACATCAGAAACGAGCTGTATGAAAAATCTTTCCGACCTTGATGAACGTCAAATTTTGGCTCTTGCAATAGCAAATGAACAAGAAGACAGCCAAATCTATCAGGTATTTGCAGACAGCATACGGACAGACTTTCCAGCCTCTGCTGCCATGTTCGACGAAATGGCAGAGGATGAGCGAGAACATCGCACTATGCTGTTTGATCTTTACCGCTCGAAATTTGGGGAGCATATGCCACCAATTCGGCGGGAGGATGTTCGCGGCTTTTATAAGCGCAACCCAATTTGGTTATCTAAGGTTTTGAACGTTGAAAAAATGCGTGCTGAATCCGAGCGCATGGAGCTGCAAGCCGCAAATTTCTATGACAAGGCAGCCGCACAAAGCACAGATGCATCAACTAAAAAAATGCTGATGGAGCTGGCAAGTCTTGAGCGTAGCCATGGCACGAAAGCTGGATCGCTCAATACTGACGTAACTAAAACACACGGCGAAACAGAACACGACACACAGCATCGCAAATTCGTGTTGCAACTCGTACAGCCAGGTTTAGCAGGGTTGGTGGATGGCTCTGTTTCAACCTTGGCGCCTGTTTTTGCAGCGGCTTTTGCAACACATAGCAACTGGAACACCTTTTTGGTTGGCCTAGCAGCATCGCTGGGCGCAGGTATCAGCATGGGCTTGACTGAAGCCCTTTCAGACGATGGCACAATTACAGGCCGCGGAAGCCCATGGGTACGAGGCGCTGCATGCGGAATTATGACTGCCATAGGCGGGCTTGGACATACATTCCCTTACCTTGTACCAGATTCATGGGCAAACAGCTTCTATATCGCTACATTTATAGCTATAATCATTGTTATACTCGAACTTTGGGCAATAGCATGGATACGGTCCAAATATATGGATACCCCTTTCATGAAGGCTGTTATCCAGATTGTAATTGGAGGACTTCTGGTTTTTGGCATTGGTATAGCAATAGGAAGCGCATAAAATTAGACCTTGACCTTAGCTCAGAATTTTGGGCAAAGCTGCGAACATGTCATCTTTCACTTTTCGCCTTGCCCATTTATCTGATCTTCATATTGGCCCGCTACCACGCCCACGCCTGTCAGAGCTTATGGGCAAACGTCTGACAGGTTACTGGAACTGGAAACGCAGCCGCCATGCTATCCATAATATGCCGATGCTGGATGCTATCATCAATGACATGAAAACCCAGAAGCTTGATCATATTGCTCTAACAGGAGATTTGGTCAATATTGGGTTGCCGGCAGAATTTGAAAGTGCATACTCTGTTGTAAAGCAAATTGCTGCACCTCATGACATGAGCCTCATTCCTGGCAACCACGATGCTTATTGCCCCAATTCCCTGCCTGCAATGACAAAATATTTTGCACCTTACATGCGCGGTGATGATGTAGAGGATGTTACATTTCCCTACATGCGGATTCGTGATAAAATTGCGCTTATAGGCGTTTCCTCTGCCATTCCAACTGCACCATTTTTGGCAAGTGGAGCCGTTGGCAACACTCAGATTGAGCGCACTCGTCAGATGTTAGAAGCAGCAGGACAAGCTGGTTTCCTGCGTGTGGTTATGATTCATCATCCGCCCTATAAAGAAGGCGTACATTTTGGTCGTGGCTTGCGTGATGCGCAATTTTTTATGAAAATGCTACGCGATACTGGTGCGGAGCTTGTTATCCACGGGCATAATCATGTGCAATCAGTTGAAATACATGAGCGACGCAATGGCCCAGGCATCCCCATTATTGGTGTCGCCTCCGGCTCGGCAGTGCCAGGCACAAAACAGCATAAAGCTGCGTACCACATATACGAATTTAATGTTGATAAACAGGGTGCATCTCTTGAGATGATAACAAGAGGCAGTGCTGACGGAAAAACAGGTGTAAGCGAAACTGCAAGAAGAAAAATACAAAAGGAATAATACGAGAGAAATAATACGAGAGAAATAATATAAGACAGATTATACGAAACAGGTAATAGCTACAGAACACTCAGAAAATGCAATTCCTGTTTGACAAACAGGCTGTAACCACATATTCGATGCTTGACTTTAATGTGCCTTTAGAGAGCATTAAATGTTTACGCGCCCCGTGATTACTTATTCCAAGTAATCTGTCGTTGGTTTAAAACACCAAAAAGGAGGGAGCGTTCCTCAACTCAATCTTAATTCGTTAAGAGGAACAGCCCGAAAAAGGAAGTACTATGACTAAACGCGCAACTTCGAAACACAAATTAGACCGTCGTATGGGTCAAAATATCTGGGGTCGCCCAAAAAGTCCAGTAAATCGTCGTGAATATGGTCCTGGCCAGCATGGTCAGCGCCGTAAAGGCAAGACATCAGATTTCGGTACCCAGCTAAAAGCAAAACAAAAGCTTAAAGGCTATTATGGCAATATTACTGAAAAACAGTTTCGTAAATATTACGCAGAAGCAATTCGCTTAAAAGGCGATTCCAGTGAAAATCTGATTGGCTTGCTGGAACGCCGCCTGGATGCTGTCGTATATCGTGCAAAATTTGTAGCAACTGTATTTGCTGCACGCCAGTTTGTAAATCATGGTCACATTCGTGTGAACGGTAAACGTGTCAACATTGCATCTTACCAGGTTAAAGTAGGTGATACAGTTGAAATACGTGAGGCATCCCGCCAGCTGGAAATCGTGCTTGTGGCAAATCAGCTTGCAGAGCGTGATGTGCCTGATTATCTTGAAACAGATCACACAAAACAGGTCACAAAACTGACACGCTTGCCTAACCTGTCGGAAGTTCCATATCCAGTACAGATGGAACCAAACCTAGTTGTGGAATTTTATTCACGCTAATCGTTATTCACAATAAATCAAAAAGCCGCTGATTTTATCAGCGGCTTTTTTGTAGGATGGCTATCCAGTAATAGCAGCTTGAATGGCATCTAAAGCGGCCTGAGCTTTTGAACCATCTGGCGCACCTGCCTGAGCTAAATCTGGCTTTCCACCACCTCGCCCGCCCATAATTTCAGCGCCGGCTTTAACAAGATGGGATGCATTGTTTGCATGTATATGTTCGGGCGTTACAGCAATAACAAGTCCAGCTTTTCCATCATCATCAATACCAATTAGGGCAATAATTCCCGAACCAAGCTTCTGTTTCTGTTCAACGGCTATATCTTTGAGATCGCCCAACGCAATTCCTGAAATAATCCGTCCGATAAATTTTACACCGCCAACATCAACAGGCTGGGTTTCACTCGCATCAGCCCCGCCCATAGCCAGTTTTTTGCGGGCTGCAACAAGTTCACGCTCAAACTTCTTACGCTCCTCCAAAACAGTGCCAAGTTTTTCAAATGCACCAGAGGGCGGAACTTTCAATACATCTGCCAGCTCACGCAGGCGCTTGCGTTCCTCACTCAATACAAGTCTGGCGGCATTACCCGTGACAGCCTCAAGGCGCCGCACACCAGAGGCAACACCCCCTTCAGACATTACAGTTATTAAACCTATATCGCCTGTGCGCACGGCATGCGTTCCCCCACAAAGTTCAACTGACCAAGCTTGACCAATATCAGTTTCTCCCATGGATACAACGCGAACTTCATCACCATATTTTTCACCAAATAATGCTCGTGCACCAGACTTGATGGCATCCTCCTGCCCCATTAAACGGGTAGTGACAGGCGCATTTTGCAAAACGATTGAATTGGCAATATCTTCAATTTTTATCATTTCATCATCTGAAACTGGTTTGTGATGACTAAAATCAAACCGCAGGCGTGCGTCATCGACAGACGAACCTTTTTGCGCAATGTGATCACCAAGCACCAAACGTAATGCTTCATGCAGCACATGGGTTGCTGAATGATTTGCTTTGATTTTTGAACGACGCTGATGATCAACCTGCAATTGAAGCGCAGTGCCAATCTGCACAACGCCGGTTTCCAGTATGCCAACATGGGCAAATACATCACCCAATTTTTTTAAGGTATCTGTTACCGTAAAAGAAATGCCATTTGTGCTCAGAAGCCCAGTATCACCAGCCTGGCCACCTGATTCTGCATAAAAGGGCGTTTGATTGAGAATGATTATACCTTCCTCACCAGCCTTAAGTTCATGTGTATCTGCACCATTTCTGATAATGGCGGTAACAACGCCTTCTGCACTTTCTGTCTCATACCCAAGAAATTCAGTTGCACCCACGTGTTCACGAATGCCAAACCATACGGTTTCAGTTGCAGCTTCCCCAGAGCCAACCCATGCTTTTCGTGCATCGATTTTCTGTTTTTCCATAGCAGAATTAAAACCTGTCAGATCAACACTCATGCCACGGGCACGCAAGGCATCCTGCGTCAAATCAAGAGGGAAGCCATAGGTATCATAAAGCTTGAAAGCGGTTTCGCCCTTTAAAATACCGCCACGGCTAAGTGTTTTTGTTTCTTCCTCAAGCAGAACTAGGCCACGCTCAAGTGTGCGGCGAAAACGTGTCTCTTCCAGTTGTAGAGTTTCCACAATCATGGATTCTGCATGCATGAGTTCTGGATAAGCCTGTCCCATTTCCCGCGTCAATGCTGGCACAAGCTTCCACATAAGCGGCTCACGCGAACCCAATAACTCGGCATGGCGCATGGCTCTGCGCATAATACGCCGCAACACATATCCGCGCCCTTCATTGGAAGGAAGCACGCCATCCGCCACCAGAAAGCTTACCGCACGTAGATGGTCGGCTATTACACGGTGGCTGGCAGACTGGCTACCCTTCGGATCGGTATTGGTGGCATGGGCAACTGCATGGATTAAATTCTGCATCATGTCAGTGTCATAATTACTGACAACACCCTGCATGATTGCTGCTATGCGCTCCAACCCCATCCCTGTATCAATTGAAGGCTTTGGCAGATTGGTGCGCGCGCCACCAGCAACCTGTTCAAACTGCATGAACACAAGGTTCCAGAATTCCAGAAACCTGTCACCGTCTTCATCTGCACTGCCAGGTGGGCCACCAAAAACTTTATCGCCCTGATCATAAAAAATTTCAGAGCAAGGGCCGCAGGGGCCAGTGTCGCCCATCTGCCAAAAATTGTCAGATGTTGGAATACGGATTATTTTATCGTCTGTAAAACCGGCTATTTTCTTCCAAAGTACAGCGGCTTCCTCATCTTCATGATAAACAGTCACAAGCAGACGTTTTTTATCAAGGCCAAACTCACGCGTAATTAAGTTCCAGGCAAGTTCAATTGCCCGCTCTTTAAAATAATCTCCAAAAGAAAAATTACCAAGCATTTCAAAGAAAGTATGATGGCGCGCTGTATAGCCAACATTATCAAGATCATTATGCTTGCCACCAGCTCGTACAACTTTTTGGGCTGATGTGGCTGTTATGTAATCGCGTTTTTCCAAACCAGTGAAAACGTTTTTAAACTGGTTCATTCCAGCGTTGGTAAACATAAGTGTTGGATCATTACGAGGAACCAACGGGCTGGACGCTACAATCTTATGTCCATTATCGGCAAAATACGATAAAAAAGCTGATCTTATCTCGTTTACGCCACTCATATCGTGAATAACCCCGCATTAGTGAAACTGTTTGTATCATCTAGAGCATGTTGCAAAAAAGTGTGAGCGGTTTTTTGCTTGAAACATGCTATAAATTAAAAAAAACGCATATTTTGTTTCTATTAAAAACAAAATATGCGCTAATGCGGGATTATGTTTATGTCCATCATATGATGGAAAAGCTGTAGAAAATTGCCCTGTTTAAATATCAAGCGGCTCTTCACCATCGTCTTCACCTGGCTCTGGTGAAGCCTGCTCCAGAATTTTATCAGCTATCAAACCCGCATTCTGGCGGATGGACTGCTCAATTTTTTCTGCAACCTCTGGGTTGTTGCGTAAAAATGTTTTTGCATTCTCACGTCCTTGCCCCAGACGCTGGCTATCGCATGAAAACCATGCACCGGCTTTTTCAACAATACCAGCTTTAACACCCAAATCGACAAGCTCTCCCATTTTGGAAATGCCTTCTCCATACATGATGTCAAATTCAACCTGTTTGAAAGGAGGCGCAACCTTATTTTTAACAACTTTTACGCGGGTCGCATTTCCCACAACGTCTTCGCGCTCCTTGATGGCACCCGTGCGGCGGATATCAAGACGGACCGAGGCATAGAATTTTAGGGCATTACCGCCAGTTGTTGTTTCAGGCGAGCCATACATCACACCGATTTTCATACGGATCTGGTTGATGAAAATGACCATTGTGTTGGATTTGGAAATGGAACCTGTCAATTTACGCAAGGCCTGGCTCATGAGACGCGCCTGAAGACCAGGAAGCACATCACCCATTTCGCCTTCAATTTCGGCTTTTGGTGTCAGCGCGGCAACAGAATCAACAACTACGATGTCCACAGCACCAGAGCGCACAAGCGTATCGCATATTTCCAGTGCCTGCTCACCCGTGTCTGGCTGTGAAACAAGCAGGTCTTGCAAATTCACACCAAGTTTTCTGGCATAAGTCGTATCAAGCGCGTGTTCGGCATCTATGAAAGCGCAAATACCACCTTTCTTCTGCGCCTCGGCAATAACATGCAATGTGAGGGTGGTTTTACCTGATGATTCAGGGCCATAAATTTCAATAACACGACCTTTGGGCAGGCCACCAATACCAAGAGCAATATCAAGACCAATGGAACCTGTTGAAATAGCTTCAATTTCCATAGGCTTCTGGTTTGCGCCAAGGCGCATGATAGATCCCTTGCCAAATGCACGCTCAATTTGAGAAAGAGCTGCATCAAGAGCTTTAGTTTTATCCATGGCGGGTTTTGATCCTTCAACGAGGCGAAGCGCTGCTTGTGACATGTGTAGACTTTCCTTATGGCAGGGACAAGGCGTTTGGGGCAAGAGGGCTAGGCCAACAAAACCCTAAAACATATTCATTCCCTTTGTATATTCACTTTTTGTTCTTTTGTAAAGTTCTTTTTATGTTCTTTTTTTAACAGCTTTAAACAAATACGCACCGTCATTGCGAGAAGCAAAGCGACGCGGCAATCCAGCTCTTCTTAACTTGTTTAGCAAACTTCATTTACTGGATTGTCGCGCTTCGCTCGCAATGACGGTAATAACTCAACCAATTATTATCGTATTGGAATTCCAGATATGTGAATATCTTTTTTAGGGGCGCCTGCTTTTTCAAGGGCATATACTAATGCTTGTTTTATCTGAAGTGAATAAGGCGTTGGCCCAATAATGATATGATCCAGTATTTTAAAAAAATCTAGATCTGCGAAAGTCTTATCAACTCTTACATCTAGTGGGATTTTATAAATAATTTGTGGGATACCGTTGATACTTATAGTTTGGCGTTCATTTTCCATAACATCAGTTTTTCGGAGTGTAGGACAATAAATAGCTCTCCACTCAAGCTCCTCTGAAAAACCTTGATGTTTGACACAGGCGAGACATTCATAAAGGGCATAAAACGCATAGTCTAAAATGTTTTCAGTCGGCCAATTCATTAAAAAATCTTGGTTTTGGGGATTGCCTAAATTCTTTATAATTTCATTAAGATCATCTTTAATTTCATTTTTTTGCAAATAAGAAACTGGACTAAAATTAAGCCCTAACCTTGATGCAATACCAGAATTGCGCGGAATATTTAAAACAAAGGCTATCCTACCACCATTACCTCCAAACGCTCTCCACATGGACAAACGTCCATTATAATTTTCTTTTTCTTGATGAAGCGAAAGTGATGAAATGTAGATGTTAGGATTTATATGATGTGAGTTATCAAAAAGAAGTCTTATAGGATCTCCTTCTTCCCTCAAAAAAGGTTTTAAAGCTTGTGTAAAGTTTCGAGAGATAAGTTGTTCATTCTCGTTAAACAGCTCATGTAAAATTTCAAAACCATGTCTTATTTCACTGTAGTCGGACATGGCACCGCTATTACGCATCCAGAGACGTCTGCTCTCAATTATTTTTAAGGCGTTTTCAGCAGATGTGTAATGGACAAATTTGGGGTTTTCTACATTTCCAAAAACTTTGTCTCTTTCGCGCCTTGTCCGAGGCACAAAGATCCTCTCTAATTCAATTTGATTGCGAGTTGCGTCAAATAATTCGTCAAGATTCATAAATACTCTCACTCAAAATTTAACAAAAAGAATTGGCAACTTTTAGAGAAACAGGCAATTGTTCAAATTGGTAAGCACAAAAGTTGAAATACACATTTTATCCTCTACCCACTCTCCCGTAACGGGAGAGTGAAACTTCACTACCCCACTGGCATCATGCTTTTCACTGTTTCAATCAATTGCTTCAACCCGAATGGCTTGGGCAAAAAGCCAAATTCTGTACCCTCTGGCAGGTTCTGGCGGAAGGCATCTTCTGCATAGCCAGAGACAAAAATGATTTTCGTATCTGGATTGCGTGCACGCAACTCGCGCAGCAATGTTGGCCCATCCATTTCTGGCATGACCACATCTGACACCACAAGATCAACCTTGCCTTCCAAGCGCTCAAACACTTCCAGCGCCTCCACACCAGAGCCTGCCTCATGCACAGTGTAGCCTCGTGACATCAGCGCACGTTTGCCAAAAGCGCGGACTGCCTCCTCGTCTTCTACAAGCAATATGACACCCTGCCCTGTCAGATCGGCAATGACGGCAGGTTTTTCCGCCTGTTCCTTGGGCGCAAGCTCTTCTGCGGTTGGCACATGGCGCGGCAAAAACACACGGAATGTCGTGCCTTGGCCCATAATAGAATCACAATAGATATAGCCGCCCGTCTGCTTGACGATTCCATAAACTGTGGAGAGTCCAAGACCTGTGCCTTTGCCAATATCTTTTGTAGTGAAAAACGGTTCAAAGATTTTTTCCAGCACATCTTTTGGAATGCCGCTGCCATTATCCTCAACTTCCAGCAGCACATAATCAGCAGCCTGAAAACCATCATGCACATAGGCGCTGCACTCAGATGCATATACGTTTTTAGTTCGTATGATAATACGTCCACCATGCTCCATTGCATCTTTTGCGTTGACACAAAGGTTCATAACGACCTGCTCAAACTGATTGATATCGGCTTTTACAGGCCATAAATCACGCCCATGATGCACATCCAGTTCAACAGAAGGGCCAATCAGGCGTTTAAGCATATTATTGGTGAGTTCTGTAATCACATCGCCCAGCACCAGAACCTGCGGGCGCATGGTCTGACGGCGTGAAAATGCCAGAAGCTGACGCACAAGGCCAGCTGCACGGTTGGCATTGTTCTTTATCTGCATAATGTCCTGAAATGAAGGATCAATTGGACGATGATTGGCCAGCAGCATATCTGAAAAACCAATAATAGCCTGCAGCACATTGTTAAAGTCATGCGCAACACCACCAGCCAACTGGCCAACGGCGTTCATCTTCTGGCTTTGGGCAAACTGCTCCTGAAGCTTTTTCTGCTCGGTAGTCTCCAGCACATAAACAATAGCTGCATCGCCCGCGCTGGCTTCACTGGTTTTATAGTCTTCCCCATCACGCACAGCAGATATGAAAAAGCGTGCAAAACGCACCCCACCTGAAAGCGTTGCATCAATCGGCGCTATGTCGCCATGTCCAGCAACAGCCTGTGCAAGGGCAGCGCTCAAGGCAGGTTTATCGCGTTCGGACACTGTTGCATAAATTGAGCGAAGCGCAGCATCATCCCTTGGAGTAAGCACATCTGGAAACATTTTGGCAAACAGGCCGTTTGAGCGATCTAGACGGCCAAAGCGGTCAACTGTTGCAATAGCCATTGGCGTATTGTTGAAATAACGCGCAAACCGAACCTCTGCTGCCTCCTGCCCATCAACAATGTCACTGCTTTGTGAACGATTGAGCACAATGGTGCGGGAGGGGCCAATCGTGCCATCGCTGGCAATAGCTACCCGGTGGAACATCCGCACAGCCAAAGCCTGTCCGGTACGGCGTTTAAGATCCAGGTCAAGCACTTCCGTGCGGATTTCTCCAGGGCGTCCGCTCACTGCATTAAACAGTGCAACACTGTCACCTGGCACAATATCCTTGAGCTTGGCTTGGCCCACACCAACATGGGTAATATCCATGTTGAGCCAGTTGGCAAGCGTGGCGTTCATATAGGCAATTGTGCCAGCATTATCGACAGAAAAAAAGCCAACCGGTGAGTGATCAAGGTAATCAATAGCAGCTTGAAGATCCTGAAAGACATTTTCCTGCCGCTCGCGGTCACGTGTTAAATCCGTAATATTCCACACACTGACATAATCGCCACTGGGGCGCTGAAGAGGATTGACCCGCACGCGGTACCAGCCCACGTCTCCTTCGCCTTTCAAAGGAGGTCTAAGGCGTATCTCCTCAGAAGCTGGCTTTTGCATACGCGCAGCTTGTGCCAGTCGGTAGATGGATTCGCTAACGTCTGATGATCCCGTAAACAGCTTCTCCACCCCTTTGAGCTGAGCTGGATTTGTGATGTTGGACAGCTGCGAATAAGATGCATTAGCATAAATCGCATGCCCTGCCTGATCTGTAACAATCATGCCATCTTCGCCTGAATCAGCCAAAAGCTTGGTTAAGTCATTGCGGGATGCATGAGCTCCAAGCTGCAATACACCAATGGCATGCATAAAAAGGGCAAGCACTCCAACAGCAGCAAGAGTGGCCAGAAACCAAAGTATAAAATGCGCTCTTGTATCTTCTTCAAGAAAACTTGCAGTGATAACAGCCCCAACCAGCGCGATAGCAAGCCCCAAAACAAGCACGACACTTCCTTGGCGTTCAGTGTGGTCAAGCACATTTGCACTGCCAAGGACGGGTAAGTTTTTTTTGTCATCCTGTGGCGGCTCGTCGTCATTTTTCATGCCGATTTTTCCAATGAATTGAAATGGTTTCTCAAAACCCGCTTCTGGCTGCTTTTTTAACACTGGTCTTGTGTATCCTTGTAAATCGGCTGATATATTACCGCTTGCAAGAACAGTAACAATACTTAAACACCTGCAATTCAATCCAGATCAGATCAATAGAATCACCTGGTTTTAGTCATTATGCGTTAGTTTGCTTTTTTTCTAAAGCGCATCACATAGCCAATGACCTCCGCAACGGCCTTGTAATGTTCTGCTGGTATTTCCCCATCAATATCAACGCCTGCATGAAGTGCTCTGGCAAGCGGCTTATCTTCAACAATTGGTATGTTGTGCTCCCCTGCAATCTCACGGATTTTAAGGGCAATCGCATCAAGTCCTTTGGCAACGCAAATGGGCGCATTCATGCCCTGCTCATAGCGCAGCGCCACAGCAAAATGGGTTGGATTTGTGATGATGACACTGGCTTTTGGAACTGCTGCCATCATACGTTTGCGGGCAGCCCTGCTTCTTAGCTGTTTGATTTTCTGTTTTATTTCAGGGTTACCATCTGTTTCTTTTTGCTCTTCCTTAATTTCCTGGCGTGTCATTTTCTGACGCTTCATCCAGGTAAAACGCTGATATACAAAATCCCCACCTGCAATAAACACAAAAATGGCGAGGGTTGTACCCATAAGCTTGAGAATGAGTTTGAGAATTTCAGGTGCAAGGGCTGCAACATCAACCTGGACTAGGCTTTCAAGTTTGAGCCGTTCAGGCCAAAGAGCAACTGCTACAGCAATACCTACAATAGTCATTTTCAGTAGGCCTTTTAAGAACTGAACCAGTGCCTCTTTGCCAAAAACCCGTTTGAACCCAGCCATGGGCGATAGTCTGCTAAACTTTGGAGCTAGCGCCTCCACACTCCAAACAAGCCTATGCTGGGACATATTTCCTGCAATACCTGCAATAACCAGAAACAGCATGGGTATACCAATAGCTGTAATACCGATTATCAGTGATTTTCGCCCAATCATCGAAAGACTTTGCCCATCAAGTGATATCTGATGAATATTACCTAGAAAAGATTGAAGGGAAATACCTAAATCACGGCTGTTTTGACCAGCAAAAATCATGAAACTGAGCGTAGCAGCACCAAGCAGAAAAAATGTACTCACCTCAGTGCTTTTGGCAACATCACCTTTTTCAAGCGCCTGATCAAGTTTTCGCTGGGTTGGTTCTTCGGTGCGGTCTTCCTGGTCGCCATCCTCTGCCATGGCTTATCTTACCAGAAACTGCGCAAGGGTAGACTCCATGAACTTTATAAAAGTCGACATCATCCCCCCCATGATTGCAATAAATATGAGCGTGCCCAGCATCATTGTTGCAGGCATTGCCAGGTTAAAAACCTGCAAGGCAGGCATCATACGGGCCAGCACCCCCAGCCCTGCATTAAATACTAATCCAAATACCAGAAATGGTGCGGAAATCTGTACCCCAGTTTTAAAAGCACCTGATATGATGTTAAGCACAAGTGTAGAGGCATCAGAAGCCAGGGGCATCTGTCCTGGAGCAAAAATTTTGTAGCTGTCAAATATGGCGGTTAATGCAATGTGGTGAAGATCCATGGCAAATATCAGGGCTATACCCAACATGGACATAAAATTACCAAAAGTTGCGTTTTGTTGTCCAGCCTGGGTTGGGTCAATTGTCTGCGCGTACGACATTGCCAGCTGGTTGGCAACAATAACGCCTGCGGTTTGAAGAGCAGACAAAGCCAGCCGCGCTGAAATGCCGATCATTCCACCGATGATAAGTTCAATGAACAGCAGATTTAAAACAACAGGAATATCCGAAGGTGAGGCATTGACCATAGGCTTTACTATTGGCACGATTATCAAGGCTGTCAGCACACCAAGACCCAACCTTGCACGCGACAGGATTGCGCGTTCCCCAATCCCAGGCATCAGCATGACGAGCGTACCAACACGTGCAAAAACCAGCATGAACAGCAGTGCAAATTCTGGCAGGAGACGGATTGTCATGAATGTCTCCCTTTTATTCTGTCATGCTACGGCTTTTAGAAATAGATTTTCAGACTTTTGACCAGGGTTAAGGATTTGGATAACAGCTGCAAAAGCACAGACTGTTTTAATGCAAAAATAAAAAATGCAGTAGAACCAAGCGTTTGGATACTGCCATAAAAACTATCCCCCAGAAATGATTCGCGTTGCTATGCGTTGCATATAACCAGAGATTGCGTCACTCATGAAGGGCATAAGGAACATAAGAGCAAGAAATGTTGTGACTATTTTGGGAACATAAACAAGGGTCTGTTCCTGAATCTGTGTAAGGGCCTGAAAGAGGGAAATAACGACACCTACAACAAGTCCAATCATCATGACTGGCATTCCCATCTTGAAAAATGTGAGAATACCATCACGCGCAACGTCCATAACCTCAGCACCATTCATACAATGAGCCTTTAATGTAACCAGTTAAACCATGTAAGATAAATATTTAAAGCCAGCATTTTCTGAGCTGAATGGCAGGCTTAAACTGGCATTCTCATGATTTCTTCATAGGCTGCAATGACTTTGTCTCGAACAGCAACAAGTGTCTCCAGCGCCGCTTCGCTTTCAGCAACTGCTGTCACAACATCAACCAGATCAGCCTTGCCAGAGATAGCTTTTATGGATTGCGTGTCAGCTTTAGCACCAGCAGTAGAAACCTTGTTCAAAGCACTTTGCAGCATGTCACCAAACCCACCATTTGGTTGATCACCTATGGACTGGAGAGAGGTGAGCTTTGAAGGGTCTGCATATTTTTGGGCAGCTGAATAAGCGGTTGTTGCAAGACTTGCTGCGGGATTGGTCGGGGTAGCCATGATAATATCTCCTCTCAAGGATTAAAAAAACTAAAACTGGTTAAGCACGCAAAATACCAAGGGTTGCCTGCATCATTGATCGTGTGGCTTTTATGGCATTAAGACCTGCCTGATAACTGCTTTGAGCTTGAGCCAAATCCATTGTTTCTATTAGAGGGTTTACATTTGGGGTCTGCACATACCCGTTTGCATTGGCAGCAGGATGACCAGGGTCCAGTTTTTGTACAAAAGGTGTCTTGTCTTTTGCCACTTTACCAAGACGCACAGTTTCAGCGCCAAGTTCTGTATCAAACCTGCGTTCAAAACGGGCTATCTTGCGCTGATATGGCAAATCACCCCTTTTAGTAGGCAATGAATCAGCATTGGCAACATTTTCACTGATAGTGAGAATTCTTCCAGATTGCGCCTTAAGGCCAGAAGACGAAATTGCCAGAGATTTGAGAAAATCATTCATTTAAGCACCTCTTTATCTTTTTTAAGGTCTATTTACCTTTTCCAAGGGCGATCTTTAGATAATTCATACTTTTTGTATAAATTGTGATCGCAGACTGATAATCCATCTGGTTCTCGGCAAGTTTTGTCATCTGGTCTTCAAGATTGACTGAATTGCCTGAAGGTACAGTTTCAAAATCCATACCCTTTTGGGCGGAAAACCCTGAGAGTTGATCAAAACCTGCAAGGTGAGTGGGGGAAGTCATGGCTGGCTGAACAACGGCTTGAATTCTCCCAGTTGCAGCATATGTCTTGGAAAAATCTTTAAGGTCGCGGGGCTTGTAACCAACGCTATCAGCATTGGCAACATTTTCAGCAATTAGCTTCTGGCGTGACTGGTTCCAGTGCATGCGTGCTTTAAGCGCAGAAAAAATTGGTAGATCGCCGTTCATTGCCCAAACCTTTTAAAACTCTTAAATAACTTGATGTACTGGGCAATTCTTGCCGCGATTATAGTTAATTTACAGTTAAGAACGGAGATATATGTGTCGGAAAGATACAAAATTAACTATTATTCAAGGATGTTCACATTTATGAGGACTTTATGGTAAACGTTAATTAAGGAATCAAGTAGGCTTGATCCAATGTCAACGTGTTGCAGCAAAGAGTTTGAGTTATGTCTCAATTGCAGATCATATTAGGTGAAAACGGCGCCAAGTTTGTGCTTTGGAGCGTTCTGGGACTTGCATTCATCCTGGTTGCCATCATTGCAATATTGGCATTGCGTCGTTTATTTGGTGCTACATTTAACATGAGTGGGTCTCCTGACCGCCGAAATAGGCCTGCAAGGCTTGGTGTGACAGATTTTTTTAACCTTGATCGCCAAGGACGCAGACTAGTTATTGTCAGGCGTGACAATGTTGAGCATCTTGTGTTGATTGGTGGCCCAAACGACCTGTTGATTGAACGCAATATCATACGCGGTGTCAGGCCAGAACTCCCAGTTATGGATACCTCAACACGGCCAACTGTTACCTCAAAACTTCAAGATGACTTAAGCATAGAGGCTCCTTCAGGTGCTATTGCTACGACACGCCCAAACAACTCAGACCGCACCAGCACAGAGTTTAACATGGACAGTGCGTCACAAACACCACAGACAGCACCCGTATCTTCCATTGTATCCAGGTTGAACATTCCAAAACTGAATGTTCCTAATCTTGACCTTCGCACGTCAATACCAGCTCAAAAAACGTTTTCTCCCAAAACAGAACCTGTAAAATCTCTGCAAAAAATGCAAGATGATACATTGCGTGAAGAAAACGTGCTAGAAAACATGCCAGAAAAAAAACCTGTATTGTCTGTAGAACCTGAAAGTTTGCAAAAATTTGATACTGATAGTTTAACACAGCAGTTTTTTGCAGAACAAGAAACTTCAATAAAGCAAGAACCTAGTTCCACTGTGCAAATGCATCCGCCCGTTCCCGTTCTAGAAAACTCTCCAAAATCTGAACCCAAAAAACAGCAAATTTCAACAGCTTTTGGCGATGCGACAAGACGCTTGGAAGAAGCTCTACGCCGTCCAGTTAGTTCGTCTTCAAAACCTGTTGAGTTAAAATCAGGAGCTGTAACACCAGAAATCTCAAGGCCGATAGAATCTGCACCAGAAAAACTGCCTGAACTTCCAGCTGTCTCAAAACCCGAGCTGGAAGTTGAAACAGAAAATGCAAAACCGTCTCTGGCAGCAGATAGCCTTGTACTTGACCTTGAACAGGAGATGGCGCGTCTGTTAGGCCGCATACCTAACAAAAATGCATAAAATCAAACATAACATGGAAAAAAAACCATCTTCATTTGTATTACACCTAGCTCTGAAAATCTTTGTAATTCTGATTACCGTCTCTAGTTTTTCTACATTGTCTCATGCACAAGATATAGGGATAAACTTTAATCCAGGTTCAGGATTAACGCAGCGTGGGCTTCAGCTGGTTGCCCTCATAACAGTCCTGTCTCTTGCACCATCCATTTTGGTAATGGTGACATCTTTTACAAGAATAATTGTTGTTTTATCACTTTTGCGTACAGCTCTTGGAACACAATCTGCTCCGCCAAACGGTGTTATGACAGCCTTGGCACTATTTCTGACGGCTTTTGTTATGGCACCCACATTTCAAACGGCCTATACTAATGGAGTTCAGCCCCTCGTTGCAGGCCAAATTCAGGAAACAGAAGCTTTTAATCGTGTTTCTGAGCCATTTAAAAAATTTATGCTCCGCCATGTTCGTGAAAAAGATATTGGTCTGTTTATAACACTCAGTAATGCTCCAAAGCCTGCAACGGCTGATGCAACACCCCTTAACATTATTGTCCCAGCTTTTATGATTTCGGAATTACGTCGCGCGTTTGAAATTGGCTTTTTACTGTTTATCCCCTTTCTGATTATCGACCTGGTTGTCTCTTCCATATTACTTTCAATGGGAATGATGATGTTGCCACCAGTTACTATAGCCTTACCTTTCAAACTTATCTTTTTTGTACTGGTTGATGGATGGCATTTGGTTGCTGGCAGCCTCATTCAAAGTTATGGTGGAAGCTAGAAAACCTTTTGCAAAATAGTAGAACAATAATGCTGGAACTGAATTTTACTATATCTTCCGAAACCTCCGCAGAAACTTCAGCAATTGAGAAACTGCATGATCGGACTTTCGGGCCTGGACGTTTTACACGCACAGCCTCTCGTATGAGGGAAATGGGGGAAGACGACCCGCGCCTGTCTTTCATTGCAAAAGTTGGTACATTGCTCGTAGGATCAATTCGTCAAACGCCTATAAAAATTTCTGGCATACCTTGTCTGCTGCTGGGGCCTCTTACAGTCGAACCTGCCTTTGAAGGTAAAGGAATAGGTCGAGCGTTAATGAAAAAGTCTCTTAATATTGCAGTCCAGCATGGCTATAAGCTGGTTATTCTGGTGGGGGATTTACCTTACTATTCAAAAGCTGGATTTAAACAGGTGCCAATGGGCAAAATTATTTTACCAGGCCCTGTAAACCCCTCAAGACTTTTATATCTGGAGTTGGAAGAGGGAGCTTTAAACACTATGAAAAACGGTACAATAGTAGCTTAAAAACTTTAGTTATAAAATATTTAAAAAAATGGTTTTTTTTCATTCCTTGTCAGGTTCATGTAAGGTTGGGAGTTTAATACTCGTTATAGCAAAGCAAAATATATTGTAATGCCCTTTTAATGAACAATAATAGGAGTAAGAATAATGGGTGGAACAAGAATTGTTCCTGGTCTTAGGCCAGATCGCGTAACAACCTGCCTAAATGGAAAAGATGATTTTTCTAAAAATCTTCAACTTAATGAGCTGGTTGAAGTTGGTAAAGGCAAGTATATAAGATTACTTTTGTCACAAACCTGTAAATATGCGATCGTGGATAGCAAGAACCATGTTGAGCGTATAGAAGGTAAAAACTTTAATGAGGCAAAAGCTAATGCCGTTAGAGTTGCGCGTTCAAAAAACTTGCCAACTTTTCCAGCCATCATTCCTAAAAATATACCGCCTTATGGTGATAAGCCACCAGCACTGAAACTGCCTTGAATTAAATACGTAAGCTAAATCACCTGCTATCTTGTGAGGCGCATAAACCCCCTAGCCTCTCGAAACCAGCTAAGGATAATTCCTGCAAACAATAGTAAAAGCCCCAAAAATCCTGACATGAATGAAAGTAGCCCAACCCCTTTAACAACATAAGCAGTATTTGAGCGCAGACCAATATAGTCAGAGCCTGTAAACCGTACTCCTGTTGAAACATCTACAATACGCGGTAGTACAAATTCAGTGTTCTGATTGAGTCTGCGCACGGATCCTCCCGTTTCATCGGCGATTGGCTGCAAAATATCTGTCGTACTTACAACATTACGAAATTCCTGAGCATTGGCAGCCCCAACATTTGTAAAGCCTGTAAGTTTTGAGTCAGAGCCTTTATACAGCCCATTCTTTTTAACATTAACTGTTGCTCTCCAAATACCAGCCTCAACAGGATGCAGCCCAATTTTTTGTATCTCACCCTCTGGTCCTGTAAGGGTCACATCTTCGATTGTATCCGACAGGGTATTGCGCATGATACTTATGGTCCTGCCCTTTGAAGTCAGCCGCAGAGCTTCTTCTTCCAGCTCAGGTTCTTTCATCAGCCAGTGCGAGAGTCGGCGCAATAAATCCAGATAAGGCCCGCCCTCTCCATAGCCCCTTGCCCATAACCACGTCTGATCTGACAAAAATAACCCTACGCGGCCTTTGCCCTCGCGTGATAAAACCAACAGCGGCCCACCCTCTGGCCCAGACATGATCGTAGAGCCGGATTTTGCTTGCGCCCCAATTAATCTAAACCAGGGTGCCCAACTGGGGGGATTAGTTTCGTCTCCTGGCAATGCATGGGTTACTGGATGCTTTTTACCTAAATCCGTAACTCGTGCCAAAAAAGGCTGTTCAAGGATGCGGCCTGATGTTGCAACAGGAATGACAGTTTTAAGACTGGTCGTTTGCAAACCGCCAGGCGCACCAAACTCTGGACCAGCCGCAATTAAAAGGGCGCCACCATTTTGAACATATTTTGCAATATTATCAAAATAGTTTGAAGGTAAGATTGTCTGGTTGGAATACCGATCAAAAATAATAAGGTCAAAATCACCGATTTTTTGCTGGAATAACTCGCGTGTTGGAAACTGGATAAGCGAAAGTTCCCGCGCAGTCGCCAAATCCTGAGCTTGTTTTTCGGGTGGACGCAAAATTGTAAAATGCACCAGATCTACATTGGCATCCGCTTTTAAAAAGTTACGCCAGGTGCGTTCACCCGCATTGGGTTCACCAGACACCAAAAGCACTTTTAAAGTATCACGCACACCATCCATCGTAACAATGGCTGTGTTGTTAAGCAGTGTAAGTTCGCCTTCAACGCCTTCCACCTCAAGCTCAAACAGGTTGGTGCCTGCATGGTCAATTTTAACAGCACTTCTTATTTCCGTATCAGGTTTTGCATCGAGCTGCTGAATAATCTTTCCATCACGCTTGATTGTTACACGAGAAGCTCCACCTGTTTTTCCTGTTTCCACAACACGAAAAACAATTATCTGCTCCTTGCCAACAAGCCCAAACCTGGGTGCTTCGATAATATCAATACGCCGGTCGGTTTCGTTTTGGCTGCCTGTAATTAGCCCATGAAACGGGGATGATATACCAAGTGACTTAAGCGAAGCTGGTACATCATGCACCTGTCCATCTGTAATAGCAATTATCCCCGCCAGTCTGCTTGAGGATACATCCAAAAGCCCTGTACGCAAAGCATCAAACAGGCGCGTGCCATCATTGCTGCCTTCATTTTCTACAAGCTCGATGGTTCTTAAATCTGTAAACTTTCGTTTCGAGAGCTGTTCAGAAATTGCAAGGCGTGCACGTTCAGTGTCTCTTTCGCGCTGCTCAAGCGTCTGACTGCCAGATTTATCAATAACGAGCGCGACAACATCCCGCAGTTTTTCACGATCTTCATTGACGAGCAGGGGATTGGCAAGTGCAAGCAAAATTAATCCAGATGCAGCCAGCCGCGTCAGTACACCTTTTTGACGAAAAATAAGCATTAATCCGCTAGTGAACAGTAAAAGCACTGCAAGAATGATAAACCATTCAAATACAACTAAAGGGGCAAAACTAAACGATAGACTATCCATTACTGCCCCAGCCTTTGCAGCAGGTCGTCAATGTGAACCTGATCAGATTTATAGTTCCCAGTCAGTGAATACATAACCAGATTAACACCTGCCCGTAGCGACAACTCACGCTGGCGTCTATCGCCTGGCATAAGCGGATAACGTGGCTGACCAAAACTGTCTGTTGCCCACGCCCCTAGCAGATCATTTGATGTTATGACTATGGGTGAAACCCTGTCGCCCGCGCGCGCAGGCCTATTTTCAATACGGGTCGAACCTGTTTCTGGTGGCAAAACTTCAATCCAGGTTTTACCATTAACATAACGTCCAGCAAAATTATCCAGTAGATAAAAACTTTTTGTAACAACATGCGTACGTGGCACAGGCTCAATCTCAGGTACGTCGATTGAGCTTAAAATTTGTCTTAATCGCCGTGTTTCAGGTGATATCCCAGTTCCAACACCCTCCGTTACAGCATCTCGTGTATCAAATACGATTGTGCCCCCCTGCTTCATATAGGCGTTGATACGAGCAATGGCATTTGAACTTGGTAAAGCTCCACTGGTCGTGATTGGCCAAAATAAAATGGGGTAAAAAACCAGCTCATCTTTGGAAAGATCAACTCCAATAGGATCACCAGGCTCAAGCGCCGTTCTTATGGTGAGAACCCGCGTAAGATTTGCAAGGCCTGTAGCACTGTCTTCATCCACTTGCCTGTCACCTGTCACAACATAGGCAAGCCGTGTTACAAGTGCGGATTCAATGTCCTGAGGACGAATATTTTGAAGAGTATCAGCGGCATTGACCTTGGGCGAGGGTGCTACAAAAACCAGCGCACCAATCAAGAATGTAATACCAGTCGTACGATATCCTGCACGAGCTTTGAACATGGCAGTTTTAAACCGGAATGAAGCCCCACTGAGCATGATTATAAGAATGGAATCAATCAAAAACAGAATAAAAGCCCCCATCAGCATAGCTGCACGTAAATCAAGTGGCGGCGCTAGTTCTAAAAAAACGGTTGGAATTTGTCCATAAGTAAGAGGTGCAAGTTTTACATCATGTGCAAGCGCATTCACAGCTTGACTTGCGTATAGTGGTCCATAGAAGCCAGCAGGATTTTGAGGTGTAGCTGTCAAATTACGCCCACGCTCAGTAGGCCGTGCATAAACAGGTGGGGAACGCAATACACCAAAACCATCAAGAATGCGGTTGGGAGCCAGAACATTTTTAAACTTGTTATCATCTCCAGTTTTTTGCTGACCAGTGCTGGAAAGGCTGACTAATCTACGCAACATGTCAACAAACTGGCCAGATAACGGCAGATTTGACCATGTTGTATCACTTGTTACATGAAAAAGAACGAGTGTTCCAGCTCCTTGCCCTGTGCCAGTAACCAAAGGCGTACCGTCTTCAAGCTGCGCCCAGCTGCGCGACGGTAAATCTGCATCTGGTTCTGCCAGTATCTGTCTCCCAACTGTTACATCACCTTGTACACTCAACGTACCAAACGGCCCTGATTCCAGGAATTTGCCAAGTTTACGCGGCTTATCCCATGAAAGCGCTCCGCCAAGAACCCGCCCACCCCGTCTAAGTTTGACAGGCAGTAATGTATCAACATTTGAAGAAAGTTTAGGACCAGCAAAACGAATAATCATACCGCCTTTTTCTACATAGGCTGTTAGCTGCTCGAGATTTACCCCGCTTAAAGCCCCAAAATCTGCTATAATAATCACATTGCAATTGTCATTAATCAATCGTTCAATAGGGTTTGAAACGCCTTTGGGGGCTTCTCGAATGTCAGTAAATGGTTCCAAGGCACGACGTAAAAAGAAACTGGAAGATACAAACGGCTGCGCTGTTTCGCTTGATTCACCTGTCAAGATTCCAACACGGCGCCGACTGTTATTTTCATCAAGCAGTGCAATAGCGCCAGCACTGTTCTCATTTACAATTTCAAGACGCGAAACATCATTTCGCAGCTCAAGAGGTAGGTCGAACTTTGCCAGAGTTTCCCTGGAATCTGCGTCAAATTTGTAGGTTGAATCACCCAGCACACGCCCTTTTGCATCCATCGCGCGAACAAGACCTGCGTCCTTGACGTTTGCTGCTCTTAAGACCCGAACATTCAAAATATCTGCTGCATTGTAAGGATTGGAAAGGGCTATGGCCTTGGGATTTTGTGAGGCAATAATAGTCAACCTTTGCCGTAATAACTCATCTATGTCTCTAAAATCGTTCTCTCCCTCATTTAAGGAAATACCATCAGCAATCCATAAAATATCTGCATTTTTATTTCGGTTTGTAAAATCAGCCAAACTTGGAAAATGGGAGCGTCTGTCAGGCGTAAAAGCCTGTGGTGCAAGTCCACGCAATTTTTCAAGGGCTGAAACACTTGAAAGAGGTATGATTTCAGCAGGGGTTTCTCCTGTGCCTCTAACTGCAACAGGACGTTCGCCTGCACTTTCAATCTCCCGCGTTGCAAAGGCAACACGGGTTTTCCAATCAC
Source organism: Hyphomicrobiales bacterium (assembly GCA_025351165.1). Classification (GTDB taxonomy): domain Bacteria; phylum Pseudomonadota; class Alphaproteobacteria; order Rhizobiales; family Beijerinckiaceae; genus JAIELD01. The sequence goes on along the minus strand of JANXWK010000001.1, from coordinate 28,340 downwards.
TCGCAGAGGCCCAGCCATTATCAATCATAATGACCAATGGCCCGTTTGAGCTAGGCATTTTGCCCTGCTTTGGGTTCCAGACTGGTCCAGCCATTGCCAGGATAATCAAGCCTGCAATCAATAAACGTAAAGCCAACAGCCACCAGGGACTGTGATGTGGTTTTTGCATTTCTGGAATAAGATCACGCACAAGTGGAAGCGTTGGTAACGGCACACGTTCGGGAGGCGGCGGTGTAAGCCTTAGCAGGTAATACAGCACAGGCAGCATTATAAAAGCTGCTAAAAGTGCAGGAGCAGTAAAGGCAAAAGGAATATAAAACATTATTTACTTCCCTGAACCAGCATTATTAGACCAAAAATCAACTCACTTGCAGGACGATCAGTTCGGTGTAACGTCAGCGTCCAGCCAAATTTTTCAGCAATCATACGCAATTCCTGCGTATGGGCTGCAATCCGATTTTTGTAGTTAACAGCAAAACCAGCAGCGTCTCCAACACGTAAATTTTGGCCACCCTGCAAATCTTCAAATTCTGTTTCCCCTGAAAAAGGAAAAATATCTTCAACTGGATCACGTATTAAAATCAGATGTCCACGCCCCCCCTGAGCTGCCAAAGCTCCAATATTTTGTTTTAAAACATCAAGATCAGCAATAAAATCTCCAACAAGTATGATTTCTTCCCGTCTGCCAATTGCTTTGGCTACTGGCAGATCACGTCTTGTACCAGATTTTTCATCAAGCACTAAAGCTTCGCCCAATCGCTCAATGATCCTGCAAGAGGCATAAGGCGGGGTTATGCCATGCAAACCCGCACGCTCGCCACCACGCACAAGCATGTCTGCAAGGGCAAGTGTAATTGCAACTGCACGCTCAAGTTTGGATTGAGATACAAATTTAGACATGAAAGCCATCGAACGGGAACAGTCTACCCACAACCATACATTAAGGGGCGCTTCCCATTCGCGTTCGCGCACATAAAGGTGTTTATCGCGTGCAGAGCGTCGCCAGTCTATACGGCCAACGGATTCGCCCTCTCCAAATTTACGGAACTGCCAAAAGCTGTCACCCTGCCCAACGCGCCTGCGTCCGTGAATGCCAGATGCTCCACTGGCAGAAATACACCTCGCTTCAAGTGCAAGATGTGGCATAAGTTCCGCAAGGGATTGTGCAGCGCTTACATTTGCAATAGCAGCTCTGCGTTCCCCTGTTCCAAGAACATGTGCTTTTGCCATGTTTAAAGTCTAACCATTTCTTTCGTTAAATCGGTAATAATTTGGGTAATGGTATGTCCAGCAGCTCTGGCAGAAAAATTAAGCGCCATACGATGTTTGAGCACAGGCCCTGCCAATGCAATCACATCATCCACTGATGGTGCAAGTCGACCATCCAGCAGAGCCCGTGCCCGCACCGCCAGCATAAGCGATTGACTTGCACGAGGCCCTGGTCCCCAGGATAACAGATTTCCCAAAGCTCCACCATTTTCTGGCCTTGCAGATCGCACAAGTTCCAAAATGGCATCAACCACAGTTTCACCTACCGGCAACCGACGCACAAGACGTTGCGCCGTAATGAGTTCAGCACAGGTTAAAGCCGCTTTTGGTTTAACGCTTTCGACCCCTGTTGTTTCAATCAGCATACGACGCTCAGCGTGTTTATCAGGGTAACCAATATCAATCTGCATCAAAAAACGGTCAAGCTGCGCCTCTGGTAGCGGGTATGTACCCTCCTGCTCAATTGGGTTTTGTGTTGCTAAAACATGAAATGGCTGTGGCAGATCATATCGCTCTCCAGCCATCGTCACATGATATTCCTGCATGGCCTGCAAAAGGGCTGATTGTGTGCGTGGGCTGGCACGGTTAATTTCATCGGCCATAAGAAGCTGCGCAAATATAGGCCCTTTTATAAACCTGAAATGCCGCGCTCCAGAGGTATTGTCATCAAGAATTTCAGAACCAAGAATATCTGTGGGCATCAAATCTGGCGTAAACTGAATGCGTTTTGCATCAAGACCAAGCACAGTGCCCAGTGTCTCAACCAGTTTGGTTTTAGCAAGGCCTGGCACCCCCACCAGCAGTCCATGCCCACCAGCCAGAATTGTTACAAGCACCTGCTCAACGACAGCGTCCTGTCCAAAAATTACCTCGCCAATCGCATTACGGGCTTTGGCTAGCGTTGCAGTGCTATCCTCTGCAAGACGCAAAATAGCATCTGTTATATGTTCAGTCTTCAAGGGTTGCAGGGTCGTCATTCTGTATGTTCCTGTAGTGATGTCGGCGCTTGATGTTTATAGAGCAGTTTAACGCCAGATGACCATAGCTTGATTTGGTTTCAGGTCAAACGATGGTAGATACAGTTCAAATTTTAAGCTATACTTCTTTGATGATTGCCCAGCTCCAACCCGATAATGTAACTTCACCTTTTTGTGGTGACATTGATATGGTTATTAAATCCAACGGAACATGGTATTATCAAGGCACGCCCATACATCGTCCTGAAATAGTCAGACTTTTTGCCTCAGTCTTACGCAGTACGCCTGAAGGTTTCGAGCTGGTAACCCCTGTTGAGCGTGTGGGTATACAGGTTGAGGATGCCCCTTTTATAGCAGTAACCATGCAGATTACTGGCATTAATCAAAATCAGCAATTAAAGTTTTCCACCAATATCGGTGATGAAGTTGTAATAAACAAAGCTTGCCCTTTGAAATTTAACCGCCAGCCAGATAATGCATTCATTCCTTATTGCCTTGTACGCGATAATTTATGGGCCAAACTGACGCGTAATCTTTACATTGAGCTTGTCAATATTGGCACAACACATGACGAAGGCATAAAATCCGAATTTGGCGTCTGGAGCGGTGGAGAGTTTTTTAGCATGATAAATGCTGATGAGCTTGACTACTGATTATGCCAGAATGCAGTATCAGTTCTTTTGAGCCAGAAACGTTTGCTGGCCGCGCACGTAAAATACTTTCTGGCGTACCTGAAAATTTGCGTGCTGAACCCAATTCTACATTCCGCCCTGCAGCAGTCCTCATACCAGTTCTGGCACGTCAATCAGGGACAACAGTGCTTCTTACGCAGCGCACCCCTGATCTCAAGGATCATGGAGGACAAATCTCTTTTCCAGGTGGAAAAATAGAGCAGTCTGATAAAGGCCCGTTACAGGCGGCCCTGCGTGAAGCGTTTGAGGAGATAGGCCTGCACCGTCAGGCCATACAGCCATTAGGATTTCTGCCAACTTATTTTTCCGTGACAGGTTTTAAAATAACGCCAGTTGTAGCTTTGGTTGAACCAGATATGCCACTTAATATTAATTATGATGAAGTAAGTGAAGTTTTTGAAATTCCATTGCAGTTTCTTATGACACCGCATAACCATTCCATAGAAAACCTTGAAATAAATGGCACAAAGCGCAAATTCTATTCTATTACTTATGATAATCGCTATATATGGGGGGTAACTGCTGCAATCATCCGGCAGCTTTATGAAAGGCTTTATGGCTGATGCTACGTAGCTTTGGGGAAGTTTTGATTTTATTCTTGGCACCTTTTATCCTGTATCTTGCAGGGTGCCTTGTCTATGGACATCCATTGAACATCTTACACGATTTTCATAAACCCCATCTGTCCAAACTCGTTTTGGCAGGCATATTGACATCGGTTATCGGCATTTTGCTTCTTGGATTTTTTGATGAACACAAAATGGGTGTTTTTCAACCCTCTGTTTTTAAAAACGGCAAATTAATTGAGGGCAAACTATTACCAAAATGATTGATACAGAGACTGCTTTTGCCCGCATATGTAAAACCAGTCCAAAAACCATGCAGCTGCTCGCCCTTCTAAATCCAGAAGGACAGGAAACACGCATTATTGGGGGTGCAGTGCGGAACGCCCTGTTGGGCCAGCCTATACATGATATAGATGTGGCAACTACTCTTTTGCCAGAAACCACCATAAAATTGGCTCAAGAGGCTGGTTTGAAAAGCGTACCAACAGGTATCTCCCACGGAACTGTAACGATCATAATTGAAGGCAATCCATTTGAAGTGACAACCCTGAGACAGGACGTTGAAACCAATGGTCGTCATGCAAAAGTAGAATTTACAAGAAATTTTCAAATTGATGCTTTGCGCAGGGATTTTACAGTCAACGCCCTGTCTATGGATATGACAGGTGCAATTTATGATTATACAGATGGACTGACGGATCTTGATAAACAGATTATAAGGTTCATCGGCGATCCTCTACTGCGCATTCAAGAAGACTATCTGCGCATTTTACGTTTTTTCAGGTTTTCGGCAAGCTATGGTAAAGGAAAATTGGATAAATCAGGCCTTGAAGCATGTTTGTCCCAGCGTAAGAATATTCCTGCCTTGTCGCGTGAACGCATTGGCCACGAAATGCGCAAATGGCTTACAGCAAAATATGTCTATGAAACCATTGAGGCCATTTCCTCAACAGGATTTCTGCATGATGTTCTAGGTGTAGCCGTTAATCATAACTCCCTCAAAGCATTGATCAACGTAGAAACAGAAGCTGAAATTGAGCCAACATTCATACGCCACTTGGCAGCTTTAAGCCTTGTTGAGACTGGAACATGCGGTGCAGCTGAAACCCTCAGGCAGAACCTGAAACTGTCGAACCATGAACACACCCAGTTAGAGTCTTTTCAAACACATTCACAAAAATACAGACTAGATAGTGAAATCAGCGAATCTAAGTTTAAACAGATTATCTACACAATAGGCTATCCAGCCTTCATGAACTGGTTACTCGTAAATGCTGCGGAAAAGCCTGATTTGATTAGGATGGGTACTATGCTTTACAAAAGCTGGATAGTTCCAAAAAACCCATTTTCAGGAGAGTATTTTATAAAAATTGGGCTAAAACCTGGGCCAGAACTTGGTAGTATTCTAAGACAGGCTGAAAGAGCCTGGATGGACCAAGATTTTACAACTGACCCAACCCAACTCAAAGCAATAACTGCAAAGATTTTGGGCTGAATTTACCCAGGCGAAATCATTTTTTCAGGCCGCACCACAGCATTAAACTCTGCATCTGTCACATAACCGCCGCCCACAGCTTCCTCGCGCAGGGTTGTGCCATTTTTATGGGCCGTTTTCGCAATGGTGGCAGCATTATCATAACCAATTTTGGGTGCAAGAGCCGTTACAAGCATGAGTGAGCGATCAAGTGCTGCCTTGATGTTATCCTCACGTGCTTCAATCCCCACAACGCAATTATCTGTAAATGAAATCGCACTATCCGCCATGAGGCGCACAGACTGCAAAAAATTATACGCCATAACTGGATTAAAGACATTCAGCTCAAAATGCCCCTGACTTCCAGCAAAAGTAAGAGCCGTATGATTGCCAAAAATATGGGCGCAAACCATTGTAAGCGCTTCACACTGGGTTGGATTTACCTTGCCAGGCATGATGGATGAGCCAGGCTCATTTTCTGGCAAAGACAACTCGCCTAAACCTGAACGCGGACCAGACCCCAAAAAACGAATGTCATTGGCGATTTTAAACAGCGATGCAGCAACTGTATTTATGGCGCCATGCGTAAAAACCATAGCATCATGTGCAGCCAGTGCTTCAAATTTATTGGGAGCCGACGTGAAGTTAAGCTGAGTTATCGCAGCAATCCGCTCTGCTACGCCTTCCGCAAAGCCAACAGGCGCATTCAGGCCTGTGCCGACCGCTGTTCCGCCCTGTGCAAGCTCCATAAGGGCTGGCAGCGTCATCTCTATGCGGGCAATACCATTTTCAATTTGCTTGGCATAACCAGAAAATTCCTGCCCCAGGGTAAGTGGTGTTGCATCTTGTGTATGTGTACGCCCAATTTTGATGATATGCCCGAAATTATGGGCTTTCTCGCGCAAAGCACTATGCAGATGTTTCAATGCTGGCAATAAACGGTGATGAATTTCCTCTGCACAGGCAATATGCATGGCCGTTGGATATGTGTCATTGGACGACTGGCTCATATTAACATGATCATTTGGGTGAACGGGCTTTTTAGACCCCATTTCTCCCCCCAAGATTTCAATTGCGCGGTTGGAAATCACCTCATTGGCGTTCATGTTGCTTTGTGTGCCAGATCCTGTCTGCCATACGACAAGCGGGAAATGATCATTGAGTTCCCCATCAATAACCTCTTGAGCGGCGGCGACGATAGTATCTGCAATCGTTTTATCAAGTCGACCAAGAGCTGCATTGGTTTGTGCAGCAGCCTGTTTTACAATACCAAGCGCACGGATGACAGGCAGTGGCTGGCGTTCTTCACCAATTTTGAAATTACCAATCGAACGCTGGGACTGGGCGCCCCAATAGCGGGTAACGTCGACGTTAATTGGCCCAAAGCTGTCTGTTTCCGTGCGGGTATTTGTCATGATGTGCTCGCTATTGGTTGTTTTATAAAAATGTCTTACTGCAGTGCAATGCAGGCTGCAAGAGCACTTTAAAAACTGCTTGAACCAGTCAGTAAAGATTGTTTCATTTATAAATACTAAAATATGCAGCTCAAAAAAAGCTTTTAACGATGGTTTATACGCCAAAGTAACCAATATTTAAGCTTAACAATGTCTTATAAACTTGTAGAAGCGTGCCTTCATAATTAGGCTTTGCACCTGCATTAGACTCAATCGAATTCAAAAGAATACATAAAATGGTTTTTACTGGCACTGGCATCGCCTTTTTGAGGCAAATAAGCGCTTACATCTGTGATCGCAGAAATGTAGGTGTTGAGGTGCGCTGGCTATGATGAATCATTCTACAGGTACGCATGTTAACTCGGAGCGCCATATTCCCGTGCTGCTGAATGAGGTTATCACCAGCCTTAAAATCCAGGCAAATGGCATATATCTGGACGGTACATTTGGAGCTGGAGGTTATACGCAGGCCATTTTAAATGCTGCTGAAAATGTGACTGTCATTGCGCTGGATCGCGATCCGGATGCAATTGCAGGGGGGTATGGTCTGGTCTCAGATTCCAAAGGTAAGCTTACATTGGTTGAGGCAGAGTTTAATAGGCTGGACACAGAAGCGCAGGCTCAAGGGATCACACAGCTTGATGGCGTTGTGCTGGATATTGGTGTCTCTTCCATGCAGATTGATCAGGTAGAGCGTGGATTTTCATTTCGAAATGATGGCCCGCTTGACATGCGCATGGCTCAGTCTGGCATAAGCGCTGCTGATATTATAAATGAAACAGATGAAGAGCAGCTGGCTAACATATTTTATTACTATGGCGAAGAACGCCTCTCAAGACGCGTGGCAAAATCTATTGTGGAGGCGCGTACGGAAAATAAAATTACAACAACAAAACAACTTTCAGATATTATTGCAAAGGTTATTTATGCAAAGCCCAATCAGATCCATCCCTCAACAAGGGTCTTTCAGGCTCTGCGCATAGCAGTCAACGATGAACTAGGGCAGTTATTACAGGCTTTGCAGGCAGCCGAAAGAATTCTAAAGCCAGGTGGCATACTCTCTGTGGTCACGTTTCACTCGCTCGAAGATCGTATTGTAAAACAGTTTTTTAAAAATGCATCTGGCAAAACAGAAGGGTCTCGCTTCCAGCCTGCAAAATCTGCTGAGGCTGCGATATTTGACATAAAAGGAAAATGGCCTCTTAGCGCAGGTGAAACTGAACTGGCAACAAACCCAAGAGCACGTTCTGCCAAACTACGTGCTGGTATACGAACCGATACGCCAGCACGTGGTGTAAACAGCGATTTGCTCGAACTGGTTACCTTGCCCGCAAGTCGGTCTGAGCCCAGAAAGGGAAAGCGCTGATGCTGCGTTTCATAAATATTTTGGCAATTGCAGCGCTCATTGGTTCTGCCAGCTGGGCCTATTCAGTCAAATATGACACAATCTACTATGTAGAACATATTAAAAAAATTGAATCACAGATCAACAAGGAACGCGATAATGTTGCCATTCTAAAAGCGGACTGGCAGCACTTAACCAAACCTGCACGCCTACAGGCTTTAAGTGATAAGCACCTTGTACTCCAGCCATTGGCAGCCATTCAGATTATTCGTGCCCATGAATTGCCTGAGAGAAAATCCTCACCAGATGCGATTGCTGAAAAAATAGAAAATCTGGGAATTGTGACAGGATCTACCCCAAATCAAGGGCAAAAATCTACTGGTCGCACCCCTGAACGCAATGGAGGCAAAGTTAAATGAAGCTCCAGCCACAAAAACAGGTCAGAGGCAGATTTTCATTACCAAAACTGAAATTGCCCAGTTTTAAACCGTTCCGCATCAAGCTACCAATTTTTGGATTGCCAAAACTTGTAAAAAAATTTGGTAGCGGACTTTTTTCCACCACTTTGTCCAAAAGCACCAGTCGACTTAAACTGGTCATGCTTGGATTTAGCTGCCTGTATTTGCTGCTAGGTGGGCGCTTGATTCAACTTGGGCTCAGTCCAGATGAACCAACCCCGTATCGCAAAGCTGTGACAGATACGCTTGGCATTGCACGTCCTTCTGTGCTGGATCGCAATGGTGAGTTAATGGCGGCGGACGTTAAGCTTTACTCGGTATATGTGGAGCCAAAACGCCTCATTGACCTTGACGATGCTGTTGAACTGATCAACGGCGTTTTTCCTGACATTGACTATAAGGAACTACGCCGCAAATTTGCCAAACGTGCAGGCTTTGTCTGGATTAAACGCGAAATTTCTCCTGCACAAATGGCACAGGTAAATAGCCTTGGTCTACCTGGACTTGGCTTTTTGCCAGAATATAAACGTATGTACCCTAATGGCTCAATTGCCTCCCATGTGATGGGTTTCACTGACAAAGATAACAAGGGCATCGCTGGCATTGAGAAATTTATTGACACAAGTGGCCTAAACGATCTGAACGGCCTTGGTTTTGGCGCTGTCCGCTCAACGGATCTAAAACCTGTTGAACTTTCAATTGACATGCGTGTAACCCATGCCATGCGTGACGAGCTGCAAAAAGGCATGACACGTTATAAAGCCAAAGCGGCCGCTGGTGTTATACTCAACGTAAATACAGGCGAAATTGTAGCACATGTTTCCCTGCCAGATTATGACCCCAACACCCCAGTCGATGCGCTCGACAACAATCACATTGATCGCATGTCCGTTGGACGCTATGAGATGGGTTCTACGTTTAAAGCGCTTACAACTGCCATGGCTTTGGATAGTGGCAAGGTGAGTATGAATTCTACCTTCGATGCCAGAAATGCGCTGACTTACGGGCGTTTTCGCATCAGGGATTCCCATAATTTGGGTCGCTCCCTGACGGTGCCAGAAATCTTTATGCATTCTTCAAATATAGGTACAGCCCGCATGGCACTCTCCATTGGGGTTGAGGCTCATAAGGCATTTTTAAAAAAACTTGGTCAGCTGGACACAATGCGCACTGAATTGCCTGAAGCAGCCCCTCCAATTGTTCCAAAAAATTGGGGTGAGCTTAATACGATGACCATTTCTTTTGGACACGGACTTGCAGTTACACCTTTGCAGGCAAGTGTTGCAGTCGCGTCCCTCGTCAACGGCGGCATTTTTTTATCACCAACTGTTTTGAAGCGTTCAGAAGCTGAGGCCTCCAAACTCGGCAAGCGTGTTATAAAACCTGAAACAAGCGAAAATCTACGCTATGTTCTGCGCCTGAATGCGGAGCGAGGAACGGCCACACGTGCAAACATACCTGGATATTTTGTTGGCGCAAAAACGGGAACAGCCGAAAAGGTTGTTGGCGGACGCTACTCAAAAAACAAGGTTTTAACGACCTTTATGGCCGTTGCACCCGCCGATAAACCAAAATATCTGTTTACAATTATTTTGGATGAACCTCAAGGCATTCCCGAAACTCACAATTTTGTAACATCTGGTTGGAATGCTGCACCTGTTGCTGGCAACATAATTGAACGGGTTGGACCAATGTTGGACATGACCCCCCGTTTCGATCCTCCTGTGCAGCCTTTTCCATATGTAGCACGTTTAAATCTCAAGGTTCCACAATGAAGCTAGGTAAGCTTTTCCCACCCTCCTCTGTTGGTCAATTCTATGATGTTGAAGTCGTAGGTGTTGCATCAGACAGCCGCAAAATTAGGGCAGGATATGTATTTGTTGCGGTGCCAGGCAGCGTTTCAGATGGCATGAACTTCGTTCAAAGCGCTGTTAAAAATGGTGCTGTTGCCGTAGTGGGTGAAGCACCAAAACCAACTGATCTTCCAAGCAATATAATTTACATGAGAGTGCCCAGTGCAAGGCGCATTCTGGCATTAATCGCAGCAGCTATTCATAGCAGGCAGCCAGAGACAATCGTTGCTGTCACTGGCACAGCAGGCAAAACCTCTGTAGCAGATTTTGTTCGCCAGATTTATATTTTCCTGGGTAAAGAGGCTGGTAGCGTTGGAACAATTGGAATTATTACATCCAAAGGTGCAGCCTATGGCTCGCTTACCACGCCAGATCCTGTTGGCCTCCATGAAACACTCAATCGGTTATCAGGCGCTGGCATAACACATATGGCAATGGAGGCATCATCCCATGGGCTGGATCAGTGCCGCTTGGATGGTGTGCGCCTTTCAGCGGCGGCATTTACAAATTTAGGGCGTGATCATCTAGACTATCATACAACAATGGATGAATACCTTGCAGCCAAATTAAGGCTCTTTGATACACTCATGAAGCCTGGTCAACCTGTTGTAATTAATGCAGATGGTGATCGCTCGGCAGACGTTATTACAGCTGCCTTTACACGCGGGCTGAAAATTTTCAGCGTGGGTGAGGAAGGCCTTGATCTTAAGATTCTAAGTATAGAACGTGAAAATTTTGCTCAGATATTAAATGTGGAATATCTTGACGAAACTTACAGAATTACCCTTCCTCTTGTTGGCGAATTTCAGGCAGGAAATGCGCTGGTTGCTGCTGGATTGGCTATTGTAACAGGTTGCGATGCAAAACAGGTGTTTAAGGCTCTTGAACATATAAAGGGCGTAAAAGGTAGACTTGAGCATGTTGGCAATGTAGGCAATGCACCAGTTTTCATTGATTATGCCCATAAACCAGAAGCTCTTTCTCATGCATTGCAGGCTGTAAAACCCTTCACCAAAGGCAAACTCGTTTTAGTATTTGGCTGCGGCGGAGACCGTGATACTGGCAAACGGGAAATTATGGGACGTATAGCAGCCAAAGAAGCCGATCTGGTTATCATAACCGATGATAACCCGCGAAATGAAGACCCAGCCTCTATTCGTGCAGCTATTCTAAAAGCATCACCCGGTGCAATTGAAATTGGTGATCGGGCAGAAGCAATTGCCTACGCTGTCAATCAGCTTAAGACCGGCGACTGCCTTATAATTGCGGGTAAAGGACATGAGACTGGACAGATTATTGGGTCAGAAATTTTGCCATTTTCAGATCAGGACATAGCTTTTGCAGCAATTGGCAAGGCGTTCAGACATGCTAAACCAAAACCAGTTGCAAAACCTGTTATGGCTGAAAATTCCCTCTGGACCCCAGATGCTATTGTTAAAGCAACGGGGGCAACACACACTGGTGATAAACTTCAACCTGTTAATGGTGTATCCATTGATACACGCACCTTACAAAAAGGGGACCTTTACATAGCAATCAAGGGCGATAGTCTTGATGGACATGATTATGTAGAAAAAGCTTTTGAGAATGGTGCGGCAGGCGCCGTAATTTTGAAAAATCATAAATCCAAATTTAAAAACACAGCATCAAAAAATGCAGTTTTTACAGTACCTGACACTTTAAAAGCTATGGAACAGCTTGGGGTTGCCGCGCGTGAACGCACAAAGGCACAAATTATTGCCGTCACAGGCTCAGTCGGCAAAACATCAACAAAAGAGGCTCTTCTTCATATTTTATCCAGACAGGGGCATACCCATGCCTCCATTGCATCTTACAATAATCATTGGGGAGTGCCCCTGACATTGGCGCGCATGCCACAAACTACAGAGTTTGGCATATTTGAAATTGGCATGAGTGCAGCTGGTGAAATAACTCCATTATCCAATTTTGTCAGGCCACATGTGGCTTTAATTACCACTGTAGAAGCTGTGCACTTGGCGCAGTTTAAAAATATTGAGGGCATAGCCGATGCCAAAAGCGAAATATTTGCTGGGTTGGAAAAAGGCGGCATTTCAATTCTGCCACGCGACAATCCTCATTACGAACGCCTTCACAAACATGCATCAAAAGCCAAAAGCGTAAGAATAATAAGTTTTGGTGAGCATGAAAAGGCAGATGTAAGACTGTTAAAATTCAGCATGCAGGCCAATGGCAGCACAATAGAGGCGAAGGTCAATGGTACAGATGTAACATATAAAATTGGTGCTCCTGGCCGACACATGATTATAAACAGCCTTGGAATTTTAGCTTCTGTACAGGCTCTTGGGGGCGATTTGGCTCTTGCAAGTCTTGCTCTGGCAGATTTTAAACCCGCAGTAGGACGGGGAACACAAATTAATCTTAGCATAAAAAATGGGTGTTTTACATTGCTTGATGAAAGCTATAACGCTAACCCAGCCTCTATGAAAGCAGCATTTGATGTGCTCGGCCAAATTGAAACAGGTAAACGCGGTAGGCGAATTGCGATTATAGGTGACATGCTTGAGTTGGGAAAAGATGCAGCTGATTTACATGAAGCTTTAAAAAAGCCGCTTACTGAGTCTGCTATAGATCTTGTTCTGGCATGTGGGCCGCTTTCAAAGCATTTATTTGATGCGTTACCTCCATCAATGCGCTGTTTTTATGCGGAAAACTCTGAAATGCTCGAAGCAGGTGCGCTTAAAATCATCAGAGCTGGAGATGTGGTCATGGTTAAAGGCTCAAATGGTTCAAAAATGGGAAGAATAGTAACGGCCTTAAAAGAAAACTACTCAGAAATTCAGGACAATAAAGGACTAAAAAACTGATATGCTTGCTTTCCTTGCTGATTTTTCAAGTTATTTTGGCCCTTTGAATGTATTTCGCTATATAACCTTCAGAGCTGCAGGGGCGACGATTACTGCCATGTTCATGGTATTCATGTTTGGACCAGCGGTTATTGCATCATTGCGCATAAGACAGGGCAGAGGGCAACCCATTCGCGAAGACGGACCAGAAAGCCATTTGTTGAAGCGCGGCACACCAACCATGGGCGGGTTGATGATATTATCTGGTCTTATTGCCACAACCCTGCTTTGGGCAAATCTACGTTCGCCCTATGTATGGATTACATTGAGCGTTACAGTCGGTTTTGGCGCTATAGGCTTTTATGATGATTTTTTAAAAGTCACAAAGCAGTCTCACAAAGGATTTTCTGGTAAATCGCGTCTTGCTCTGGAATTCCTGATTGCAGGTATTGCCTGCTATTTCATTTCTGTTTTTACGGTTAACTCACCTGAGTCCCCTACTCTCTCAACCTCCGTCTCCATACCCGTTTTCAAAGGCATACTGGTTAATCTTGGCTTGTTTTTTGTGCCTTTTGGCATGTTTGTAATGGTGGCGGCAGGAAATGCAGTTAATCTCACAGATGGTCTGGATGGTTTGGCAATTGTCCCTGTGATGATTGCCTCAGCCACATTTGGCATTATCGCGTATCTATCGGGGCACGCAGTCTTTTCAAGTTATCTTGGCATAAATTTTGTGCATGGCACTGGTGAACTTGCCGTCGTATTGGGAGCCTTGATCGGCGCAGGTCTTGGATTTTTATGGTATAATGCCCCTCCAGCACAGATTTTTATGGGCGATACTGGTTCATTGGCCCTTGGCGGTCTGCTGGGGACAGTGGCTGTTGCAACCAAACACGAAATTGTATTTGCCATCGTAGGTGGTTTATTTGTGCTTGAAGCTCTGTCTGTCATCATACAGGTGGCTTCATTTAAAATGACTGGTAAACGCGTGTTTCGCATGGCACCAATCCATCATCATTTTGAGAAAAAAGGCTGGAAGGAAGCGCAAGTCGTAATTCGGTTCTGGATTGTGTCCGTTGTGCTTGCTCTGATTGGCCTTGCAACATTGAAACTGAGATAGTCAAATGATTGCAGTTCATACATTCAAAGATAAACACGTAGCCCTGTTTGGCCTTGGTGCTTCAGGACTTGCCACATATCAGGCCTTAATTGCTGGTGGCGCAACTGTTTATGCTTGGGATGATAATGAACACAGTAGAGCCAAAGCTCTTGAACAGGGTATTGCATTAACGGATTTGGACAAGGCCGACTGGAATGATATTTCCAGCCTTCTTCTGGCGCCAGGGGTCCCGCTCACACATCCTGAACCGCACTGGGTTGTTAAAAAAGCTCAAAAAGCCAAGGTTGAAATCATTGGCGATATGGAGCTGTTTGCGCGTGAGCGGGCAAGCAGTATGTCTCCTGCGCCATGCATTGCAATTACTGGCACAAACGGAAAATCAACTACAACTGCCCTGATTGCACATCTTTTAAAAACTGCTGGTCGCGACGTTCAGATGGGTGGCAATATTGGTGTACCCGTCTTGCAGCTGGAGCCTTATATTGAAGGTCGAATTTATGTATTGGAAGTTTCCACTTTCCAGATTGATTTGGCACCTTCCTTGAACCCGTCTATCGGAGTTTTGCTGAACATTACTCCAGACCACATTGACCGTCACGGTAACTTTAAAAACTATGCCCTCATCAAGGAAAACCTGATACTGCATTCTGACACGGCTATCATTAGTAACGATGATGAAAATTGCCGTATGATTGCATTGCGCCGACAGGAAAAAAACCTATCAATGGTTTCAATCTCCGCCAGTAATCGCTTGGAACACGGCATTTTTGCAGGTGGAACTGCCCTGATGCTGGCGCGCGGAGACCGTACTCTTAAAATTGCTGATATTGAGGGCGTAGGTTCGCTGCGTGGTAGACACAATGCACAAAATGTTGCGGCAGCTATTGCGGTTGTATCTTTGCAGGGCGTTGATGCTGCAACGATCCAATCTGGCCTTGACAGTTTTCCAGGTCTTGAACACCGTATGGAAGAAATTGGCCATCTGGGCCGTACTTTGTTTATTAACGATTCTAAAGCAACAAATGCAGATTCAGCCGATAAGGCACTCTCGTCCTTTGACAAAGGTATATTCTGGATAGTTGGTGGTAAGGCCAAAGAAGGCGGAATCGAAAGCCTTACTCAACATTTCTCACGGGTTGAAAAAGCATATCTTATCGGTGATGCCATGACAGAATTTGCCTTTGTTCTGGAAGGTAAAATCCCGTTTGAACTTTCATCAACACTGGACATGGCACTTGAACATGCAGCAATTGATGCTGTTGGATCAAAAGCAGAGCAACCAGTTGTTTTATTGTCACCTGCATGCGCGTCCTACGACCAGTTTGCAAATTTTGAAATACGCGGGAAACGTTTCAGAGATTTAAGCTTCGCCCTTCCTGGATTTGAACCTTTGCTTCTAAGGACTAAATCATGAGTTCGCGTGCAGAACGTACTGCCATTGGTGAATGGCTATGGACTATTGACCAGTGGCTTTTGGGTGGTGTTGGCCTGCTGATGATTTTTGGTATCGTGCTTTTGCTTGCAGGTTCACCTGCAGTTGCAGAAAGTCACCATTTAAATACATTTTATTTTGTAAATCGTCAGGCCCAGTTTTTGGCACTCTCCATTACAGTGCTCCTATTTGCATCAGCCCTGTCACCACGTATGGTTCGACGTGTCAGCCTCATAGTATTCATTGTGGCTTTTGCAGGTGTATGCGCAACATTTTTTGTAGGCGGTGATATAAAAGGTGCAAAACGCTGGATCAGTCTTGCAGGCATTACAATTCAGCCATCTGAATTTTTAAAACCAGCTTTTGTTGTTGTGGCGGCCTGGGCTTTTTCTGAAGGTGCGCGACGTAAAGACATGCCTGGCACAATAATTGCCATTTTGCTGGTTGGAACACTTGTGCCATTGGTTATGCAGCCCGACGTAGGACAGACAATGTTGCTAATGGCAGTCTGGTGCATACTGTTTTTCCTGGCTGGACTGCATTACTTATGGGTTGTGGGACTGGCGGGCGCAGGGGCAGTGGGTGCCCTTCTTGCCTACAAGATTTTCCCACATGTAACTGCACGTGTGAACCGTTTTTTTGAAAAAGGGTCTGGAGATACATTTCAGGTAGACACAGCTCTAGAGAGTTTTATTGCTGGTGGATGGCTTGGCAAAGGCCCAGGTGAAGGCACCATAAAACGCATCTTGCCGGATGCTCACACTGATGTGATTTTCGCAGTAACAGGTGAAGAATTTGGTATTGTCACCTGCTTGATTGTGCTCAGCCTGTTTGCATTTATTGTTCTGCGTGGCCTTTATCTGGCACAGCGCAATGAAGATCCTTTCTGTCGTCTGGCAGCGTCTGGCCTGGTAACAATTTTTGGGCTTCAAGCCACAATCAACATGGCCGTTAATTTAAGCCTCATGCCGCCAAAAGGGATGACATTACCTTTCATTTCCTATGGTGGGTCTTCACTTGTTTCTTTGGGTTTGAGCATAGGTTTTCTGATTGCGGTAACACGCAAAAGGCCACGCGCAGAAATACTTGACCGGATTATCAACGATGCTCCAAAAGGAAGTCTATTTGCTGGATCAAGACCATGATTGAGCAGCGTCCCGTTTTATTGGCTGCTGGCGGAACAGGTGGGCATCTGTTTCCGGCAGAGGCTCTAGCATTGGAATTGCGCAAGCGTGGTTACAAGGTTGAACTTGCAAGTGATGAGCGAGCCGTTGGTTACACAGGGCAGTTTCCAGCAGATGCTATTCATGAAATAACCAGTGGGACTGTGACTGGAGCTAATTTTATTGGCAAAATTCGGGGTTTGATAAATCTTGTTGGTGGCATAGTGCAAGCACGCAGATTAATTGCAAAAATAAAGCCAAGGATTGTTGTTGGTTTTGGAGGCTATCCCACGGTCCCTCCTCTGTTGGCCGCAAGCAATCGACGCATTCCCACCCTAATTCATGAGCAGAATGCTGTAATGGGTAGGGCTAACCGGTTTTTGGCTGGCAAGGTAAGCGCAATAGCTACTGGTTTTGAAATCATACCAATTGGCAAAGGGCCGCAACCAGTTTGTGTTGGCATTCCTGTGCGGGACGCTGTTTTGAAAGCGGCGCAATTATCATTTCCAGATATAAACACTATAAATATATGCGTATTTGGTGGCTCACAGGGCGCACGCATAATGAGCAAGATTGTGCCAGAGGCAGTTACAGCTTTGCCAGAGGCAATACGTGCCAAGTTGAATATTGTGCAGCAGGCACGCAAAGAAGATGTTGATCATGTCCAGGCCGCGTATGCAAAAGCAGGGGTAAAAGCGAATGTGCAGGCATTTTTCAATGATTTACCTCTGCGCATTGCGCAAAGTCATCTAATAATCAGTCGTGGTGGCGCATCGACTGTAGCGGAACTTGCTGTAATTGGGCGAGCCTCGATCCTTGTTCCATTGCCAGGTAGTCTGGATCAGGACCAGGCAGCCAATGCACATGTACTGCAAAAAGCTGAAGCTGCAACTGTAGTAAAGCAAATCGATTTTACCGTAGAATGGCTAACTACGGAGCTTACAAATCAGCTAAGGGATACAAAAGAGCTGGAAGCTCGAGGGCAACGCGCCAAGTCCATTGGTATTTCAGACGCTGCAAACCGTTTAGCAGATTTTGTAATTCAGACCATTAAATAACCTAAAATATACTATCGGAGACACCCATGAAATTACCACGCGAGATCGGGCCAATTCATTTTGTAGGAATTGGCGGCATAGGGATGTCCGGTATAGCCGAAGTTCTGCACAACCTAGGATATAAAGTGCAGGGTTCTGATGCAACTGATAACCCAAACGTCAAGCGGTTGCGTGAAAAAGGCATAACCTGCTTTGTAGGCCATCGTGCTGAAAATCTGGGCAATGCCGAAGTTGTCGTTATCTCTACCGCTATCAAAAAGGAAAATCCTGAATTGGCAAGCGCGCGTGAGCGGCGCGTTCCTGTTGTGCGCCGCGCTGAAATGCTTGCCGAGCTTATGCGGTTTAAAACCTGCATTGCAGTTGCAGGTACTCATGGCAAGACCACGACAACATCAATCGTGTCTACTCTGCTGGATGCTGGTGGCTTTGATCCGACCGTAGTAAATGGTGGTATTATCAATGCTTACGGCACAAATGCACGTCTTGGAGATGGTGACTGGATGGTGGTGGAAGCAGATGAAAGCGATGGGACTTTTTTAAAACTACCCGCAACTGTGGCTGTTGTGACGAATATTGACCCTGAGCATCTTGATCATTTCAAAACATTTGAGGCGATTAAAAAG
Source organism: Hyphomicrobiales bacterium (assembly GCA_025351165.1). Classification (GTDB taxonomy): domain Bacteria; phylum Pseudomonadota; class Alphaproteobacteria; order Rhizobiales; family Beijerinckiaceae; genus JAIELD01. The sequence goes on along the minus strand of JANXWK010000001.1, from coordinate 10,031 downwards.
GCTTTTGTAACCTTTGTAGAAAATCTGCCCTTTTATGGTTTTGCAGTAATGTGCCTTGACCATCCAACTGTGCAGGAGCTGGTGGGCACAATTATCGACCGCCGTGTAATAACCTATGGCATGAACCCACAGGCGGATGTACGCCTGCTGGATGTAGATTTATCAGGTGGGCGCAGTAGGTTCTCGGTACTGATACGCGATCGCAAATCCGCTAAAGAAACGTTGATTGCTGATTTATCCATGCCAATGCCAGGCCATCATAATGCGCTAAATGCTGTGGCTGCAATTGCTGTAGCCCATGAACTAGGCATGACGCCAGAAGCAATTGTTAAAGGGCTTGGCTCCTTTGGCGGAGTTAAACGCCGTTTTACACGTACAGGCGAGTGGAATGGCGCGCAAATTTTTGATGATTACGCACATCATCCTGTTGAAATTTCTGCTGTACTAAAAGCTGCAAGGGCTTCAACAGGGGGACAGGTTATTGCAGTAGTGCAGCCCCATCGTTACACAAGGCTTGAATCCTTGTTCAATGATTTTGCAGGCTGCTTTAATGATGCAGATGTTGTAATCGTTGCCCCTGTTTATGCAGCAGGCGAGGCACCCATTGAAGGCGCAATGCAGCATGATTTGGTAGCTGGCATAAAAATGCGGGGTCACAGGCATGTGATTGCTCTGGAAGATGAAGGACAGCTTGCTGGTTTAATTAAAAATCTTGCCAAGCCAAGTGATTATGTTGTGTGTATGGGGGCAGGAAACATAACAAACTGGGCTTATGCACTACCAAATGAGTTGATGGCTTTAAGTTTATAATCTTATTTATGCGGATTAAGGTTTAATAATGTTTGATGATCTTGCTCCCCTGTTGAAAAAACTCATGCCTGATTTGCGGGGACGTATGTTTGCCAATCAGGATATGTCTGGCCTTACCTGGTTTCGAGTCGGAGGCATGGCGCAGGTCATGTTCGCCCCTGATGATGAGGAAGATCTATGTTATTTTCTTAAACTCTTGCCTAAAGAAGTACCCCTTGCATTGGTGGGTGTGGGATCAAATTTAATTGTGCGCGATGGTGGATTGCCAGGGGTTGTCATCCGGATGACGCATAAGGGGTTTGGACATATTGAGCTTGAAAATGAAACAATGCTACGAGCGGGTACTGCCACTCTAGACAAAAAACTTGCAGATTTTGCTGCACATTCGCATTTAGCGGGACTGGAGTTCTATCACGGGATACCAGGCAGCGTGGGGGGTGCGCTTCGTATGAATGCAGGCGCAAATGGCGGTGAAACCAAGGATGTGCTGGTAGAGGCACGCGGCGTTAACCGAACAGGTGATGTCAAGGTTCTCAAGAGTTTTCAAATGGGGTTTTCATACCGACACTGCGATGTTGGAGAAGATGTTATTTTCACCTCCGCTCTGTTTAAATGTGTAAAAGATGAGCCTGAAGCTATTGCTGCGCGCATGAATGCCGTGAAAAACCATCGTGAAACTGTACAGCCAATTCGTGAAAAAACAGGTGGCTCAACATTCAAAAACCCACAAGGACACAGTGCAGAAAATTTAAGTGCTTGGCGCCTGATTGATGAAGCAGGGTGCAGGGGGTTGAAAATCGGGGGTGCGCAAGTATCTGAAATGCACTGCAATTTTCTAATTAATACAGGTGATGCAACAGCAGCGGATATTGAGCTTTTAGGTGAAACTGTACGGGCGCGTGTAAAGGCAAACTCTGGAATAGAGCTGGTGTGGGAGATCAAACGCATAGGTAGACCTTTAAAATCGCACGCTTTATTTGAGTTTACAGATTGGGTTTCAGCAAATGATGAAGCCGCATTCAAGCAGGCTGGGGGCGTAAAATGAGCGTGAAGCCAACTACAGAAAACACACTGTTTTATGGTGATAATCTAAAAATTATACGCAATTCGATTGCTGATGAAAGCGTTGATCTGATTTACCTTGATCCTCCTTTTAATTCAAATGCGTCTTATAATGTTTTGTTTAAAGCACCAGATGGAATTCAAAGTCCTGCTCAAGTAGAAGCGTTCGATGATACATGGCATTGGACAGAGGCCGCTGAACAGGCTTTTGATGATGTAATGCAATCTGGCAATTCTAACGCTTCTGAAATGCTGCGAGCCATGCGGGTATTGCTTGGCACAAATGATATGATGGCCTATTTGACAATGATGGCTGTTCGGCTGCTTGAGTTGCGCCGTGTTTTAAAATCAACAGGTTCACTTTATTTGCATTGCGATCCAACGGCCAGTCATTATCTAAAGATCTTACTAGATGCCATTTTTGGAAAATGGCAGTTTGGAAACGAGATTATATGGAAAAGAACATCCGCTAAAGGATTGGCATTTACACGATTTGCAAAAAACCATGATGTCATTTTTAGATATACAAAATCAGATAAATGGATTTGGAACCCATCATATAAAGCTCATGATAAGAGTTATGTTGAAAATTTCTACACCAAAGTTGACGAAGAAACAGGGAGAATTTTTACACTTGATAATCTTATTAATCCTAACAAAAATCGTCCTAACCTTAAGTATGAATTTCTTGGCGTGACCCGAGTTTGGCGATGGACAAAGCAAAGAATGGAAAGAGCTTATGAAGAAGGATTGGTTATACAAACACGTGAAGGATCTGTGCCAAGGTTAAAGCGTTTTTTAGATGAACAGGAAGGCACACCAGTTGATGATATTTGGACAGATATTAGGCCAATACAATCACAATCCAAGGAAGGTTTAGGCTATCCCACACAAAAACCTGTTGCACTCTTGGAGCGGATTCTGTCTGCATCAAGCAATGAGGGTGACATCGTGCTCGACCCGTTTTGTGGCTGTGGCACGACGCTTCATGCCGCCGCCAAATTAAACCGTAAATCAATTGGTATTGATATTACACATTTGGCGATCGGCCTTATACAGCGTCGACTTAAAGATTCTTTTCCCACACTGCCTCTTAATATAGTTGGCGTTCCAAAAGATGTTGGCGGCGCAAGAGCTTTAGCACTGTCTGACAAATATGAGTTCCAAAAATGGGCTTTGTCCATGATTGAGGCGCAGCCTTACAAGGGTGGTAAAAAGGGCGGCGATGGTGGTGTAGATGGTTATCTCTACTTTAAGCCCGATGGGAAAAAGACAGAAAAAGCTATTGTATCAGTTAAAGGCGGCACCAGCCTCAACCCCGCAATGATCAAGGATTTGATCGTGACTGTAGAGCAAGAAGATGCAAAAATGGGGGTTTTTCTAACTCTTGAACCACCAACTAAAGGCATGATAACGCAAGCTGCAAGTGCTGGTATTTATAAAACTGATTATGGATCGTTTCCAAAAATCCAGATTATAACTGTTGAACAGCTTTTCGAAGAAACCAGTCCTTTGCGCATGCCGTGGCAGGATAAATCTGGTTTTAAAAAAGCTGCACGCGAAGAAGCAGTTCAACCAGAAATGGATCTATAAAATATGAAACATATTGCAGTTCTTATGGGTGGTTGGTCAGCTGAGCGGCAGGTGTCACTATGGTCCGGTACAGCTTGTGCGGATGCACTTGAGGCTAAAGGTTATAAGGTAACGCGCGTTGATGTGGCGCGTGATATTGCTCAGGTTCTAGCAGCCCTTTCACCTGATATTGCTTTTAATGCCTTGCATGGCAGTTATGGCGAGGATGGGACAATACAGGGCGTGTTGGAAACTCTGCAAATTCCTTACACCCATTCTGGTGTTCTGGCTTCGTCCCTGGCGATGAGAAAAGATCGTGCCAAGGTGTTGATGCAGGCAGCAGGTGTGCCAGTGGCAGAGGGCATCACCGTTGATCGCCATGAAGCAGGTAAACGACATGTAATGACACCTCCTTATGTGGCGAAACCAGTGGCAGATGGGTCGTCCTTCGGGGTGTTTATTGTAAAAGATGCAAGCTCGCCTCCTCCACAGGCATTAGATGCGCAAGATTGGACATTGGCGGACGAGATTTTAGTTGAAAAATTTGTGGCAGGGCGAGAACTCACCTGCGGTGTGATGGGAGATCAATTAAAGGGCAGCAAGGCTTTGGGCGTGATAGAAATTCAGGCAGCAAGCCATGAATTCTATGACTTTGAAGCAAAATATACAGAAGGTGGAAGTATTCACATACTTCCTGCAAAAATTAAACCAAATATTTACCTTAAAGTACAAGAAATGGCAGTTAAGGCGCATGAGGCGTTGGGATGCCGTGGTGTGAGTCGTTCAGACTTTCGATACGATGATGAGAGCGACACTCTGATCTGTATGGAGGTGAACACACAGCCGGGCATGACCGCCACCTCACTTGTGCCCGATATGGCAGTTCATGCCGGCATGAGTTTTAGTGAGTTGGTGGAATGGATCGCGCTCGACGCTTCCTTAAATCGTTAAAAACAAGATTAGCAATTCTGCGTGAATATCACGCCGAGGCTAAAAGGCAGTCCCTTGAACCTATAGTTCCAACGCTCTCGGTTTCGTTATCACAAGATACCCTGCTTAAGACGTCCCGCTGGGAACTTTTGTACAGTGGCGAGCGTATTCTGCCACGTTTTGCAGGGGTAACCGTTTCAGTTTTACTCATTGTTGGTGCTGCAATAGGTGGCATAAGCATCGGGGGTCAATATCAGATTTTTACAGCGTATTACGGCAGCCCCATTGATATTGGCGCACGCGGTATTGGATTTTCAATTTCTGAAATTTCCATCAATGGCAATAAAGAAGTTACAAACGCTGAAATTCTGGCAGCCAGTGGCATTAGTGCAGCAAATGCACTTACGTCATTGAACGTAGCTGATATTCAGGCTCGCTTGAAACGTATACCACTTATCTCAGAGGCATCCGTACGTAAACTCTATCCAAACAAATTGGTTATCACGCTAGTAGAGCGTGAGCCCTATGCCCTTTGGCAAAAGGATGGCGATGTACGGGTCATTTCATCAGATGGTACAGTCATAGAAGGCTTTAACGACCCACGTTTTCAGCGCCTGCCACATATAGTGGGGGAAGGTGCAAATCTGCGTGTTAAAGAATATGTTGAACTTTTGGAAGCTGCCCCTCAGCTAAAAGACAGGATTAGAGCTGGCACGCTCATATCTGAACGCCGTTGGAATTTAAAGCTTGCCAATGGCGTGGATTTAAAACTGCCAGAAGAAGGGGCCGCGCTGGCGCTTGCAAAACTAGCAAAACTGGATGCGAACTCAAATGTTCTGGACAAGGACATTCTGGCGATTGATTTGCGCGTACCTGGGCGAGCAGCCTTTCGCGTTACAGAAGCTTCGGCGCAATACCGTGCTGAAATAAACGCCAAGAAAATAACAAGGAAAGGTAAGGCATGAGTAACTTACGCCACGGCCTCACTCCCAAAATGCGGCCTATTTCTGCAAAGCGCAGTACAATACTTTCAGTGCTTGATGTTGGCACCACGAAAGTCGTATGCCTGATTGCCAAGCTTGAACCTACCGGGCCTAGCGACACGCTTCGCGGGCGCACACACAAAATCCGTATCATTGGTATTGGTCATCAGCGATCCCGCGGCCTAAAAGCTGGTGTTGTGGTTGACATGATGGAGGCTGAAAAATCTATTCGTTATGCAGTAGACGCTGCTGAACGAATGGCTGGCGTTCAGGTTGATAGCGTCATTGTAAACATGACAGGTGGCCGTGTTCAGTCGCAGGGCTTTACAGGTCAGATTGTAGTTCCAAATCGCGAGATAGATGAAAGTGATATTCATCGCGTGATTGAGGCTGCAACCGCGCATACAATTGCGAACGGGCGCTCCGTTCTTCACTCCCTGCCAATTGGTTATGGACTTGATCAGGCTACTGGAATTCGCAATCCAAATGGTATGATTGGCTCAAGACTGGCCGTGGAAATGCACGTTTCTACATGCGATACTGCTGCTGCACGTAACTTGATGCTTGCAGTAGAGCGAGGGCATCTACAGGTGGAGGCCATGGTTGCAACACCCTACGCATCTGGTCTTGCAACCCTGGTTGATGATGAGGCTGAAATGGGCGTTGCAGTTGTTGATCTTGGGGGCGGCACAACAAGTGTCGGCGTGTTTGCGCGCGGGCACCTGGTACACACAGATGCAGTTGCTGTTGGTGGACATCATATTACGATGGATATAGCGCGTGGACTTACTATGCGCGTATCAGATGCTGACCGTCTTAAAGCCCTGTCTGGTTCAGCAATCGAAAGTTCATCAGATGAACGCGAACTTATCTCAATTCAGCAGGTTGGCGAAGACAACAGAGATTATCCAACTCAGATTACAAAAGCCGTGCTTATACGTATCATCAAACCGCGCGTTGAAGAAATTTTTGAGCTTGTGCGTGATCGCCTGAATAAGTCAGGTTACGGAGCGGAAGTTGGCAGGCGCATTGTTTTGACGGGCGGCGGGGCACAGCTTAATGGAATTGGCGAACTGGCAAGACGTATTTTATCACGCCAAATTCGTATTGCACGGCCTGTAGGTGTGCACGGATTGCCCGATTCTGCCAAAACACCAGCTTTTGCTACGACTGTCGGCTTGCTCATCTATCCACAAATGGCAGGAATTGAGCATTTTGAGCTTACAAGTCGCTCTCCTTTGCTGCGACTTGCAGCAGGAGGCTATGCCAGCAGATTTGGTGCCTGGTTGAAAGAAAGTTTCTAAAATACGGTCTATTATAGTCATTCCAGATAATAAATCCGAGTTAGTAGTGTTGTCATTCCCGACGCGCAAAGCGCGAGCAGAAAACTGATTTAAATATCAAATATGGGGTCTCGCCTACCCTTCGGGCGTCGGGAATGACAACCACTGGAATTTATACCCACTCATTGAGCTTTAAACATATTTACCCAAGTTCCAGCCGCCCGCAACCCAGCATTTAGCTGTTTCGGGTTGATATTAAAAATAGAGGCAGTGCGGAGCGTATCTCCACGCAAAAGTAGTCTGGGCGCCCGTAGGCATGGATTTACACTCCGCACACGATGGTTCTTCCGTCTATGTGCCTTATATCTGCACCGAAGCTCCTTGCGAGGGAGATCACATAGTCCGGTCAGGTCTTATATCTGTCTGGTGGTCAGGTACTCAGTGAAAGTGGATCCTTTCACCAAAAGTTCAACCCAGATACAGGTGTCCTGAACATCGCCCTAGGACATTGTATGAAGCTCAGGCACTGTTACCTCCCCTGCTTTACACTCTGCCTAAATCCTTTTGAGCTTTATGATTTAAACTTCTGAGTGTTCAAATATAAAGTCCTTTGGATATTCACCCCAAAATTGCCAGTCTCAGATTTCGGCCCCTTGGGTGAGGATGCGCTCATTTATATAGGAATAAAGTTATATTGTCAAGCATTATTTAGGTATTTAATCTGCTATATTTTTAGCTGTAGCGCCATTGCTCATCCACCATCATTGCGAGCGCAGCGACAAAGCAATCCAGAAAAGTTTAAAATAAAACATCGCTTTATTTTTAAGAACTGGATTGCCGCGTCGTTTTACTCTTCGCAATGACGCGGGATGCACATTAAAAACTCATTTTCCCCTACTTAACCTTACGCAAACCTTTTTTCAAAAACAACCTTATTTTTCTTTAATCCTGTAAGGCTGGTGTAAGAATAGGGGTTTAGAGAGGGTTTAAAGGCATCAATTAAGCTCTCTAAATAAGATTATAAAGGATGTTTTTGAAACTTTAATTCAATCTGCATCAGTTAAAAACAGAAAGAACAACATAATGGCGACGAATGTAGTAGACTTGACCTCCACTGGCACAGGATTTGTAGGAGGAGGCAATCAACCAAACGCTGGCTTCTCATTCCAAGCTTTACCTGAAACTATTTCTGCAACTCAACTCGTCGCCTTAAAGCCTCCTACACTTGATAAAACATCGTTAGAATTTTCAAGAGAGGTTCTTAAACGTTCGTGGAGTTTACCGAGTTATAAACCACCACTAAATGTTATTAATCTACTCAAAAACAATGCAATCAATATCATTAAAAATCCTGCCATTTGGAGTAGTATTTTAAAAGGATTAGCGGCTGGTTTAGCAGGAGCTGTGAGCGATAGTAATGCCGACCTAACCCTTCAAAAGCTTCAGGGTCAGATTCCAAATTATGTTGATGCACGTTCTGCACAGTTTGGTTCTGCGGCTATTCAACAAACAGTTAAAAATGGCGGAGAGCTGTTTCATAGGTTTACACCAGATCAACGCGGAAGACTAATTATGGGTGCGGCAGAGCTATCACAGGCTTTAGGAGATAAAAAGATAACTCAAGCGCAATTTAAAGAGGCTATGGGGTTACTTTTACAGCAAGTTACAACGGGCAAAAAAGCAAATGTTGGATCTGCATCTCAAGAAAAAACAGCTGTAGGGAACAATCAAAAAATCAAGCTCAAAAAACTGCCACGTGATCTTCCTGGTTCAAGGCCTAGTGGTGAAAACACTGGTATTTTAGGAACTAGACCAAGTAAGAAATTCAATCCAAATCAATCAACGGATGGCAAAACTGGTTCGTCGGACAACAAGATGGCACCCACATCCATGCCTATGGGCGGCGCTTTAATTGCACCTTCTGTTAAAAGTGTGGTTTTAGATATAGTACGACCTGTAAAGCTGGGTGAAACACCAAAACGGACTAAAACGAAGCCAACAGACGGAAAGCAGGCTGCAAGGGCAAGTGCGGGTGACAATAGTGGTGGTGGAACCACGTCTACAAAAACGATTACCATCAATGGTAAAGAAATACATATAAAGGTTGGAGAAACCTATGAGGTTAAAATAGGAAATAAAACACATTATTTCAAGGCCAGTCCTAATGGTATTCAAATAAGCGGTCCTAATATTAATATTGGGAATGCGAGCGATGTGATGAATATTGATATAAATGAATCTGGGGGTGTTAGTATAAGTTCCAGTGGCTCTAAAAGTAATAGGACTATAAACATTGAAGGGAACGGAAGTGTAAACATAGGAAATGGAGGAACATCTGGCTCAGGCAATTCGCAAGCTGATCGGGATTTCGCACAGGCTGGAAGAGATTTTGCACGAGCGGGTAGAGATTACGCGAAAGCAAAAAAAGATGCAGCGAGAGATGCAAGACATGCCGAAAGAGATGCAAGGCATGCAGCACGCGCTTCAGGAGCTTCAAGTCAAGCCAACACCAATATAGATGATATGAGTCTGGATGAAATATTTAAAAAAATGCTCGATAAATGCGATGCCTCAGGCAGTAAACAAGCTAGAGGGTATTTTGAAGCCTTAATTAATCGTATTAAACAGCTAAAAGACGATTAACCCGAGGCTGATAAACTTTTAGCAATGTTTAATACGAGTTTATTTGCTTTTAAAGAGTACTGGGACTTACAACCAAACATTAGAAAACAAGTTAATTTTGCTGAGCTCATGCATTTTATTATAAACCAAAATATTCCTGTCGACGCTAATCTTATGCAAAAATTTTTCAATAGATCAACGCCATATTAGAGCCTGTTTGCAAACTTGCTAGCCCACTCTCCCGCAAAATGAGAGTGGGTCTATAAATTTTACAAAAATGCTGACTGCACTCATCAATAAACCATCTTCGTCAAAAAACGAGAGTGTTTTCGCTGTAGATCTTCCGCCTTGAATTCAGAATAGTCTTCAAAATAATAGCTTACATGAATTCCACGCATAAAGACGGTGCGGTTTTCTATTTTATTCGTCAGTGTGGATTTTAAAAGATATTTAATTTCAACATCTTTTACTACGCTGCGTTCCATAGCTGAGAGATACTTTTTCTTGTTCACCTCGTTCCAGTCAATCACATGTTTGGTATTGGCTTTTAACATCAAATTGAGGCATGATTGATGTGTAAGAGGTCTAATTTATCGTGTTTTTGATTTTTTGACTGTACTATTTATGAAGTCAAGATAATGCATGAAGTCTAACAAAAATTTCTAGAAAATTAACCATTTAACAGGATTTTCAGGTCTATATGTTAAACATAGATAAAGGAAATCCAACCATGACAATTACACTTCATGCCCCAGACATCAGGGAGCTC
>JANXWK010000060.1 GCA_025351165.1 Hyphomicrobiales bacterium | reverse complement strand
TCTTCTGCGCACATCTGCAAGAAACGTTCTAAACGAGCTGAAGAATGCTCAGGCCCTTGACCTTCATAGCCATGGGGTAGCAGGCACACCAAACCTGACATACGTAGCCATTTACGTTCGCCTGAGGCTATAAACTGGTCAAACAAAACCTGTGCGCCATTCGCAAAATCACCAAATTGCGCTTCCCATAATGTGAGGGCATTTGGCTCAGATAATGAGTAGCCATATTCAAAACCAAGTACGGCTTCCTCAGACAGCATGGAATTGATAACTTCGTATTTGCCTTGTCCTTCACGGATATGATTGAATGGCTTGTAACGCGTTTCATTTACTTGGTCTGTCAATACGGAGTGACGCTGGGAGAAGGTGCCGCGTTCACAATCTTGACCAGATAAGCGTACGCGGTGGCCTTCATCAAGTAATGTTGCAAAGGCTAAAGCCTCCGCAGTTGCCCAATCAAGCCCCTCACCCGTGTCGATTGCTTTTTTACGATTATCCATAAATCGCTGAATTGTTTTATGAATATTGAAACCTGTTGGAACAGCTGTAATTTTTGCACCTATCTCTTGCAGTTTAACAAGTGCCACACCTGTTTGACCACGGCGCGGATCATCCTCCATAGATTTAACAGCTTTGAGGCCTGCCCAGCGACCATCCAACCAGTCAGCTTTATTGGGTTTATAGACCTGGCCAGCCTCATATTCAGCCTCAAGGCGTGTGCGCCAGTCAGCTTTCATCTTGTCAACTTCACCGCTGGTAACAATACCTTCGCTTACAAGTTTATCGGTATAAATTTCCAAAGTTGTGCGCTGTGAACGGATTTTCTTGTACATGATGGGCTGAGTGAACGCTGGTTCATCACCCTCATTATGCCCATAACGGCGGTAGCAGATCATATCCACAACAACGGGTTTGTGAAATTTCTGTCTGAATTCTATCGCAAGTTTCACAGCAAATGTCACGGCTTCAGGATCATCCCCATTGCAATGGAAGATTGGCGCTTCGATCATTTTAGCCACATCAGATGGGTAAGGCGATGTGCGCGAATACCGTGGATTTGTTGTAAACCCAATCTGGTTATTGATAATGAAATGTAACGATCCGCCAGTGCGATGACCTTTAAGACCAGATAATCCCAAACATTCAGCCACAACACCCTGGCCCGCAAAAGCAGCATCGCCATGAATGAGCAATGGCAGCACTTTTGAGCGTTCGCTGGTATCATTATGCTGATCCTGCTTGGCGCGAACCTTACCCAAAACGACAGGATCAACAATTTCCAGATGAGACGGGTTGGCTGTAAGCGACAGATGCACTGTATTGCCATCAAACTCACGATCCGATGAAACACCTAAATGATATTTTACATCGCCAGAGCCCTCAACATCATCAGGTTTAAACGAGCCGCCTTTAAATTCATTAAAAATAGCACGGTGCGGTTTTGCCATGACCTGTGTCAAAACATTCAAACGCCCACGATGCGCCATGCCAAGCACAATTTCTTTTACGCCAAGTGCGCCGCCGCGCTTAATCACTTGCTCAAGGGCAGGAATCATTGATTCACTTCCATCAAGGCCAAAGCGTTTTGTGCCGGTATATTTTACATCAATAAATTTTTCGAAGCCTTCAGCCTCAACCAGTTTGCTGAGCATGGCGCGTTTACCTTCACGCGTGAAGGCTATTTCCTTGTCTGGCCCTTCTATGCACATTTGCAGCCATGCTTTTTCAGTTGGTTCTGAGATATGCATGAACTCATAGCCAATGGTAGAGCAATATGTGCGCTTTAAAACTGCAAGCATCTCATGTAATGTGGCAGATTCCATGCCCAAAACGCCGTCAATAAAGATTTTACGATCGTAATCACTCGCTACAAACCCATAAGATTCTGGATGGAGTTCCTCATGATCTTTAGGGACGTCAAGTCCCAAAGGATCAAGATTTGCGTGCAGATGCCCACGCATACGATAGGCTCTAATCATCATAATGGCACGAACGCTATCACGAGTTGCCTGTTGAATTTGCGCATCCGATATGGGCACCGCCTTGTCAGCAGAGGCTTTAGCTTTTAATTTATCACTAATAACTTTATCAACTGCGCCCCAGTTGCCATCCATTGCGGAGATCAAATCACCATTGGCAGTGACAGGCCAATTGGCTTTTTTCCACGATGCACCAGAAGCAGTTTTTTTGACATCCGCCGCATTATCATCAAGCGCACCAAAAAATGCCTGCCATTCAGCATCAACACTAGCAGGGTTTTCTTTAAACCGCGCGTGCAGATCCTCAATGTAAGCGGCATTGCCGCCATAGAGAAAAGATGTATGATCAAGAATGTCTTTTGGCGAAACTGAGTTGTCCATTATTCATGTCCGATTGAATTAACGTGGTGTGTCTTGATGCCTTTGGCAACTGATGCAGGCAGATTAGGATTAAGCGGATTAACGGTAACTGTATGAGACGCTGGGTGCACAACTAAATCAAGGTCTTCCATGGGAATTGCACCCAATAAAACTTCGTCTCCCAATACCATAGCTCCCATGAAGCCACTGCGGTTGCCAAATGTTAGATGAATAGGGCCGACATAGGGCAGTGCATGCTTTGAGCCATCCGCAAGAGCAGGATGCAAAAAAGTGGTAGCCGGTTTTTCGCTAAAATCCTGCTCTAAACTATTAGAAAGTGTTACTTCACGCTTTTCAAGCTCAGTTAACTGCAATTGCAATGCAACATGCTGCGGAATGCAAAGATGCAACGCACCAGTATCTGCCAAAGCTCTCACCTTTAACGCTGAAAGTTTTGGCATACGGGCATTGGCAAGTTTTAAATCTGCGTAGCAAAGTCCCATGTTTTGTTTCCTTTGAAATTAGGCAACAGGCAAGTAAAACATCACTGCCTGTTGCCCAATCCCGACTACCCCTTCAACACTTCAACCAAGGTTTTACCAAGACGTGCAGGTGATGGTGAAACACGGATGCCGGCAAGCTCCATCGCTGCAATTTTTTCTTCAGCGCCACCTTTGCCGCCTGCAATAATTGCGCCTGCATGACCCATACGGCGCCCTGGTGGTGCAGTACGGCCTGCAATAAAGCCAACCATTGGTTTGCTGCGGCCTTTTTTGCGCTCATCCGCAATGAACTGGGCTGCATCTTCTTCAGCAGAACCGCCAATTTCACCAATCATTACAATTGAATGCGTGTGTGGATCAGCCAAAAACAACTCCAGCATTTCAATAAACTCTGTTCCTTTAACAGGATCGCCGCCAATACCAACTGCCGTTGTCTGGCCAAGACCTTCCTGCGTTGTCTGGAACACTGCCTCATAGGTAAGGGTGCCTGAGCGAGATACAATCCCAACATTCCCTTTTTTGAAGATATTGCCTGGCATGATACCGATCTTGCATTCACCAGCTGTCATCACGCCTGGACAATTTGGCCCAATCAACCGTGATTTTGATCCAATGAGCGAGCGTTTAACCTTGATCATGTCAGCAACTGGAATGCCTTCAGTAATGCAGACAATCAACGGAATCTCAGCCTGAATTGCTTCCATGATGGCGTCTGCCGCGCCTGGTGGCGGCACGTAAATCACGGACGCATCTGCACCTGTACGGTCTTTTGCCTCCTGAACAGTGTCAAACACAGGCAGACCCAAATGCGTTGATCCGCCTTTGCCTGGCGATGTGCCACCCATCATTTTGGTTCCATAGGCGATGGCCTGTTCTGAATGAAACGTGCCATTTTTGCCAGTAAAGCCTTGGCAAATCAGTTTTGTATTTGCGTCTATTAGTATGGACATAAAAAATTTCCTTAGCTCAGCCGTTCACAGCTTTTACGATTTTCTGGGCGGCATCATCAAGATCTTCAGCTGAAATAACATTCAATCCAGATTCATTGATGATTTTTTTGCCAAGCTCAACATTTGTGCCCTCTAGGCGCACAACCAATGGCACTTTGAGACCCACATCTTTCACAGCTGCAATAACACCCTCTGCAATCACATCGCATTTCATGATGCCGCCAAAAATATTCACCAGAATACCCTTCACCTGCGGGTCAGCTGTGATGATTTTGAATGCTGCAGTTACTTTTTCTTTTGTGGCACCGCCTCCAACATCCAAAAAGTTTGCAGGCTCAGAACCATAAAGCTTGATAATGTCCATTGTTGCCATCGCAAGGCCTGCCCCATTGACCATACAGCCAATTGTGCCATCAAGCGCCACATAGGAAAGATCATACTTGGACGCTTCAATTTCTTTTGCATCTTCTTCAGTCAAATCACGAAGCGCAAAAATATCTGGATGACGATACAGAGCGTTTGAATCAAAGCCAACTTTTGCATCCAAACACTTGAGCTGGCCTGTTTTTGTAATGATGAGTGGATTAATTTCCATCATCTCCATATCTGTTTCAACAAAAGCTTTATAGAGCTGTCCGACAAGTACACCAGCCTGCTTTGCCAAATCGCCAGTAAGCCCTAGGATTTTAGCAACAAGACGACCATGATGAGGCTGAATGCCTGTTGCAGGATCAACAGAAAATGTCTTGATTTTTTCTGGTGTGTCATGGGCAACGGCTTCAATATCCATACCGCCTTCAGTGGAAACCACAAAAGCAACACGGGCTGTTTCACGATCAACCAGCATTGAGATGTAGAATTCTTTTTCAATATCAGACCCGTCCTCAATATAAAGACGGTTAACCTGCTTGCCCTGATCACCAGTCTGGATTGTAACCAGTGTGTTGCCAAGCATGTCCGCTGCATGATTTTTTACATCATCCAAACTAAAAGCTAAACGTACGCCGCCCTTGGCATCTGGTGCAAGTTCCTTGAACTTGCCTTTGCCACGTCCACCTGCATGAATCTGGCTTTTGACTACATAAAGTGGACCAGGCAATTGTTTGGCAGCAGCAATGGCTTCATCAACTGTTAAAGCTGCATATCCAGTGGACACTGGCGCACCAAAGCTTTTAAGGATGGCCTTGGCCTGATATTCATGAATATTCATATTTCAATCCTAATTTAAAAAACTAAATCAAAGCGGGGTTGATAACTTTACAGGCGTCAATCAAACCAGAGACAGATGCAATGGATTTATCCATCATCTCCTGTTCGGCCTTGTTAAGACGCACTTTGACAATGCGCTCAACACCCTTTTCACCAATCACAACTGGCACACCGACAAACATGTTTTTAGCACCATAGGCGTTGGTAATGTAGGCAGCAGCTGGCAATACGCGCTTCTGGTCTTTAAGATAGCTTTCAGCCATAGCAACAGCCGAGGCAGCTGGGGCATAAAAAGCTGAGCCTGTTTTAAGCAGGTTCACAATTTCGCCACCACCCTTGCGGGTACGCTCAACCATAGCGTCCAGACGCTCCTGCGTTGTCCAT
>JANXWK010000005.1 GCA_025351165.1 Hyphomicrobiales bacterium | reverse complement strand
GATGCATATCAGCGAATCAAACAGAGATACCCTCATGTGCTGTGTGTTATAGTTCCACGTCACCCTGAACGCGGGAGGCACATATTGAAAACGATGCTCGCGCGTGGTTTAAACGTTAAATTAAGATCCAAAGCTGAATTGCCCTGTCCAGAAACAGATATATTCATAGCCGATACTATGGGGGAACTGGGGTTATTTTACCGTGCCTGCCCCATTGCCTTTATCGGTAATTCTCTTGTTTCACCTGGAGGTGGACACAACCCGATTGAAGCTGCCCAGCTTGGTGCGACTGTGCTTTATGGGCCTCATATAAAAAACTTTACACTTATATACAGCGCTCTGGAGGGAGATGGCTGCCTAGGTGTAAACACTGCAAAAGACATTTCAGACGCATTGGACAGATTTTTTGCTCCTAAAGAATATTGTCACAGTACGGTGGAAGTTTTACAAAAAAAAGTTGGAAACCTTGGTGGCGCAGCTGAAAAAACAATGAATGAGCTTGAGATTTACATAAAAAGGCAAAACATATGAAGGCCCCAGAATTCTGGTGGAAAGAAAAGCCTACACTTTGCGCCTGGCTCTTATGGCCGTTGGGATTGGTTTATGGTGCTGTAACAGCGCGGCGCATGGGGGCCCGTGGAATTATCTCCAGAGACCAGAAAATTATCTGCATTGGAAATTTTACGGCAGGCGGTGCGGGCAAAACACCCATCGCAATTGCGGTTGCAAAGCTATTATTGGAAAAACACTGCACAGTGTGCTTTTTATCAAGAGGATATGGTGGCACTACATCTGTGCCTGTATTGGTTGATCCGCAGATCCATACTGCTGAACTGGTGGGAGATGAGCCTTTGCTGCTAGCTCGCATCGCCCCAACAATTGTTTCGAAAAATCGTGCTGACGGCTTGAAACTATGCATTGAAACTGGTGCAGACATTATCATTATGGATGATGGTCTGCAAAATCCTAGCGTAAAAAAAGATTTTTCAGTTGCTGTGGTTGATTCAGAAACGGGCATTGGTAATGGATTATGCATCCCAGCTGGCCCGTTACGCGCACCAATTGATAAACAGCTTGATCATGTTCAAATGGTTGTCTTTATGGGTGACGGGCAACAAAGTATTCTTGAACAGAAACTCCGACAGCTTTCCATTCCTTTTTTTAAAGCTGGGCTTGAAGCGCCTTCCCATATTTTGAGCAGCCTGCGAGATAAAGCTTTCCTTGCCTATTGTGGTATTGGGCGGCCAGATAAATTTTTTAACTATATTGAAAAACTGGGTGGATATATTGCTAAAAGGTATACGTTTTCTGACCATCATGCCTTTACTGCAAGAGAAGCAAAAAGACTGCTCGAAGAAGCACAGAGTGAACATCTCGTTCTTATTACGACCGAGAAAGACTTTGTCCGCTTGCCTAAAGACGGCTCCTTTCTTGGAGTTTTGGTAGCAAGAAGCCGTGTTTTACCCGTTGAGGCCGTATTTAACGACCCGCAAACTTTTATTTCACATCTGCTTTAGCTGATTCATGCGCTGCATAACTGCCTCAGGGCCAAAATACGCTTCCTGACGTTTAACACTCCAGTAGCGCAAGTCGTCAAGTGGAACAGGCATGGCTGTTACTGCACACCGAACATAGGTGCCCTGTTTTATAATTCGATAGTCCCCATCGAGATACTCGATCTGGGCTTCTGTACCAATAGGTAAAAGTGTATCATGCTTGTTCATGCTTTGCTGTATTACAAAACTATAAAAAATGAAAGGTATCAGGTTCTTTTGGCTGCGCCCTGTTTTAGATTTTGTGGCATTAATGTTTTTAAAGGCGGTAGTGGTGGGTTATCAGGCAGGGTTGTACGTAAAGCAGCGTTAATGGGTATTTGTATGGTCGTTATTTTTACTTTGTCACTGGAGTGAATATTGTTTCCTACCAGAGTAGTTTCTGCAAATTTAAGGCAGGCTTGCGTATTTTTTCTGCAGAACTCCAGTGCCGCAACAGTCATGGAATCTGGATGTTTTGTGTCAATGCTGACCTGCCGTGTAGAGTTTATTGCATCGCTTACCAAATTATTGGTAATATGCGGTGCTATATAATAAAGCGAGGCGGCTGCAAGCGCTATCCGCATGATAGCCATGATGTTAAGTTCCTGAATATCTACTCGTACAGGTATACATGTTACGTACCTACAGCTTTTCTTGCATATTTTTAACTCTCACAGTGAAGTTTAGTTTGTCATGATATATAAACAATGAATATTTTGCATATGGCTATTTTGCACCCTGACCTAACGAAGCTCAATCAGCCTTTGTTTTGCCTCTTCTATACCACCTGCTGCTGCCTGTTCGTACAACTCTCTTGCCCGTTTAGCATCTCCAGAAATTCCTCTGGTACCTTGACTCCTCAATATGATGGGATCGTAGGTTTCTCCCAATAAAAAAGCTGCGTTTTGATCACCAAGAATCAAGGCCCTTTCAAGAAACAACCGCGCAGCTCCAATATCTTTTGTTTCTTTTATGATCCGTTCAGCCCTAGCTATAAAAGCCTTTGCTTGCCCTTTGTCTTTCGCATTTATGGTAGATGCAGCAGCAGGGGCAACAGCTGATGAAGGTAACTTAGTTGGTTCTTCTACAGGTTGAGTAGTCTGTTCTGTTGGCTTTAGTACAGAAATATCTTTATTAGCAGAGGGCAACAGAATTTTATCACCAACATTCAGCACTGATGGGGGAATGACTGGTGTAGACGTCAAGGATGACTGCGCAGCTTCAGTTTTCTCCCTTGAAGGATATCCTGTAAAAATCCATCCTGCTATTATGAGGCTAAGAGCTGCAATGACAGCAGTTACAGTCATCGGGGACACTGTTGACTGTAACGCAGCAGCTTTTTGAGATTCATCTGCTGGTGATGTATCTAGGTTGGATTTAATTTCATTAAAGGCAATGTCGTTATCTGCAGGCACCGGAGGCTTGAGTTGAAAAATCTCATCCAAGCTCGGCTCTTTTGCAGCAGATAAAGGCGTGACAGGAACAACAAATGGTAAAATCTGTTTAAAATTGGGCTGTGTCATAACACATTATTCTCCTTATTAATTTTCAAAACTTGTACTTTAAACATATCAGGAGCGGCGCTTTTGACGCCACTTTGAAAAGTCTTCAAAAATTTTATCCTGCTCTTCCTCAGACAGAGGATTGGGAGCAGACTTGTTAAAATATTTTGGCGCCCTGTCTTCCAGAAATTGTCTAAGCTGCGTTTTAATAGTTTCATCAGATTTGTTGACCTGTGCGTCAACAATCAACCAGTCTGATGCAGCTTTAAACCTTGGAAGCCCCGAAAAGGTTGCAGCAAGATTTACTTCTTTCCATTTTGGATGACGGCTAGCCCTTCTAAACTCATAAAATTTTGAGAAGAAGGCTTCTACAAACCGTTGTGTGCGTTGGTAGCGTTCTGTGTTCAGGCCCCAGTTATACGTAATCAGCAATGTTTTGGCTGCTATGCTATTAACCGGTTTACCTGCTGCAACCAGCGCTGGATAATCGGCAAAATCGAATGTTGCTGGGTAATAAACGTCTTCAAGACGATTGTCATAAGGAATTTCAAGTAAACGCAGTTTTGAAGATGCTGTAATACTTTCGATTGCACGTACAGGCTTTGGAGAAATAAACATGGAGGCCTCAAGTTCACCTCTTGCCACCATGCCATGCGCAGTTGATGCATCAACAAAAAAGGGTTGAACTTTAATTCCAAGGCGATCAAGAATAAAAGGAGCTGAAATACTTGTCCCACTACCCTTCACATCAAAATTTACACGCTTGCCCTGCAAGTCTTCCACAGATTTAATACTTTCCGATACCAGGATGTGCATTTCTTCATTTGTCAAAGCTGTAATGTAAGCAAGGCGCTGGTCAATGTTTGGAATTTTATTTTCACGTTTAACAATTTCTATGACATCGCTGCTGGCAATGGCTGCATCTATACCCTTGAGAAGTAGTACATCATAAATATTATTATAGCTGCCACGTCCAAGTACTGGCAAAACACGCATTTTATCTGGTTCGTCAAGCACAAAAGACATATCATTTGCAAGAACAACGTAAGTACCATTCACAGATCCTGAAACAACTGTAAATGTTTTCGCGTTGGCTTGCTCTACCATGCTGTTATATACAGAATTCACCGAAGTATCTACTTTGGGAGGCAAAGGCAGAACTGGTTTTTTTTCACCCTGACCTGTGATGGATACCGGTCTCATGATCTTTTTTGGTATCGGCGGTATTGGCTTTGCAGAGGGTAATGGCTCAATTATTTTTGTATCAGACTGGCCTAGAAAACCAGTTTGACCCAGCAATCCTGATTGCGCCATGAAATCTGACTGAGCACTTGCAGAGGTTGAAATTGCGGGGCTCAGAATTAAAGTAAACAGTGCTAAAATCAAAAAAAAATCAAGGTGTGGCGGAATTAAGGCAAGCAAATTTTTTACCTTGGTTTCATTCAGCCATTTTGAGTCTATATTGGTAGTAATTTTCATGTACGCACTCTTAAAATAATAACTGTATTTACTGGATGATTAACACTATCTTAATAAAAATTACTTAAGGTCAAGCTTATTTAGTAATAAGGTAAATTATTTTTATACTTTAAAAATCAGAATTTAAGTTAGAAATGGTAATTTATTAGAAATATCAGTGCCATAGCAAAGCTACACACAGCCTGCGACAATAAGTGTCAAAAGCACCTTAAATGTGCATAAAACCAGTTGCTTAGATTTTTTTAGATATTGCTGTTTCACCAATGCCTGAATTCAAGCACGAAATATCCAGTATGCCAGTAACCCGACCATGAGCCATAAAGTAAAGCTCGGACGTGACACATATGATTGTGCATGGCCTATTGCTGTTGTTGCTGACGATGAAAGTGAGGCATTAAGCTCTACGTTTTTCTCCAATTCCACCAGAAGCTTCTCTCCCCTCAACAAAAGCATTGGAACACGAGGCCCCAGACTTAATAGTCCAACTAAACCTTCCCCAATTTCAGCTACTTTACCAATCGGACCGAGATTTTTTTCAATCCATTCACGGACGACTGGCTCAGCTGTTACCCACATGTTCAATTGAGGATCAAGATTGCGGGCAACACCCTCTACAACAACCATGGTTTTTTGAAGCATAACCAATTCAGTGCGGGTTTGCATATCAAACATATCGGTAATTTCAAAAAGCAGCGTGAATAATTTTGCCATAGAAATCTGGTCAGCGGTCAGACTGTGAATGGGTTCGCCTATGGCCCGTATGGCCTGAGCAAAAGTTGCGACAGAATGATGTGCTGGCACATAGCCCGCTTCAAAATGCACCTGTGCCACGCGCAAATAATTACGGGTAATAAAACCATATAGAATTTCTGCCAGAAAACGTCGCTCTTTGAGACCAATGCGTCCCATAATGCCAAAATCAATCAGTACAAGGTTGCTGCTCGTATCTGCAAACAGGTTGCCTTGATGCATGTCAGCATGAAAAAAACCATCTCTTATGGAATGGCGCAAAAAACTTTGAATAACATTCTTGGCAAGATGGGGAAGATTTATATTGGACGCTTTGAGCGCTTCAATGTCAGATAAGGGAATGCCATCAATCCATTCCATGGTTAATACATCACGCCCTGTACGTTCCCAGTCTGGTTTAGGAATGCGGACTCCTGAATCATTTACAGTGTTTTCACGCATTTCCGACAAAGCTGCTGCTTCAAGCCGCAAATCCATTTCCAATGTGACAGAGCGAGCCAACGTATCAACAATGCCGACTGGTTTCAAACGTGCTGCTGCTGGAATGTAACGCTCGGCAAGACGTGCTACAAAATAAAAGCTGCCAAGGTCTCTTTTAAACTGCGCGGCAACGTTGGGGCGCAGAACTTTAACTGCAACTTCTCCATTTGACGTTTTTGCTTTATGAACCTGAGCAATTGAAGCCGCGGCTATCGGTTTGCTGAAAGTAATGAATACGCTTTCAACTGGCTTGCCAAGTGATCCTAAAATAATGTCACGCGCTTTTTCATCAGAAAAAGATG
Organism: Hyphomicrobiales bacterium; assembly: GCA_025351165.1. Taxonomy (GTDB): domain Bacteria; phylum Pseudomonadota; class Alphaproteobacteria; order Rhizobiales; family Beijerinckiaceae; genus JAIELD01. The sequence continues at coordinate 145,419 of JANXWK010000005.1, read as the reverse complement.
GCATCCGATCTTGCAGGCTTTCAAGATCACGAGCAAATTTAAGCCCAACGATATCTGGGCGTGTTGCCATGAACTGCCCAAATTTGACATGGCTTGGGCCAAGCTTCCCCAATGCACGTGTTAGACGCTCTGAACGATTACTGTTGCTCTTACAGGCTATAAGTTTGGCTATACCCATGGCTGGCCTTGCCCAGGGTGGTAATGTACTGGCATCAATAAATGCAAACACACCTTCTCTGGCTAAAACATAGCCGGTGTATAAGAGGCGAAAAAAATTGTAGGTGGATGCAATCACGCTTTAATCTTTTGCTAAGACTATATCGGAAGGTCAAGTAAAATAAATTGTAAATTACTCATAAATTTACGTCAGGCTAAAAAATGTATTTTATTTCGCCTTGTAAGGTTGCTGTAAGGTTGAAGCATTACAAGATCTTTATGAACGTTTTTAATGGAAAAGCGTTACAGGAATGGTGGAAAATGCTTTACACAAATATATATCAGACTGCACAGAACAGCGTAATCAATATATTGAACAATAATTCCAACGCTTTCACGCTAATTGAGAAAAACGGCATAAGACATGATAATTTGATAAAAACACAGCTGAGCATAGATAATGCCCTGAAAAAAAATACCATAATTGGTACCAGCAGTGAATTCAGCGCATCATACAAAGATAAAACAAATGGATTTAGTGTAAGAATAATTCAGCTTAACACAGTTGGAAATCATTTTAAATTTTATGATGCAAAAGGTTTAAAAATAGCGGATGTCGATGTTTTTTCCAATGGCCAGATTAAAATTACCAATCTTTTTGGTAGTAGAACTCTTAAAGGTTACCTGAACTTTGACAATGGCCTGAAGGGAGCTCGAATTTTTCTTGATGATACATCTTTTCCGCTGAGTTTATTTAGGTAATACCATGTTTCAGGATCTTCATGCTCCATAGTTATAGAAAAATTCTAGTTCCTTTTTTAACTATGATCGCTGTAGTTACACTCCTTTTTAAACTTGGCTGGTGGCAGCTGGAACAAAAACAGCGCAAGGAACTTATCGTTGCTCGCATTGAACAACGCGCGGGTGCAGCTCCACTCAATACAAGTGTTGCCGAGCTTGCAGTGCACAACTCACCTGTTGACGATCTGGATTATACGCCTGTGGCCCTTAAAGGTCGTTTTATTCATGAAAGTGAAGTTGCTGTTTTCACAAACCGTGAATTAGGGTCATCGAAACATGCAGGGCCAGGTTATGATATTCTTACACTGTTTGAAGATCAAAAAAATGGTCTGGTCCTGATTAACCGTGGGTTTGTCCCACAACAGTTCCGTCAAAGTCAAAACCGGCCGTTGGGCGAGATAAAGGGAAATATTCAGATAACAGGATTAATCAGGAAGCCTGAGCGCCATAGCTATGTTGATGTGCCAGATCGCCCAGATCGTAGTGAATTTGCTGTCAGAGACCCTAAAATCATTATCGCCGCCAAGCTTACAGAGGAGCAAAAACAATCTGCCTCTCTGTTTATTGATGACTTTTACATTGACTTAAGAACGCCTGTTCCTGAAGGGGAGCTGCCATCGCCCAACAAGACCACTGTTAATTTGCCAAACAGACATCTGGAATATGTTATCACATGGTGGGGCTTGGCTCTTGTATTTATAGGCATGTTTGGCGTATTCCTGCGCCAACGCTTCAAACAGGTTTAATCAATGCTTTATCATTCTACACGTGGACAGGCGCCAGCTGTCAGTTTTGCTGATGCCCTTTTGGCAGGCCTTGCCCCTGATGGCGGCCTTTATATCCCCTCAATCTGGCCAAAATTAACACATTCAGCAATTGCTGATTTTGCAGGACGGCCCTTTCATGAAGTTGCTGTTGCTGTTTTAAAACCATTTGTTGCTGGATCAATTCCTGACAGTGTTCTTGAGCAGTGCGCACGCGAAGCCTATGCAAGTTTTGGACATAAAGCTGTTACGCCGCTTGTGCAGATTGAAAAAAATACATTTATTCTAGAGCTTTTTCATGGGCCAACGCTTGCTTTTAAAGATGTTGCCATGCAGCTTATTGCACGCCTCATGGACTATGTCCTAAATGAACGTGATGAGCGTGCAACAATCATTTGTGCTACATCTGGTGATACAGGGGGAGCTGCGGCAGAGGCTTTTCGTGGGCGCAAACGTGTAGATATGGTTGTGCTGTTTCCAGAGGGCCGTGTGTCTGATGTTCAAAGGCGCATGATGACAACGCTTGGCGAAGACAACATTCACGCGCTTTCCATTAAAGGTAATTTTGATGACTGCCAAAGCCTGGTTAAAGGCATGTTCAACCATCATAGTTTTAGAGACAAGGTTAATCTGGCTGGGGTGAATTCCATTAACTGGGGCCGTATTATTGGACAGATAACGTATTACTTTGTTGCAGCCTGCGCCCTTGGAGCGCCATACCGTAAAGTTTCGTTTGTTGTGCCTACTGGTAATTTTGGTGATATTTTTGCAGGATATGTTGCAAAACGTATGGGTTTACCGATCGAAACCCTGATTATTGCTACAAACCAGAATGATATATTGGCACGTACCCTCGCTACAGGGCGATACGAACTGCGGGATGTAGCTGTTACGACCTCGCCCTCAATGGATATACAGGTATCGTCCAATTTTGAACGGCTGCTCTTTGATGCAATGGGTGGAAATACAAACTCTGTGCAGGACATGATGAATGGCCTAAAACAGTCTGGCAATTTTACTGTGCCTGAGGCAGCTTTGGACAGCATTCGATCTGAATTTAAAGCATATAGTGCCAGTGAAGCTGAAGTATCTGCGGCACTACGCGATACCCTTTCAAATACAGGGTATTTGCTTGAGCCACACACGGCAACCGCCGTTATTGCAGCACAAAAGGCAGGCGCAAGTTTACAGACACCCGTGATCATCCTGGCAACAGCTCATCCCGCAAAATTTCCAGACGCAGTTAAAGACGCCTGTGGCATTGATGCGCATTTGCCGGAACGTTTGAACCGTTTAATGGTTGAGGAGGAGGTTCTGACGCATGTATCAAATACTGTTGATGCCGTTGAAGAATATATTCTCTTCCATATTAAATAGAGGAAATTTTACAATGAAGTTTTATCTTCTTGCCGCTGTTATTTTAATGCAAACCAGTTCTGCCATCGCTCAAGATGCAGCAGCAGGTGAAAAAGTTTTTAACAAATGCCGTGCTTGCCATCAAATTGGAGAAAACGCAAAAAATGGTGTGGGTCCTCAGTTAAACGGTTTAATTGGACGTAAATCTGGTACAATTGAAGGATATAATTATTCGGAAGCCAACAAAAATTCTGGAATCGTGTGGGATGAAGCAACTTTCCGTGACTATATAAAAGACCCCAAAGCGAAAATTCCAGGGACAAAGATGGCTTATGCTGGCCTGAAACAGGAAAGCGAGATTGACAGCATCGTGGCTTATCTCAAGAGCATTGATAAGGACGGTAAGAAGGTACAGTAAAAGAAACAGGATGAATTGGCAGCATTATCTTAAAACACGTGCCTTTTTCAGCCTCTGCCAGTTTAATTGTCCCGTGGTTGGCTTTAACAAGTTCGGCTGCTATTGCCAGCCCAAGACCAGTTGAACCTGTTTTACCAGAGCCATTAAATGCCTGAAACAGTCTGGGCTTCATGGTTTCTGGAATGCCAGATCCGTTATCACAGATATTTATACTTAGAAGCCCATTTTCTGATTTTGCAAGGATGTTAATGCAGGGGGAAGCGACAGATTTTACAGCTAAAATTGAATTAGTTAAAAGATTGGTAAAAACTCGAAAGAGGTGTTCCTGATCAGCATAAACTGTATAATCATCTGGAACATTGATCTGCCAGTCCATGTTATTGCCACTTAGCACTTCTCGCACGTCATTGATTAAACCAGCCAGTCTAAAATGTTCCGGTTTTGGCTCTGTTTCACTGGCTTTACCAAAAGACAGAGTAGATTCACAAAAGTGGATGGCTCTATTTAATGCTGACATAAGCTTTGGAGCTAAACGTTGCACCGTTGGATCGGGTAAATCTGCCAAGCGATCTGAAAAAAGCTGCACCGAGGCAAGCATGTTGCGTAAATCATGGTTAATTTTTGATACTGCAAGGCCTAAAGCGGCCAGACGCTGCTTTTCCTTGAACTGTGTTGAAATCGTTGCCTGCATTTTATAAAGTGCCAGCTCTGCAAGACCTAGTTCATCATTAGTTGTTGTTGGCGCAATCAAATGACCTGGCTTTTCAGGATCTTTAGCAAAATTATTAATAGTGTATAAAATACGGGACATTGGCGCTATAATGATCAAGCGCAGTGCAAGATATAAAAGTGCCGCCGTTGTTGATGAAATTATAAGCGAAACCAGCAAAATATTTATCGAATAATCCAGCATTGCCTGCTTTAATGGTGCTTCTTCAATTACAATATCAACAAAGTCTCCGCCCATGGGAGCTGGCCCCATAATGTTAAGGGTGCGTAACCCAACTGCAAATATTGTATCAAATGTCTCGCTGATTGATGTCAGCAAATCTGGATTACGCAGATCAAACTGGCGGTCAATCATGGGCGGCGTATTGCTAACACCCAGGAGTCGTCTTGTACCACCCATTTTCAGAGTAATTGTTTTTGCCTGCAGGAGTTGCAGCATCTGCTGTATTGTAGTGTCTGGCATGGATTGCGAAGGTGAAGATTCAATAACCAAGGCTGCAATACGGGCAGCTGCCAGCCTATCTCCCAACCAATTATTACGAAACTGCGCGATTGAGGGTACATATATAAGTACCTCTGCTAGCATTACAAAAATGATGGTTAGCATAAGCAGCTTTTTTGAAACGCCAAACCATTTTTTTTGAATTTCAGTATCCATCTTATCTGATTAAACTGGTTTTTTATTCAAATCAAAGGGCAAAACCAAGAAGCTCTGTAGAACAGAGAAAATTAAAACCTAAATTCGCACTAATATTCAAAGTTTTTCCTAGTCTGGATTGACTTTTCTAAATGAGTGCCACATAGGCATAGCTTGAATAATTACATAATTTTCTAGATTTGCATCACGCCGTTTAGGCTGAGCAATCTCAAGGGGCCTAGTATCATGAAGCGGACTTATCAACCATCCAAACTGGTGCGCAAGCGTCGTCATGGTTTTCGTGCACGTATGGCAACTGTTGGTGGCCGTAGAGTTATCGCAAACCGCCGTGCAAAGGGTCGTGCAAAACTTTCTGCATAGTCTGCCATATGCAGGAATTCATAGTTGCCTGCATGGTTGAGCGCCTAAAAAAACGTGCCGACTTCCTGAACTGTGCAAAAGGAAAAAGATGGGTAACTCCCAACTTTACGCTTCAAGCGCGCCAGCGTACTGAGGATTTGGTAAAAAAACCTTCTGCTGACACTGATTTCACATATGTTGCGGCAGCTCAATGTGCACGATTAGGTTACACTGTTACAAAAAAAGCTGGTAATTCCGTGCAGCGCAACAGAATAAAGCGCAGGCTGAAAAGTGCCATTTCTATTCTTACCCCTCTATTTTTTGAGGGTAATCCTGCCCAGCCCAGTTTTGATTACGTGCTGATAGGGCGTGATACCATCCTGCGCCTTGATTTCACAATTTTAATAAATGAGCTTAGATCTGCTTTTGAGGGGGTGCATCGTGCTCGATCCTCTGCTAAACCATCACGCAATGCTGATTTTTAACTAACATGGATATTAAATGACGCCCTCTACCGACAACAAGAACATGCTGCTTGCAATTGTTCTGTCTGCAATTGTTTTCCTTGGCTGGCAGTATTTTTATGCGGGTCCACAGATGGAAATGCAGCGTAAGGCCCAGCTTGCCCTCCAGGCAGAGGCTGCCACCAAAACACAGCCGTCTGGACAAATGGCTGGAGGTCAAACTGTGCAAGCCTCAAGTCAGGCCAGCCTGATTCCCTCTGTTTTAGCGCCATCAGCTGTTGTTGATCGCAAAACTGCTCTGGCGCTGTCATCCAGAATCAAGATTGAAACACCAAGTCTGAACGGCTCTGTCTCTCTCAAGGGAGGCATTATTGACGATCTGACACTTGTTAACTACCGCGAGACCGTAGATCCCAAAAGTAATAACATTGCACTGCTTGATCCTGAGGGATCAGCGGACCCTTACTTTGCTTATTTTGGCTGGTTGCCTGCTAATGGCAGCGGCGTTTTGGCGCCCGAACTGCGTTCTGAATGGAAGGCTGAAGGCGATAAATTAACACCTTCCCAGCCGTTGACACTTACCTACGACAATGGAAAAGGCCTTAAGTTCAAGCGCGTAATAAGCGTTGACAGTGAGTTTCTGTTTAAAATTGATGATAGTGTAGAAAATACAACCGCTGCACCTGTTACACTTGCACCTTATGGATCTATTAGTCGCATTGGCACGCCAGTTACAGCTGGATTTGCAGTCTTGTTTGAAGGCATTGTTGGGGTTGTTGGAGATGCTGGGTTACAGGAAGTTGCCTACAAGGATGCAGAAAAGGCCAAGGTCAAGAATTTTGAAAAGTCTTATGGTGGATGGTTGGGTTTTACAGACAAGTATTGGGCTACAACCCTTATACCAGACCAGACAAAACCATTTAACGGCATTATTGCAGTAGATGGCGGCAATCGTCCTACGTACCGAACAGTTGCAATGTTTGAAGCTTCAACAATTGCATCCAATGACACTTTAACCCATTCTGTAAAGTTGTTTGCAGGCGCTAAAGAAGTTAAAACCATTAATGCATATGGGGAGCGTGAGAAAATCAAGCAGTTTGATCTGATGGTTGACTGGGGCTGGTTTTATTTCATAACCAAACCGCTTTTTCAGGTTATGACCTATATTTATCATCTTGTGGGTAATTTTGGTATTACAATACTTATAATTACTGTTTTGGTAAAACTGCTGTTTTTCCCACTTGCAAATAAATCTTACGAATCCATGGCAAGAATGAAGGCGATTCAGCCGCGTGTAAAAGAGCTTCAGGAGCGTACAAAAGACGACAAGCTTGCTCAACAGCAGGCCATGATGAAGCTTTACAAGGATGAAAAAATCAATCCTGTTTCTGGTTGTGTGCCAGTTCTGCTGCAAATTCCAGTATTTTTTGCTCTCTATAAAGTGCTGTTTATTACAATTGAAATGCGTCATGCGCCATTTTTTGGCTGGATAAAGGATCTTGCTGCACCAGATCCAAGCAATATATTCACGCTATTTGGCCTTATTCCTTATGATGTAACGCATATTCCAGTATTGGGGCAATATTTTCACCTTGGTATTTGGCCAGTTATTATGGGCATCACCATGTGGGTGCAGATGAAAATGAATCCTGAGCCGACTGATCCTGTTCAAAAATCAGTCTTTGGCTGGATGCCAATTATTTTTACGTTTATGATGGGTGCTTTCCCAGCAGGGCTCATTATTTACTGGGCCTGGAACAACCTGCTGTCTGTTGCCCAGCAATATCTCATAATGAAAAAAAATGGTGTCAAGGTTGAGCTTTGGGATAATATGCGTGGAATGTTCAAGAAGAAAGTTTCCGCGTGACCACTCCTGATTTACAAGATGATGACCTGACTGAGCGTGGCCGGCTGCTATTTGCAAGAGAATCAGACTTTATCTGGGCAGCGGCCAAAAGCGATAATCTGCCGCCTATGGAAACGGCTGAAATTGCCTTTGCAGGCCGCTCAAATGTCGGAAAATCCAGCTTGGTTAATGCGCTGACAGGCCGTAAAACACTATGCCGCACATCACACACGCCAGGGCGAACACAACAGCTTAATTTTTTTACACTAGGCAAACAGCTTACACTTGTTGATATGCCAGGCTATGGTTATGCAGCTGTCAGCAAGCAGAAGGTTGCAGACTGGAGTGAGCTTGTGCAGGATTATCTGCGTGGGCGGGCAAATCTGGCACGTGTTTATGTGCTGGTAGACAGTCGTCATGGTTTTAAACCAGTTGATACAAGTATTATGGATCTGCTGGATAAATCTGCCATGTCCTACCAGATCGTTTTAACAAAAACAGATCAGCTACGCGCAGGGGAGGCTGAAACAAGGCGTACAGAAACCTTAGCTGCACTCGTGAAGCGTCCTGCAGCCTATCCTGAGGTTCTGCTGACCTCCAGCGATAACAGCTCTGGTATTGCTGAGATGCGTGCAGCTATTGCGCAGCTGCTACTTGAAAAGGGCGTTAAGCTGATATGAGCTTTGCTTTTTTAACTGCATCTAAAATTCACATGGTCATTGCTGCTTTAATGGGGCTATTGGGTACCGTAGCTTTAGCAATGGCAGCGCATATGGGTGGCGCCAACAGCCTGCAGACTGCGGGGCAGTTTTTGCTGTTCCACGCCCCTGCCATTATAGCGGTAACAGTTGCACGTCGCTTGCACCTTATGCCCATGCGCTGGGGCGCAAATGCTGTTTCTGTGCTGATTTTAGGTGTTGCACTGTTCTGTGGTGATTTAACATTACGAGTGCTCGCAAGCACTTCCCTTTTTCCAATGGCAGCGCCTGTTGGTGGGGGTTTAATCATGCTTGGCTGGGCAGGGCTTGCGATTTGTTCTGCTGTATCGAAAAATGTTCGATTAAATTGAGTTCGACTCTGTCTCTATTACTACACGCAGCTCATTTATGAGATTTGCTGTTTCTGGTACACCTGCTTTGCGAAAGCCTTCAACATAATCTAAGAATTTTAGATTGGGATCAATGTAATGTGCAAAATCTTTTTGAACAGCATCAATAAATAATGGCTTAGAAATACCAAAGCAATCTTGTAAAAAAATATCTGGATGTATAGTTGCTAGCCTCAATGGCTCAAGAATATCTGCTGGGAAGTCTTTTACATCAAATGTCATAATAAGATCTGCGCGGGTTAAAACTGCGGCGGCAAGTATATGCTTGTCATCTGGGTCAGGCAACTCAAATGAGTTTTCTAACATATCATAGCCAGTTACACTGGCGTCGGGTACAGCAGTATTCATAAGAGTACGAATTTTACCAAGTTTAGAAATATCGATTTTATTGTTATGTGCAAGATTTCTAGTCCATTCATCGTGGACTTTTTCACTCCATCGCGCTCGAAACATTTTTGTTTGAGCAAGATACATGACTAAGCTACGAAGCCTATGCCCGTAAAATACATTCGCATCAATAAATACTGTGAATGTAGAAATCATTCGAGGCCAAGATTCTTAGCTTCGCGCGCCATTTCGGCCAAAGCTTCATAGCGTTCTTTCTGCGACGTTTTTTCAAACGCAACTAAATCAGAAAATTTCACTCTCCTGTGCCGATTAACTAATCTGGCAGGTAGCTGTTGATTATCAATTAATTTACAAACATATGGACGAGATACGTTAAGAAAATCAGCAACTTGTTTAGTAGAAAATTCTGTTTCTGAAGGAACGACAGATACAGGCTGTCTGTCTGCCATAGCCAAAAGTACACGTAGCATCAAGTGGACAGCTTTGGCAGGTAGTGGAACGCTTATGTGGCTCGCTCCTTCAACATGAAGCGTTATATCTTGATTTGCATGTGCAACGGTTACAAGTTTATCTGCAGCGTTTCTTGCGATAGCAGCCTCAGTTTCGTTTGCTATAATTGGTGCGTAATCCTGATTGAGGAGAGCTAACATGTTTTTATCCTCCTTATTTTACATGATACATGACTGCTAAATGTGTTACAAACGAAATAAACGCAATGGGTTAATTTGTCCTACTATTTAATTATAACTTAATTTGACATAAATTGGTTTATAAAAAAATCAGCTTTTGTTTCAAATCTTACTCAGCTAAAGCAATAAAACCTTATTACAAAACTGACAGAGCGCTCCTATGACAGACATTAAGCTTCCAGATGTTCACACGCAGGCTGAAACCCTGATTAAAGCGCTGCCTCATATGCAGCGCTATGACCAGCAGGTTGTGGTTGTAAAATATGGCGGCCATGCAATGGGCGACCCTGCTGCTGCTGAAGATTTTGCCGAGGACATAGTCCTGCTTGAACAGGCTGGTGTATTTCCTATTGTTGTCCACGGGGGTGGCCCACAAATTGGTGCCATGCTGAATAAACTTGGTATTGAATCACAGTTCAAAGCTGGGCTTCGTGTGACTGATCAGGCAACCATTGACATTGTTGAGATGGTGCTTGCTGGTTCCATCAACAAACAGATTGTAAGCTATATTTCAGCCGAGGGTGGTAAAGCTGTTGGGCTTTGCGGCAAGGATGGCGATATGGTCATTGCACAAAAGGTCTCCCGTACTGAAGTTGATCCAGATAGTAACATCGAAAAAATTGTTGATCTTGGATTTGTTGGAGAGCCAAAAACGGTTAACCGGGCTGTGCTTGATGATCTTTTAAAGGCGGAAATCATACCCGTTCTCGCGCCTGTGGCTCGTGGCATGGATGGACTAACCTATAATATCAATGCAGATACATTTGCTGGTGCCATTGCTGGTGCTATGAAAGCCAAACGCCTGCTTCTACTGACAGATGTGCCTGGTGTTCTGGATAAAAACAAAAACCTTATCCCAGAACTGACAGTTGATGAAGCGCGCCGCCTTATTGCAGACGGTACTGCAACAGGTGGAATGATTCCAAAAATTGAAACATGCATTTATGCCATTGAACAAGGTGTTGAAGGCGTTGTTATTCTGGATGGTAAAGTACCGCATTCTGTTCTGCTGGAACTTCTGACTGACCATGGCTCTGGTACATTAATCAGACGATAAAAGCTTTGTTGTGATTTATGTGAGAGAGTTCACATCCTGGAATGAATTTTTGAAACAGAACCTTGTCAAATGAACGTAAATCAAAAAGTTACAGTATCGCGTAATCTTAATGTAGCAACTGCGTTCAAGGATATAGATAATTGGGTATTTGATCTTGATAACACCCTTTATCCAGCAGATTCAGACCTGTGGCCGCGTATAGATCATCAGATAACGCTTTATGTAATGAATCTACTGGGAGTAGATGGCTTATCAGCACGGGCGTTACAAAAATACTATTATCAGTTATATGGCACAACTCTGCATGGCCTAATGAATGAAAATGGTATTGATCCCCATGACTTTCTTAGATTTGCCCATGATATTGACAGGTCTCATCTCAAACCTGACCATGAATTATCTGATGCGATAGGCCGGCTTTCTGGACGCAAGTTTATTTTAACCAATGGCTCCAAGGCTCACGCAAGAGCAACAGCAGAAAAGCTGGGCATTCTGCATCATTTTGACACTATATATGATATAGTCTCTGGGCATTATGTACCAAAACCTGATCCACAAACCTATGAACGGTTTTTCAACGAAAATAATATCAATCCTTATAAATCTGTCATGTTTGAGGACCTGGAAAAAAATCTTAAACCTGCCCATGAGTTTGGCATGATTACAGTTCTGGTTATACCAAAACTGGGACATGAAGATCATCGGGAAGAGTGGGAAAAAACAACTGGAAATCCTACTCACGTAGATTTCATTACAGATGATTTAAGTGTGTTTTTGGGAAAGGTAACATCGCGTGAGCCTATCTAAACTTGATCAGCTGAAACAGCATACTGTTATTGTCGCAGATACGGGCGATATGGAAAGCATACGTGTTTTTAAACCAACCGATTGCACCACAAATCCTACCCTTATTTTAAAAGCGGCACAAATGCCAGCCTATGCAGAGCTTGTGAGCGAGGCTGTGCATTGGGGTAAAACATATGGCGGTGACAAAACTGCACAGATCAATGCAATTTGTGATCGACTTGCTGTTAGTTTTGGTGCTGCACTGACAAAAATAGTGCCAGGGCGTGTATCAACTGAAGTTGATGCAGATTTGTCTTTTGATACAAAGGCCAGCCTTGCAAAAGCCCGTGCCTTTATTGCTGATTACGCTTCCCGAGGTATTGCACGAGACCGTGTATTAATTAAACTTGCCGCAACATGGGAAGGGATTAAAGCTGCAGAAATACTACAAAAAGAAGATATAGACTGTAATTTAACGCTACTTTTTTCTTTGGAGCAGGCAATTGCTGCAGCAGAGGCCAATGCATTTTTAATATCACCTTTTGTTGGCAGAATTTTAGACTGGCATGTAAAAACAACTGGTCAAGTTTATACAAGATATACCGATCCAGGGGTATTATCTGTAAAAACAATCTACAATTATTACAAAACTCATGGCTATGAAACTGTTGTCATGGGTGCATCATTTCGAAATGTTGAAGAAATTGAAGAGCTTGCTGGCTGCGACCGCCTGACAATTGCACCAAATCTGCTATCAGATCTTGCAAATGACTATGGAAAACTTGATGTCAGGCTGGATAAAAGCCTTTTAACAGTGTCCAGCAAAACTACGCCTGCCCTGCTGGAAAATAATTTTCGTTTTCAGTTTAATGAGAACGCTATGGCTGTTGAAAAACTAAGCGAAGGCATACGTGGTTTTACAAAAGACCTGAACGCGCTTAAGCAGCTGATTATGACACAGGTTGAATAGTTGATATTTTGTGTTGGATAGAAATGATCCTTTCAGCTACATAGTTCACCAAAAGCCTTAAATATACAACTAACCTTACAAATGGAGAGTATTATGAGTATAAGACGTATTGATACAGGCCCACGCATGAGTGCCGCCGTCATTTATGGAGGTACTGTTTATCTTGCAGGACAAGTCGCAGATAAAATGGCTGGCCAAAGTATTGCAGAGCAAACAAAAGAAATTTTAGGCCTGATTGATATTCTGCTTGAAAAAGCTGGTACAGATAAAAGCAAGTTGCTATCTGCAACAATTTATCTTGCTGATATTAACACATTTGCAGAAATGAACTCTATCTGGGAAGGCTGGGTTATACCAGGCGAAACACCAGCGCGCGCTACACTGGAAGCAAAGCTGGCTCATCCAAAATACACAGTTGAAATCGTTGTTATTGCAGCTGTTTAGTCCTTGAATTTTACTTCAAAAACACTTTGTGAAATTAAAAAATCAAACTTCATCAGCTTATATCTATAATGAGGCTTTAAAGAGTTTTGTTGCAATTTCAAACATTTCCTCAGGGGCATAATCAGGCGTAAAAGCTGAAGGTACCCCTGTAAGCTGGTGAATTTTTCCACCTTCTGGCATTCCAACAACAACTTCAAGTTCACCTGGTGGATCGCCTGGCAATGCCATCTCCCCATTGCCCCATATGCCCGACATTTCTTTATAATCCTTTGGACTAAAGGTATACAGGCGACGATGCGACCCCTCAGCCAGGTATTTTTGACATTCTGGGATTTTATCAAGGTTGATATTGGGAGTTGGCAGCATTTTTTCAATTTCAACACCTGTTAAATGTTTGAGTGCCAACGCATAGGCATGCGCGTGAACAGATCCTCTTACGAGCAAATAACCACACACTTCACGACCAGTTGGATCACTCAGTGTTGAATATACACGCATTTTATGGAGCCTTGCGCCGCATTCCAGATGAAAATTATGCAGTAGATCCGTTATTAAATTTCCAGTTGTTGTAACAAAATCATTATTCCACGATACGCCATTACTGTTGACAGGGGTTGCACCCCCACCGTTGGACAGGAAGGATGCGGCCAATCTAATATCGTTCATTTTATCGTATGGCGCATTTGATATGTCTCCGCCATCTTCTTCATCACCGTCATTATCGGGTCCATTATTAAGCATTGCAACCCCATTGCTTACCAGCTCAACATGGCCCAATTCTTCTGCGGTAATGCAAGCAACTAAATTGTAAAATGGTTTCAGCTTTGTTTTACTTCGGAAATTAAAGCTTTGAAACATGTAGTTACTTAATGTTGACATCTCGCCATATTTTCCACCCAGTAATTCCTGGAGGGCAGCTGCCGCATTAGGATCTTTTCTCTTGGGAGCAGGTAATTCTGCCTGCAATTTGTCTACTCTCATGAACATTGTAATAATCCCTTCGTTTGATTTGATTGCTGTATTAGCCAAACGGTGAGAAAACTTTTATGTTCCTGAATTAGTCTTAGAGGCCGCAGCCCAATTTACCGCAATTACTTTAAAAAAGATTTTTCCAAGAGATTTTCCACATAGTTTTACTGTGGATCTCTATTGACTTGGCAAACCAAAATGTAAGTCAGACACTATTCTAATGAGCCTGACCTAAATATGCTGCACGCACTGCAGGATCGTTTTTAAGGGCGCTTGCTTCGCCAGACGCGGAGAGCCTGCCATTTTCCATAACATAGCCATAATCTGCAACTTCAAGGGCAGCAGCAGCAAATTGTTCGACAAGCAGCATTGTAATTTTTTCACGCTTCAGTCGGTTTATGATGATAAATACTTCTTCCACCAGCTTTGGAGACAGGCCCATGGATGGCTCATCCAGAAGCAGTACCTGAGGTTGAAGCATGAGCGCTCTACTCATGGCAAGCATCTGCTGTTCGCCCCCAGACAGCGTCCCAGCAAGCTGTTCTTTACGCTCACCCAGGCGTGGGAATAAATCATAGTTGCGTTCAATATCAGCCTGAACATCGCCCTTTGGACGTGCACCTGTAAGACGTGGAAAGGCTCCAAGCACCATATTATCCGCAACGCTTAGCGTTGGAAAAATTCTGCGGCCTTCGGGTGAATGAGCAAGGCCCAAACGGGTGATCTTAAATGCGGGAAGACCCGCAATATCAGTGCCATTTAATGTTATTTTGCCAGATTCAGGTTTTATCATACCTGAAAGTGCCCGCAGAGTCGTTGTTTTACCAGCTCCGTTAGACCCTATAAGCGTGACAAGCTTGCCTTCTGGCACATGCAGGGAAATACCCTGAAGAACCTGAACTTTACCATAGCCAGCAACAAGATTTTCAATGCGTAACATTTTAATGCGCCTCCGCAACAGCTGATGATCCACCAAGATAGGCTTCAATCACACGAGGATTAGCTTGCACATCTGCTGGTAGACCCTCGGCAATTTTCTGCCCAAAATCGAGAACCGTTACAGTATCAGATACACTCATTACAACATCCATATGATGTTCTATTAAAATGATCGTAATGCCATGAGATTTAATTTTACGGATAATTTCAACCAGATCCTTGATGTCTGGTGCTGTTAGCCCTGCAGCTGGTTCATCCAATAAAAGCAGTTTTGGATCAAGTGCCAAGGCGCGCCCAATCTCTAGCAGGCGCATTTTACCATATGGAAGATTACGCGCTTCTTCGTTGGCCAACGCATCCAGTCCAACAAACTGCAAGATACTCATCGCACGAATGCGAGCGGTATTCTCATCCTTGTTTGCACGTGGGGTAGCCAGAGAGACATCAAACAGATTTGCTTTGTAGGTATGGTGAAGTCCTACCATAACGTTTTCAATAAGGGTCAGCTCGCTGAAGAGCTGCACATTCTGAAACGTACGCGCGATGCCGCAAGCTGCTATTTCAGGGGATTTTTTGCCTATAATATTGATGTTATCAAAGCTGATGCCCCCGCTTGTGGGCACATATATGCCTGTCAGCACGTTCATCATCGTACTTTTTCCAGAACCATTTGGCCCGATAAGACCATGTACTGTTCCTGGCTTTACGCTCAAGTCTACAGTGTTCAGAGCTTTAAGACCTCCAAACTGCATAACAATCTTATCTACCGACAAAAGAGCCTCTGTTTTGCTGGCAGGAGGTGTTGCAGCCCAAACGGTAGATGAATCCGCCCCGGCTGAAATAACAGCATGGGTTTTAACCAGTTTTGGATTAATTGCCATGAGAAGCTTTTTGAAAAAGCCCACAATACCATCTGGTAAATAATACACAACAAAGAGGATCATCAAGCCATAAACAGTTTTCTTGAAATCTGTAATGTTCTGTAAATATAAAGAAAAGGCAAAGAAGCCGACGCATAGAACCACAGGCAGAAGAATCCTTACTCGATCTTCGGTGTTTCTGGCAAAGGCTGTAATGCCAGCAATAACTGCAATTGCTGCAATTACACCAGCAATAATGCGGAACAGCTCAATGTCAGCTAAAAGGTTTGGCAAAATCACTATGATTACAGCACCTAAAACTGGCCCTAGACGTGATTTTCGCCCCCCCATAGTAACTGCGAGCAAAAATTGAATTGACTGTTCAAAGTTAAAGTTGTTTGGAGCAATGTACTGTTCAGAATATGAAAACAAAACGCCTGCAAGGCCTGCAAAAGCTGCACTGATGACAAAGGCCAAAACCTTGTGTTTATAAACGCTCACTCCCATGCAGTCTGATGCAATGGGGCTGTCACGCAGGGCTTCAAATGCGCGCCCGTAATGCGATGCAAGTATTCTATTGATAACCAGAAGCGTTGCGAGAAGGGCCGCAACTACAATATAATAATAACCTACCTCTTTCATGAGCTTAAGGCTCATATCAAAAAAGGGTATGTAGTTGCCAAATGAACGCAGGTCCAAAAGGAGTGGAGTAGCTAACTTAATTCCAAGAGGACCATCTGTAAGAAAGGTCATTTCGTTTATGAGGATTTGAATTATTGTTCCAAATGCCAGCGTTACCATGGCAAGATATGGCCCCGTAACCCGCAATGCTGGTAAAGCCAATAATGCTCCAAATCCAGCTGCAATACCCATTCCAAGCGGTATCGCAATCCAAAAGCCAATGTTGAGCTTAAGTAGAAGAACACCAGCTGTATAGGCACCTATACCAAACAGTGCGGAGTGTCCGATAGATACTTCGCCTGTGTAACCAAACACAATATCCAACCCCAATACAAGTATGGAGAATATGGCAATCGTTGTAATCAGGTGCAGATAATAGGGACTGGTAACAAAACACGGAATTGAAAAAAGAGCCAAAATACCGGCTATAATCATGAAAGGTTTTATAGTCATAGAATTTTGCGCCCCCGAAATACAGATTTTTATCTTTATGTTGAGGGCAAATACACTGCCCTGCTCACATTAAATGTTATACTTTTTTAATAGTAGACTTACCAAAAAGACCCGATGGCTTAAAAGACAAAACAAGCAAAAGCAGAATTAAGCCTGGAACATCCTTGTATCCAGTTGAAAAATAAAGACCTGTCATTGTTTCGATAACGCCAAGGAGTAAACCACCTACTATAACACCCATGCCAGAGGACAAACCTCCAATGATTGCAACAGCAAAAGCTTTTAAACCTAGGGCAGACCCCATGGTTGCACCTGTCAAGGTAACCGGAGCGACTAGAACTCCAGCAAATGCCGCTGCCATGGAAGACAGGGCATAAGAAAAAGTAATGATCGCAGAGGTGTTAATTCCCATAAGGCCAGCAGCATCGCGATCATTTGACGTTGCGACAACCGCCTTGCCATATATTGATTTTCTGTTGAAAACCTCGACGGCAATCATCAAAAGAACCGCACCTATAACAACCAGGACTTCCATTGGAAGAATATTAACGCCTTTAAAACTCAAAGGCTGTTCTGATAACGGGGATGGAAACTTTAGATCGTCACGACCCCAGATATTTTCTGCAAGATTCAGAAAAATAATTCCCAAAGCGATAGTTGCCATAATCCAGCCAGCTTCAGACTTTATCTTTATTGCCTGTCTTACACCTAAAAGTTCAACAACAGAACCTTGCAGCAGACCAAAAGCCATGACAATTGGCAGCATGATCCAATAGCCGGTATATGAAGACACAGTGAGGCCTACCAAGCCTCCAAGCATGAGAGCCTCGCCCTGACCAAAATTCAAGGTTTTCGATGTAGCAAAAGTTAATTGATACCCAAATGCTATGACGGCATATATCATGCCTACTGCAGCCCCACTTACAAGTGCCTGGAAAAAATTCTGCATGTTTGGCCTGCCATGATTTAGCGTTTCAATGGAATGGGAAAGCTGCACAGCACCACCCAAAATAAGATTTTGAACAGTGCTGTGCTTATTTACAACGCAGATTATGCCTTAGGCTTAATTCTAACTGCTTTATCGCCTGCTATATCTTCTGGATGAGCTGGAATAACTTTTCCGCCCTTTACAATACCAAATACAGGAATATTGCCAGAGATTGCTTCGTGATCAGTTGGGCTGAATGGTTTATCATAAATGGTTACAACACCTTCTACTTTTTCATTCAGGTTTTCCAATGCTTCCCTGATTTTAGGACCCTTTGTGCTTCCTGCCTGCTTGATTGCGGCAACCAGAAGGTACACAGAATCATAGCCCTGGGCTGCAGAGACAGGTGATGGCATACGGTCCACGTTGAACATCTTTTGATAAGCAGATATAAAGGATGCGCGCTTTGGCGTATTTGGCACCTGAATAAACGTCTGAGGCATAAGAGCCCCTTCTCCATTAACACCAGCAGTGTCTATGTAACTTGCCATGGACAAAGTCCAAGAACCAATTAGCGGAACTTTCCAACCAAGTTTTGCCATTCCATTCGCAATTTGAGCCAACTCAGGACCGATTGCATACGTTAATATCACATCGGCACCAGCTTCCTTTGCACGTAAAATCTGGGCCGTCATATCCGTATCTTTTACGTTGAATTTTTCTACTGCAACAGGCTTTACACCTTTTGCTGCCAGAGCAGTTTCAATATCCGCACGGCCTAACTGTCCATAATTTGTTGAATCTGAAAGAATGGCGGGCTTTTTAAACCCCTGCCTGCCTATTGCCTCTTCTACAATCATGGCACTTTGAATTGTATCATTGGCACCGTTGCGGAAAATATAGTTATTCTTGTGATCAGGCGGTAAAAACTGTTTCGTTATAACAGAGCCTGTAGAAACATTATTGAATACGGGAATTTCAGCTTCCTGATAAAAACGCTGGGATGCTAAAGAAACTCCAGTATTGATAAAACCAAGTGTTGCAACAACCTGCTCTTTGTTAATCAGTTCCTGTGCGACTTGAACACCAACTTCATTTTTGGCTTCATCATCACGCTCCACCAACTGAATTGGACGACCAAGGACACCACCAGCCTTGTTGATTTCATCAACTGCGAGCTTTACACCATCACGCATACTAACGCCCATTGAAGATGAGCCACCGGTAAAAGGGCCAGAAAGGCCTACTTTTATTGGATCCGCCGCGTGACTTACGCCTGTCAGGAATGTGGATGCTGTGAGTAAAAGGATAAATCTACGTATGTTCATTGTGCTCTCCCTTAGTTTATAATAGCCAAATATCAAATTTTCAGCATTTGTGGATAGCTGTCATTTGTGTATCTGGCGCCGAAACCTTAGCATTTTTTATGCAACTGTTTTTAGTGAGTGTGTAAAACCAACACAAGCATTTAATGCTCTTACCAGACAAACGACAAAAATGAATTTTTGGCAATTCAAATTTTAAAATAAATCCTTTACAGACGCCTTAATTTAAAAATCATATCTTAATATTCTGATGCAAAGAACGCATCAGAATTTCGAATTATATCTGGACCTATCAATCCAATTTTCTGCATTTTTTCCAAACACAGATTTATAATATGAAAAGCCTTTTCCAGCGTATAGTTTTGAGACAATTTGTGTATCGCGCCAGCATCACTGTTTAGTCTTACGTTTTTAATTTGCTTGAGACGCAGTATGCTCAAAACGGAATTTACGTCTGCGCCAGCTGCATTCAGGACGAGGGCCCGACAAAAATCCATTCGACTGTTTAAAAAATTCATTGCCAGCGCAAGGGGCATACAAAGCCTTTCTGAAAGAACATCTGCAATTTCATGGATGCGCATTTCAATACATAATCGAGACAGAGTATCATCAATAGCGCGTGATGGATCCACCCCATTACCAGGATTCATATCCCTTTCATTTGCAAGACACTGAACAGCAGTTTTACTGTCTATTACAAAATCTGCCGTAAGAAGCTGAACTTTTTGATTTTCGTTTAAATACGGCATTAGACGCAGCAAAAGAGCTTCTGGAACATCTATTCTATGTGTAAGATTTTCTTTTAGCTGAAGGTTGCTGAATGCCAGTTCAATAATCATGGACAAGCTTGATTTCGACAATTTTGCAGTTTTATTTGCTGTAAGCACACAAATCGCCTGCGAAAACCCTCTGGAAACAAGTATGCTCGTAACAGAAACAGGCAAATTTGATTTTAAGGCTATGTCTTCGAGCTCACCTGGTGTTGCAAATCTTGCATGTTTTATGAGGTCATATTCACTTAGCTCCTGCCCGGCCAAATTGTATTTCAAAATATGTAACTTATTTAAAATACAGTTTTTTTCAAAGTCGCCAAGGGATGGTAGTACACGTTTTACTATCTGATCGAATATTTGAATATTGGATGTTACTGCGTTTGGTGAGGCTGACATTAAAAGGGTAAATATTGCATTTACGGGTTCAATATCATGTGCATCCTCCACAGAATGAGATGAACATAGTTTTAGCTCACGCTCGAACTCCACCATAAAATCAATCCAATTATAACCTTTGTGTCCATAGTTGGACTAAAACTATTAAATGCATGTAAAAATAGTTCAAATTTTAAGCTGTTTCAAACCGTAAACCATGGCAGATTTACAAAAAATTTTATGAATGAGAAAAATTCTACCATCAGGCCAAATATTTTTTGGTAATGCCTAGGGCATTTTACATTGAAATGATTGTCAGAAGCGGCGTTTATAAAGCTTAATCCGTGATGTATAAAGTTTTGAGTGCAAGGCGAAGCTGAGGGCCATTAAGTGCCAAAAAATTTCTTGATACATATGACACAAAAACGCTCTGCACCAATGTGGTACAGAGCGTTTTCAGTAAAACAATAAAATTAAACTAATTACGCAATCTTTTCGTAATTAGCATTATAACTTACCATGTTTACTGCTGCGTTTTTATCCTGACGCGCTTCTCTACGGTCCAAAGTTTCAGCATTTATACCCGCACCAGAAGTTGGAGCAGTAATATTGTTAACTCTTACTGAGTCGAGACCTTTTTTGCTGAAAGTTGCTGACTGAACAAATGTTTGCGCATTTGGATCAGTTACACCTGACTGAGGAGCAGTCTTAAGTGTCATGCTTGTTCCATCAGGCAGTTTGTAGGTCTTTGTTCCTTTAAAATCACCATCTGGGCCGTGCGGGTCGCCCCAGATCCTGATGCTTTTACCTGTTGTTTTATCTGTCGCTACAACGCTTTGATCGGCTTGATTAAAAGCAATAGAATTATTACCATAGGCTAATGACGCTGTTTTACCATCCGCTGCTTTTGTAAAACCAGCAGGTATTGTGGCTGAGCTACCGCCTATTTCAAGTGTAATAGCTGTACCAGGTGTGTTATACGCACCCCCACAACTACCGCTTGTTGGACGATTTGAGTTGCAGTTCCCTGTCCAGCTGTTGCTGGAATTATTTGAGTTGTTGGAATTACCATCCAATAGACCAGACAATAAAGAAACAAGCGAATTGGAAACACCATTAAATGGATTTGAACCAAATGGATTGCTTCCGTAACCACCAATGCCAAGTCCTAAGCTGCTTAAAGGATCAGAATACATGCCTGATGTAAAACTGTTGAATCCAAATGGATCATACGAATTTGAATCGTTATATCCTCCAAAGCCTGAATTCAAACCAAGTGAAGAATATGGGTCTGTGTAGGGAAAATATGAGTTTGAAGAACCGCCCAAGCCATACCCATTGTTACCATATCCGCTGTTACTTGCACCCAACAAGTTCATGAGTGAAGTTGCTGAATTTTGGGCAGTAACTGCTTTAGCCGCTATTGTTGCGCCTAGTCTAAAAGCGTCGACTAATGAGCTGCTAGAGCCTGAACGAGATGATTTACCGTTTGTAGTTCTATTGCGATACTGATTATCAGAATTTGAACGGTTTTCTTGAATTGTAATGTTGGTTTTGTTGCTATCGCTGTTCGAAGGCTGATTAATTATTAAACTTAGTGGAGATGAAGAACCACCAGTTGAATTCCTGCCACCATTGAAGTTTTTCAGTTTTGAGTGGTCACCATTGTGATTGTGGCGCCCACCTGTATTACCTGTAGAACCATTTTTGACATTTATGTTTAAAGTTACCATTTTACTCTCCTGTTTAGCTTGCCTGTTTAGCTTGCCTATTTGCTTTTTTGCTTAGCCCGTAGTCGCTGGGCTTTTCTGCCCGCTTGATTCTAGTAAAACATGTCAACCTTACATGAACCTTACAAGATTCTTACTTTTCGTAATTATTTTCATATTTTATGTATTTTTTTTATGGTTGGTTAATCATGGGATTTAAAAAACAATCTGCTTAATATTTAAGTATTTGATAAATAACAGTTAAGTTGATTATCGTAACAAAAATACCTTTTTGATTTTATTTTTATGAAAAAGTAAATGAGTTAAAAACATGCAGAAGGGTTTGCACTAAAGCATGTTTTAAGTATTTTTTTGTTAGATTGAAAAACTATACAGCGTGTATTGGTGGAAACATCTCGTTTACACGTCTGACGTTAGGATTTTGACGTGTACGAGCCATGTACAGCATTCTTTTTGTTCTATCTGGCATACGCGTTACAATATAGAAGAACTCTTTCAGGCGCTCTTTATTTTGATTCACAATTTTCATTGCCTGCTCTAAAGAAACACCAGTTCTGTATCTAATCATTGCAGCTGCAGCGACTCTGTCATTTGCCAAATCAAGACTACGCATCTCTGCTTTTGACATTCCTGACGTATTTTCTACGTTTGAACTGCCCCTATTGCCATTCTGATCGTCTTTTTCCTGCCTATTATTCTTTGACAGTATAGTTTTCTCTGTTTCCTGAAAAGTAGAAGATGCATTAGCTAAAACAGAATTACTATCTGATTTGGATGATTTACTGGAACTTGAAGATTGATTTGCTGATGCAGTCCTAGAATTTTCTGGACTTGACGTTAAGGCTATTTGTTTAGCGCTTGTACTAGCGGCGAATTTTGTCTGCGATGCAACAGAGTTATCAGAGCCATTGCCACGGCTAGGTTGGGCGGGCTGGCCTATGTTGTTATTTTTTACATCGCCCGATATTGCCATTGTCTGCTCCTGCGCATTTGTGACTGTTTGCTTTACGTTTTTATCTTAGTTCGTTGAAACAATTTATATCAACCTTACACAAACCTTACACGAAGCTTACGAATTTGAAAAGTGTCTTTTTAAGTGATAGTTAACTTCGAAACCAATTGTTTTGTTAACTATTATGCAGCGTGACGTAAAGCATTTGAGATGATAAAGAGTTACACATGGTTTGTACAAAGCCTGTTGCAGGACCCAAATAATGAAAACAACGTATTCTTTTATACCTTCTGCTCTTATATCATTGGTATTGATTGCGGGCATCTCTGGCTGTAATGAAAAAAAAGCTACGGATGCTGGATTAGCCCCACGCCCTGTTATGGCGATGGCCGTAAAATATGAGCCAAAAAATACAGTCCGCAGTTTTGTTGGCGTCGTGCGCCCGCGCGTGGAAAGCGACCTTGGGTTCAGGGTTAGCGGCAAAGTTGAAAAACGTGCTGTTCAGGTGGGCGATAGGGTTAAAGCTGGACAGGAGCTTGCAGAACTTGATGCCAGTGATCTCTACCTTCAGCGCCAGCAGGCAGATGCAGAGCTGGATTCTGCGCTAAGCAGCCAGAGGCAGGCTAATGCTGCCTATAATCGTGGCGTAATTTTACGTAAGCAAGGTTGGACCACTGCTGCTGATCTTGATCGTTTAAAAGCTGTATCTGATGAGGCAAATGGACGTATGCTGAGGGCAAAGCAGGCCGTATCGCTTGCCAATAATACACTTGGTTACGCTATTCTTTTGGCAGATTCTGATGGTGTGGTAACATCCACCATGATTGAAGCAGGGCAAATTGTGGCAGCTGGGGCGCCAGCCATCCGTGTTGCACAATCTGGTGCGCGTGAGGTTGTTGTTGCCATACCAGAAGCTATGGTGGAAACCGTTGCCAAATCCAGTGCAAGCATTAGCTTGTGGAATAGAGGTGAGCGACGTTTTGGTGCAAAACTTCGGGAGCTGTCTCCTTCTGCTGATAGTTCTACCCGCACATATCAGGCAAAATTTACGCTTATTGATGAACAACCGAAAAAAGTTGAGACAATTAAAACTGAAATTGACAAGACTGAAATTAGCAAAGCTGAAATAGGAATGACTGCTACACTTACACTGAGTGATGCTGATACAGAAAAGTTTGCACGCCTGCCGCTTTCCAGCCTATTTAATGATGGCAAGGGTACATCGCTCTGGGTAATAGATACAAAAACAGGCGCCTTGAGCCTTAAACCTGTCGTTGTTGCTGGGTATGATGCACAAAATGCACTTATAAAATCTGGTGTGGATGATGGTGAAATGGTTGTAACGCTTGGTGTTCAAAAGCTTGATGCAGGGCAAAAAGTGCGAATTGTTGCGAATGTGTTTTAAACTATCCATTTTAATCAGGGCCTAATTCATGAAAAATTTTAACCTTTCTCATTGGGCCGTCACACACCAGACACTTGTACTGTTTTTAATTATTGCCATAACAGTTGGTGGCATATTTTCCTATGAAAAACTTGGACGCGCTGAGGATCCAAATTTTACCATCAAGGTTGGTGTTGTCACCGCCATCTGGCCTGGGGCAACTGCGCTTGAAATGCAGAATCAGGTAAGCGACCGTATTGAGAAAAAACTTCAGGAACTTCCGTATTTCAACAAGGCTCAAACCTATACAAAGCCAGGGTTCAGTGCAACCCAGATAGAGTTTAAGGATTCAACCCCCGCCAAGCAGGTGCCGGAACTGTTTTATCAGCTTCGAAAAAAACTTGGCGATCTTAAACCAGAGCTGCCCGCAGGACTCATAGGCCCTAATGTGAATGATGAATTTGGCGATGTTGACTCCGTACTTTACATGCTGAGTGCAGAGGGCGCAAGTTATGCGCAAATGAAGCGCCTTGCGGAAGACATGAAGCTTGCCTTGCTGCATGTGCCTAATGTTGTGAAAGTCAATATATATGGTACACAGGCAGAGCGCATATACTTAGAGTTCAGTCATACAAAACTTGCAACACTTGGCATTGCACCTCAAGCTTTGTTTGACAGCCTCGCCAAACAAAATGCGCTTATTCCAGCAGGCATTATTGATACAAGCGCACAACGTGTACCTTTGCGCATCAGCGGGGCTTTGACTGGTGAAAAGGCGGTAGCTGAAACGCCTGTCGAAGCCAATGGCAAAACATTCAGGCTTGGTGACATTGCAACTGTGACGCGTGGCTTTGAAGACCCACCACAATTCATTATCCATAATGATGGTAAGGTTGCGCTTGGCATTGGAATTGTCATGCAAAAAGGTGCCAACATTCTGATCCTTGGGGAGGCCCTTGATAAGGCCACAGCTGAATTTACAAAAAATTTGCCAGTTGGAATAGATCTTGAGCGCATAGCCGACCAACCAAAAGTTGTGCAATCAGCTGTTGGTGAGTTTTTGAAATCCTTTATGGAGGCATTGGCAATTGTACTTTTTGTAAGCTTCGTCTCGCTTGGCTGGCGCACTGGTATTGTTGTTGCGCTCTCTGTACCATTGGTGCTAGCGGCAGTGTTCATTGTCATGAATATCATGGGCATTGACCTTCATCGTATAACTTTGGGCGCTCTTATCATTGCACTTGGGCTTTTGGTGGATGACGCCATCATTGCTGTGGAGATGATGGTTGTAAAAATGGAGGCAGGCTGGGATCGTTTGAAAGCGGCTGAGTTTGCCTGGGAATCAACAGCTTTTCCAATGCTTACAGGAACACTTGTTACAGCTGCTGGCTTTGTACCAGTTGGTTTTGCCCAGTCTAGTGTGGGTGAATATGCAGGTGGCATTTTCTGGGTGGTCGCTATTGCACTCGTTACATCCTGGTTTGTTGCTGTAATTTTTACACCCTATCTTGGTGTGAAACTACTGCCAGATTTTGTGAAAAACGGTAAAGCCCATGCTGATCACAATGCACTCTATAACACTAAAATCTACAGGCGTTTACGCAGTATTATTACGTGGTGTGTAGATCATCGTATTAAAGTTATTTTGGCAACAATTGGGGTTTTTATCGCATCTATTATTGGCTTTGGTCATGTACAGCAGCAATTTTTCCCATTATCAGAGCGCCCTGAGCTATTTTTTGAAATGCGCATGCCAGAGGGCACTGCGATCGGTACTACAGAGAAAACAACTCGAAAAGCTGAAAGCCTTCTTAAAAACGACCCTGACCTCGTGCATTACACAAGTTATATCGGGCAAGGATCACCCCGCTTCTGGCTAGGTCTGAACCTTATTTTGCCTAATGAGGCTTTCGCGCAGATTGTCATTTTATCAAAAAATGCTGCGGCACGTGAACGCATTAAAGAACGTCTTGAAAAGGCCGTCGCCAATGGGGCACTGTCTGAAGCGCGTGTGCGGGTGGATCGTTTCAATTTTGGACCTCCCGTTGGATTTCCAGTACAATTTCGAATTGTGGGGCCAGAGCCTGCAAAGGTGCGTGAATACGCTGGGCAGGTGCGTGATATCATGCGCCAAAACAAGAATGTAGTTGATCCGCATCTTGACTGGAATGAGCAGACTCCGTCAGTACGTCTTGTCATTGACCAAGAACGTGCGCGGCTTTTAGGATTGGAACCGCAATCCATTGCCCAGACCATGCAGACATTATTATCAGGTGCACCTATTACCGTGGTGCGCGATGGCACTGAACAGGTGCAGGTTGTTGCACGCGCTATTGCAAGTGAACGTCTAAGCCTTGACCGGATTGGCGATCTGACCGTTACATCACGTAACGGTATTGCAGTGCCCCTTTCCCAAGTTGGAAACATTGTTTATGAGCATGAAGAACCTATTTTGTGGCGGCGCAACCGTGATATGGCCATTACTGCCCGAGCTGATGTAATTGATGGCGTGCAACCCCCAGATGTAACGGCACAAATTCTGCCAGATCTCAAATCTGTGCAGGATAAAATGCCAAATGGCTACCGCATAGAAACAGGTGGCTCCATTGAAGAATCTGCCAAAGGCAATGATTCACTGGCAGCTGTTTTTCCAATCATGCTGATTACCATGCTGGTATTACTGATGATCCAGCTTCAGAGCTTTGCCAAGTTAACGCTTGTATTTTTAACAGCGCCGCTTGGCATAATCGGAGCATCGCTTGCACTTAACCTGTCTAACCAACCCTTCGGGTTCGTAGCGCTGCTTGGGCTGATTGCACTGGCTGGCATGATCATGCGCAATGCTGTTATTCTGGTTGACCAGATTGACCATGATCTGGATGCAGGCGCCCCAATGCATGAAGCCATTATTGAGGCGACTGTACGCCGTTCACGCCCCGTTATCTTAACAGCCCTTGCTGCCATTTTTGCCATGGTGCCGTTGACGGGATCAGCATTCTGGGGGCCAATGGCCTATACAATCATGGGTGGACTTTTTGCTGCAACATTTTTGACATTGCTGTTTTTACCAGCGCTCTATGCATTCTGGTTCAGAGGGCGTATGAAAAGTGATGGTAAAGGTTTAGAGCTTCAAGATCCTAAAATAATATCTGTTCCTCAACATCGCTTGGCTGCTGAGTAAAAAAATGGGCGAGTTGTCGGCTAGCGTCTATGACTATATTATTGTAGGGGCTGGGTCTGCTGGATGTGTGCTGGCAAACCGCCTATCGGAAAATCCACAGAATCAAGTTCTCGTATTGGAAGCTGGTGGTAAAGACAACTGGATATGGTTTCACATTCCTGTTGGTTACCTGTTTGCGATTGGCAATCCCCGCGCAGATTGGCTCTTCAAAACGGAGCCTGTTCCTGGCCTGAATGGCCGCAGTCTAAATTATCCACGTGGTAAGGTTGTTGGGGGATCAAGCGCAATCAATGCCATGATCTATATGCGTGGGCAGAAGGCTGATTATGATGGCTGGCAGAATTCAGGTCTCAAAGGCTGGGGCTGGGATGATGTTAAACCCTTTTTCTTGCAGCATGAAGACCATTATGGCGGCAAAAACGATCATCACAATGCTGGAAAAGAATGGCGCGTTGATCAGGCCCGTATGCGCTGGGATATACTGGATGCCTTTACAGATGCAGCTGAACAAAGTGGTATTCCACGCACGAGGGATTTCAATACAGGTGACAATGAAGGCATAAGTTATTTTCAGGTCAACCAGAAAAATGGCCGGCGCTGGAGCTCGGCGCGGGGCTTTTTAAAGCCAGTTCTGCATCGCCAAAATCTTACATTAATAACGGGAGCTGAAGCCGAAAAAATTCTGTTTGAAGGCAAGCGGGCTATTGGTATCTCCTTTTTCAAAGACGGCATTCACCACACAGCTAAAGTTAAGCACGAGGTGATTTTAAGCGCTGGCGCTATTGCTACACCAAAGCTACTGCAATTGTCTGGTGTAGGAAATGGCACATTTTTGCAGAGCCTTGGCATTCCAGTGGTGCATGATCTGCCAGGGGTTGGGGCTAATTTACAGGATCATCTTCAAATTCGCCCAATTTACAAAGTTGAAAATGTAAAAACTCTCAATACCCAATATCAGTCGCTGTTCAACCGCTTTTTAATGGGGGCTGAATATGCATTCAAACGCACTGGCCCGCTGACAATGGCACCCTCGCAGCTGGGCGCATTTACGAGAACCAGCTCAAATTATATGACTCCAAATGTTCAGTTTCATGTACAGCCACTTTCATTGGAAAAATTTGGCGATCCCATGCATGTGTTTAATGCCATTACTGTAAGTGTGTGCAATTTACGTCCTGAAAGTCGTGGCTACGTGCGGATCAGCTCGCCCTACATCACAATACCGCCTCTTATTCAACCAAATTACCTATCAACTGCTGGTGACAGGCAAGTTGCAATAGACTCCATCAAACTGGTGAGGCGAATTATGGATGCCCCTGCCCTCAAACGTTTTTCCCCAGAAGAATACAAGCCAGGAGCACATTTGCGTCGTGATGATGAACTGGTGGAGGCTGCGGGCAATGTAGCAACAACTATTTTTCACCCAGTTGGAACAGCAAAAATGGGTATAATCAGTGATGTCATGGCCGTTACTGATGAGCGTCTGCTTGTTCGGGGCTTGCATGGGTTGAGGATTGCAGATGCTTCAGTTATGCCCAATATCATATCCGGCAATACCAATTCACCAACCATCATGATTGCAGAAAAAGCAGCCCAAATGATCCTATCCGATTTAAAGCGCGTTTCTTTTTCATGAAAATACAAATACGCTTTAATTTCTTATTCTGTCGCATGTTATTGCCAAAAACCGCTCACAGTTTTTGGCAGCAAGCCCTGGAACGCGTTTAATGGCTGATCTTTCAAAACTTGAGCAACGTACGATCGAACATGTCACACGTGGGGTTTCACGCTATTTGCGCAGTCTTGACCGCTCCGCACTGACAGAAGTTGTATTGGCCTCTTCGCGACGGGCTGATATTTTAAGCATTGGGCCAAAGGGGGACATATGGATTATAGAAACGAAATCCAGCTTACAGGATTTTAGAAGTGATACGAAATGGCCTGAATACAGGCTTTATTGCGATCAGTTTTTCTTTGCATCGGACAATACAGTTCCACCTTCCGTTTTCCCAGAGGATACAGGATTTATTTTAGGTGATAGCTATGGGGCAGATATTCTGCGCCCTGCCCCACTCCATGTGCTTGCACCTGCGCGGCGTAAGGAAATTCTTATTCGGGTTGCCCGTATGGCAAGCAACAGACTGCACTACCTATATGATCCGATTATAAGTCATTTTTAAAAATCTGGTGATACTCCTTATACCACTCCACAAAAAGGGTAATGCCCGTTTCTATGGGCGTATAGGGGGCAAAACCAACAGCCTGTTTTAAATCGTCCACATTAGCAGCTGTTGAAACCACATCTCCTGCCTGCATGCCGCGCATGATTTTGGTAGCGGTTTTGCCAGTTGCGTTTTCAATGGCTTCAATAAATGTTAGCAGGGACACTGGCTGATGATTGCCAATATTGTATAATCTGTAGGGCGCTGAGCTGGAGGCAGGATCTGGTTGGGCGCCAGTCCAGTCCAGATCAGGCTCTGCAGGTTTTTCCATAATACGAAGCATGCCTTCAACGACATCATCTATATACGTAAAATCACGGCTCATGGCACCATTATTGAAGATTTCAATGGGTTTACCTTCAAGAATTGCTTTTGTGAAGGAATAGTAGGCCATATCAGGCCTGCCCCATGGCCCATAGACTGTAAAAAAGCGCAGTCCAGTTGTTGGCAAGCCAAATAAATGGCTGTAGCTATGTGCCATTGCTTCATTGGCGAGTTTTGAGGCGGCGTAAAGGGAAACAGGATGACGGGTCGAGTGATGCTCTGAATAAGGCTGCTGTGTATTGGCACCATAGACTGAACTTGAAGAGGCATATACCAGATGCTCAACCTTTTGAGCCCTGCATCCTTCAAGTACAGTCAAAAATCCAGTTATGTTGCTGGCTGTGTATTCAAATGGGTGGCTAAGCGAATGTCGAACACCAGCCTGGGCCGCCAGATGAATGACGTATCTTGGTTTTATATGGGCAAACAAGTCAGCTGTTGCATTTTGGTCAGCAAGATCCAGCTTTTGAAATGAGAATTTGGGCTCTGCTTGAAGGCGTTCAAGGCGAGTATGTTTCAGGTTAACATCATAATATTCATTGAGATTGTCTACGCCAACAACAGCGCAGCCATTTGTCAGCAGTCTTTGACAGAGATGATACCCAATAAAACCTGCTGCGCCTGTAACGAGGATCATTTATCAAATGCCTCCGTTGCAGCTAAACGTGCAACTTCAATCCCATTCCAGTTTTTAAGCACTGGGCTGGCAAGGGCCGTAAATTCAGTCCTATGGACTTTATTACTGTTCAAATATTTTTTAATAACTGCCGCCATCATGACTTCTGCCGCGCGGATTGTACCATCATCGCATTTAAGAGCTATACCCAACCCCAATGAGGGAATAGCACCGCAGTAGACGCCTTCCGCGCCGAGTTTCAGCATAACTTCATGCCCAAAAATCTTCATTATTTCTGTATCAAACCGCCCCTTGCCCGCTATCATCTCTGGCGAAGTGGCAATGGCCGACACTATCCGTTTGGCAGCTTTTGCGCGCTCCAATCCAAGCCCCTGTCCAGTTACAAATCTGGCAAAGCCGTAGGCCAAGCTTTTAAGTGGGATGGCATAAGTTGGAATGGAGCAGCCATCAATGCCCATAGTGTCTGTTGTATGCTTAACACCTGTTATGTCGCTTAAAACATCCCGAATATGCCTTTGAGTTTTATGTTCTGCTTCTACATAACCAAGGATGTGGTCATTTTGTGCGCAGCAGGTACATAAAAAGCCTGCATGTTTGCCAGAACAGTTATTGTGAAGGGCGCCAGGTTTTTTGCCACTGGCTGCAAGTTCGCCAGCAACCTTGACATCCATTGGCCAATGTATACCGCATTCCAGCGCACCAGCATCCAATCCAGCCTTGGTCAGCATTGAGTTTGCAGCTGCAACATGCATCTCATCTCCGCTGTGAGATGCGCAGGCAAGAGCTATTTCACTGTTAGTGAGCCCGTATTTGTCTGCCGCCCCTGTTTCAATAAGCGGAAGCGCCTGAAATGCCTTGACCGCAGAGCGGGGAAATATGGGCGCGTCTATGTTACCTGCTGAAAAGACCACAGCGCCATCTGCATCAATAACCGCAACGCGTCCATGATGGGACGACTCGACCAGTTGCCCGCGCCAAAGATCAACAAGAACCGGATTGTCCATCTCAAACCAGCCTTGTAATGTGTTTATCTAAGTGAATTCCTGACAGCAATTGCATTTAAACCTGGCCCAGACAATGTACCTACAAGCCCAAAGAATTTTTCAACTTCACTCGTGGGTGCGTTTGAAACATAAACCACATCATGCGTGCGAACAGAAAACTGCTTTGCGAGGAAAAAACTTTCTGCCTCTCGCAGGTTCAATTTGTAAATGACAGGCACAACTGAGCTTCCACGCGCTAGCTGGCTGTCGGGGCGAAGCGTGCGCACAAGGGAAGCAGGTTCAAACCGGAAAATGAAAATACCAGAGGCATCGGCACGGTAATCAAGCAGTCCACCAGATTTTGCCAAGGCTTCTTCCAAGGTTATGCCAACTGCATCAAAATTAATCTGGGCATTGCGGCCTGTTGCACCAAAAGCTGTGAATGTCTGAGGCTCACGCACAAGGGTCAGAATGTCACCTGCCCGCATATTTATGTTTTCGCTGGGTGTGGAAATAATTTTCTGAAGCGCAACAACGGCTGTTTTGGCACCTCTTGTCAGGCGCACGAATGTTTCATGCACGGGGCTTTTTACGCCGCCCGCAGATGATATAACATCCAAAACCTTATCACCTTTGACTGAAAGCGGAATACGCCCACCGCTGGAAGATTCGCCAGTGACTGTAACTGTTGTGCTTAAAGGGCGAGGAATGGTAACAAGAGCCTGCGGTTCTATTGCTTTGCCTGCAAGCTTTGCAACAATTATGTTCTGCACCTGAAGTGTTGTGTAGCCTGCAACTTTTATGCGGCCTGCATAGGGAATGCTGATCTGTCCATCTGGACCCACTACCTGCTCTGGAATGCCAACACTTTTTGACCCTGTGGAGAGACGATCACCGCCCGGCGCTGTAAATAATCCGCCCGAACCTGCCTCCCATATTGTTACACTTATGGAATCACCTACACCAATACGCGGCGTTGGAGAGGCTCTGTAATCACCAAAACGACCATGAAAACTTTCCTGAGGCCACCGGCTAAGACGTGATAAAGAGGTTGAATCAAGTTCTATCAGCTCGTAACGGGTTACCTGATCAACACTGGACTGGGAGGAAATCTGAGATGCAGATGGTCCAGAGGCTGGCAATGCTGAACATCCGGCAAGCGCCATCAGTATGAGGATGACAAGGCTGTTTGCCACTGGTTTGCTTTTTGCGGGGCCTTTTATGTGTTCCACCAAAGGCCGTAAACTGTTTATATCCTGCATATTATCCTGATCTAAAATCTTTGAAATGCGCTAACATATCTGGTTTTTGTGGACAATACTGAATGCTGCACGAAAAACCAGTCCTAATTATTAGTGATATTATTAATAATCATTAATTGTGTCTAATCATACAATTCTATGCTTTTGCGAAGATAAAAATCTTGGATATAGTTAATAGAGAACGAATAGTTTTTTATTCATACAATAATGTTCCATTATGTTTATAATTTTGTTCACCATAATTGACAATGGTAAGTTTATTTGCACATAACGAAATATGTGAGTTTGCAAAATTAACTTTACAAGTCGTTCTCACAGTCATTTTACCAAGGGAGGCATAAATGAGTAATGTAATAGGAGGCTCTGATGGTCAGAGCCAAGTCGCACAGGGCCTAGAGGCTCAAACAATCAGCAAGGTTACTAAAAGACTGGTTCCTTTTCTGGTTCTACTTTATATCATCGCATATCTTGATCGTGTAAACGTAGGCTATGCTGCACTTACATTCAAAAAAGATCTTGCCCTATCAGACACAGCCTTTGGTCTTGGTGCAGGTATCTTCTTTTTTGGATATTTTCTGTTTGAAGTTCCAAGCAATATTTTTCTTGAAAAATTTGGGGCAAGAAAATGGATTGCACGCATAATGATAACGTGGGGCATTGTATCTGTCGCAATGGCCCTTACCAAAGGTGAAACAAGCTTCTATATTCTGCGCTTTATTTTAGGTGCGGCTGAAGCTGGCTTTTTTCCTGGAATCATTCTTTACCTGACATACTGGTTTCCCACAGTTCATCGTGCTCGCATCGTTGCCAGCTTCATGTTCGGCATTCCGGTCTGTGTGATATTTGGCGCACCCCTTTCAAGTCTTCTTCTTGAAATGAATGGTATAGGCGGACTAGCTGGTTGGCAGTGGCTGTTCATTATAGAAGGTTTGCCAGCTGTCATATTGGGTTTTGTAACCTTGAACTATCTGACAGATAAACCCAAAGATGCAACATGGTTGCAAAATGATGAGCGTGCATGGCTTGTAAACGCCATGGAAAAAGATGCGGCGACCCGCGCAAGCAAAGGTCCAACACATTTTGCTGCAATCTTTACAGATTCCCGTGTGCTCCTGCTAGCGCTCGTCTATCTTGGACTTATTGTTGGTCTTTACGGTGTTGGTCTGTGGCTACCGCAAATCGTCAAAAAGTTTGGTCTGACAAATCTGCAGGTCGGTTTTGTTGGTGCAATTCCCTATGTTTTTGCGGCCATCGTCATGATCCCATGGGGTCGTAGTTCAGACAGAACTGGTGAGCGCATATACCATGTTGCGATACCCGCGATAGTTGGATTTGCTGGACTTATTGGAGCAGCCTATGCACCAACCCCAGTTATTTCATTGATTGCACTAAGTGTTGCAGCCTGTGGTATTCTAGCAGCTTTGCCAACATTCTGGTCATTACCTACAGCTATTCTGGGTGGAAGCGCTGCCGCTGGCGGTATTGCACTCATCAACTCTGTAGGAAATCTCGGTGGATTTTTAGGGCCTTACCTTGTGGGCTACATAAAAGACATGACCCAGACCTTTGAAATTCCGCTCATTGTATTGGGTTGCTTTATGCTAGCATCAGGCATCCTGGTTCTGATGATGGGACCAAGCTTACGCAAGGCAATGGCTGGGACAAGCAGCAAGTAACTTATGCTCTGCATCTAACCAATATTAAAATGCGGCATTCATTGCCGCATTTTTTTGTCACGTGGCTGAACAGTTTAATTCAATGTGGCAAATTTTCAATTTACGCAGGATTTACAGTTGGATGTTGTGGTTTATAAAAGAACTGTGTTCTAGATAAAGTGTCGCTGCAATATGGACATGACTAAACACTGAAAATTTACAGATGATTCAAGGGCTTTTGCTAAAAAACAAGGTGAGGAAGCAGGCAGAAAGACTTTGAAACTCATAAATCAATGCAATTTTTTCTTTTGACACTGATATGGCTGATGAACATAAAAGTCAGATCCAGACAAAAATTGATGGCAATAGAAAAGTTTAACGCAGCACGGCTGACAGTGAACAAAACAATAAAGATGACTTTGATTAAGAAGGTACGGTGATGTATTTTTTGATTGAATTAAACCTGTAATAAGCTAACAAAATGGCTCTTGTTCATAACTTTAACAATTTTCGCCTGTAGGGCCCCATGATTGTCATCAGCCAAATTCATTCCGTCACGCCTGTTGCAATCATCATGGGTAGCCAGTCAGACTGGTCAACCATGAAACATACGGCTGATACACTGGATGCACTGGAAATTGGCTACGAGGCGCGTATTATTTCTGCCCATCGCACACCTCAGCGCCTTTATGAGTTTGCATCGACTGCCAAAGCGTCTGGTTTTAAAATTATTATTGCAGGTGCTGGTGGCGCAGCACATTTGCCTGGTATGGCAGCGGCCCTCACTCCCCTGCCCGTTTTTGGCGTACCTGTTGAGTCAAAGGCGCTTTCTGGTAAAGACAGTCTTTTGTCCATCGTACAGATGCCAGGTGGTATTCCTGTTGGCACTCTGGCAATCGGCAAGGCTGGTGCTATAAATGCGGCTCTGCTGACTGCTGCCGTTCTTTCGCTTAACGATGAGCCTCTTGCCCAGCGCCTTGAAAGCTGGCGCGCAAAACAAACCTCATCTGTTGCCGAGTTTCCAAAAGATGAATAATGTATTTTATAATCAAACTCTTGGCATTTTAGGTGGGGGACAACTGGCGCGCATGCTGAGTTTGGCTGCTGCGAACCTTGGTATCAAGACACATATCTTTTGCCCTGAAACGGACAGTCCAGCCTTTGATGTTAGCGCCAGTCATATAGTTGCGGAATATTCTGACATACAGTCACTCCAGTTATTTGCTAGCAAAGTTGATGTTGTGACATTTGAATTTGAGAATGTGCCAACAGCAACACTCGAACATTTGCACAGTATGCATGTGTATCCCTGTGCAAAAGCATTGGCAATAACACAGGATCGCATGGTTGAAAAAACCTTTATGGCGGGTCTGGAGCTTGAAACAGCTCCTTTTGCTCAAATAAGTACTGTGTCAGATCTTCAAAAAGCACTTGAGACAATAGGTACACCGTCCATCCTTAAAACACGTCGTATGGGCTATGATGGCAAGGGCCAAGCTAAAATCCTTTCAAAAAGTGAGGCATCATCGGCATTTGCCTCCATTGGAGAACAGCCTGCAATTCTTGAGGGGTTTATTAAGTTCCAGCGTGAAATTTCTGTGATTGTGGCAAGAAATCGCGATGGTGAAACCACAACCTATGATGTGTGCGAGAATGATCACCGAGACCACATTTTATTTCGCACCACTGTACCTGCATGCATTGCCTCAGACACTGCAACCAAGGCTCAGGCCGCTGCACTAAAAATCATTGAGGCCCTTGATTACGTAGGCGTTATGGCTGTTGAGATGTTTGTGGTGAATGAGGGCAAAAATGAGCGGCTTGTAATGAACGAAATTGCGCCGCGTGTGCACAATTCAGGTCATTGGACAATTGAAGGCGCCAAAACATCACAGTTTGAACAGCACTTACGGTGTGTTATGGGGCTGCCGCTAGGCTCTACCCGGGCTAGGGGTATAATTGAAATGAATAATCTATTGGGCGAAGATATGCATCGTTTACCAGAGCTGGTGGCTATGCCGGATGCTTATCTGCATATTTATGGAAAGAAACATGCAGTGAAAGGCCGTAAGATGGGCCATGTGACATTTGTGAAATGAATTTTCGTCTTAATGATGAAAAAATCAACTATTGCAATAGACAAGATCATTCAGTTTTGATAATGAGCAAGCTTGGAATTGTACAAAGATGTACTTTGATTTAATATGGCTGTTTGGCCCAACCGAATAGGAATACTACGTGCAGGTACTCGTTCGCGACAATAACGTAGATCAGGCGCTTCGCGCATTGAAAAAGAAGATGCAGCGTGAAGGCATTTTCCGTGAGATGAAATTACGTGGTCATTACGAGAAACCATCCGAAAAAAGAGCCCGTGAAAAGGCAGAAGCCGTGCGTCGCGCCCGCAAGCTAGCCCGCAAGCGCTTGCAGAGAGAGGGCCTTCTGCCGCCAACACCAAAACCAGTACGCCCTCCGCGTGCAGCTTAAGTTTTTAGTATATCAATAAATTTATCGCCCGTGTTAATGAACGCGGGCGTTTTTGTATTTTAACGTAATTTAAATGCTAAAAAATTATCAATGCTTTAGTATTGATAATATAACTAAATATTAGCAATAATTCAGGGTTCCGCTTAAAAGTATCAATGAGCAGGCTTGTGGCATTAGGAAGAGTCTTATGAAATTCATGTTCTCAACAGTAAAATTCAGCCTGATAGTCGCTGCAACTTGTGCGCTTTCTGGATGCGATTCTCTTGGTGGACTTGGTAATACCACGCCTGCATCAGGGCCTGATGCCACACAGCTAGTGGCAGCTCAAGCTAATATTTCCTCTTTAACGGAGGTTATTCAGCGCAATCCCAACAGCGCAGATGATTATAACACGAGAGGCAGTGCTTATGCAGGCATTCAGCGTTATCAGGATGCAATCGCAGATTTTACCAAAGCGACACAGCTTAATCCTAATCTGGCTTCTGCCTATTCAAACCGCGCTACAGCTCACCGTGCACAGCGGCGTGATGAAGCGGCACTTGCTGATTATAACCGCGCCATTGAAGTGGGGCCAAATTATGCGCCGGCGTATCTGGGTCGTGGTAAATTACACCGCCAACAAAACGATTTAAATGCAGCATTAGCAGATATTTCACGTGCCATTCAAATTAGCCCAGATATGGCGGAAGCCTATCATGAGCGTGGACTTGTCTATCAAAAAAATGGGCAGTCACAATTGGCGATTTCTGATTTTGATTCTGCTATCGATCGCAATCCTCAAGTGGACGCACCTTACATGGCACGCGGGCAAAGCCTTGTTGCGGCTAATAAAAATGCCGCTGCTATTGAGGATTTCAACCGTGTGCTGAACATTAACAACCAGTATGCTGATGCTTGGGCGTGGTTGGGCCGCGCGCAAGATGGAAATAATATGGCAAAAGATGCGGCTGAAAGTTACAATCGTGCGCTCTCAATTAATCCTAACAATGCTATTGCCAAAGAAGGTATTGGGCGCGGTAGTCGTGGGATGAGGTAAAACAAACAGCCTATTGACCGATTTGATTAAGCGCACCCCAGCCAACACGAAAAACTTTAATAAACAAGCTTTCAAGCAAGATTTATCCCTTGTCTTAAATCAATCACGGTCATGATTTCAGTTGGTCAAGACTTTAATTGGTCAAGACTTCAGTTTGCCAAGATTTTCCATATTACCTTGGCAGTACACTTGTTCCCATCAAATATTCATCAACTGAACGTGCAGCCTGTCGGCCTTCTCGAATAGCCCAGACTACCAATGACTGCCCACGGCGCATATCGCCTGCGGCAAAGACTTTTGCCCTGCTGGTCAGATAATCTTTTGTATTGGCTGCCACATTGCCCCGTGCATCCAGATTCACACCAAGCCCGTTCAGCAAGCCGTCGCTAACAGGAGCAACAAAACCCATTGCGAGCAGCACTAAATCTGCACGCAATGAAAACTCACTACCCTCAATCGGCTGCATTTTTTCATCAACACGAATACAGTCAAGCTTTTTAACTGTGCCATCCACGCCTTCAAATTTCTCTGTCAGCACAGCAAAATCACGCTCGGCACCTTCTTCTTGAGAGGATGATGTGCGCATTTTCATTGGCCAGTTAGGCCAGCTTGTAAGCTTGGCTTCCTTTTCTGGAGGCTGTGCCATAATCTCAATCTGCGTA
Source organism: Hyphomicrobiales bacterium (assembly GCA_025351165.1). Classification (GTDB taxonomy): domain Bacteria; phylum Pseudomonadota; class Alphaproteobacteria; order Rhizobiales; family Beijerinckiaceae; genus JAIELD01. The sequence continues at coordinate 106,671 of JANXWK010000005.1, read as the reverse complement.
ACAGAGAGTGCGCCCTGACGAACAGATGTGCCTATGCAGTCTGAACCCGTGTCACCACCACCAATGACAACAACATGCTTACCGCCTGCCAGTATAGGCTCGTTCGTTGTGATCTGCTCATAGCTGTTGCGGCGGTTTTGCTGTGGTAAAAAATCCATCGCAAAATGTACACCCGATAAATCACGTCCTGCTATTGTCAAATCACGCGGCTTTTCAGCCCCGCCCGCCAATACGATCGCATCAAATGAATTTGATAACTCTTCACCACTTATATCCACCCCAATATTTGTATTGGGTTTGAAGGTTACTCCCTCAGCCTGCATTTGTGCCATGCGACGGTCTATGTGGATTTTTTCCATTTTGAAATCAGGAATGCCATAGCGCAGCAAACCACCTGGCTTTGCATTTTTTTCAAATACGTGCACATCGTGACCAGCGCGCGCCAGTTGCTGGGCACACGCCAAACCAGCGGGGCCGGACCCAATAATGGCTATTTTCTTGCCTGTTTTATGGGTTGATATTTCAGGTTTTACCCAGCCCTCTTTCCAGGCTCTGTCAACAATAGCGCATTCAATTGATTTGATGGTGACAGGCGTATCCTGTAAATTCAATGTGCAGGCAGCTTCGCAGGGCGCAGGGCAAATGCGACCCGTAAATTCTGGAAAGTTATTTGTTGAATGAAGATTGCGCGAGGCCTCCTCCCAGTCCGAATTGTAAATCAGGTCATTCCAGTCAGGAATTTGATTGTTGACTGGGCAGCCATTATGACAAAAAGGAATGCCACAATCCATGCAGCGTGCGGCTTGATCTTTAACGGCCTCTTCGCTCAATGGAATCATAAATTCCTTGTAATGACGAATGCGATCAGACGCTGGAGCATAGCGGCGATCACGACGGTCAATTTCAAGAAAACCAGTTACTTTACCCATGATTATTCTCCCGCCAACAACATTGGCTGCACTTGTTCACGCGCCATTTTTTCTGACAATGCCCTTTTATATTCAACTGGCATAACTTTTCTAAATTGCGGCTGATACTGTTCCCAGTTCTCCAAAATTTGTCTGGCACGCGCTGAGTTTGTGTAGCGCGCATGGTTGGCGATAAGCTGATGCAGGCGCTCACTATCAAAACGCGTCATATCCTCCATCACATCCACCTTGCCATGCCCCTCTAAATCACCACCTCGATTATGCAGTTGCAGCATCAGGTCTTCTTCGGCCTGTACAGGTTCAAGATCAACCATTGCCAGATTACAACGTGAGGCAAAGCTGTTATCCTCATCCAACACATAAGCAATGCCGCCCGACATGCCAGCTGCAAAATTACGTCCGGTTTGTCCGATAACCACCACCACGCCGCCTGTCATATATTCGCAGCAATGATCGCCCGTGCCCTCAACAACGGCAACCGCACCTGAATTTCTCACGGCAAAGCGTTCACCCACTACGCCGCTAATATAGGCTTCGCCAGAAATTGCGCCATAAAGCAGCGTATTCCCTGCAATAATGCTTTCATGAGGGATGATTTTTGTGTCTCTTGATGGATAAATAATCAGTTTACCACCTGACAATCCCTTTCCAACATAGTCATTGGCTTCGCCTTCCAGCTCAAGTGTTACACCTGCGGCCAACCATGCACCAAAACTCTGACCTGAAGTGCCTGTTAATTTCACATGTATGGTATCATCTCGCAAACCCATATGGCCGTACCGTTTGGCAACTTCGCCCGAAAGCATTGCCCCTACAGCGCGGTCATAATTACGAATTTGCGTGGTTATCTGCACGGGCTGTTTATGTTCCAATGCGTCTGTTGCCTCTGCAATGAGGGTGCGATCCAGCACATTTTCAAGATTATGATCCTGATATTGAGTGTGATAAATCGTATCATCCGCATGGCATTCAGGCTTATGAAACAGTTTAGTAAAATCAAGACCATTGGTTTTCCAATGATCGACAACCTTGGATTTATCCAGCATTTGAAGCTGGCCCACCATTTCATCAATTTTGGTAAAGCCCATTTCAGCCATTAATTCACGCACTTCTTCAGCTACAAAGAAGAAGTAGTTAATCACATGCTCTGGTTGACCTACAAAACGCTTACGCAAGACAGGATCCTGTGTTGCAACCCCAACAGGGCAGGTGTTCAAATGGCATTTTCGCATCATAATGCAGCCAGCTGCCACCAATGGAGCCGTTGCCAGCCCAAACTCATCAGCGCCCAAAAGGGCCCCAATCACAATATCGCGCCCTGTGCGCAACCCCCCATCAACCTGCACGGCAACGCGTGAGCGCAGGCGATTGAGCACCAAAGTCTGGTGTGTTTCAGCCAGGCCAATTTCCCATGGGCTGCCTGTATGCTTGATGGATGTGAGTGGGCTTGCCCCCGTGCCGCCCTCGTAACCAGAAATTGTGAGATGGTCAGCCCGCGCTTTGGTAACGCCAGCTGCAACAGTGCCAACACCGACCTCTGACACAAGCTTGACCGACAAATCTGCCCGTGGATTGACGTTTTTAAGATCATAGATGAGCTGAGCCAAATCCTCAATGGAATAAATATCATGGTGAGGCGGTGGCGAAATCAAGCCAACGCCCTGTGTTGAGTGGCGCACCTTGGCAATAACAGCATCCACCTTGTGGCCAGGCAACTGCCCGCCTTCGCCTGGTTTTGCACCCTGCGCCATTTTGATCTGGATCATATCAGAATTAACAAGATATTCTGCTGTCACACCAAAACGGCCTGAGGCAACCTGCTTGATAGCGGATCGCATGGAATCGCCGTTTGCGAGGGGTGTAAAGCGGTCACTCTCTTCGCCGCCCTCACCTGTGTTGGATTTTGCCCCAATACGGTTCATGGCAATTGCTAAAGTTGTATGCGCTTCACGCGAGATTGAGCCATAGGACATTGCGCCTGTTGCAAAGCGTTTAACGATCTCTGACGCTGGTTCAACGCTGGATAACGGCACAGGTGTACGACCATCCTCACTGGCTGTCTTGATGCGGAACAGTCCACGGATGGTAAGAAGCTGCTCTTCCTGCTCGTTGAGCAATTTGGCAAAGGCACGGTATTTATCCTGAGAATTGCCACGAACCGCATGTTGCAAGAGCGAGACCGATTCAGGCGACCAGCTATGGGCTTCACCTCTGATGCGATAGGCATAATCGCCTCCTACATCGAGCATTTTACGATAGATTGGGGCATTACCAAAAGCGTCTGTATGACGCCACACAGTCTCACGCGCCACTTCTTTGAGGCCAACGCCCTCAATCATTGTGGCAGTTCCGAAAAAATAACGCTCAACAAATTCAGATGACAAGCCCACAGCATCAAAAATCTGTGCCCCGCAATAGGATTGATAAGTTGAAATGCCCATTTTGGACATGACTTTCAACAAGCCTTTGCCAATTGATTTAATATACCGTTTGACGACTTCCTTTTGCTCAACGCCTTCAGGAAATTCCATGTCTGCCTGCATGGAAAGCATGGTTTCAAACGCTAGATATGGGTTTACTGCCTCTGCTCCGTAGCCAGCAAGGCACGCAAAATGGTGGATTTCACGCGCTTCTCCAGTTTCCACAACCAACCCAACAGCCGTGCGCAGACCTTTTCGGATAAGATGATGATGTACGGCGGCTGTTGCCAAAAGCGCAGGTATTGGAATGCGGTCAGATCCCACCATGCGATCCGAGAGGATAATAATGTTGTAACCGCCAGCAACAGCTGATTCAGCCCGCTCGCATAAACGCACCAGCGCATCTTCCATGCCGCTATCGGCTTTTTCAGAAGGATAGGTGATATCAAGCGTTTTCGTATCAAACCTGTCTTCAATCTGCCCAATGCAGCGGATTTTTTCCAAATCCTCATTGGTTAGAATGGGTTGACGCACTTCCAGACGTTTGCGGCGAGAATTACCCTCAAGGTCAAATATATTAGGACGCGGCCCGATGAATGATACCAGGCTCATCACCAATTCTTCCCGAATTGGATCAATTGGTGGATTGGTGACCTGTGCAAAATTCTGCTTGAAATATGTGTAAAGCAGCTTGGATTTACTTGAGAGTGCAGAAATTGGCGTGTCTGTCCCCATGGAGCCAACAGCCTCTTGGCCTGTAACCGCCATTGGCGACAGCAGCAGTTTCAGATCCTCCTGTGTATAGCCAAATGCCTGCTGCCTATCAAGCAAGGTCACATCTGTGCGGGAAGCCCTTGCCGCCACCGGCTTCAAATCTTCCAGCACAATCTGTGTGCGGCTCAACCATTCACGATAGGGATTGGCCTCAGATAGGGATTTTTTGATTTCCGCATCTTCAATGATGCGCCCTTGTTCGAGATCAATAAGGAGCATTTTACCAGGTTGCAAACGCCATTTCTGGACTATATCAGCTTCTGGAATTGGCAACACGCCCATTTCAGAGGCCATAACCACCAAATCATCTTTTGTGACAAAATAGCGGCTTGGACGAAGACCATTGCGATCAAGCGTTGCACCAATCTGCTTGCCATCACTAAAGGCAATATTGGCTGGCCCATCCCATGGCTCCATGAGGGCGGCGTGGTATTCATAAAAGGCGCGGCGTTCTTCGCTCATTAACGGATTGCCAGCCCAGGCCTCTGGGATCAGCATCATTACGGCATGGGCAAGAGAATAACCGCCCCGAACCAAAAATTCGAGCGCATTATCAAAGCAGGCCGTATCTGACTGCCCTTCGTAGGAAATAGGCCAGAGTTTCGAAATATCATTGCCAAAGAGTTCAGAATCAACAGTTGCCTGACGCGCTGCCATCCAGTTTACATTGCCGCGCAATGTGTTGATCTCTCCATTATGCGCCACCATGCGATAAGGATGTGCCAGTTGCCAGGCAGGGAATGTGTTGGTGGCAAAACGCTGATGCACGAGGGCAATTGCGCTCACAAAGCGTGGATCCAGCAAATCACGGAAATAATTGCCAAGCTGACTGACAAGGATCATGCCTTTGTAAACAATGGTGCGGCATGACAGGCTCACCACATAATAGCCAAGCATTTTAGGGTCGCGCTTTATATAAATAGCGTTAGAGATGACCTTACGTACAACCAGCAACCTGCGTTCAAACGCCTCTTCATCGGTAATATTGGCAGGGCGACCAATAATAAGCTGTTTGTGGACAGGCTCAACATCTTTTACAGTTTCACCCAAATCAGAATTATCGACTGGTACATCGCGCCAGCCTAAAAAGACAAGTCCTTCGTCCGTCACTGCTTTTTCGATAATCTTAGCAGATTCACGCAGACCATTCTCATCGCGTGGCATAAAAATATGTCCTATGGCGTAAGAACCTGGCCCATCAAGCTGTATACCCTGCAAGCTGAGTTCAGCTTTGAAGAACTCATGGGGGATCTGCACGAGAATGCCACAGCCATCGCCAAGCTTGGGATCTGCCCCTACAGCACCGCGATGATCAAGATTTTTCAAGATCAACAAGCCCTGTTCAACAATTGCATGGGTCTTGCGGTTTTTCATATCCACCACAAAGCCAACGCCGCAGGAATCTTTTTCATTTTGAGGGTTATAAAGCCCTTGCGCTTCTGGCATTCCAGGCACAGGCACATGCAGGCGGGCCAGTTCCAGAGTGCTGGAGGCATGTTTGCTGGCGCGTTTTACTTTGGGTGACAACGCCATTAAACCTGCGCCATTTCCTTTTTTATTTTCTTTTTTTATTCCCTGCATGCTTTTCTCCCACACCGCTCGTTTAGTCTTTTTAGCTGATATACGTAAAACTTTAAATCTTACTATCAAAAAGGGTCAACTTTACTGTCCTATCATGCGTGCATCAATTGCATGAAGCACCTGGTTTTGCCAAGTGGTATAATGACGCTTTTAAAGTTTTTAATGCGTTTTTTTAATTGATTTTATAAAGAAACTGAAATCAAGCCCGCAAAATAGATGTTTAAATTTTATTCAATGCATTATTTGCATAATAAGGCTGCACCTTGCCATAGTTATCACATTAAAATAATGGTATTAAAATACTGGATTTTAACTTTCAACCGAGTGCAAGCCATAATGTATTTTTTAAAAAAACCAATATTAAACTTTTTAAAAGCTGTACTAATATGCTTGTGTTTTTCAACATCGGCCAATGCACATCCGCATGTTTTTATCCAGGCTCAATCTGAGTTGATTTATGATGCATCTGCAAATTTGACAGGCATACGTCATCATTGGACATTTGATGAAAATTTTTCAATTTTTGCTGTACAGGGGCTGGATAGCAAAAAAGACGGTAAATATACCAGAGAGGACTTAGCAGAGCTGGCTAAAACCAACGTTGAATCTTTAAGCGAGTTTGGATATTTCAGCTCTGGAAAATCTGCTGGCAAGAAATTTGAATTTACTGACCCTAAAGATCAATGGCTTGAGTTCAGCAATAAAAAATTGACCCTGCATTTTTTTCTACCCCTTAAAGTCCCTGTTTCGGGTAAAACAGTTACGTTTGAGGTTTATGATTCAACCTACTATGTTGATTTCAGTTTTGCTGACATTAACCCAGTGACTTTATCTGGTGCGCCCGCTTCGTGCATGGTTACGATGAAGAAGCCACCTCAAATCGACACAGCTAAATCAAAAAACCTTTCAGAAGATTTTTTTACCCAGATGAGTTCATCGAATAATTATGGAGCAGGGTTTGCCACACATGCTTTGATAGTATGTCCGTGAACGCTCGTCAGGGATCTGGTGTCAATACAATTGAAATATGGCAAGTGGGCATTAGAAACAGCCTATTTTTTATTGCATTTTTCATGTTGGCTGCCCTTATTTCATCTGATGCCAGTCTTGCTCAAATTCCTCCACGTAAAATACCGTTTGGCATTGGAGGAGCAGAGGGCGCAGCCACTATCCCTGCAAATGCAGTTGTAGCCTGGATCTTAGCCAAGCAAAATGAATTTTACAAAGCCATTAACACTCTTGTTCTTGCAGCAAAATCTGATGGTGCCTCAACATGGTATCTAGCCTGGCTTTCTTTTGCCTATGGCATGTTTCACGCAGCTGGGCCAGGCCATGGCAAGGCGATTATCGCCTCCTATATGATGGCCAATGACAATGCACTTCGGCGGGGCATTTTACTCTCCTTTTTGTCTGCAGCCCTTCAAGGCTGCGTGGCTATTATCATTATTGGTGTCATAACAATTATTTTTCGTGGAACAGCCAGAGACATGACAGTCACAGCCTCTTACATTGAAGTCATGAGTTATACTGCCATGTTCATACTTGGGTTATGGCTCGTTTGGCGCAAGAGCCGCGGGTTTTTAGCAGCTTTTCACGGTAATTCCATCCATGTTCACGGTGCCGACTGTAGCCATAATCATATGCCTGAAGTAAATCTGCTCAACAAAATGAACGTGCGGGAAATTGCAGCGACCGTTTTTGCAGCAGGCCTTCGTCCCTGTACAGGAGCAATTCTGGTACTCGTATTCAGCTTGGCACAAGGGATATTATTGGCCGGTGTTATAGCAGTTACAGCTATGTCTATTGGCACAGCTGTTACAACTTCCCTTATTGCAGCTTTGGCAGTATACGCGAAAGTTTTTGCCCTCAAGCTTGCCAGCGGTAAGTCGCGCTCTGGATTTATTGCCATTCGTGGGCTGGAACTTGGAGCCGCTGTTTTTATATGCCTGCTGGGTGCTGGATTGCTGTCTGGATTTTTGGCAGGTGGGGGTTGAAGGATTAAGTTGATTATATACCGAAGTCGTTATAACTGCTAGACACACATTAACGGGGATATACCACATGACCACCCGCATCAACCGAACTCACCTCATTACCATTATTTCTGCTGCCATTCTGGTTGGCACCGAGATTTTAGGCGCCGCATTGGCATTTGGCTGGGCAATGGGCAGTTTTTATCAGCTTGGGGATATGGCAAAGGATTTGCTGATTGGTCTTTGCCTGGTCGGCGGTACATATGCCATCTGGAAGTTCATTAAAGGCGCAACAAAAATTGAGCCAATCCGTGAATGATTTGTGTTTATGCTTAAATAAAGCGTCCTCATCAAGGACAGGATTGTGCCAAGTTACAGGGTTTAAGGTTTAGCTTGGTTACCTGTTGAAGACAGCTTCAGCTTTATAAATAGCTTGAGTAGATTCAAGCCATGCACTTTATTTTTAAAGAACTTCATACCCACGGATATAAGATTACTCCACAGGTATGAAGAGGTTCAATATGCGCTTTCAAATTATGGAATAGTGACAAGTCTCAAGATATTGGTTGCACCTGGAGAGCCAAATGGAACCCCAGCCGTTACCACTACATGATCATCTTTAATGACAAGATCGTGATCGTGCAAAACTCTTATGCAAATGTCGAGCATTTCAGCAAAACTATGGCAGTTTTCACCTACAATGGGAATTGTTCCCCAGACAAGACATACTCTTCGAGCTGTTTTTGCAGATGCAGTTAAAGTTATGATTGGTGTTTTAGGCCTGTCACTTGCAACGCGAAACGTTGTTTTACCTGAGCTGGTATATGTGACAATTGCCCTGCTGCCAATTGTTTCGCCAAGCACAACAGCTGCCGCTGCAATAGCCCCATAGGGGGACTGTTCATGAATGCGTGGCAAATTTTTAAGACTGGCTGCATAAAACTCATCGCGCTCTGTGCTACGAATAATTTTTGCCATCATTTCTACAGCTTCTACTGGATAGGCACCGCTCGCGCTTTCTGCAGAGAGCATAACAGCATCTGCCCCATCAAATACAGCTGTTGCCACATCTGACACTTCTGCGCGCGTAGGTGTCGGACTTGAAATCATTGATTCCATCATCTGTGTCGCTACTATAACTGGTTTTGCAGCTTGACGGCACGCACGTACAATAACTTTTTGTGTTGCAGGTACGTCTTCTGCAGGAGTTTCAACACCTAGATCACCGCGTGCCACCATGATGGCATCTGAGGCTGCAATAATTGCATCCAAATCAGTCAAGGCTGATGGCTTTTCAATCTTGGCCATAACCAGTGCGCGGTCGCCAACAATCTTTTTGCACGCAATAACGTCTTCTGCCAGCTGCACAAAAGAAAGCGCCACCCAATCCACACCCTGCTCAAGGGCAAAATCCAAATCACGTAAATCTTTGGGTGTTAAAGCTGGCATTGGGATGATCGCATCTGGAACATTGACACCCTTGCGGTCAGACAAGGCACCCCCTGCTATAACCTCTGTTATAACTTTGTCGGACGAGGCCTCAACAACTTTAAGGCGAATTTTACCATCATCAAGCAGCAGAAACTGCCCAGGCTTCAGGACTTTTAAAATTTCTGGGTGGGGCAAGCAAACGCGGAGCTCAGTTCCAGGCGTTGAATCAGAATCCAACGTAAACCTTTCGCCAGCCAGAAGGATAATTTTGCCCCCTGCGAAGGTTCCACACCGTAGCTTTGGCCCCTGCAAATCTGCCAGAACGCCGATTGGAAAACCAAGCTCACTTTCTATTTCGCGTATTGTTTTGAGGCGTGCTGCATGATCTTCGTGAACGCCATGGCTAAAGTTAAGCCTGAACACATTGGCACCAGCCTGCACAAGCGCAAGTATACGTTCTTTTGTGGAGCTGGATGGCCCAAGTGTCGCCACAATTTTTACACGTCGGTTTTCAATAAAACGGCTTTTTGTAAAGCCAATAGCAGGTTGTGTTGACTGGTTATTCATTTTAAGTCCCTTCGAGCGATATCTGTTCTGCAAAATCTGTTTAAGGTATTTAGATCCTGCTTTAGTTCTTTATTTTTTTCGTACAATATAAACTAAAAAAGCTGCTAATATTTTTGTGTGTCATGCTGTGGCAATACTAGAATAGCCCTGAAGTCATTGACATTTGTCATGGTAGGGCCAGTAACGACCAAGTCATTCAAGGCTTCAAATGCCGTGTAAGAATCATTCAGGTCAAGATGATGTTTTAAGTTTATGCCTGATGCTTCTGCACGTTTTAGTGTTGTTGGATCAATAATGGCTCCAGCATTGTCTTCGCTGCCATCAACACCATCTGTATCGCCGGCAAGGGCGTAAACACCTGATTCTCCATTCAAGCTGAGTGCAACAGACAATAAATATTCTGTATTGCGACCACCACGACCTTTACCCTTCATGGTAACGGTGGTTTCCCCGCCAGACAAGATGCATAGTTTGCGGTTGTCCCGTGCAGCCTGAACTGCGAGTTCTGCATGCGCTTTTCCCAGTTCTGAGGCTTCGCCCTCAAGAGCATCACCCAGATAAAGAATTTCAAATCCAGCTTTTTTGATTGTCCCCATAACCTTCTGCAGCACCATGCCAGGGGTCATAACCAGGTGATTTTGGGCATTTTTAAAGCAACGGTCACTTTCTTTGGGCGTTTCATTGCGAGGGTCATTCAAGGCTTCCAAAATTGAGGCTGGCAAATCCATTTTATATTTTGCAACAAAATTTCTAGCCATTTCCAATGTTGATTCGTCTGAAACAGTTGGGCCAGATGCAATGGATGATACGTCGTCACCTGGGATATCAGACATTAGAAGTGATATAATGCGTGCTGGCATTGCAGCTCTTGCAAGTCTACCACCCTTAATCTTGGATACATGCTTGCGTATGCAATTCATGGCGTGAATTGGCGCGCCACTATTTAAAAGAACCTTGTTGAGCTGCTGTTTGTCTGCCAGAGACACACCAGATGCTGGTGCGCATAAAAGAGCAGAGCCGCCGCCAGACACAAGTGAAATAACCAGATCATCCGGGCCAACTGTCTTGAGCTCTGCAAGAATAGTCTCACCTGCTTCAACAGAGGCCTCGTCTGGAACCGGATGGTTAGCCTTTAAAACCTTTATCCTGGAGGTTGGAACTTCATAGCCATACCGTGTTACAACAACACCAGATATTCTATCATTCCAACCGCGCTCAAATGCTGCATTTTCAAAAGCTGCTGCCATTGAAGCTGCTGCTTTGCCAGCACCGACAACAATAATTTTCCCCTCAAGATTTTCAGGAAAGTGAGTTTTTACAAACTCTCCCATAAAGCTGGACGGTTTTGCAAATTGTATCGCCTCGTTAAATAAATCTTTTAAAAAGGTTTTGGCAAAGTTGTCTACGCTGTTATTGTCTACGCTGTTACCTGCAAGACATCCAACCACTGCATCGATTTTAGAAGTAGGTATACATTCATCATTCACGACTGGGTTTGTCATGTCATTCACTCCCTGATGTAATTTGATATTTTTTTACACATTTGTGCGATCTTGTTATATGAACCAAATACAAATTATTTTACCATTGTCAATTCATAAAACCAACAAAGAAATCTATTGAACAAAGATTTAAGCAGAGTACCTTCACAAAAAATAAAACGCTAGGCTTAAAGAGGATTATAAGTACATGTTCGAACCTGTTAAAACGCGCCGACTGGCAGATGAAGTTGCAGACCGTATTCGTCACATGATTTTGGAGGGGAGTCTGCGACCAGGTGACAGGTTACCAGCAGAACGCCAACTTGCTGAGCAGTTTGAAACTTCGCGCCCAACCATTCGCGATGCTCTTATGGTTCTGGAGATGGAAGGGCTGCTACAGATGCAGCGCGGTGGTCTTCAAGTTGTAGATGCGACCGAAGCTGCCATACGTGATCCCTTAACGGCCTTGTTCCACGCAGATCCAAGTGTATTTAGCGATTACCTTGAATTTAGATCTGTAATTGAAGGTGCGGCAGCTTCTTTTGCTGCCCAAAGAGCGACCGATATTGACAGGCAGAACCTTAGAGAGGTTTTTGAAGAAATTCTTCACTGCCATGCGCTTAATGACCCTGTGCGAGAAGCACGTGCCGATGCAGAGTTTCATATAGCCATATATGAGGCCTGTCATAATCTAACGATTTTGCACATTATGCGTGGAATGGCTGAACTTTTGCGGAATGACGTATTTTTCAATCGTTCCACGCTTTATCCACGTGCAGGCTACAGAGACTCGACACTGGCTCAGCATAAGGCAATTTTTGATGCAATTACCATTGGTGAGCCGACAGCTGCCAAAAAAGCCGCTATCGCTCATATAGATTTTGTACGGGAATCATTGCTTGAACTTAAAAAGTCTGATGGTCGACTTGAAGTTTCTGCAAGGCGAGCAAAAATGCGGAACTAGTTTAAAGTTCATCTTTTACGCCTAACCTCATGATACTCATTTTGAGCAAGATCAATTGTATCTGACGCTGCCTTTTTTCTGCTCCAGCCCATAATCATGGCTCTGAATGAGGGCGCAAAAAGCGCAAGGCCAACAATGCTGGCTAAAAAACCTGGCAAGCAGATAAGTATTGAACCAAGCACTGCAAGGCTAGGCTCCATTAAACTCCCACGAAAACCGTTCTGCAGATTAAAAAGGCCAGAGCGCATGGAGCCAAGAAAACGCCTTAAAACAATGCTGAGTAAAATTATGCCAAAACCACCCTTGAAAATAGATACAAGAACAGTCGGGAATACACCAATCATATGCGAAATCAGTCCGAATAAAACCCATTCCAGTACAAACCACAAGGATAATACACCAAAGCATAAAATTATAAGAGGTCGCTTTGAAAAAAATGAAATTGCCATTAGCGGGGAACTTTTTGCGATAAAGTCTTTTAAAAAGAACATGGTGGATGTCGTATTCAATTAGTACACTTGTGAAGAGGCTTTCGCAATGATACCAATCCACCTATATATGTGAGGCAGCCTGCTTTTTAACAAGAGCCTGCATTTGCTGATTTTTGAGACCAATATTCAACCAACAGAACTGAGACTGAAAATGCAGTTTGATATTTATACCCTTATTTTTGCAGGACTTGCCATTTTTGTTGCCTATAAACTCAAGTCTGTACTTGGCACAAAAACAGGTGATGAAAAACCTCCACATGATCCTTTCAATGCTAAAACCAGCCAGAAGCCTGCAGGCTATAATGACAATGTCATATCCTTGCCAAATGTCAGCCCGCGTGTAGCCGAGCCAGATGAGTTGCCCAACTGGCGCTGGGAAGGGATTGCCAAAGAAGGCTCACCTGTTTCAGACGGGCTAGATACCCTGGTCAATCTTGATAGCAGTTTTGATCCGCGCCATTTTCTTGATGGTGCAAAACACGCCTATGAAATGATAGTGACAGCCTTTGCCCATGGCGATCGTAAAACACTCAAAAACCTTCTTGCACGAGATGTTTTTGACGGGTTCAATAGTGTGATCCTTGCCCGTGAACAGCAGGGAAACAATTCTGAGGTAACATTTGTGTCAATTGACAAAAATGATCTTGTAGGTGCTCAGGCGAAAGAGGGATCCATGCAGATTTCTGTGCGTTTTCAATCTAAGATGATCAGGGTCACGCGTGACAAATCCGGCACAACTATTGATGGAAGTGCTGATACGGTCGTGGATGTGACAGATATCTGGACTTTTGCAAAAGAAGCAAACGCGCGTGATCCAAACTGGAAACTAGTTTCAACAGAAGCTGGACACTAGCCTATCTTGAGCGAAAAAGGATGATTTTATGATGAATCAGGCTTGTGATCTTGAAATCAGGGGGCTTCATCATGTAACGCTCCTTGCCAGCAACGCACAAGCCAACAGTAATTTTTTTACAAAAGTCCTAGGCCTTCGTCGCGTCAAGAAAACGGTCAATTTTGATGCGCCGGATGTCTATCATCTTTACTATGGTAATGATGTTGGGAGTGCTGGCTCTGTTATAACCTATTTTCCATTTTTGAATGTAGCACAAGGCAAAGCTGGTACTGGGGAAACTGGCCTGACAGTTTTTTCTGTTCCTACTGGTGCTCTGGAGTTTTGGCGTCCACGTCTTACCGCCCTGAGTATAGAAACTTCAGTAGATGAGCTTTTTGGCGAAAAACGCCTTTATTTTTCAGGGCCAGACCTTGAGCGGCTTGCTTTGGCTGAAAGTGAAACTGATATACGCGAACCCTTTGAAGTTGCTGATATTCCCTATGATGCTGCAATTCGGGGCTTCCATTCAGCCTGCCTTATTTTGAAGAATGGAGCTGCAACTGCAAGTTTACTGGAGCTTATGGGGTATAAGTTGACTGGACATGATGGGCATGTCGGTCGATACACGATGCTGGATGGCAATGGCGCCAATAGTGTTGACATTAACGTTCAGCCTGATCTGCCAAAAGCTGTGCAGGGCGCTGGCTCTGTTCATCACCTTGCTTTTGCCGTTGAAAACAAGTCTGTCCAGCTTAATGCATACCAAATTCTTGTTGATGCCAATTATCAGGTGACGCCTGTCATTAACCGCGATTATTTCAGTGCCATTTATTTTAGAGCGCCAGAAGGTATCTTATTTGAAATTGCCACCAACACCCCCGGCTTTGCCATAGATGAGGAACCAGCGCATTTAGGGGAGATGCTTAAGCTTCCAGCCCAGCATGAACATTTACGAAGTAAGCTGGAGAAAACTCTAGCCCCCATCATAGATTAGAAACAGATGGGAAACGCTTTTCCTCCTCTTATGCCAGAGGGAACTATACTCAGCCAGATCGCTTTTGAAAATTTACCAGAATGGGAGCATCAGGATTTTAAAAAGGCATTTGCTGCTTTTCTTGTATCCTGCCGCTCAATACTAAATGAAAATGATATAGTCAGGCCAGCAAAGCCTTTTCCATCAGGTTTATATAGCCTCTGCAAGTACGCACTGGTTTCAGTTCCTGCTAATTCCACGGATGATATACGCCAGTTTTTTGAATCACGTTTTACAGCTTATGCCATACTACCAAAAAACGGGGCTGGATTTTTGACAGCTTATTACGAGCCTGAAATTGAAGGCTCGCCTTATAAAACTTCAGAGTTTTGTATACCTCTTTTAGGTCGCCCAAAGGGATTAGTGAGTATAGAACTCAAGAGTACGGACGGACTTAATCTGGTGAGTGCAAGGCAGGTTGATGGTATTTTTAAACCATTTCCTGATCGTGCTGCAATTGAAGATGGCGCTCTTGATAATGAGGAGCTGGAACTTGTTTGGCTCAAAAGCAGGGTAGAGTTGTTCATGATGCATGTGCAGGGCTCTGGGCAGATACGGTTTGCAGACAAGACGTTGAAGCGCTTCACCTATGCAGGGCGCAATGGCCACCCTTACACATCTATTGGTAAAGTTATTGTAGCTGAAGGCCATATGTCGCTTGAGACCATGACACTTGCTTCGCTCAAGGAATGGCTGCATGCCAATCCAAAGGAGGCAAAACGGATTATGGGGCTTAACCGTTCTTACATTTTTTTTGCATCGGCTGACCACATTCCAGCGAATCTAGGGCCAATTGGTGGCTCTGGCGTATCTCTCACGCCACATTATTCCATCGCTATTGACCGCCATATCTGGCCCTATGGGTTACCATTCTTTATTGAAACCACCCTACCCAACCTCAATGGAGGGTTAAGGCCTGTTGCACATATTATGATTGGGCAAGACACAGGTTCGGCAATTCTTGGAGCTGCGCGAGCTGATTATTTCATGGGAAGCGGGACTGAGGCTGGCAATCTTGCAGGATTGGTGCGACACAACATGAACATGACTGTTCTTTGGCCTAATTCTTAAATATAAGCATATACATGAAAAAAACCCGTGTTCTCACAGCTCAGGAAAAGGCACTTTGGGCATTTGTTGCCAAAAGTGCTCACCCAATACGTCGTGGCACGATACAGGCTGAAATGAGTATGAAAGAGCTTATGGCCAAAGCTGAAACCATGACCGTCCCCATGGATGCGGTGGAACCTTCAGCAATTGAGACAAAGGCTTGTCCAGCTGTACTATATGCCCCATTGGCAAAACGCTTAACAGCATATCCAGCCCTCGCACCGATTGAACGTAATTTAAAGCGTAAGCTTAGCAAAGGCAAAGCTGAGATCGACGGAAAGCTTGATCTACATGGATTGAACCAGGAGGAAGCTTACAACACCCTTACTGCCTTCATACACCGCGCGGTGCTAAACCATAAGTCACTCGTTCTTATTGTTACAGGAAAGGGTGGGCGCAAGCCAGCGCAGGATGAAACCTACAAAACAGGTGTTTTACGACGTATGGTTCCAATCTGGTTGTCTGATCCTGCATTAAGGGGGATGGTTATAGGGTTTGAGGAGGCTGCCATTGGGCATGGTGGCGCTGGAGCGCTTTATCTTAGACTGCGGCGCACCCGTTAAAACTGTTAAAAATATAAGTTTTTAACGCTTAAATGCAGAAAAACATATATCAGTCCAAGAATTGAAACATGTCTGGTAAAATTCCCTACGGCATTTTAAGGCTGTCTGAAACATTTCCAAGCTGGCTAAAACTGGTTTGGTAGGTAGGCTCATATCCATCTGAACAAAATTAATCTGTGGCAGATCAATTTGGGGCAGTCCTATCTGGGGCAAGCCTATCTGAGGCAGTCCTATCTGGGGTATAATTCCATTCTGTTGGGGAACGTCCAACAAGTGTTCGATATCCACATTTGTACTTTTATCCGCTTTATCATCTTTTGACAGATTTCGGACTGGTTGCGATTTTACTTTTACCTCAGGCGCAGCTTGAATTTTTTCATATGCTTTACGCTGCGCTTTGTCCTGTGTCTTTTGTTCAGGTTGCACAAGTTCCAGCTGGTTTACCTGAACTTCAATCTTTTGCGGGACTTTAACTGATGATTTAGCTACAGCTTTCAATGCCGCAACTGGCTCAAGCTCTGTTTTTTGGACTAGTTTCAGTTCTACAGGTTTTAAGTCCATGGATTTTTTAGTCACCTGCTGATCCTTTTTCAAATTTGCATCTGCTTTTAGATTGATTCCCTCACGCAACAGAAACCGACTGACACTGGAGGGGTGAACTTTAAGGCCCCGTTTATCAAGAAGCTGAACAAGCTCCCCAAGAGATGTACCAGGTGTTTTTGTGATATGACTCAAAATAAATATTTTATGTTCACCATCTATTGAAAATGGTTTGTGCCCACCCATTTTGCCTGGCTCAACTGAGCCTGATTTTTTGTGTTTCTGCGCCCATTTAATGACACTTGAAACAGCAACATTCAAGGCTGCCGCTACCTGATATGTTGTTTCTCCCGTTGCCAGCCGTTGCATAGCGTGCTCACGCAAATCCATTGAATGCGGTCTAACCATGATGAATGCTCCTTTTAAAACGCCTGCTGATTTGAAATACTCTTTATGAAAACACAGGCGCTTGAGGTAGCGCTCTTGAAATATCTAGTTGCTCTTCCACAATGAAGCTGATTTTCACTGATTTGTGAATGGCTTATTAACCATAAAAATAGATTTATTCAAAGAAAATACACGCAATTATAATCAGACCTAAAATATTATTCTTGAGTTTTACTTTGTACCAGTGAATTTTTCATCGAATGAGTAGCCTGACCCGCGTACTGTACGAATTGGGTCAAGCTGTTTTTGACGATTAATGGCTTTGCGCAAACGCCCTACGTGAACATCAACTGTCCTGTCATCAATATATACATCCTGGCCCCATACACCATCCAGCAGCTGTTCACGTGCAAAAACACGGCCTGGACTTTTCATTAAAAATTCCAGTAGACGAAATTCTGTTGGCCCAAGGTGGAGCTCCTTGTTGGCGCGGTACACACGGTGCGTTTCACAATCAAGTTCAATATCACCAATCAACAGCTTGTTGGAGGCAAAATCTGGTTGAGAGCGGCGTAAAAGGGAACGTATTCGGGCAACAAGCTCTGGTACAGAGAAAGGTTTTACGATGTAATCATCAGCTCCTGTTGAAAGACCGCGAACGCGCTCGCCTTCCTCACCGCGTGCTGTCAACATAATGATCGGCACACGCTCTGTTTCCTTACGGGCCCGCAAGCGACGACATAGTTCAATACCAGAAAGGCCTGGCAGCATCCAATCCAGCAGAACCAGATCAGGCGTGGTCTCACGCAGGCGCAATTCTGCATCATCGCCCCGCACTATGCTTTCTACAGCATAGCCTTCAGCCTCAAGGTTATAGCGTAAGACCAATGAAATGGCTTCATCGTCTTCAACAATCATAACATTCGTGGCCATTGTTGCGGCTCCTTGAGTTTAAGGGGTTAGAGTACCGATGTAAGTGAACTGATTTCGGTTACGGACCCACCCTTTGGACGATCTGATGGAAGTGTTGACCCTGTTGCCATAAAGTAAACAGTTTCAGCTATGTTGGTTGCGTGGTCTCCTACACGCTCAAAGTTTTTTGCTGTAAATAAAAGATGGGTCGAGAATCCAATATTGCGTGGATCTTCCATCATGTATGTCAGCAGTTCCCGAAAAAGTGAGGTGTAGATTGCATCAATCTCACCATCTCGGTTCCAGACCGCCACGGCACGTTCAGCATTGCGCGAGACATAACTATCGAGGACAGTTTTAAGTTGGGCCAGCACCAGCTGGCTCATATGAACAATGCCCGTTACAACTTTTGGCAGAGTAACAGCTGTATCAATTGCTAATGTACGTTTTGCAATATTTTTAGCCAAATCACCAATACGCTCAAGATCTGATGCCGTACGGATTGCTCCTATGATTTCGCGCAGGTCAACCGCCATTGGCTGGCGACGAGCAATAACCATGATGGCTTTTTCCTCAATTTCACGCTGTATGGCATCAATCCTTGCATCGCGCTCAATAACATTGCGGGCCAAAACGGTATCCCGACGCTGGAGGGCATCCGCTGAATCACCGAGCATTTTTTCGACCAATCCACCCATCTCAGCAATACTCTGGCTTAGGTCTTTTAGCTCGGTATCAAAGGCGGAAACAGTATGTTGTGCTGGCATGGAATATGACCTTTATAAATAATTATGATTAACCAAAACGTCCCGTAATGTAGTCCTGCGTCCGTTTATTGGAAGGTGATGTAAAAATTTTCTGGGTATCATCAAATTCCATCAGCTCTCCCAGATACATGAAAGCTGTTTTTTGTGACACGCGGGCTGCCTGCTGCATGTTATGGGTAACAATTGCGATTGTATAATCTGTACGCAATTCATCTATGGTTTCCTCAACCTTGGCAGTCGAGACAGGATCCAGGGCAGAACATGGTTCGTCAAACAGGATGACTTCTGGTTTAATGGCAACAGTTCTTGCAATACATAGACGCTGCTGCTGACCACCAGATAGGCTGAGACCGTTATCACTTAACTTGTCTTTAACTTCATTCCATAAAGCGCCACGTTTTAAAGCTGCCTCCACACGACCATCCATCTCGCTTTTAGAAATTTTTTCATAAAGCTTTATACCAAAAGCAATATTATCATAAATCGACATCGGAAAAGGCGTAGGCTTTTGAAATACCATGCCAATGCGTGAACGCAGCAGATTCAAATCCTGTTTTGGAGAGAGTATATTTTCCCCATCCAGCAGCACTTCGCCTTCTGCCCGCTGGTTGGGGTAAAGGTCATACATCCGGTTCAGCACCCGCAGAAGAGTCGATTTTCCGCAGCCTGATGGCCCGATAAATGCGGTGACTTCGCGTTCATTCAACTCAAGATTTATGCCTTTAAGCGCTATGCTTGAGCCATAGAAAAATTTAAGGTTATTGATGGATACCTTAACCTTGGTTGCCGTTTTGGGGAGTGGCATGGTCAACATAGGTTTACGTCCTTTTAGATGAAAGTGCTCTGGCACCAATGCTCAGGGCCAATACTGCAGCTGTAATGATTAGTGCCCCAGTCCAGGCAAGCTGTTGCCATTCCACGTAAGGGCTAAGTGCAAACTGGAAAATAACAGCGGGCAGACTGGCCATAGGGGCGCTCATATTGGTACTCATGAACTGATTATTGAGCGCAGTGAAAAGTAGAGGTGCGGTCTCGCCGCTCACCCTTGCAATAGCCAGCAAAACCCCTGTTATCATGCCGGCTTGCGCTGCCTTGTAAGCTACATTTTTGATAACAAGTGACCGTGGCATACCCATTGCAGATGCAGCTTCACGCAAAGGGTTAGGGACCAGCATCAGCATGTTTTCAGTTGTACGTACAACAACTGGAATAACCAGAATAGCAAGGGATACAGCGCCAGCAAAGCCCGAAAAATGCCCCACAGGTGCCACCAGTATCTGGTAGGTAAAGAGACCAATAACAATTGAAGGCGCGCTGAGCAGAATGTCATTCAAAAACCGTATGATGGTTGAAAGTCTGGAATGACGACCATATTCAGCCAGATATGTACCAGCCAGAATGCCAATTGGCGTCCCGATGGCTACACCTAGTCCTGTCATGAACAGACTGCCAACTATCGGGTTTAAAAGTCCACCGCCAGTGGAACCAGGAGGCGGTGTCATTTGTGTAAAGACGTCTAGATTTATACCACGAGCGCCCATAAATATGAGTGTTGCTAAAATAATGACGAGTACAGAGAGGCCAAGGGCAGCTGCACCATAGCACAGCATCATGGTTATAACGCTTTTGCGCTTGCGATTTGTGTAAAGTGACACTGCCTAGGCTCCTTTCTGCTTTTCAAGACGCATCAGCATGAAGCGTGCGGCAGACAGAACCATGAACGTGATAATGAACAGAATAAGCGCCAGCGCAATGAGGGATGAGGTATATATATCACCAACAGCTTCCGTAAACTCATTGGCAATGGTCGCTGAAATAGTTGTTGCTGGAGCCAGAAGCGATGCTGAAACCTTGTGCGCATTCCCAATAACAAAGGTGACTGCCATTGTTTCACCAAGGGCACGCCCCAATCCGAGCATCATACCGCCAATGACACCAGTGCGTGTGTAGGGTAGCACAACATTGCGCACGACTTCCCATGTGGTGCACCCCATTCCATAGGCAGATTCTTTTAGTACGGGTGGTACAGTTTCAAACACATCGCGTGCGATGGAGGTGATGAATGGCAAAACCATGATTGCCAGAATGAGAGAGGCAGTTAAAAGACCAATCCCGTAAGGCACACCTGAAAACAGCGTGGAGAGGACGGGAACTGACCCAAATGTTTTGATAAGGGCGGGCTGCACATAAACCTGCAAGAACGGCGCAAAGAAGAACAAACCCCAGATGCCATAAATAATGCTTGGAATACCGGCAAGAAGTTCAATTGCAATACCAACAGGACGGCGCAAGCTCATTGGGCAAAGCTCGGTTAGAAAAATCGCAATGCCAATCCCAACAGGTGCGGCAATCAATAATGCAATAAAAGATGCGATTATCGTCCCATAAATTGGCGCAAGGGCTCCAAATTTTTCTGTGACCGGATTCCAGCTTTCACCCGCAATAAATCCAAAAAAACCAAATTCCCTGAAAGCAGGCCAAGCGCCATGCATAAGCGAAATGAGCACCCCACCTAGAATCAGCAATACGGTAAGAGCAGATAAAAAAGTAAGGTTTTTGAAAATTGTATCGCCCAGCTTAAGCCTGTCGAGAGCTTTTGCTCTTGAGGCTGTATCCACTGTGGAGGTGTCTGTAGCTGCCATGGTTTACTCATATACTTGGTATGATGATCATACCCCGTTAAATTTTACCTGTGTGGAAAAAATAATCCCACCCTAAAAGGAGGCAGGATTATTTTCACCGTCTAGTTTGTCTTGTAGATAGGTTTGCCATCAGCTTGGATTTCTGTGTTCCAGGTCTTTTTAATCTGCGCTATGACATTTGCTGGCATTGGCACATAATCAAGATCAATTGCTGACTGACTACCTTTTGTGTAGGCCCAGTCAAAAAACTTCAATGCCTCTGTGGAATTTGCGACGTCCTGGGGCTTTTTATGCATCATGATGAATGTTGCGCCTGCAATTGGCCAGGAATTTGCGCCAGGTTCATCAGTAAGGATAACATAATAACCATCTGACTTTTCCCAATTGGCATTAACAGCCGCTGCCTGAAATGTTTCGGCATTTGGGCTAACGGCTTTACCATCCTTGTTGATCATTCTCACAGCGGTCATCTTGTTCTGCTTGGCATAGGCATATTCAACGTAACCGATTGAACCCTTAGTTTGGGTAACATTATTGGCAACACCTTCATTGCCCTTTGCGCCAATGCCTACAGGCCATTCTACAGATGTGTTTGCACCAACCTTGGCTTTCCAGTCAGGACTTACCTTAGAAAGATAATCTGTAAAAATAAAAGTTGTACCAGAGCCGTCCGAGCGACGCACAACCACAATTGGCTGCGAGCTGAGTTTAGCTGTAGGGTTTAATGCCTTGATTGCGGCATCGTCCCAGGTCTTGATTTCACCAAGAAAAATTTTTGCTAATGTTGGACCGTCCAGTACAAGCTCGGCTGAGGCGATACCCTCCAGATTAACAACAGGCACATCGCCGCCAACAACAGTTGGGAACTGAACAAGGCCCGCTTCTTTCAATTCTTCTGGCTTTAGTGGCATGTCTGATGCCCCAAATGTAACTGTTTTTGCCTTGATCTGCTTTATACCCCCGCCAGACCCAATTGACTGGTAATTAAGGCCATTACCCGTTTCCTTTTTATATGTATCTGCCCATTTTGAATACAGTGGATAGGGGAAGGTTGCACCAGCACCTGATATGTCAGCTGCTTGAGCTATGCCAGTTACAAGGGCTGATGAGATGACAAAAGTTGAAACAAGTTTTGATAAATACATGGATACATTCTCCTAAAGCATACTATTGATCTTGAATTCTGTAGATAAATACAACATTTCAAAGACAGATTTGTGACAGTTTAAATATTTGATATTAAACATTTTTTGCATTCAAAATAGGGATTGAAACTGTAAATCTAGCGCCAAATTCAGCGTTTTGCCCTCCTGCACTTTCAATTCTCAACGTGCCTTTGTGGCGAGTGACAATATGTTTAACAATTGCCAAGCCCAAGCCAGTGCCTCCTTGCTCGCGGCTACCATCAATGCTGGCACGGTAAAACCTTTCTGTCAGGCGCGGAATATGCTGAGGCTCTATGCCTTCGCCATAATCCTTTATTGCAATATCAATACAATTTGCCGTGTTTTGATATGTGATATCAACATCAACGCGTCTACCGCTCTGCCCGTATTTAATGGCATTTTCGATCAGGTTCTCAATGACGCGCAAAAGTTCATCCCTATCTCCTAAAACAAAACAGGGCTCATTTGATGAAGTCTCCAGTTTTATTTTTACACCACGCTCATGAGCTAACCCCTGCAGCGTATCAATAATCGTTTTAACAACAGAAATCATGTCTACAGAATCTTTTGGAGGGACATGCTCAGTGAGTTCTATGCGCGAAAGGGAGAGAAGGTCATCAACGAGGCGCGACATGCGTCTTGCCTGCTCTCTCATGATTTTCAGGAATCTTTCATGAGCTTTCAGGTCACTTTTGGCCGGCCCCTGCAATGTTTCAATAAAACCAATAATAGATGCCAGAGGCGTGCGCAGCTCGTGACTGGCATTGGCTACAAAATCTGCCCTTGTATTTTCCATCCGTTGAAGACGTGTGATGTCGCGCATTAAAATAATTATATTTCCACGCCTTGATGTATCTTGAACCGATGAAATCATCAGCTCATAAAAACGTTCAATTGGTGTTCGCTCACTGTAATGCACACTTATTGGTTCGCCCGATATTATAGTTTTTTCCAACGCTTCCAGCACGGCAGGATCGCGCAGGCAGAAAGAAAACGGGTCATTTTCCTGACAATTGGGCAATCTGACTTTTGCGGCACTATTTGCATATGTAACGAGCGCGCGTGTATCTAAAATAATAACAGGATCTGATATGCCATTTAAAATGGCGTTAAGATGCTCTGGAAAAACATCCAGACGCTTTGCTTTATCTGTTTTTTTATCCGGTCTTTGCCAGTTGCACCCTAATGTATAGGCAGAAAATATAGCTAAAAGCATCAGCAGAATACTAACTGGTTTAGAAGCAGTGTTCAAAATAAGTGTGGATAAACAGATAATTAAAACCAAAACATGCAAAAACTGGCCCGATAAAACAAATTTTATGAACTTGCGCATGAAAGCTTTCATCCAGATCTAGTTCCGTACTGCAATTAGAATAGCAGCGCCTGCCATAACAGCGCTCGTGCATTGATTAATCACGCGCATTATATAGGGGCTTTTCATGAATTTACGCACATGGTTGGCTAAAGCTGCATAAAAAATCAGGCATGATGTCAAAATGATGATTATAAGACACGACACCTGTAAAAAAGGATATAAACTGATTGAGGACATATCAAGCACATTTGGCAATATGGATACGAAGAAAATAATAGCTTTTGGGTTACCCAGACATAAAAACAGACCACCAAAATATGATTTTACTCCTTCGCCCTTTGTTGCAGATTGATAAGACATTTTTGTTGGTGATGTCCATATTCCATAGGCAAGGTAAAACAAGTAGATAACGCCTGCATATTTAATGATAATGAACAGAAAACTAAAATTTACTGTCAAAGCTGCAAGACCAAGAGCTGTCAAGCTGAACCAGATTACATCACCTGAGACAATTCCAATAATGAAAGGAATTGTACGACCGGCTCCAACACTTGAGGCCCTTGCCATAACTGCTGCTACTGCTGGCCCAGGAGAAAAAACGAAGACAGTATAAATACCACTAAAAACAAGCAATGCGCCTAATGTCACTATAAAATAACCCCGCCATCTACAAACAGATTTAGGCCATCGGCACCTAATGTTTCAAACAAGCTGGCATCTGTACCTGTCATAAAAACCTGACCACCAAGGTCGCGCAGTAAATCGTAAAGAGCAGCTCTGCGCCTTGGATCAAGATGAGCTGCAATTTCATCAAGCAGCAGAATAGGCGCTATGCCTGTCATTTCATTGACCAGCTGCCCATGTGCCAGAATCAGGCCAATTAACAGTGCTTTTTGCTCACCTGTGGAAGATTGTGCTGCAGGAGTCTGCTTTGGCCCATGCAGCACAACCAGATCGCTCATCTGTGGGCCTGTCAATGTGCGTCCACTTGCCCGATCCCTGGATCTGGTTTTACGTAGTTCTTCACGAAACCAGTCTTCCACATTCACAGCAGGTTCATTCATAACACGTGTTTCCAGCTCACCTTCCAGCGCAATATCAACATATGGAAAAGGAGAGATGTCATTGCGTTGACGCGCTATCAAAGCGCGCAGTCTTGCAACTGTTTCAGCACGGGCTGCGGCAACAGATGTTCCTGTTTCAGCAATTTCGCGCTCAATTGAACTTGCCCATCCAGTGTCAAAGCCCGATTCCTCCAGTAGCCTATTGCGACTGCGAAGTGCCCGCTCCAGCGCGCTGACACGTGCGCCATGCGCTGTATCTACTGCAAGAACAAGCCGGTCAAGAAAGCGTCTTCTATCGCCAGCACTTCCGGTAAATAACCCATCCTGCGCTGGGGTGAGCCATATAAGCCGAAGATAAGCCGCAAAAGCAAGGGCGGAGGATACAGGTGAACGGTCAATTCTGCATTTTCGACCTGGTTCGCATGTGTCTGTGCCGGTTCCAAGCTGTACCTCACCCAGGGCGCTTTCCAACGTCGCAGAAACAGCCCAAGGTTTGTCTGAACGCCTACGGCATATGTCTTTAAGGTCAGCTCGTCTCAAGCCGCGCCCTGCACATAAAAGTGATATGGCTTCCAGCAAATTGGTTTTGCCGGCCCCATTATCGCCGCTAAGAGCAATAAGCTGTGCATCCGTTTTAAGATCAAGTGTCTCGTAGTTACGAAATTCGCTAAGCTGAAGACGTAGAATCCTGGATGTCAAACGCGCATTGGCATCAGTACATAAAGGGTTGATGCCCCTTCCCGATCCTGAATAAGGGTTGGTGCACCTGAATCAGCAAATTTAAAAACTGCTGTATCACCTTCAAACTGCGAGGCAATATCAAGCAGATATTTAGCATTAAAGCCAATGTCGAGTGGAGCAGAATCGTATTCGACCTCAAGCTCCTCCATTGCGTTACCTGCGTCTGGATTATTTACCGCCAGTGTAAGCTTTCCATCGCTCAAGGAAAGCTTAACGGCGCGCCCACGTTCACTGGAAATAGTTGCAACCCGATCAACTGAACGGCTAAAGCCTGCACATTCTAT
Organism: Hyphomicrobiales bacterium; assembly: GCA_025351165.1. Taxonomy (GTDB): domain Bacteria; phylum Pseudomonadota; class Alphaproteobacteria; order Rhizobiales; family Beijerinckiaceae; genus JAIELD01. The sequence continues at coordinate 80,704 of JANXWK010000005.1, read as the reverse complement.
AATCATGCGCTTGTCATTACTCGTTGGAATAACACGGTTATAATCGGGAAATGTACCATCAATCAGCTTTGAGGTAAGAATAACGGCGCCAATGTGAAACCTGATTTTACTCCCTGAAAGCTCAACGCTGATTTCAGACTCGCTATCTGCCACGAGTTTAAAAATTTCATTGACTGTCTTACGTGGCACGATAATGCCAGGCATACCAGATGCCCCGTTGGGCGCAGAAACTTCCGAGCGAGCCAGTCTGTGCCCGTCCGTTGCAACGGCACGTAAAACCATATTTCCGTTAACTTCCAGTGCGTGAAAGTAAATACCGTTAAGGTAATAACGTGTCTCTTCTGTAGAAATTGCAAACTGTGTCTTTTCAATTAGGGTTCGCAGGTCGCTGGAAGGCATTTTAAACGTGTTGGAAAATTCACCTGTTGCCAGATCAGGAAAATCTGTTTCTGGCAGAGCCTGCAGAGTAAAGCGCGAACGTCCTGAACGTAATACGAGCTGGGAAGAATCACCCGAAGTTTCCAGCAGAACCTGCGCACTGTCTGGAAGTTTACGCACAATATCATGAATGACATGCGCCGGCACTGTGATGGACCCAGGAGATGAAATATCTGCCGCAAGTGACTCTGTGACTTCTATGTCGAGGTCAGTTGCTTTTAACATCAACTTTCCGTCCTCTGCCCGCAAAAGTACATTGGATAAGATTGGAATTGTATTGCGCCGCTCAACAACACGCGTTGTGCGTGAAAGAGACTTTAAAAGGGCTGACTGTTCTACCGTAACCTTCATAACGCAAACCTAACTCACAAAAAATTCAACTTGCAAAAAATTCAACTCGTGGAAAATCCAGCTTGTGGAAAATCCAATTTGCGACTTGCGCAACACATTGAGCGCAGCCTGTTGGTTAGAACTTATAGCGACCAAAAATAGTTTTGGAAAGGTGGATTAATCTATTAAAAGAAAAGCTGCACAGCGTAGCTGACCAAATAAGTGAGTTTGCAGGGCTTTTTTGTCCTAGTATTCCTATTTTTGGGTTGCCTACTTTTTGCTTGCCTACTTTTGGCTTGCCTACTTTTGGCTTGCCTATTCTTGCAGCATACGTCTTAAAAATTCTATTTCACCTGCCAAGGTGTTGTCCTTGCCAACCAACCCCTCGATTTTACGGACTGCATGAAGGACAGTTGTATGATCGCGCCCACCAAAACGGCGTCCAATCTCTGGCAATGATCGTAAGGTAAGCGATTTAGACAAATACATCGCAATCTGACGAGGACGAACAACTGTTGCTGTGCGGCGCGATGAAAGAATATCCGCGCGGCTAACATTATAATGATTGGCTACGAGGCGCTGGATATCTTCAATTTTAACTCGTTTTGGATCACGTGTGCGAATAAGATCTTTAACGGCTGCCTCTGCTGCCTCCACATCAAGGGGTGCACCAGACAGAGTTGTGTGTGCAAGAAGGCGGTTTACAGCGCCTTCAAGATCACGGCCATTTGCTGTAACTGCATGCGCAACGTGTTTTAAAACTTCATCGCTTACCTGGAACTCAGGAAAATTAATTCTGGCCGCAGCTACACGGGCCTCAAGGATTTTAATACGCAAAGTTTCATCCAGAGCACCAATTTCCACAACTAAACCGCCAGCCAGACGTGAACGGACACGCTCTTCCAAAGCTTCAAGATCAGCTGGTGGACGGTCAGCAGCAATAATGACCTGGCGACCTGCATCAATAAGCGCATTCAATGTATGGCAAAATTCCTGCTGTATGGATTTTCCATGCAAAAACTGCACATCATCAATTACAAGAATATCAATTGTACGCAGTTTTTCTTTAAATGCCAATGCCGTTTGCGCTTTAAGAGCCAAGACAAAGCCATACATGAATTTTTCAGCTGTAAGATAGATGACACGACGGCCTGCGTTTTCAGCAGCTTGAGCTGTGGCCTGTAAAAGATGTGTTTTCCCCAAGCCCACTGCTGCATGGATATAAAGTGGATTGTAGACTGGACTTTCTGAAGGCAAGGATTTTATAATTTGATGGCAGGCCGTATGGGCTAGAGCATTTGAGCGGCCAACATGAAAACTGTCCAGGTTAAGCCGTTTGTCAAGCGGAGATCCGTCAAAGCCATCTATCTTGGCATCAGACATGTCACCCCCGTAAGAGTTTGTCCCGTGGGAAGATGAGGGTGAACTGGCCCCTGAAACTGAGCTATTGCTTTTGCGGAAATGACTTACAGAAACTGGGCTTGTAGAAGAATAGTTTGCAGAAGATTGACTGGCAGAAGTGTAATTTGCAGAAGTATAATTTGCAGAGGCATGGTTTGAAGTTGAAGAGCTTGATAGCTTCAATACAGCTGAAGGGCGATGATGAGCCTGTTTTTGACCAGCCGTACGTACTGATATAGTGATACGCTCAACTGAGCTATCTTCCATTTGCAGCAAAACCAGCATGCGCTCTGCATAATGTGCATTTATCCAGCTTTTGAGAAATAGAGTTGGTACAGTGAAATAAGCGCATCCCGTTTTCAAGCCCAATATCTCAAGGCTGCCGAACCAGCTTAAAAAAACATCGGCTCCTAACTCTATTTTTAACTTTTGTTGAACGCGGCTCCAATCAGCTAAAAGTACCACGGATGCATCGGCTTCTAATTGCGAAACTGTGTGCTGTGATGATCCAACTTCAGTAGATTGAAAATCGCTTCGTAACATACTTGCCCCTTAGATAGTATACTTTATTCAAAAATTTCTAATTTAGCTAAACCACTCACGTGGTTAAACAATATAAAAGTCTTCCATTTTAAATCCTCCCATTACGCAAATGAACACTCTACTTAAAATCTGTTGGAAACTGAATTATGCAGCTCAAAGTTTTTGTTTTGGTACTCTGCTGCCCCAATTTTTTACTGGCAACAGTGCAAACTGTGCAGTTTTTAAACTGTTGCCTTGACGTTAGCTCTTCAGGATAACTCCCTAGTGTTTCTATGCTTACAGAAGGGTTATTTTTCGTGCAAGATAGAAATATTTCAAAGCTTAAAAAGATCCATAAGAGGGTTTGTTTTTTTTGGATTTACAGTTATGTATTTTTTGCATAAGTGTTTGTAAAGTACAATATTTTTTAAAAATTTAGGTTTAATGTTTCGAGTCCGAAATTGCGGATAATTATTTTTAAAATATTACGTGGCTTTTTATCTAAATCCACTTGCAATTGTCATCTTTACCTCTAAGTAACTGTTATATATATTTAATTTATAACTACAATTGAGATACATCCGTAATGTTCACCGATTCTATGAGTCAAGTGGCAAACTGACCCTATGTGATAAAAAATAGTAGATTTTAGTAGGAACATTCTTTGAATGCAAAATCTATATTTTCATGCCAAGCACTGCTGTATAATCTGATTAAATTTTCAGACTGTGTTTGGCCTTTATCCAGGAGAACACAGACTGGATCAAGGTAGGATGCCTCATCGGTACCTGTGCTGTTCAAACAGGCTCTTGCCTTGAGGCCAGCAATTGAAATTTCAAGAAGCTCCCGGGCAACATCAAGAGTACTACGTCCATTAATGCTTGACCTGAGACCCTGTTTTGGAACTTGGTCACGCAGCATCTGACGCTGTTCATTTTTCCAGTTTTTGGCTATATCCCAAGCTGCATCAAGAGCTGTGTTGTTATATAGCAGGCCTGTCCAAAAGGCTGAAAAAGCTAAAATCATTGGAAGAGGGCCGACATCGCCTCCGCGCATTTCAAGGTACTTCTTGAGGCGAACTTCAGGAAAAATTGTGCCAAGATGGTTAGCCCAATCAGACATGTAGGCTTTTTCAGTTGGTATTAATGAAAATTTGCCAGACATTAAATCTTTAAATGATGCTCCTGAAACATCATGATATGTGTCGCCACGTTTTAAAAAATACATAGGTACAGTGAGGCCATAATCAACATAGCGTTCAAAGCCCATACCATCCTCAAATATAAATGGCAGCATTCCAGCGCGCTGATTGTCTGTATCACGCCAGATTTCCGACCGAAAACTTTGAAATCCATTCAGCCTACCATTCGCAAAAGGTGAGTTGGCAAAAATTGCGGTTGAAATGGGTTGAAGTGCCACTGATACACGCAGTTTTTTCACCATGTCTGCTTCAGATTTAAAATCCAGGTTAACCTGCACAGTTGACGTTTTAAACATCATGTCAAGGCCATATGAGCCAACTTTTGGCATATAACGCGCCATGATTTTATAGCGCTCCTTGGGCATTACGGGTGTTTCCTCAAGCGTCCATTTTGGACTTACACCAAGCGCTAAAAATCCTACTCCCAAGGAGTCTGCAACCTGTTTTACATCTTTAAAGTGTTGAATAGTCTCTTTCTTTGTATCATGAAGCGTAGACAGAGGCGCTCCTGATAATTCAAACTGCCCCCCAGGCTCTAGAGAAATAGCTCCACCACTTACAGCATCAAACAAGCCTATTGGATTGCCATTTTCTAAAATCGGCTCCCAGCCTGTTACGGTCTGCATGCCATTTAGCAGAGCGCGTATGCCATTTTGACCCTCATAGGGCACAGGCTCCAGCGTCTCTTTAAAAAAGGGGAATTTTTCATGTTCTGTCCCGATTTTAAACTGTTCGCTGGGTTTTACCCCACTGGCAATCCAGTCTACAAGCTCATCGCGGTTTTCAATCGGTATTAAATCCACGACGTCACGGGCCATAGGGTGCTCCTGCTAAACTTAGGTTATTTTACATAGACGTGGATCTAAAGCTCGACAACAGCTATTACTGTAAATAACATTTCATGGGTAAATATTGAAACCATCCATCGCCTTTCCAACACAAGGGTGATAGATAGATGCTTCATAGTATTTTTAAATTTAAAGAGGCTTGGATTAATGTTCTTATTTTTTGTTTTACTGCATATTTCATGCGTATAACAGATGACATTTTTACAGTATCCTTTGAATATAACCCGTTTAAGAGAATAGTCTATAATGTCCATAACTGCCTCTATCCGCAAAACAATGGTGCCAATCCATCCAGAAGGCTATATTTTTATTGCTGTCTTTGCACTGGTGGCACTGGCACTTGGCTGGCTCTGGGCCCCTCTTGGTTGGGTAGGCTGGATCCTGACATTGTGGTGCGCCTATTTCTTCCGCGATCCTGCGCGCGTGACGCCCATACGCGAGGGGCTGGTGATTAGTCCTGCAGATGGCCGTGTTGATAGTGTTGGTTTTTTTATTCCACCCAGCGAGCTTGGTCTTGGAGAAATACCGTTACCTCGTGTATCAGTTTTCATGAATGTTTTTGACTGTCATGTAAACCGTATGCCAGTGAGTGGCAAAATTACAAAGATCGCCTATCGTCCTGGCCTGTTTTTGAGCGCGGACATGGATAAAGCCAGCGATGATAATGAGCGTAATGGGCTTGTTATCGAAAGCTCACTAGGACATTTTGGCGTTGTTCAAATTGCTGGACTCATTGCACGGCGCATCCTGTGCTTTGCGAATGAGGGTCAGCAGCTGAGCGTAGGGGAACGTATTGGCCTTATCCGTTTTGGTAGCCGCGTTGATGTGTACATGCCACTCAATGCCAAGCCACTTGTGTCTGTTGGTCAAAAAGCAGTTGCTGGCGAAACCGTGCTTGCAGACTGCACATTAATTGAGAACAGGCTAAGCTTCCGTGTACAATAATTCACATATTTGTGTTGGTTGCAGACGATGAACACACTTTTTCCACCTTTTGAGCCAGATCCTTCTGAACCTAAACGTAATCGTTTTAGAGCAGTGCCTTTGCGTATGCTCATCCCCAACTTTATTACACTTTTATCAATATGCTCAGGTATTACAGCCATAAGGCTGGCTGTTGAAGGCAAGTTGAAGTTTGCTGTCATTGCCATTGCTATTGCAGCCGCACTAGACGGGCTTGATGGACGCGTGGCACGCCTTCTTAAAGGTACATCACGCTTTGGAGCGGAGCTTGACTCTTTAGCTGATTTTATCAACTTTGGATGTGCGCCAGCATTAATTTTATATTTTTGGACATTAAAAGATGTTGGGTCTACCGGTACGCCAGGATGGATTGCCGCACTTTTGTTTGCTGTTGCTATGGCGTTACGTCTTGCACGTTTTAATGCAGCTTTAGAAGACCCGACGCGCCCTGATTGGCAAAAGGACTATTTTGTTGGCATGCCTGCTCCAGCTGGTGCCATGACATGCCTTTTGCCCTTATACGCTGTGTTGGCAGGAATGCCAAAATGGCCCATGTTCGCACAAACTGTGCTCTGTTACACGATTGTTATTGCCTTTCTGGCAGTAAGCACAATTCCAACGTTTTCCTTCAAACGACTAGGGCATTTTGTACCCCGCGAAAATGTTATGCCTGTTTTTGTAGGATTTGTATTTCTTGTTGCGCTTTTTGTTGCCTATCCCTTTGAAACGCTCATTGCACTTACTGTTGGATATTTGGGACTTATCCCATTTAGTATCCGACGCTTCAAAGCTCAGAGCCAGCTGGATGCAGCTTTAAAATGATACATGCCATCTGAACAAACAAAATACTTTATGTTTTAGTTAAACTTTGCATGCTAGCAGGTTTTAATCGCTTCCATTGTAAACCAATGTCCCTGCTCTAAGAGCCTTTGAATGAATGTTATCAAAACGCAAATCCTTTTAATAATATTTACAACAACAATTTTTATATCCGCATTTCTTCTTTTTGCAATCCAGCCTATGTTCACAAAAATGATTTTGCCGCAGCTTGGCGGTGCGCCATCTGTGTGGTCAGTGGCAATGGTCTTTTTTCAAACAGTTTTACTGGCTGGCTATCTATATGCTCATCTATTGACGAAATATCTTGCAATAAAGTGGGCTGCCTTTATTCATATTATACTTACTTCAACTGCAATTATGTTTTTACCAATTTCTGCCAGCATTTCTTATGGTTCTGCACCCGAAAATGGACAAACAATATGGTTAATAGGCATGTTCCTTACTTCTGTTGGGCTGCCATTTTTTGCTGTTGCAGCTAATGGACCACTTTTGCAGGCATGGTTTGCCCGCTCTGAACACAGCCATGCGGCCAACCCTTATTTTCTTTACGCAGCATCAAATCTAGGATCATTCACTGCTCTACTTTTGTTTCCAATTTTATTTGAACCTTTGTTGCGCATTAAACAACAATCTTATGCCTGGTCGTTCGGGTTTGTTTTACTTGTCGTTTTCATCATTTTAAGTGCTTTTATAGTTTGCCGCCCAAAGTCAGTTACGCTTAAAACCAGACAAATAATAGATAGTCACAGCCAAGATGAACGACCATCTCTTAAATTAATTTTAAAATGGATTGGATTGTCCTTCATTCCATCAGGGCTTTTACTGGCTGTTACAACACATATTACAACTGACATAGCGGCAGCTCCTTTCTTGTGGATTTTGCCACTCGCACTTTTTCTGTTTACTTTTGTGCTTGTTTTTCGGGATCAGCAAATCTTACCCATTGTTTTATTGGAAAGACTTTTTCCTGCACTTTCCTGCATTTTATTCATGCTAAACATTGTGAATATTGGAAATTTTTTAGTTCAGTTTTTATTTCACATAGGCTTCTTTTTTATTGCTGCGCTCATTTTTCATAATCGTCTATACAAATTGCGTCCACACCCACACTATTTAACATCATTTTATTTATGGATGAGTTTTGGTGGTGTTTTAGGGGGTTTATTTTGCGGTCTGGTTGCACCTGCAATTTTTAACAGAGTTCTTGAGTATCCTATTCTCATCTCTGCATCTGTTATAGGGTCAGCTTTATTTTTCAAACCATCACAAAAACAAATTTACAATCAGGTAATCCCAGTCGTTTTAATAGGCCTTATTCTTTGCTTTCTAGTAAATGTGATTTCATCAGAATCTATAAAAAATAATAATTTTTACATCTATTACGGGTTGGTAGTTTTAGTCGTTTTTTTACTCGTTTTCTATCAAAAAGCTTATGTGTTGGCAGCTGCAATACCTATGCTTTTTTTGCTTAATGACAGTATTCAAACTGTTGTCAATCACAGAACTTATGAGCGTTCTTTTTTTGGTGTTCACAAAATTGATATTGTAGAAAATGGGCAGTTTCGTACGCTCAATCATGGTGTCACATTACACGGTGCCATCAGAACTTCCAACGCCGATGGTTCCCCTTTACCAGATAGACCCAAACCGCTCACCTACTATCATAAAGAGGGGCCAAATGCGGAAACATTTCGTCTATCTGGTCAAGACAAAGCTTCAAGGCAGATTGGGATTGTAGGACTGGGCACTGGCGCCCATGCGTGCAATGGCGTTGAGACTGACAAAATCAGTTATTTTGAAATTGATCCTATCGTGTATAAAATTGCAAGAGATGAAAATCTTTTTCGATATTTATCTGCTTGCGCCCCCAATTCACATGTAATTTTGGGAGACGCGCGTTTAACTTTAGCTAATGAGCCAAAAGACAAATTTGATTATCTACTTATAGATGCTTTTTCTTCTGATGCCATCCCCACGCATTTACTTACAAAAGAAGCATTTGCACTTTATCTTGGTTTGATAAAAGAAGATGGCCTTCTTGCAATGCACATTTCCAACAGCCATCTGGAACTTGAAAGTGTGATTGCAGCCCTTGTGAAGGAAGCCGGTGTTCAAGCTGTTGTTAAATATGACATAAATAAAGCTCCAGCCAGTTTGGAAAGTCGCAGTTCGTCCCATGTAGTTGCGATTTCAAAAACATCCAGGGTGTTAGCTGGCTTACTGACAGATAATGGCTGGGCTGTTCTTCAAGATAAAGGCATTGTGGCCTGGAGTGACGATTACTCCAATGTTTTTGGAGCATTGTGGAGACGTTACACCAGGTAAAAGTCCTATCCCATTGTTGGTATCACAAAACTTGCACCATCCTTTATGCCCGTTGGCCAGCGCGATGTGACTGTTTTGGTTTTTGTGTAAAACCGAATTGAATCAGGCCCATGTTGGTTAAGATCACCAAAGCTTGACCGTTTCCAGCCACCAAATGTGTAATAGGCCAATGGCACTGGAATTGGAACATTGATACCCACCATTCCTACCTGCACATTAGCTGCAAAATCACGGGCTGCATCGCCATCTCTGGTATATATTGCAACGCCATTGCCATATTCGTGCGTGTTGCACAGATTTAAAGCTTCTTCATAGGTTTTAGCACGCACAACTGACAGTACAGGGCCAAAAATCTCTTCTTTATAAATTCGCATCTCTTTGGTCACGTTATCAAACAGGCAACCACCTAGGTAGTAGCCATTTTCGTAGCCTTGCATTTTAAATCCGCGACCATCAACTACCAATTTGGCACCTTCTTCAAGGCCAATATCAATGTAAGATTTAACCTTATCAAGATGTGCTTTGGTAACCAGTGGGCCATAATCTGCCTGCACGTCTGTAGAGGCACCAATTTTAAGAGCCTCAACACGCGGCACAAGACGCTTCATAAGTTCGTTTGCGGTGTTTTCACCAACTGGCACGGCGACTGAAATGGCCATACAACGCTCACCGGCTGAGCCAAAGCTGGCACCAATCAATGCATCTACTGCCTGATCAAGATCAGCATCTGGCATAACCACCATATGATTTTTTGCACCGCCAAAACATTGGGCGCGCTTACCTGTAGCTGTTGCGCGTGTGTAAACGTATTCGGCAATTGGGGTTGAACCCACAAAGCCAACGGCCTGTATATCAGGATCGTCCAAAATTGCATCCACTGCAACTTTATCGCCGTTCACCACATTCAAAATGCCTGCAGGTAAACCTGCCTCAATCATCAGTTCAGCCAAACGCATCGGCACACCAGGTGCGCGCTCGGAGGGTTTTAAAATAAATGCGTTACCACAGGCAATGGCAGGTGCCATTTTCCACAAAGGTATCATTGCAGGAAAATTGAAGGGCGTAATGCCAGCAACCACGCCCAAAGGCTGACGCATGGAGTAAATATCAATGCCAGGGCCTGCACCTTCTGTGTATTCACCCTTTGTGAGATGGGGGATGCCACAGGCAAACTCAACAACTTCAACACCGCGCTGAATATCGCCCCTAGCATCAGGGATCGTTTTGCCATGCTCCCGTGCCAGAATTTCAGCCAGTTCATCGTTATGTTTGGCAATAAGCCCCAAAAAATTCATCATGACCCTGGCGCGGCGCTGCGGGTTGGTTTTAGCCCAGGCGGGCTGTGCTTTTGCAGCATTCAATACAGCATTGCGCATTTCATCAGGCGCTGCCAAATCAACCTCTGCGCGAATTGTGCCATCCATTGGCTGAAACACGTCTGCTGTTTTGCCAGATGTGCCTTTAACATGTTTGCCGCCAATAAAATGCCCATAATGTATCACAGTATTTCTCCTTGAACCGTATATCGTTATATAATCTTATTTATTTTTGCACTGCAATAGACTATATTGCGGCTTTAATGTGCAAAATTGAGCATTAGTATGGATTGGGACAATTTACGGATATTTTTGAGTGTTGCACGCGCTGGACAATTTGTTGCCGCCTCCAAACAGCTTCGCATAGATCATGCGACAGTTGGTCGACGCATTACAGCCTTGGAGCAAAGTCTCAATGCCAAACTGTTTGAGAGACGAACAACTGGTGTTTCACTTACAGCGGCTGGTACAAAGCTGCTTGCAAGCACTGAACGAATAGAAAGTGAATGGCTTCAGACCCAAGCTGACTTGACCGATACAAATGTAGAACTTTCAGGAGCTGTGCGCATAGGAGCGCCTGATGGGTTTTCTACCTATTATCTGGCACGGGGCTTTAAGAATTTTTGTATTATACACCCTGACGTAACTATTCAAATTGTGCCAATGCCCCAATTGATAATGCTTAATAAACGTGAAGTGGATATTATTATAACGCTTGAAAAGCCCGAATCCGGACGTTTTGTAACGCGCAAACTTACAAATTATTCGTTGGGAATTTACGGTGCAAAAACTTATTTTGAAACCCATCCTGTACCAAAAACGCAATCTGATTTGCTAGATCATTGCCTTGTTGGATACGTGGAGGATCATGCGTTTCCATCTACGCTTGAGTATGTGCGGGAATTGTATGAAGGCGCAAAAACTGGCTTTGAGTGTGCAAATGCAGTGGGTCAGCTTGAAGCTGTTAAATGTGGTATGGGACTTGGTGTGATCCATGATTATATCGCACATCACCACCTTGATCTGGTACATGTCCTGCCAGCGCGCAGGGCAATTCGAAGTTACTGGATTGTCATTCATGAAGATATGCGAGGCTTAGGGCGTATTAAAGCTGTTTGTGATCACTTAGTCGATAAAATTGAGCAAGATAGCCATATATTTGTATGATTTATAAAAAATACCCCTATAGTTGCTCTTTTAGATTTAACCCGCCTCCAAAACTCGCTTTGTAAATTAAGTCATAGTCAATTCCATGAAATATACAGAAGAAGATATTCGTCGTGCAACAGGCATCAAGGCGTGCATAGCAGGCGAAATCTATAAAAAACAGGGTCGTATTCTTTCTATTTTGAAAGACAAGACTGGCATTTCCTCCAAGGTGCATGGCAATGAACGCCTACCTTATGTGCAGCATATCCAGATTAATAAAGTTCTTGGTAAAATAGACATAAAAGGAGAATGTACCTGCCCTATTGGATTTAACTGTAAGCATGTGGCTGCCGCCCTGCTTGAAGGTATGGGGCAAAAAGGGCTTGGACAAAAGGCAACAGGAAGAGCTCCTGGTACTGTTTCGCTTGCAGGCTCATCCTGGGACAAGCCAAATGTAATTGCACTTGGTGGGCCGTTATGGCCCGAAGGTCTGCCATCTGATTTAACAGCATGGATCAAATCTCTGGAAGAGGTGGAAACAGCAGGTACAGCTGACTATCCAGAAGGTATGAATGACCGCATTCTTTATGTGTTTGAGCCCCATGCTGTTTATGAAACGCCCTCGCTTGGCACAGCTTCCATTGGTTTCAAGCCAAAAAGTGTACGTCTGCGTAAAGACGGAACATTCTCTGATTCAACTGATACATATATGCCTGAAAATGCATTTTCAACTTTAAAACCTAAACATCTATTGCCCTCTGACATGCTTATTCTTAAAAGCCTGACAGGAACAGATACCCAAAATGATCATTCATTTTTCTCGCTTGAATCGGAAGCTGTCAGCAAAGTTCTGCCAGAAATTCTTGCAACTGGCAGAGCACGCTGGCTGGATGTCAACGGGCTAGTTCTTGGGGCGGGTGAAACATATTCAGGCAGCATAGAGTGGGAACCTGCCGAAAACGGTACTGTTATTCCAAAGCTTAAAATAGCAGATGATATGTTTGGTTTTAATGCATTTCCGCCTCTTTATCTTGATATGACATCAGGCCTGATTGGCAAAATCGAAACAGGATTTACTCCAAAAATTGCCTCTATTTTACTGAATGCTCCACCAGTTCCGCTTGAACATTTATCTGAATTTACTGACAGGCTTAAACAAAAAGTACCTCGTTTACCAAAGCTTCATCCAGCTAAACCAGGCCCCTCTATTGCTATAAAGGATTTTCCAGTTCCTGTTCTAAAGCTGTTTTCCGCACAGCTTAAAAAACAGGCTGCACGTAATGATGGCTATTATTTTCAAAATGCGGATCTGGCAGAAGAACAGGTTTCTGTCGCCCGCCTTATGTTCAGTTATGGGCCGTGCAGAATAAATCTTGATGAGGCAAAAGAAATCCCCCTCAAAGCTCATAAAGGCCAAATATATGAGCTTCACCGTGATTTGAAACGAGAGGATGCTGCATTAAAACTGTTACTGCACCATGACTTCATGCCCATTTCAGACAGGCGTTCTGGTGTACCTGACATGTATGCCGATGATTTTGTGCCAAAAGGCGATGATACTGCGTGGTTTGATATTCTCTACCATGATGTTCCTCAGCTTCAGGCACAAGGATTTAAAATTGAAATTTCTGCTGATTTTCCCTTGCAGCTGCTGCGAGGCGATGGTGACGTTGAAGCGAAATTTATTGAGGGCTCTGGTATTGACTGGCTGGAACTAGGCGTAGGCGTGATAGTGGACGGACAAAGGATTGATCTGATTGATCCTATTGTTTCCATGATAACCAAAGGCACGTTTGACCGTAAAAACTATCAAGTCGAAGATGCGTCAGATGATCCTATTTATCTACCTCTTGGTGATGGACGGTTCATTGCTCTCCCTTCTGCCCGTTTTGCGCCTATCATCAATGGTTTATACGAACTTGCGAGCTCTGGTGGTGCCAGTTCAGAAAAAGGGAAGCTCAAACTATCCGCCTTAGATGCTGCTGCAATTGGTGAGTTTGAGACCATTACAGCATTTTCTGGCATTATATGGCAGGGCGGTACAAGCATTCGTGCCATGGGTAAAAAACTGGCTGATGGCAATGGCATTCCTACTGCAACTCTTCCTATCTCTTTCAAGGCCGATTTACGTCCCTATCAGCTTGAGGGTGTTTCGTGGCTTTCATTTTTACGTGAGGTCGGGCTTGGAGGTATTCTAGCAGACGATATGGGCCTGGGTAAAACCGTTCAGGCACTTGCATTATTAGCTATTGAGAAAGACGCAGGACGGCTTGATGCTCCAGCACTTGTTGTTGCGCCAACAAGCCTAATGTCAAACTGGCGACGTGAGGCTGAAAAGTTTACACCAAACATGCGTGTATTAACACTTCAAGGTGCAGATAGACGTGATAAGTTTGATGAGATACCCAATAGTGACCTTGTGCTGACAACGTATCCACTTGTTGCACGTGATCATGAAATACTCATTCAGCACAAATGGCATGTTCTGTTTTTGGATGAAGCTCAAACTATCAAAAATCCTGATGCAGCGACTACAAAACTTATTGCTAATCTTGATGCAAAGCATCGTTTTTGCCTTACCGGTACCCCGCTTGAAAATCATCTTGGTGAGTTATGGTCGCTGTTCTCCTTTGCATCTCCTGGATTTTTGGGGGATCGAGTTCATTTTACAAAAAACTGGCGTAACGCCATTGAAAAAAGAGGAGACGCTGAGCGTGCTCGCCTCCTGGCCAAGCGTGTCAAACCATTCATGCTACGCAGAACCAAGAATGAGGTGGCAAATGATTTACCGCCAAAAACGGAAATTATTGAGCGCATAGACATGGAATCCGCACAGCGCGATGTGTATGAATCCATCCGGTTGTCCATGCACGAAAAAGTGCGCGCTGCAATTGCTGATAAAGGCTTTGCAAGAAGCCGTATTGTCATTCTGGATGCGTTGCTCAAACTGCGACAGACATGTTGCGATCCACGTCTGCTTAAAATGGAAAAACAGGCAGAGTCTGCCAAACTTGAGCGTTTGCAGGAGCTGCTCGTTGAACTGCTTGATGAAGGGCGTAAAATTATTGTTTTTTCCCAGTTTACATCCATGCTGGATTTGATACGTATTGAACTTGACAGGGAAGGTACGCCCTACAGCCTATTGACTGGCCAGACAAAAGACCGTGAAACACAGATCAACAATTTTCAGGATGGTGATATTCCTGTATTTTTGATTTCACTTAAAGCTGGTGGGACGGGTTTAAACCTGACAGCAGCCGATACAATTATCCTTTATGACCCATGGTGGAACCCGGCAGTGGAAGAGCAGGCAATTGACCGCGCTCACCGTATTGGGCAGGATAAGCCTGTATTTGTGCATAAACTCGTCATAAATGGCACAATTGAGGAAAAAATGGAGGCCTTGAAAGAAAAAAAGCGTGCACTTGCTGCCAGCATTTTTGATTCAGAGGGCACGCCAACACTCGCCATGACCGAGGCCGACCTTGATATGCTGTTTATGGAATAGGGTAGTTTGATAAAGATGGACGAATTGCCAAAATTTGATGAATTAATGATCCCAACACTTGACGCTTTAAAAGCATTAGGTGGTTCGGCATCTAATGAAGAAATTCACGATCAGGTTGCAGATACACTCAAAGTGCCGTCTGAATTGCGCGACAAATTGCATAGTGATGGAGCAAAGACAGCTTTACGTTACCGAATGCACTGGACACGTACATACCTAAAAAAATATGGCGCTATTGCAAATTCCATTAGAGGTGTTTGGACACTAACGGATAAAGGGGAGCATGTAACTGCTCAAGATGTTATTGCAATTAAACGTGATGTTCGCAACGAAGCTGCTTTAAAACGTAAAAAACCTAGTAACATATCATCTATACAAGACACTGAGGCATCCCTAAACGACCTTGATTGGGAAGAACATCTTATCCAAATACTGCTCGGCCTCAAACCAGACGCTTTTGAACGTTTATGCCAGAGAGTTTTGCGGGAAAGTGGATTTACAAGGGTTGAAATTACAGGTCGTACTGGGGATGAGGGCATAGACGGCTTTGGCATTTTACGTATGAATCTTGTCAGCTTTCAAGTGCTTTTTCAATGCAAACGGTGGAAAGGGTCAGTCGGATCGCCCGTTATCCGCGATTTTCGAGGCGCAATGGTCGGTCGGGCTGATAAGGGCCTTATACTTACAACTGGCACATTTACACAGGATGCAAGACGGGAAGCAACACGTGACGGTGCCCCTGCCATCGACTTGGTTGATGGACAAGCTCTGTGTATGTTGCTACGTGACCTGAGCCTTGGCGTTTCTCCCATAACAGATTACAATGTCAGTGAAGAGTTTTTTAGAAGCATCTGAGCTTTTACCATAAAGAGCTGAGTAAAAACTTATATTACGCTTTTGTTGTCTAACCCCTGCCTCGTGGTGGTTTACTGCCGCTTGGTCGTGATCCACCTGGTCGTGATCCACCTGGTTTCCCACCAAAGGATTTTCCGCCAGCTGGTCTGCTGCCAGAGGGCTTGCCACCAAAGCTCGGCCTTCCGCCAGAGGATGGTCTTTCGCCAAAGGCAGGTTTACCACGAGCGGGTCTTGAATCAGCTGATCTTGAATCGCCAAATCGCGAGTCTCCCGCTCGGCCATTTGATCTTCCATCAGATCTTCCGTCAGATCTTCCGTCAGATCTTGGCTTGCCACTTGTACTGCGTCCTGCATAAGATTTGCTGTCTGATGAGGCTCCAAAATCACGGCGTGGCTCGCGTCTTTGGTCATCGCGTCTTGAGCCGTCCTCTCTTGGTCTGAACTCTCTTGGTTTATCATTGAACCTTGGTTTATCATTGAATCTTGGTTTATCACCAAATTTTGGCCTATCGTCTCTGCTTGGCCTGTCACTTCTGAATTCAGAATGCTCTGAACGCGAATCACCTCGATTTGACTCTTCTCGTCTTTGAATGCGTTGCTCCAGAGGGCCGCGATCACGCCGCCATATAACCTGCCCATCACCGACTGCCTCTGGTGAAGGTGGACGTATGGCAATACGCTCAACCTGTACAACCCGCCCCTTGCGAGTTGCAAAACTGTCTTGTCTTACTTCAAATTCACGCTCTTCACCGCGTTCAATCAATGCCCGCTTCTCAGATGGTTTGCGCGGATCAAATTTTTTGCGGGGGCGTTCAGTTGGTGCTAATTCTTCTGCTTCAGTGTGTTCAAATCGTGGGAGTGAAAAATCCGCGTCCGCTTCTTCGGTCAGACGCTCGCCAAGCTGATCCTGCAACACACGTGATTTAATTTCATCGGCTTCACCCTCTGGCAAATCTCCCAACTGAAAAGGCCCAAAAGATACACGGATCAGGCGGTTCACCATAAGCCCAAAATGCTCAAGCACTTTTTTAACTTCGCGATTTTTACCTTCTGTCAAATCCAGTGTAAGCCACGAATTATGACCTTTACTGCGATCATGCGTTGCAATAATGGGTTCATAGTGGACACCATCAACGGTAAGGCCTTTACGCAGTTCTTCAATCATACTTGGCTTCAATGTGCCATTTACGCGCACACGGTAACGCCGCAGCCAACCCGTTGTTGGATGTGCCAGTACACGGGCCAACCCACCATCATTTGTTAAAAGCAGCAGGCCTTCTGTATTTATATCCAAACGTCCAACAGAGACCACGCGGGGCAGATGTTTTGGCAGATTATCAAAGACTGTTGGCCTGCCTTCTGGATCGCTTTCGGTTGTCACAAGTCCAGCAGGTTTGTGGAACAGCCATAGGCGTGTACGCTCGCGCTGCGGTAAAGGTTTATTATCGACAAGAATTGTATCCTGCGGAGTAACATCCAGAGCTGGGCTGTCAATTATACGGGCGTTAACTGTAACACGTCCATCAAGAATCCATTCCTCAGCATCACGGCGTGAGCATAAGCCTGCACGCGCCATTATTTTGGCAATGCGCTCTGCGCTTTTTGCACCGCTTTTACCCTCACCTTTTGCGCCATTATCAATAATTTCGCCGCTTCGGTAGATATATTTCTGGGGTGTCAGCTCGCGTGGGCGAATTTGGTCAATTGGCTCCAGTTCCGCTTTCTTACCAAACTTTTTACCCGATGATTTTTTATCAAAGGCGGGTTTGGCTTTGTACCCGTCATTGGATCTTGGTCTTTCGGAGCTGAATCCACGTGGGCCTAAAAGACGAGCAAACTCACTTGCATCATCGCGCTCAGGCTTGCGTGGTGGACGATCTCCACTGGGTTTGGCCCCAAAAGGTTTGGCACCCCCAAATTTCCCAGCTGGCTTTGCACCAAATTTTTTATCAGTGCCTGGTTTATCGTCATAAGATTTACGCCCTGTTTTGGCATCTGACTCTTCACGTGATGCACGTTCAGAAGTACGGCCATTGTAGCTTACACGCTGTGGCATAACCTCCGCACCAGATTCATCAAAAATGCGGGCTTTAGGGACAGGCTTTTTGTCGTAGGAGGGACGTTCACGTCCTGCACCTTCGCGTCCTGCACCTTCACTGTTTTTGCCAAAACGTGGCGTTCTGTTAAAAGAGTTGGGCTTGTCGGTTTTATCATTGTCATACTGGGTCATAAAGGTCTTGTAGACTATCTTTGTCTCTGATGGAATCAAAAGCTAAATGCAAATAAATGTTTTTTGAGATTATTTATTACAGCTGAGAGAAAAAATGAACTTTAGCCCGCAGACCCTGTTTTTTGATGACGCTTTTAACGAAGCAAGGCAAGCTGCAGCCCGTGGGGAAACACCTGTTGGCGCTGTTATCGTTTACAAAAACCAAATTATTGGCAGGGGTGGCAATCATACGCGTGAATGGTGTGATCCAACTGCTCATGCAGAAATTGTAGCAATACGGCGTGCCTGCAATTACCTTAAATCAGAACGATTGGTTGATTGCGATCTGTATGTTACATTGGAGCCTTGTACATTATGCGCCGCAGCCATATCCTTTGCCAGAATTAGACGACTTTATTTTGGGGCAACTGATGTAAAAGGCGGTGCCGTTGAAAGTGGGGTGCGTTTTTTTGGCACCCCCACCTGTCACCATTTTCCTGAAGTGTATGGTAATTTCAGAGAAAAAGAAGCTGCTGACCTTTTAACCGATTTTTTTAGACAAAAACGATGAAAAGTAAGGTAAAGGTGTATTGGAGTGTGATACAGTTTTTATTGAAGGCCCGTTCACTATTTTTTTAATATCTGCTCTGGTTACACCAATATCTTCAAGCAAATGATCATCAAAACTATTTAGCTTTTTCACAGCCTGATGGCGGTTCCAAGCGCTCATTACTTTCAAAAATCTTGGGCTTAATGAGGCAAGCCGCTCAGCACCAGTTTTTAAAAACAACAGTATCATCTTAACTCTCCAAATGTATGACGCACCAGATTTTTGTGGTGTAAAATTACATATCATTGAATGAACCATTAGACATTCAAGTGTTTCTTATGTTATTCATCATTATATCTTATGTATTATTACTGCATCCCAAGATAAAGGCTTTTATCGCATGCATCTTATTGACGTTGATCAGTTAAAAACACTTATGGCGATTGCAGATAGCGGCTCTTTTACCAAGGCAGCCGAGGCTGTCCATAAAACGCAAAGTGCGGTTTCGATGCAGATGAAACGGCTGGAAGAAGATATAAGCCGCCCTATTTTTACCAAAGACGGCCGCTCCGTCAAATTTACTGAAGATGGAAGACGCCTGCTGGATTATGCGCGGCGCATTGTACGCCTTAGTCACGAATGCATGAACAGTTTTTCAAATGCAGCTCTTTCAGGCCATGTTCGGCTTGGCGTACCAGATGATTATGCAGATCGTTACCTGCCCGAGATACTTGGGCGTTTCACAAGGACAAATCCAAAAGTTGAAGTGGCAGTCATGTGTGAACCCACTCCTATGCTTATGGAACGTATCCAGTCTGGCGATCTTGATCTTGCCATTATAACCCATGCCCAGAATCGCCCTCAAGCCGAAATTATCCGCAAGGAGCGCCTGCTCTTTGTGACATCTTCCAAGCACTCTGCCCATGAGGAAACGCCCCTTCCCTTGGCTTTGGGTCGTCCAACCTGCCAATGGCGTCAAGCTGTCACTGAGCGCCTTGAAGCAGACGGGCGGAGCTTTAGGATTTTGTATTCAAGCTGGAATTCATCTGCTGTAGGGGCTGCAATTCTGGCAGGGCTTGCAGTTGGTGTTTTACCAGAAACTGCCATTCGGACTGGAATGCGTATTCTTGGGGAAGGTGAAGGATTTCCTCTGCTCCCTTCTGTCAAGATTGCACTGGCACGTGGGCGGGTGCAATCTTCTGCCCTGGTTGAAGCTTCTCCTTTAATTGAGGCACTTGCAGGCCATATTCGACAGAGTCTGGATAATATTTCCATCAAGGATACAATAAAGGCTGTTTAAAAAGACGCTACAATTTCCACCAGTTTAGCAATATCGTCTCCACGCGAGAGGCGGTGATCTCCATCATTGATTATGGTTATGACGACTTCATCGTGAGGCAAATGGCTTACAAGTTTCATTGTGTGCTGCCACGGCACATCTGGATCTTTTTGTCCTTGGAGAATATGAACTTTGCAACCAAGCTCAAAACTTTTGCCAAAGAGCAGATGTTTACGTCCGTCTTCTATAAACCTGCGCGTCACAGGTGTTGGATCTGGTGAATATTGTGAATAGCGCAGCCAAACGCCTGCTGTTTCAATTTGATCCCGAATTTCAGGTGAGAAAGCTTTCCACATGAGTTCTTCTGTAAAATCTATGGCAGGAGCAATAAGCACAAGAGCTGATGGTATATTTTTAGTTTTCATTTTAAGAGCAGCCAGTATTGCAATCCAGCCCCCCATTGAAGAGCCAACCAATACAGGTGCTGTGCCAGCATATGCTTCAATTACACTGCAAGCATCTTCTAGCCATGTTGAAATTGTACCATTTTCAAATTTTTCAGAGCTCAAGCCATGGCCCGAGTAATCAAAGCGTAAAACAGCCCGATTATTCCTTTGCCCCCATTCCATAAGTGCTTCTGCCTTGGTAGACTTCATATCAGATTTATAGCCTCCCAGCCACACAGTTACTGGGCCCTCTCCTGCGATAAATTCGTAGGCGATACGGCGATTATTGATGTTATGGTAATGAGGTGTTATTGAATTTGGTAAACTGGACATTTTCAGAATATCTTTAATTTAGTTATTAACATCATCAGTGTATTCAGCGTTATTATGACTTTTCCAAGCACAGCTTCAACGTCGTTGCAAGGCGCAACTATCATGCAGATTATCCCTGAACTGGAAGCAGGCGGGGCTGAACGCACAACAGTGGACATTGCAGGTGGGCTTGTGCATGCAGGTGCACGCGCACTGGTTGCAACAACAGGCGGGCGCCTTGTGGCTGAACTACAGGCCAAAGGCGGAGACTGGATTGAATTTCCAGCAAAAACAAAAAATCCGCTGCGCATGTACTGGAATATCCGCAAGCTTACAAAAATTTTGCGCAAAGAAAATGTGCAGCTTATTCACGCCAGATCCCGTGCACCAGCCTGGGTTGCCTATTTTGCAGCCAAACGTCTTGGACTACCGTTTGTTACGACCTATCACGGAAGTTATAGTGCAAAATCTGCGGCTAAAACGCTTTACAATTCCATCATGGCACGTGGGGATGTGGTGATTGCCAATTCCATTTATACAGGCGAACTGATCCGCGCCAATCATCCTGTCAGCAATGGGAAAATCCGTGTCATTTACCGTGGTACGGACCTAAATGCTTTTTCCAGTTCCAACATCAGCTCTGACCGAGTTTTTAAAATGCGCTCCAGCTGGGGTTTAATTGCAGATGAGCGTGTTGTTTTGCTTGCTGCCCGACTTACACCCTGGAAAGGCGCGCGCGTACTGATTGAAGCTGCATGCCTGCTAAAAAAGCGCGGTGTACAAAATGTAGTCTATGTTCTAGCGGGCGATCCTCAAGGTCGATCATCCTACATCAAAGAGCTGGATGATATGGTTTTGCGCAGAGGCCTGAGCGGTATTGTACGGCGCGTTGGCCATGTTGATGATATTGCCGCTGCTGTCTTTACAGCCTCTGTTATTACAGTTCCATCTACCGCGCCGGAAGCATTTGGACGTGTTGCAGTTGAAGCACAGGCCCTTGGGACACCTGTTATTGTTTCAGATCTGGGGGCAGTGCCAGAAACGGTGCTTGCACCCCCCTCTGTACCAGCTGAACAGCGTACAGGTTGGCACGTTAAACCAGCAGACCCCGAAGAACTGGCTGATGCAATTGAATCCGCACTTTCCCTGCGCCCGTCCTCACTTGAAGCTTTGGCTGTGCGAGCAAGGCGTCATGTTGGACAGCTGTTCTCGCTGGATCGCATGGTTGGTGATACACTTGACATCTATGCAGCCTTGATTGAGCGTAAAGGCTAGATTTTTGTAAACCGTAAATAGCTTGGCATACGACATTCCCGATAGGCTTTTGCCTCGTACCGGGTTCCAGGCCAGTTATCATAGGGCTTTTGCCAATCCTTGGCAGTTTCCGCCTGCCAATCAAACAATCCAGCAGCCTTTACCATGCCAAGTGTCCAACCTACATAATCATCAATATCAGACGCAAAATAAAACTGCCCCCGCGGTTTTAATACACGGTGCATGGCTTTTAATGTTGGCAAACTTACAAAACGGCGTTTACGTTGGCGGCGTTTTGGCCAAGGATCAGGGTAAAGCAGATACACTCTGGAAAGACAGTTGGATGGCAGGCAATTAAGTATATCTACAGCGTCGCCATGGTGAAGACGAATATTTTGAATATTGCGCCGTGCTATTTCAGAAACAGCTTTGGCCACACCATTTACAAAAGGTTCAATGCCAATAAAGCCAATGTCGTGACTTTCTATAGCACGATGAACGAGATGCTCGGAGCCCCCAAAACCAATTTCAAGATGAAGCTCTTTTTTGGGTAGAGCAAATAAGGTTTCAGGATTTATATATTGAATAGACTGATTGCTAAGAACTGACTGAATATTTTCAATCTGCAGTTTAGGCAGCAATGTCTCCATGAGGCTCTGCTGCTCCTCACGCAGTCTTTTGCCTTTTTGCCGTCCAAACAGCCCACCACCGACCTCACGCCGTTTTTCACTTAAGCCAGCAAGAGGTTCAGGTGATGAGTTTGTCTCAGGCATTTTAATTAAGCAGCTAAAGCTGCTTTGATTGCGGGCGCAAGGTCAGTTTTTTCCCATGAGAAGCCACCATCACGCGATGCTTTACGACCAAAATGACCATAAGCAGCTGTTCGTGCATAGATGGCTTTGTTGAGGCCAAGGTGATTGCGAATACCGCTCGGTGTTAAATCCATAACCTGAAGCAATGCAGCTTCCAGTTTTGCCTCATCCACCTTGCCAGTCCCGTGCATATCAACATAAATTGACAATGGTTTGGCAACGCCAATAGCGTAGGAGAGCTGTATTGTGCAGCGCTCTGCAAGCTTGGCAGCAACTACATTTTTAGCCAGATATCGTGCCGCGTAAGCTGCTGAGCGATCAACCTTTGTTGGATCCTTACCAGAAAACGCGCCACCACCATGGGGCGCAGCACCGCCATAAGTGTCTACAATAATCTTGCGGCCTGTAAGACCCGCATCGCCATCAGGGCCACCAATGACAAATTTGCCAGTTGGGTTAACATGCCAGACCGTATCCTTGGAAATCCAGCCATCTGGCAGTGTTGCACGGATGTAAGGCTCAACAATATTGTGAACATCTTTTGAGGAAAGTTTTTCATCAAGGTGCTGCGTTGAAAGAACAATCTGGGTCACACCAACCGGCTTGCCATCTTCATATCTGATTGTAATCTGGCTCTTGGCATCGGGGCCAAGTTTAGCAGCTGGACCTTCGCCGGATTTACGGGCGACTGCTAGGACTTCCAGAATTTGATGCGCATAATACACTGGAGCTGGCATAAGTTCTGGTGTTTCGCGGCAAGCATATCCAAACATAATGCCCTGATCGCCGGCGCCTTCTTCCTTGTTGCTGGTTGAGTCAACCCCAACAGCAATATCTGCGCTTTGAGAATGCAGAAGCACATCAATTTTTACAGTTTTCCAATGAAAGCCGCTCTGCTCATAACCAATTGCCTTTATGGCACGGCGAGCTGCTGACTTTACTTTACTTTTCATGTCTTTCTCGGAGAGGGATGTCCTCACTTCTCCTGCAATCACAACACGGTTTGTTGTTGCGAGTGTTTCACAAGCGACACGCACCTCTGATGCCGCCATCCCAGATTTGGCAGCCTCTTTGAAAAACAGGTCAACAACTTCATCTGAAATGCGATCGCAGACTTTATCAGGATGGCCTTCAGAAACGGATTCGCTAGTAAAAAGGTAATTTGAACGTGCCACTGAACGGCTCCATGTTATGCAGTAATGCGTCTTATATTTAATGCAGAAAACCGCTTGTACTTTCTGCAGTGTCCTTGGATGGATCCGTACATTTAAACGGACAACGTTTGAAATAACGGATAAAAATCATTATATTCAAGCAAGCATTACTTGTTTGAACCAAATTAGGGGAAATGGTCAAGCAAAAATATTAAAACCGTTCTTAATAAAGAACGGTTTTCCAAATAATATAATGGTTTTGATTACTCGTCCGAGATAGGAGTGGTATTGACTGGATCTTCATCGGCAAGTGTGTTTGCCATTGTAATAACCAGACGCCTGCGTTTAGGATCGCGAATGCGACTAAAAGCTCGTGCAAGCTGTAAGCCATCAGGCGTTGACATAATATCCGATATATAAGAGGCCTGTTCCCCTTCTGCAAAACCCGCCATCAAAGAACTGGTGTCATCAAAACTGGAATCAACTGGTGCACCCTCGAAAAAAAACGCCACCTGTACACCAAGTATTTTTGAAATCTGGCTTAAGCGACTTGCACCAATCCGGTTTGTGCCTTTTTCGTATTTTTGCACCTGCTGGAAGGTCAAGTTTAAAGCCTCCCCAAGTTTCTCCTGGCTCATCCCCAAAAGAACACGGCGCATGCGCACACGACTTCCAACATGCTTGTCTACTGGATTGGGTATTTTTTTCATTATTTATCTCGTTATTCAGCGTCATCTCAGACGCATCTGGTTGTATACTTTAAAGATACAACCTGTTTAAATTTTAACTTATTTTTCGGCATGTTAGACTTGAAAATATAGCGAGACTTGCACAAATGAGCAATAGCCAGATTGCAAAACTTTTACAGTAGGTTAAATAGATCGTCATAGCCAATGCTACTGGCAAGGGAGAGTCTATTACATCTGCTACACCAATTGGCAAAAATTTTAATATTCGACCGTATGGGTCAATCACCGCAGAAATGCCCGTATTTGCCGAACGTATCATGGGTAAACCCTGTTCAATTGATCTTATTCTGCTTTGTGAAAAATGCTGGTAAGGGCCAAAACTATTTCCAAACCACGCATCATTTGTTACGTTGACAATAACTCCAGGTGACGCATTTCCTGGAATTAAATCCCTTGTAAACTCGCCAGGAAAAATCGCCTCGTAACATATCATTGGCAAAATTGCGGGCATGCCATCTGCATGTATCGACCGTAAA
The DNA here is from genome assembly GCA_025351165.1 of Hyphomicrobiales bacterium. Classification (GTDB taxonomy): domain Bacteria; phylum Pseudomonadota; class Alphaproteobacteria; order Rhizobiales; family Beijerinckiaceae; genus JAIELD01. The sequence goes on along the minus strand of JANXWK010000005.1, from coordinate 55,767 downwards.
AGGCTTCCTGCTTCAAATCCACCTGGTACATGCACAAACTGCCTGAGCCCTAATTTGTTCAAAGCTACCTGAAAAGGGGCTGGAAGATACTCTCCAAACGGCACAAGATGAACTTTATCATACGAGTCGGCGATTACCCCCTCTTTTGAAACAACATGTATTGAATTATAAACTCTCTGCGTTTTAGCGATACCTGATGAATCAGCCCGAATTGCCCCAGTTATCAGTGTTACTTTGCCCTGCAGTTTTGCACTCATCTGATTAAGAGCTTGTGGGGTTTGCGCCAACAAAAAAGGAAAGGGGGATTCTGGCCAAAAAACATGCGTTACATCAGTGATGCTTGATGTACCAGCTGAGGTAGCCTTATCGCTCAACTTTAAATAAGTTTCGAGCAGTTTTTCTCCATTTTTTACATTATGTTTTTCTAAGATTGAGATATTAGGTTGAACAACGCGAAGCCTTACATTTTTTACAATGTTGGCCTTGTCAAGCTGGGGATAAAGGCCGCCATTTAGTCCAAGCCTTAACCCGCCATACCCAACAATAATTACAAGACCGCATAAAGCCCAAATCAAAGGCCTGTATTTTGATTTAAAAGTAGCCCCTGTTGCAATAAAAGCTGGAGTTGCAAAAATAAGGATTGCCAGAACATTCAGCCCTTCTATGCCGATTAATGAAGCAAACTGTGCTGTAATGACGTATTCGCCAAAAGCCTGCCCGAACGTGTTCCATGGAAAGCCGGTTAAAATATGACCGCGCAGCCATTCCGTTGAACCAAGTCCAGCAGTAAATGCGAAAATACGACCTAGACCTGTTGACCATAAAACACGTGCAATTCCAAATCCAAGTGCATGGAACACTGCAAGGGCAGCGGGCAGACCTACCACTCCAAGGGGCATAGCCCAAATAAATTCCTCGCCTTCTGCAAGAAAGGCCGCTCCCACCCACCATAAGCCACAAAGGAAATACCCAAAACCAAACCACCACCCAACAGAGGCTGCGCTCAGTATTTTCTTAAACCATGCATATTTTTTATCACCAGTTGAGCCATCTATCAGCCAAACAGCTATTGTCATTGTGATAAACAAAGACGGAAGCAAACCAATAGGAGGCATAGCCAGGACGCCGACTGCCCCTGCCATAAAGGCAGTAATCCGTCTTTCCCAGCCATGACATAAAATGATACGATGGGCTGTCAGCGTCAAACTATTTTCAAACATGTCAGATGCAGCCCTATTTTGTACTTTACAAGGTGCTGTTAGCTGTTGGCGCCGCCTCTGTCGATATATTCTTAAGAGAACCTGCGTCTAAAGCTTTTGATTTAGAACCTTGAACTCTGTTTGGATGCACTTTTACGCGCTTAATACGGCGCGGATCTGCATCAATAATTTCAAATTCAATACCACTTGGTGCCAGAATCAATTCACCACGTGCTGGCAAACGACCAGCTATTGTTGCCAGATACCCCGCAATTGTATCTACATCTTCAGCAGCTTCGTCTATTTCAAGGTTTGTGCCAAGCGCTTCACTAACTTCCTCAAGAGATGCTCTTGCATCAATCAACAGATAGCCACCTGCAATAGATTTGATGGCAAGACCTGTCTCGTCGTGCTCGTCTTCAATATCACCCACAATCATTTCAACCAGGTCTTCATTGGATACAAGGCCATCCGTTCCACCATATTCGTCAATCACAAGGGCAATGTGAGTTCTTGTAGACTGCATGCGCCTTAGCAAATCCATAGCTGGCATGGATGGAGGTACGTATAAAATGGGACGGACAAGTTTGGTACTTGATAGTTTTTGCGCCAGATCCACATTTCCCAAATCAAAAGCTGTTGTTTCAGATGTATTTTTACTCCTGCGCTTTGCTGCACCAACCTCTGCACGTGCAGATAAAAAATCAAGAAAATCTCGAATATGCAGCATTCCCTTAGGATCGTCCAGTGTTTCACCATAAACAGGCAAGCGTGAATGACTGGCGCTTCGAAAAACCTTCAGTAGATTTGCAAGGGACGTTTCTATGGATACGGCAATGATATCAACACGAGGAACCATGACATCTGCTACACGGCGCTCCCGCAGACCCAACACGTTTTCCAGCATAATGCATTCTTGAGGGCTAAATGCCTGGTCGGTTACACCCTCAGCCAAAGCATCTTTCAAGTCTTCACGCAACGATGTTCCGGACTTTAATCCAAGAAGTGATTTTATTTTATGCAGCACCCCCTCGTGCCGCTGGTTTTGATCAGAATAGTCTGAATGCGAACTAGATGGTTCTTGCGGGGGCTGTGATGGTTCGTCTGGCATAAATCTTCTATACTTATCATTTATGTGTTGAGCAAATCGCAATCTATATAAGGGTTTGCAATATTGAGTTTTTCCAAAATACTTATTTCCAGCGCTTCCATTAACGCTGCATCTTTTTCGGTTTCATGATCATAGCCTAAAATATGCAAAAATCCATGAATAACCAGATGGGTTATATGGTTATTCATGGATTTTTGATCAGTTTGAGCTTCAAGCTCAATTGTTTCAAAGGCAAGCGCAATATCTCCCAATATTGGACTTTTGGCTATTTTTTCTGGTAATACAGCTGGAAAGGACAATACATTCGTTGGTTTATCTATTCCACGCCATTGTTTATTCAAGACACGAATTTTTGTATTATTTGTCAATAATATGGACAGCTCGGCACCCTGCATGGGTTTTGGTTGAGCCTCCATGCTAGCCTGAAAAACTGCACGCTCGCAAAGGCTCTCAATGTTTTCAACTGCAAGCCAGCCATCATCTTCTGATTGCAGGTCCAGACTAACTAAATTGCTCACAGTTTAACGCCTGCCTCCTCATAGGCCTGCACGATACGGCGTACAAGATCATGCCGTACAACATCCTGATGCTTGAACTGAATGCGCCCAACACCATCCACGCCATCTAGAATGGACACAGCTTCAACAAGTCCTGATTTTTGTCCAGGCGGCAAATCAATCTGAGATGGATCACCTGTAACAATCATACGGGACCCTTCTCCAAGACGCGTTAAAAACATCTTCATTTGCATGGTTGTCGTGTTCTGCGCTTCGTCCAGAAGCACAACAGCTCTGGTCAGGGTACGCCCACGCATAAAGGCAAGAGGCGCAACTTCAATCTGCCCTGTTTGAAGACCGCGCTCCACAGCGCGTCCATCCATAAAATCATAAAGTGCATCATAGACTGGGCGCAAGTATGGATCGACCTTCTCACGCAAGTCCCCAGGCAGAAATCCCAGACGCTCACCAGCTTCTACGGCTGGACGCGAGAGGATCAACCGCTCGCAGATCCCCTGCTCCATAAGGGACACTGCATAACCAACCGCCAACCAGGTTTTTCCAGTTCCTGCTGGTCCTTCGGCAAAAACCAGTTCATTTTTGCGTAAAGCACGCAGGTAGGCATCCTGCGCTGCGTTCCTGGCTTTGACCGGGCCGCGTTTACGGGTGCTGATCTGCTCAAAACTGGGGCGGGCGTTAATGTCTGTAATTTCAGCTTTTGAAGGAAAGAGGCTACCCTGCATGGCACTTTCCTGAATAATGCCATCAATATCGCCAAGCGACAGGGCCTTGCCTTTTTTGACCTCACGATACAGGTTTTCAAGCACTCTCCGCGCACGTCCAACAATATCCTTGCCACCTTTGATTGTAACATGATTGCCGCTGGCATTGGCTATTATTCCCAAGCGGCGCTCTATGTGTGCCAGGTTTTGGTCGTAAAGTCCAAAAACCAGCCCTGCCAGTTTATTGTCTTCAAAAGAGAGGCTCTGCTCCGTTATTTCCTGGGGTGGGCCTGCCTGTCCATTTATTGCGCCATGTCCGGCGGCTGTCAGGGCTGCTGCAAGTTTTGCTGGCTCACTCAAAGATCTGCTCAAGCTGCTCTCCTTTATGGTGTGTATAGTCCTGTTAAACTGTTTGGCATCAGAGTTGTTATTGTAACTGGCACAATTGTGCCAATCATTGATATGTTCCCATTGAAATGTACGGCCTGCGCATAAGGAGAACGCCCCCCCATCTGCCCATCCATACGGCCCTGCTTTTCTACCAAAACATTAACCGTTCTACCAATGGTTTGTTGATTGAATGCAATCTGCTGTTGACGCAGCAGGCTTTGCAGATGCAGCAGGCGTTCCTGCATGACTGCTTCTGAAATTTGTGTTTTGTGATCCGCCGCAGGCGTACCAGGGCGCGGGCTGTATTTGAAGGAATAGGCTGCCGCAAATTCAATATCATGCACCAGCTTCACAGTGTCTTCAAACTCAGCATCTGTCTCACCTGGATATCCCACAATAAAATCGGATGTAAGCGCAATATCTGGGCGTGCCTGGCGAACTTTGTCAATAATACATCTATACTCTTCATGCGTGTGCTTGCGGTTCATGGCCTTAAGTATGCGGTTTGATCCAGACTGCACAGGCAAATGCAGGGATGGCATGAGCTTAGGAAGATATTTATGTGCCTCAATCAGTTCGTCGCTCATATCGTTTGGGTGACTGGTTGTGTAACGCAAACGCTCCAGGTGGGGCACATCTGCCAGAGCATAGAGCAGCTGTGTGAGTGTGGCGCTGCCACCATTGGGGCCCTGCCCGTGATAGGCATTTACATTTTGACCCAAAAGTGAAACTTCACGCACGCCAGCGCTCGCAAGATGTGTTGCCTCCTCAACTATTTTGGCAACAGGGCGGGAAATTTCCGCCCCTCTTGTGTAGGGCACCACACAGAACGTACAAAACTTATCACAGCCTTCCTGGATAGTGAGAAAAGCAGACGCGCCGCGTGCCTGTACACGTTCACGCGCCGCCATGGGAAGGGACGCAAATTTATCGCCTGTCGGAAATTCTGTATCGACCACGCGCTGCTTGGTGCGCACTTTTGCCAAAAGCTCTGGCAATTTATGATAGCTTTGTGAGCCAACAACCAGATCAACGGTTTTTGTGTTGCGCAGCAGACCCGCGCCTTCAGCCTGCGCTACGCAGCCAGCCACAGCTACAAGCGTCTCCTTGCCTGATTTTGCCCGATCCAGCTTGATTTCGCGCAGCCGACCAAGCTCGGAATAGACTTTTTCAGCGGCTTTCTCACGAATATTGCACGTATTGAGAATAATGAGATCAGCTGATTCTGGCGTGTTTGTTGTGTCATAGCCTTCTGGCGCAAGAACATCCGCCATGCGGTCTGCATCATACACATTCATCTGGCAGCCAAAGGATTTGATGAATACACGGCGCTTGTTTTCGCCTGTTGCTACAACTGGCAGGGGTGTTTGTGGGCTGGTTTTAAAATGCGCTGAGTCCATATTGATCTACGATATACCTTTTCTACAAACAAGTGAACATAAATGCGGGCTTGCCCACATGGTTTGTTGAGAGATGGTTTTTGAGTGGTGAAAAATGCAAAAAATGTGGTACTAGTCAAGTTTGACCAAGAAGACTTAAAATGAAAACCGTCAATATGCTGGAAGCTAAAACCCATTTATTGCGTTTAGTGGACGCCGTTGAGTGCGGCACTGAAAAAGAAATCATCATTGCCCGCAATGGCCGCCCTGCGGTAAGGTTGGTAGCGATGCAAAATCAGCCAATATCGAAAGTAAGATTTGGCTTGCAAGCTGGAAAATACCCGCCTGTTGAGCTTGAAACCTTTGATGAAGACGATAAAGCGTTTGAAACTTGTTTTATGGTAACGATGCATGAACCTGCTACTGGATACTCATATCGCAATCTGGTTTGTAACGGGGTGTAAGAGGTTATCTTCACATGCTTTTGATCTTGTAACGGACAGCCAAAACACTGTTTTTGTTTCAGCCGTTACAGTTTGGGAAATTGCGATTAAATCAGCCCAACCCAAGAAAAAAGACGCGTTTGCGTTTTCATCACCAGAGGCAATTGATTATTTTCAAGAGACTGCTTTTACAATGCTGGACATAACACCAACCCATGCAGCCTATGTTGAAACCCTACCATTATTGCATGGCAATCCGTTCGATAGACTGCTTGTAGCACAGGCTTTATCTGAACCCATGCGATTATTGACGGCAGATGCTGTTGTGGCACGATATAGCGATACGGTAATAATGGTGGGGTAAAAAATTATAGCTCTTTGTTTTAGCAATCTTAAAATTGCAAGACGTGAAACACCAGGTCAAGCCCGTGCATGAGGGAACCTGTTATTAGGTCTAAGATTTTATCCACTATCTGCTGCCTGATCTATAACCATCTTTTCCATTTTAGAAAGCTATATGTCACCACTGCGGAGAGCACCATCATCATCAATGAATAAGGGTAGCCGTATTCCCATTCCAGTTCCGGCATCCATTTTTTGAAATTCATGCCGTAAATCGATGAAATCAGTGTTGGAGGCATAAAAATAACAGCCATAACCGAGAAAATCTTCACCGCATTATTTTGCTCCAAGCTCACCAGCCCCAAAGTAGCATCCAGCAGAAACTGCACTTTACCCGCTAAAAACGAAGCGTGATCCTCAATAGCGCGCACATCTTTTGCATCCGCTTCCCATTCTGCTGCCAGATTAAACCCGTCTAGCCCAATTTTGGCTTGGACACCCAAGAACAGCAACATCCGCTCCAAAGACACCATGCTTTCACGCACATGTGAGATGAGATCACCCATGCTGCCAAGTTCACGGATTGTGTCATTTAAAGAATTGCTGATCATATTGGATTTATCGCGTTTGGAAAAAACTGAATGCGAGAGAGCCTCAATTTTATCGCCAACCTGGCGCAGCACTTCGCCTGAACGGTCTATAACTGAATCCAATAAGCCATCCAGCACAGCCGCCGCCGCATGGCCGCAAGCATTAGGCCGGGCTAAGCGGGTTGCAAACATTTGGAAGGCTTTAGGATCATCATAGCGCACTGTTACCAACGCTTTTTGCGTTAAAATAAACGATACATCCGCCAAAGTCGCGTTGCCACCCTCAGGCTGGCAAAACACCCGCGCTGTCATGTAGAGCGCTTCACCCTCTTTATAAAGAATGCCTGAAGGATCAAGGTCTTTCATCTCGGCGCGGGTTGGAATGCTGATATGTAACACTTCTTCAACCCTGTGATCCTCTGCGCCAGTGGGTTCAAATAAATCAAACCACACAGAATCATCGGGCAGGCTTTCATTTAGCTCCAACACATGGCGCTCAAATAACGGTTTACTCTCGCTACCATTATAACGAATGCGATGCGTTATGATCATAAACTCTGCCTTATTCTCTGCCCTATTGATAAAATCACGTCTTAAAGCACGTCGTATATGGATGTGACAATGATTGCATTTTGCAAAGCTTATTGTGCTGGACAAAGGAGGTTTACCCAGTAAACAGTGCTAGGACAAGCTTACCCGCTGATATTTCTATCGTGAATTCCCGTGCATCCGCTAAAGCCTTCCGCGGCAAGCGAGCTTTCAAATGTTGAGTTTTGATGGAGATTGAGTGTGGTCAGGATAAAACCTATTTTAAGCAGTGTCTTGCAAGGAATAGATCGTAACTATAGGTCTTTTGTGTTTTTTGATAAATGCGTGAAGTGTAGTTAACTTACTACCATGAAAACCAAAAAGACTCTTGCCTCTACTCGGTTTGGCAATGATGATCTTACTTCCCATAAACCACCATTTAACTGACAACTTAAAATTAGAAATCAGAAAAGGTTTAATTATTATTGGAATTTGAACGCCTGATTTGTAACATTTTCAAATTTAACTAATGGTTTAAGTTTTTTCCGTTCTATTGGTGTAGCTAAAGATGATAAAACATTAATAAATTTATTGCGGTCAGTTACACTTGCCCAATTCACTAGCTCAGCGCCTTGATTAACGGCAGCTTCGATTGCAGGTCTTGCAATATTTTCAAGCGCGGATGAAGCATTATAAACTAGTTTTGTTTTAGTATTTGTTTCACCAAATTTCATTCTTGCGCTTTCAAGCACTAAAGCAGCAATGCCAATTTCTCCTATTGCTTTGCGAATAGTGTTTTCTTCCCCTGATGCATCAATAGTCTCTATTATATGCATAGCACCATTTTTAAGAGCTAAATCTGCTACTAGACCTTTATCCAATTCGTAACCAGCGACAATACGATGAGAATCTAAACTTTCATCCCTGCTAGCAAGGACACCTTCTTGTCTAAAAAATGACTTGACCTGCGTTAATAATCTTGAACGCTTTTCACGAAATCTAGGAAATTGTGGCTCAGGGTCAACCATTGATTTAAAAATCGAACTTATTCTATTTTCATACACAGTTGCATTTTCTGCGCTAAATGTACCTAGATTTGATAATGTTAATGAACCAATACGCGATAGAAATCTTACTCTTTCATCTAGAGACGCTCCAGCAGCTTGAAATTTTTCATCTACAACCTTAATATTTTCAACTAAATTACGAAGCATTTCTATGTCAAGCGCAGTGGATAAAGCCCTTACTTTTTCAAGCTTTTTTGATATTCTAATATCTAAATTTTCTTCTGAGAAAATAATTACGCCAATATTTATGCGCTCATCTCTAGCGTCATCTGGAGCAAAGCGGATAATGGAGAATTTATAGCAGTGTACCATCACTAATCCCCTTTCTAAGATCTACTAAACGCGTTTTCCAAGCTCTACTGCCCCACCATTTAATAAACTGTGCTGTTGGAGCAGATGAAATCCAATCAGTAGGCATAGAGTTAACAAACCCTTTAATAGTGTCTTGCGTAAGACCTTCAATACGATTTATTATATCGGCGGAAGATTTTTCATCAAATCCGTGCAAATTGCGTAATATAGAACCATAAACTCTCGTATGTTCATTTATTGCAGGAAAATCGCTCCAAGGCCAATTCCAAAACAAAGCTCGGCTATAATCAAAAGCATATAAGCGACGTATGCCATTGTCGTCGACTGACAAATAATTACCAAAATGACGATCGACATTATTAATAAACATATCAAAAGTGTATATGGAAGACAGAATCTTTTTTAACCCAGTAGTTGATGCAGGATCAGCATTTGAAATCGTAGGTGAAATCAAATAACTGTCTGTTGCAACTCGGTCTGAAACATTTGCAACACGTCTTGAACCAAACACTAATTTACCGTTTGACAATTCTATAACCGATTGAGATGGAGCAGAAATAATTACGGCTTCAGACATTAGTGTACTTACCCATTCACTAGCTCGAACGGGTCTCCCATTAGAATCGTCTTTGATATAATATCGATGTCTATCTTCAGCTTCTACTTCACCTGAAGAATCGGCTGAATCACCGCGTGGCGGATATTCAACTACAGCTTTTCTGGCAAACATAGTCATCTGCTGTGGGAGCATAGCGGATGCCATTTCAGCGAATTTTGCTTCGGGTGCTGGCTTTTCGTTTCAATCATCAGACATATAATATTTTTACCTTAGATAGTTAAATAGTTGGTATCACATCCCACCTCTTAAATGCTCAGCCACTGTAAAAATATCCTTGTCGCCACGGCCGCACATGTTCAGCACCATCAGGTGATCCTGCGATTTCAGCTGTGCCAGTTCCACCACTTTGGCAATGGCGTGGGCAGGCTCCAGGGCTGGAATTATTCCCTCCAGTTTTGAGCAGAGCTGAAACGCATCCAGCGCTTCCTGGTCGGTGGAGGAAATATACTGCACGCGCCCAACGTCTTTAAGCCAGGCATGTTCTGGCCCAATGCCTGGGTAATCAAGTCCAGCTGAAATGGAATGCGCATCAACAATCTGCCCATCATCATCCATCAGCAGATAGGTGCGGTTGCCATGCAGGACACCTGGTTTGCCCCCCGTCAGTGAGGCTGCATGTTCGCCGCTGTCCACACCGCGCCCTGCAGCTTCCACGCCATAAATTTCAACATCGCGATCATCCAAAAATGGATGAAACAAGCCAATCGCGTTAGAGCCGCCGCCAATAGCTGCAATCAAACTATTGGGCAATCGGCCTTCAGCCTCCATCATCTGCACGCGCACCTCATTGCCAATCACACATTGAAAATCACGCACCATCATCGGGTATGGGTGGGGGCCTGCCGCTGTGCCAATGCAGTAAAAGGTCGTGTCTACATTGGTTACCCAGTCGCGCAGGGCTTCGTTCATCGCATCTTTTAGCGTGCGTGAGCCTGATTGCACAGGCACAACCTTGGCGCCCAGCATTTCCATGCGGAACACGTTTGGCTTTTGCCTCTCAACATCAACAGCGCCCATATACACAATACATTCCAGGCCAAACCGTGCACACAGGGTAGCGGTTGCAACTCCGTGCTGGCCTGCGCCTGTTTCTGCGATAATGCGTTTTTTGCCCATGCGCATGGCAAGCATAATCTGACCAGTGACGTTATTGACCTTATGTGCACCTGTATGGTTCAGCTCATCGCGTTTGAAGTAAATTTTAGCCCCACCTGACAGCCCCTTGGCTTTTGCCAAAGCACGCACATGGGCTGTGAGGCGTTCTGCATAATAAAGGGGCGAGGGGCGACCCACATAGGTCTTTAAATAGCCATCCAGCTCAGCTTTGAATGCAGGATCAGTTTTAGCAGTTGCATAGGCCTGCTCAAGCTCAAGCACGAGTGGCATCAGGGTTTCTGCCACAAAACGCCCACCATATATGCCAAAGCGGCCGTTTTCATCTGGGCCAATGCGGAGAGAATTAAGGGAGGTGGCGTCAAGAGGAGCGTTCAAGGGGATAATCCTGATTTAGTTTGAAAATGCTGCTTCCTCTATAGACCTGCAATACAACAAGATAAATCAAAAAATAGTGCTGGATTTACCTTAGCCAAGTTTACTTTAGCCAACTTTGCCTGCTTCCCAGCCCAGCATGGCGCGTTTGCGGGTCAGCCCCCAATGATAGCCAGTTAACGCGCCAGATTTTCCAATAACGCGGTGGCAGGGAACCACAAACGAAATGGGGTTTCTGCCAATGGCTGCGCCTACAGCACGCGCAGCTTTTGGATTGCCGATTCTCGTTGCAATGTCTGAATAGGTACTGGCTTTGGCCAATGGAATTTTCAGCAGTGTCTGCCAAACCCGCAGCTCAAAATTAGTGCCGATAAGAACCACGCGCAAAGGCTGGCTCGCGCACCACTGGGTTGGATTGAAAACGCGTGTGGCAAAATGAGCAGTTGCGGGCACATCCTGCACAAAATTAGCTTTGGGCCAGCGTCTTGTCATATCCTCGAATATCGCCTGCTCTTGCCCTTCATCAGCAAAAGCAAGGCCGCAAAGACCGCGAGCTGTGATCATAATCAGGGCGTTACCAAACAGCGAAACGTGCCAGCCATACTGTATGACAAGTCCCTGACCGCCTGTGCGGTATTCGCCTGGTGACATTGCCTCGTGCGTTACAAATAAATCATGTAGGCGTGAGGGGCCAGAGAGGCCAAGCTCGTAACTTGTGTCCATTACCGAGGTGGATTTAAGCAATATGCGCGCATGGTCAAGCATAATTGCCTGCATGAAGGCTTTTGGAGTTATGCCTGCAAACCGTGCAAATATGTGATGAAGCTGCGTGGGCGATATGCCTGCGTTCTGCGCTATCGCCTCTGTTGAGGGGTGTTTGCGCCACTGGTGGGACATAAACTCTATGGTGCGCTGGATGATTTTATAATCATCCCCAGCCTCATGCTGTAAAGGCATTATACCTTGTAAAGGTATGGCACTATCTTGCGGCGGCTGAAGGGAGGGTAAAAGCATGGGCAATCCTGTTAGATTTCAGGATTTATATTGGGTTAAAAGAAGCTTGATTACCACTCGAATTCTGTAGAGGCTAATAATTATAGGTTGGCCCACGCCGTGCTTCAGACAAGGCAGATTTAAGGCGGTTAGCAAACTCAGCTTTTTCTTCAGCCCCTAAAAAACTGGCAACTTCAATTTCTTTCTGTTTTTGAACCAGCAAAATGCGCTGCACACCAAACTCTTCGTGTTCATCCAGTTTCATGCGTGTCCAGCAGGGTATAAAGTGCCAGAGCTGTTCACGTCCCTTGGCAGACACTTTACGCAAGCTCATGTCAAAATGGGTAAGGACAATATGCTCGTAGGCACGCGCTGAGCGCGAACTTGCCCTAAAGGCAATGTAGAGCAAAAAAACATCCAGCCCGAAAAAGCCAGCCACAGGCCAAGCGCCCATAAGAAAAAATGGCAGGCTGGCGCAAAGGCTTACTATTGCCACGCAGCTAAGTATAATGCTTAAGCCCCGCGCGTTTAATGATCGATGCGGAATGAGCTTTGCATCAAGCACGGTTTCATCATGAATTTTTAGGTTGTTTTCATTCATGTTTATAATATGAATGATTTTATGAAAACGAAAAAGCCTAAAAAATTAAAACCAGTGTCGCAGGCTATTGTCAGAGAAATTTTTATACGCTTTCAAGCAAGCTCGCCAGAACCAAAAGGCGAGCTGGATCATGTAAATCCCTTTACCCTTTTGGTAGCGGTGGTATTATCGGCTCAAGCTACTGATGTTGGTGTCAATAAAGCAACTAAAGCCCTGTTTGCCATAGCTGATACGCCTCAAAAAATGCTTGACCTTGGCGAAGAGCGTTTGCGCGAACATATCAGAACAATTGGACTGTTTCGGGCAAAAGCCAAGAATGTCATGCTTTTATGCGAAAAACTTATGAATGACCACACTGGAAGCGTACCAGAAAATCTGGATGATTTGGTAAAACTTGCAGGTGTTGGGCGTAAAACCGCAAATGTTGTATTGAACATGGCTTTTGGGCATAAAACAATGGCGGTGGATACGCATGTGTTCCGTGTCTCAAACCGTATTCCCTTAAGCATAGGTACAACGCCAGAGCAGATTGAAGCGGGCCTGATGAAACGCATCCCAATGGAATTTATGATGCATGCCCATCACTGGCTTATTTTACACGGCCGCTATATCTGCAAGGCCAGAAAACCCGACTGTGACATCTGTCCAATCAACGATATGTGCCAGAGCAGTACCGCCAAGCCCATTACCCAGTCTCAAGCATTCGGCTGATGAGCTTGGCGGTGTAATCAACAACAGGCACAATGCGACCGTAATTGAGGCGTGTAGGGCCAATTACGCCTAAAACGCCAACAATTTTCTGCGAGCTGTCCTTGAAGGGCGCTGCAATCATTGAAGAGGCTGAAAAAGAAAACCGCTGATTTTCAGAGCCTATGTAAATGCGTACACCATCAGCAATTTCAGCGCGGCTCAACAAATCAATGACGTCTTTTTGTGTTTCCAGATCTGAAAAAAGCAGTCTGATCCGGTCAAGATCTTCAATGGCTGTAAGGTCATGAAGAAGATTTGACTGCCCCCGCACAATCAGCTGTGGATGTCCAGATTTTGAATCGCCCCAATTGGCGAGCCCTGCCTCAATCAGGCGTGTTGTCACTTCATCAAGTTCACTCTCCATAGCTTTACGGCTGGTATCAATCTCAAAACGCAGCTCACTCAAGGTGCGCCCTTTAAGCCGAGCGTTTAAAAAATTGGCGGCTTCCACAAGAGTGGATGCTGGTAATCCCATGGGTAATTTGAGCACACGGTTTTCAACAGACCCATCCTCGCCAACCAGCACAGTCAAGGCCTGCGTTGGGTCAAGCCGTACAAATTCTATGTGCTTGAGACGCTTGTCGGTTTTGGTGGCAAGTACAACGCCAGCGCCCTGGGACAGGCCAGACAACATTAGTGACGCATCGCTCAAAATATCTTCAATGGACTGCGATTTGCCAGAGGCTGCGACCTGCGCCTCAATCTGGGCACGATCATTTTGCTCAATATCGCCAATTTGCAGCAGCGAATCCACAAAAAACCGCAGACCCAGATCTGTTGGCAGGCGTCCTGCACTTATGTGAGGCGCATAGAGTAAACCAAGCATTTCAAGATCGGACATCACGTTGCGCACTGAAGCCGCTGACAGGCTCATGGGGAGCAGCTTAGCAATATTGCGTGATCCAGCAGGCTCACCAGAGGATAGATAGGTTTCAACAATCGTACGAAATATCTCGCGCGAGCGTTGGTCAATGTCGGTAAGGGCGGTTTTTTCCATGTGCAGTCTACGTTTAAGTCGCCTATTACCCGATAATATTTAATGTTTACTGTTAGCTTAAACCTTCGGAGCCGTTCAGTTTATAGCCAAGCCAAAACTATGCATATTCTATCCTGTTTTGATCAAGTACCATATTTAAATAAAGAATTACATCGTGTAATCCCTGCCTGAATATAATATTTTAGCTTAGGCGCAAATATATCTTGGTGCCCTTTGATGTAAGGTATGCGTTTCAAATAAATTTAGGATTCAGGCGCAGATCATAAAACCTGAGCGTGATAAATAAAAGTACTTCTGCAACTTTTACAAATCAGATTTTTTTGCGTTAAACGTGTGTTGAAAGTTTCCTGGTTAATAGTTGCTGAGAACGCAAAGCCGTTTGAGAGTTAAAAGTAGTCATTGCTATATCATTCTGTTGGCTTTACTTTTTTATGAATAGTACGCTCCGGAATTTTTTGCAAATCTATCTATTTAGGCACTTCACCCATGCTTAGGATTTAATTATCATGCATTTTAGTAAACCCCAAATGCAGTCTGTATTTTCACCCCTGGATCACATCCAAGGGTAAGCTCCTTACACATTATATTTAATAAACTGCTTTTAAACCTGCATAGGCAGCAAGGCCTGACTGCAAAAAGCCCGTGGGATTTTGATAGCGTCTGTCGAACAGATTATCCACACGTCCAAATGCGGTAAACGTTTTATTGACCTCATAGCTTACGGCCAAATTTACAATCTGATAGCCAGGCGCTTTAAGGCGCTGCACAGAAAAGTCCCTATTGCCATCAATGAAGCTGCTAACCGCAATGAGCGTTGCGCTTAATGTCAATCTATCCATTGGCTGCCAGTTGGCCTGTACACTTGCCTTATGCCGTGGACGACGCAGAAGGCCATTATGCTGAACGTCGTCCCTCGCCATTGTATAAGTATAGTCACCGCGCAATTTTACAGTATCGGTTGCCTGCCAGGCGGCAAAGCTTTCAACACCATAGGTTTTGGCTTTGCCTATATTTGCGTAGGATGTAAAACTTGCGTTACTTGTAATAAGGTCTTTGATATCATTCTGGAAATAAGTTGCACCAAAGCGTATTTTGTCATTCAGCAATGGCTGTTCAAACCCTGCATCAAAGCCCTGAGATTTTTCAGGTTTGAGATTGGGATTGGCAAAAAAGAAAAAGCTGGGATAGCTGACGTAAAGCTGGTTAAGCGTTGGCGCTTTGAAACCTGTACCAAAACTTGCTTTTAAAATTGTGCCGCTGACAGGCACATGAAAAGCTGGTGCAATACGATACGTTGCATGCGTGCCAAAACGGTCATTATCATCGACTCTGGCATTGGATGTGACAAACAGCATATTATTGAATCTGGACAATAACTGTACATAGGCTGCACGGTTGGTGTTGCTGTATTTGTCTGGCGACTGCTGGAGTTTTTCATTTTCAGCCTCCAGCCCCGCAACAAGGGTCTGACCATGTGTTAGATCAAGCTCACCCTGCCAGTCATATTTAAGACGTTCTCCAGTATAGGATGTGGGATCAGGCGCTCCAAAGCCTAAATCCGGATTTTTCTGTTTTGTATCCACAAGTGTGTAGTTAACGCCAAACCTGTTTTTAAATTTACCGTCAAACAGGTTCCAAAGCAGTTCAGCACGTGTGTAATACTGTTTTGATATCTGCTGGCTTTGCGCGCTAGCTGGCGTTGCGGGAAAACTTGAAAAATCATCTCCTGTGAACTTGAGCGTTGCACCAGTGTAACGCGTTATCAGATTCACACTGATCCGTTCGTTGATTTCAGCTCCAAGCCTGGAAGATGCTGTCCAGTTATCATAGGCATTGCCTTTGACACGTACCCCAATTGGCAAAAGCTCTTTGGGTGTTGCAGGTGTGTCAGTTGAGCGCGTATGCGCAACAACAAATGCATAGTTAAATCTGGAAACTGACCCACTCAAGCCCAATGTCTGATTAAATGTGCCAAATGATCCACCTTCGACTGAAGCTGTGGCCTTGGCAGCACCCTCTCCTTTTTTGGTGGTTATGGAAATCACACCACCAATGGCATCTGCTCCATAAATACCACTTTGCGGCCCACGCAGCACTTCAATCCGTGCGACATCGCTTGTTAGAAGCTGTCCAAAATCAAATACCCGATCAACACTGCTTGGGTTGCTTGCATCAATTCCGTCAATCAGCACTTTAACATGGTTGGAGTTTGTACCACGCATAAAAATTGCTGTATTGCCGCCAATACCACCTGCCTGCACAACATGAACACCTGGTACGGTTTCCAAAAGCTCAGGAAAAGAGCGGCGCTGCTGTGCCTCAATATCCTTGGCGGTGATTATGGTGACTGCATTGCCAGCCTGCGCCACTGGCTGCTCAATACGTGCACCACTTATAGTGACTTCAGGCAATATGACAGGAGAAGATTGATTAAGAGTGGATTGGGCAAAAACAGCTGATACCGAGGAGAAAACAGACAAAACTGCACAGCTGCCCAAAGCAGCATAAAATTTAGGGGAAATCATAAAAAGCTCGCAAGTTAACGTGGATACGCCACTTGCGAATGGTTCAAGCACCTGAAGGCTTCAGATGTTTTTCTACCACCCCAGGACACCCCGCCCAAAGTTATCGCACGTGACCACGGCTTGATGGCAGGTCTCCTGGCTTATAGGTCAATGCTTTTATCCAACCTTCCCAGCGCGAACGCCAGTGGTGTCAACGAATATCAGCTCACTACATACAGTTGCGGGGGCAGCCATGGCATCGAATATAAAATATTCCTACACACGTTCCCTTTTGATCTCTTTCGAGAACCATCAAGGCTTACAAAAAGCAAAGGGCACGCTGAGTCAAGCCAAAACTCTTTAAAGCAAGTGATAAAATTTATGATTCATTAAGGTTTATGCAGGCCATATGTAGAGCGTTCAATATAACAGGTGCCCAGTATGAAAACTGCCTCAAAAACTTTGCTAGTTGGTACAGTCTTCAGTTTTATGCTCTATCAGGCTTTGGCTGTTGCGCAGGAAACCCAATCCGAAGAGGCCGCAAAACGGGCGCAGACCCTGGAAAACCTGCCAGATTATGCAGCCAAAAAACAGTTTGGCTCTGCCCGCAGGCCAGCTTCTCTTGAGTCCAGGGCCATTGGATCCTACGCCAAGGGCTGTCTTGCAGGAGCATCGGCTCTGCCTGTTGATGGTGAAAGCTGGCAGGTGATGCGTCTTTCGCGCAATCGCAACTGGGGACACCCTGATCTTGTCAACCTGCTGGAGCGCCTTGCCCGCAAAGTGCCCAGCATATCCAACTGGAGCGGAATTCTGGTGGGGGATATGTCCCAGCCACGCGGCGGCCCCATGCTGACAGGCCATGCTTCGCACCAGGTAGGGCTGGACGCGGATGTCTGGTTGACACCCATGCCAGAGCGCAGGCTAAATACGTCTGAGCGCGAGAATATGTCTGCAACCAATATGGTCAATGCGCAGTGGATGGATGTTGACCAGAAGGTCTTTACCAAAAATCAGGTGAGTATTGTGAAAGCTGCAGCAAGCGAGCCATCTGTTGCCCGTATATTTGTCAATCCAGCCATCAAGGTCGCTTTGTGCAGATATGGTGGCGCAGATCGCAGCTGGCTATCAAAGGTTAGGCCCATGTGGGGGCATAACTACCATTTTCATATTCGTATGGCCTGCCCGCAAGGAAGTGAAAACTGTGAAGACCAGGCAATACCAAAAGATGGTGATGGTTGCGGCAAGGAACTGTCCGACTGGCTTGCCCAGCAGCACAAAGCCATGTTCTCGCCAAAACGCCCAAATGTGCCAGGCCAGCCCAAGCCGCCTATGACACTGGATGCCCTGCCGCAGGAATGCAGGGATGTTCTGGTGGCACGATAGCTTATATAAAACAAAAAAGCCCTTCAAACTCTGAAGGGCTTTTTACTGTTCAAGCAGGATGCGCTTAGAAATCGCGCTGTACACGCACACGGCCGACAATCTGATCCTGTGTTTTGGGTGCACCTGGATTTACAGCCAGAATGTTCCTGTTTGCGTTTACATAATTGTACTGAACCTCTGCACCAATATCGAGATTGGTTACTGGAGACCAGATAACGTTCGTTCCAACCTGTACTGTTGAACCATTCCACAGGTTTACAGCATTTGAGTAATTAATGCCTGTGTAGGATGCAAACAGAGCCTGACGGACTGTTGGCTTCCAGTAATGCAGGAATGCACCAGCAAATGAATAGGATTCAGTTAGATATGTCCTGCCGTTTGGCAAGGCAACCGCATCAGTATTTAAAACAAGGTTACGGCTACTGTCTGGGGCGCAGTTTAGACCACCCTGTCCACAATATCCAGAGGTTACGTAGTTTGATGCGCCTTTGCCGTAAGCCGCCTGAAGCTGAAGAGAATCACCTTCTGCTATGAAAGGCATATTGATTTTCAAGCCTCCATTAATGGCAAATCCGTAATCAGACCCTGGTCTGATTGCTGAAAAGCCAGCTGGAAGTGCGTAGGGAATCTGGTGAAGGGCGCCAGAAAGCTGGGCCACGCCCCATTTTTGCTCGTACCGCAAGGCACCGATAATATCTGGCATCTGACTGCCGCCATAGCCTGGACCTGTTCCTGGAAATGTATAATTTACCAGTGATGATGCCCCAAAAGCAGGTGTGCGATCCAATACAAGCTGACGGCGCTGAACTGGATCCTCCATTGAAATTGTCGCAGCCAAATCCCCAAACGTTGCTGTGTAGGCCAGCAGGTTTGTAGGGCCATGATCGGAACCAGCGATACCATACCATGTGATATAATTGGCATAAAATTCAAAGAACGAGGTTGTACGACCTGCGGTTAGGCCCGCAAACTGGATGTAGGCTGCATCAAGCGATGTTGAGGTTGAAGCTTTGCCAAAAAAATCAGCGCCTGTTGCAACAGTTGCATTGCCCAGCGCCGAGTAGGGAACAGCTTGTGCTGAAAGACCCTGCCCAGTGGAATTGCCGAACTGTAACCTAACTACCGTTTTTAAATCTCCGTAGGCTGTGGGTGTACGGGCTTCAAGGCCAATACGGCCAAGAGTTACGAAGCCACCTCGGCTGTCATTTCTGGTTGTGTTACTGCCGTAAAGATATTCAGCCCGTACGCGCCCATTGATCTGGACGCATGTTTCAGACCCAGGAATGTAAAAGAAACCTTCCCCATAGGCAGAGCAGATTTTGAGATATTCTATTTTTGAGGGCTTCTTGACACCAAGATCGGCTGCCATAACGGGTGTTACAGAAAATAGTACAGCTGATGCTGCAAGCAGTTTTGAATATTTCATTTAGTACCCTTGATCCAGCCAAAAAAGTATTTGATTTGTATGTATTCTGAAACCTTATGGTTAAAGAATTATAGTTTTGTTCCCGTTTAACAATTTTTATTAAAGCCAATAGTCATATTATGATTGAACTGTTGCACATATCGCACAGGCCTATGAAGGCAATTCAGTCAAAATGACTACTTCACAGGCGCTTTGTATAAAAAATGATCAGCTTACTGATTATCAGTGTTCGTAAATCTGTATTCTGTTGACCCAAACTACTGCGCAGTTCTGGCAAGCTTGGCCCATCTGGCAGCTTTTAGTTCTGCAACAACTTCAAACTTACCATTTCCCAATGGTTTGAAAACAACTGCATCACCCTGTTTTTTCACATCAGGCCCTCCAATTGTGGGGATATTATCGTCATGTGACATGATGATCGTGTTTTTACCTTGTTCAGGGGGTGTCGAGACAAGAGGCAAAAGTGCTGTTTTCATTGTTTGCTTATCAGCATCAGTGTAGACTTTGGATGGTGGCAATTTCAGACCATCAACGACTGTGTGACGGCCAAAAGCCAAATCTGCGGACTGCCATGCGCGGCAAAACGGGCTGGATAAAACACTCCCTACTGGAATGTTGGCTTTTACAAACGCTTCCCTTACATCAATTGCCTGTGCAGCTCCAGCTGCGATAAGCTGGCGCTGCGTCGCACATTGGCCCAATGTCAGGGTATGCTGGTCGTTATAGTCAGCGCTTGTTTGAAAATGACGAAAATAAATAACGTATCCACCCTGCTGCAAAGCTTTAGCCAACAGGCGGTCACTCGTAATTTGGGGCTGTGCAATTGTTGATGTGGCAAGAACCAAAGTTAGTGCAGCCCCTGCCAAAACTGGAAAAAGTAATTTTTTAAGCATTTCAATGTCCTTTCAAGATCATATGAATGCCCTGTAACGTGCCTAAAAAAAAGATGTCAACTGTTTGTTTTTACTTTATAATTCTTCTAATTTTAAACTGGATGCACATCTTGTTTTAAAGCATTCAAATCACATATCTATTTTAATTGATTTTAAAAGTTCTAATGTTGCTTATTGGCCTGGATTTTTTGACATATCTTTTTAAAGGATGCGCAGGGCTTTAAAAACCTCTCCCCTTTTTTATAAGCTGTGCTAGAAGCCAACCATGACAACACGCCTTTTTGACACATTTTCTACTGTTGCAAGTGAAAAACGCGCAGCGCTTGTTACATACATCATGGCAGGGGATCCTGACCGTGAGACCGCACGGGCACTGCTTGAATCATTGCCTGCTGCAGGCAGTGACATTATTGAATTTGGAATGCCATTTTCTGACCCAATGGCTGATGGCCCTGCCATACAAAAAGCAGGGTTGCGTGCACTTAAAGCTGGGCAAACTTTGCGAAAAACCCTTGAGGATATTGCCTGGTTTCGGACAATCAACAGTATTACACCTGTTATTCTCATGGGTTATTACAATCCTGTCTATGTATGTGGGGTTGAAACATTTCTAAATGATGCCAAAAAAGCTGGTGTAGATGGGCTGATTATTGTTGATCTGCCGCCTGAAGAAGATAGTGAGCTTTGCCTTCCAGCTCTCAAGGCAGGTTTAAGTTTTATACGCCTGGCAACACCAACGACAGATGAAGCCCGCTTGCCCAAAGTGCTCAGCAATACATCCGGTTTTGTCTATTATGTCTCAATTAATGGTATTACAGGCACTGCAACGCCAGACTATTCCTTGGTGTCTGCTGCTGTTGCGCGTATAAAACGACATACGGATCTACCTGTTGTCGTTGGGTTTGGTGTTAAGACGCCAGAAGATGCAAAAGCAATATCAAAGGGTGCTGAGGGCGTTGTTGTCGGCTCTGCCCTTATTGATTGCTTACAAAAATCGCTTGATGAGACTGGTCAGGCAACACCAGACACTGTAAAGAATGTGCTGGATTTAGTAAGATCACTGGCTTTGGCCATAAAAGATAAAGGTTAATCATGAACTGGATCACCTCCATTGTTCGCCCTAAAATCCAAAGTCTTTTAAGACGTGAAACGCCTGATAACCTCTGGATCAAATGCCCTGAAACAGGGCAAATGGTGTTTCACAAGGATGTAGAACAGAACCTTAATGTCATTCCAGGCTCTGGCTATCATATGCGTATGCCCTCCGACGCACGATTGAAGCATATGTTTGATGGTGGGCAGTTTGATGAAATCAAAGTACGCGATGTGCCCACTGACCCCCTCAAGTTCAAGGATGCAAAGCGTTACACAGACCGTCTGAAGGATGCCCGTACCCGCACAGGCATGCACGAATGTGTGCGCACAGGCTATGGCACACTGGATGGCACACCAGTTACCATCAGTGTACAGGATTCTGATTTTATTCTTGGATCCCTTGGTATGGGCGCGGGCGAAGCCATTATTGCTGGCATGGAAGAAGCTGTTCGACGGGGCACTGGCTATATTATTTTTACCGCATCAGGTGGTGCACGCATGCAGGAGGGGATTTTCTCGCTCATGCAGCTACCACGCACAACAGTTGCTGTCCAACGTCTTAAACTCAGTAAAAAGCCTTATATTGTTGTGCTCACCAACCCAACAACGGGAGGTGTTACAGCGTCTTATGCCATGCTTGGGGATGTCCATATTGCAGAGCCTGGTGCACTTATCTGTTTTGCGGGTCCACGCGTTATTGAAGCAACCATACGTGAAAAACTGCCAGAGGGTTTTCAGCGGGCAGAGTATTTAAAAGACCATGGGATGGTAGATATGGTGGTGCCACGCAAAGACATGCGCAGCACTCTTAGCACTCTGCTGAACGTTTTGACCAAAACGCCAAAAATCAACAATCTAGCTTCTCCTGATCAGGATGCTGCGTGAACGCGTTATTGACATCTGCTGACTACATGCAGCGCTTTTTAGCCCTGCATCCAAAACTTATAGATTTAAAACTGGAGCGCACCCTCAACCTGCTTGAAAAACTTGGGTGTCCGCATAAATCTTTGCCACCTGTCATTCATGTGGCTGGTACCAATGGCAAGGGATCGACAATTGCCTTCATGCGCGCAATGCTGGAAGCTGCTGGCAAAAAAGTGCATGTCTACACCTCACCCCATCTGGTGGATTTCAACGAGCGCATCCGGCTTGCTGGTCAGCTTGTGCATGAAGATCAGCTGATTGATGCATTTAAACGTTGCGAAGCTGTAAATAATGGCGCGCCAATCACCGTTTTTGAAATGACAACTGTTGCAGCATTTTTACTGTTCAGTGAAGTGCCTGCTGACATACTGCTCCTTGAGGTGGGTCTTGGAGGTCGATATGATGCAACAAATGTTATTGAGACCCCGCTTGCCAGCGTTATCACACCTGTTTCAATTGACCATAGGGAATATCTTGGTGATACGATTGACAAGATTACGTATGAGAAGGCAGGAATATTAAAACGGAATGTTCAAGCCATTATCGCTACTCAAAGTGAAGATGTGCGGCAGCTCATTGAGAATGAGTCTGCGCGTATTGGGTCCCCGCTTGTAATTGCAGATCAAGACTATACGTGTTTTGAAGAGCATGGAAGGCTGATTTATCAAGACGCGCACGGGTTGCTCGACCTGCCACTGCCAAAACTGTTTGGAAGACACCAGTATAATAATGCAGCTACCGCCATTGCAGCTTTACGTACCTGTTTTGGACCTGATTTTCCTGTTCCGGCCATTGAAGCTGGGCTAACCAAAGTTGAATGGCCTGCCAGAATGCAGCGGCTCAATCAAGGCAATCTGGTAAAAACTGCACCAAAAGGTGCTGAAATCTGGCTTGATGGAGGCCATAATGCAGCAGGGGGCAAGGCTCTTGCTGATTCGGTTGGGGAGTTGGAAGAAAAACTGTCCAAACCGCTCATTCTGATAGTTGGAATGTTGGCCCACAAGGAAACCGAGGCCTTTCTCAGGTCGTTTTCTGGTCTTGCCCAGGAACTTTATGCAATTGATATACCTGAACACTCTAACTGCCGCCCTGCAACTGAAATTGCCCAGATTGCCCGCAAATCCGGATTAAACTCTGCTGTAGTTGGTGACATAAACGACGTTTTACATTTTTTATCCGCAAGAAGCTGGGTTAACGCTCCCAGGATTATTATATGTGGCTCGCTTTACCTTGCAGGAGAAGTTCTTAAAATAAATCAGAAAAAGTAATATTTTTTTAATCTTGTCAGGTTCCTGTAAGGTTGGGCGCTTAGCACTGAAAGCGGCAGGGAATTTCTCCTTTCTTGTCAAGCCGCACTTAATAGCCATTCAGATGTTTATCCCTCCTCAGTGTCTGAATGGCTATTTTTTAGCCGTGCAAGTAAATCCTTATTTTTGAACACTAATTGCCTTTCATAAATCACTGCGAGTGGTGCAGTTGAGATAATATGTACAATCACCAAAGTAAATTTTGTACATGAGGGTTTTTCCGTCTAAATTTAATTTAAAAAAAGTGATATTTTTTTAATCTTGTAAGGTTCATGTAAGAATAGGGGTTTATATATAGTTTAACAGAGATTTCTCCTCTCTTGTTAAGCCGCACTTAATAGCCATTCAGAAACCTTAAAATGTTCTGAATGGCTATTTTTTATTAGAGTGTGGTAAATGACTGCAATTTTGTCCAAAGCCGATTGACCGCTGGTCGCTCATTAACATGAGCACGTATTGCAACTGTTGAAATACAAAGGCTCCAGCTGCCATCATCGATTGGGACAAGATCATGTCCAGAAGCAGCTTCAACAGTGCATTCCGGGAGCCATGCGATACCAAACCCTTTTATGGCCATTTCGCGCAATACATCCGACATGTCGCTTTCTATTACACATTCGCCTATTAGTTTTTGAGGCGCAGCATCAATAATAAGCTCTGTCATTCGGGCAAAATATACGCCTGGGGAATACATAAGCAGTGGAAGCGGTTTGGCTGGGTGTCCTGGCAATGTAGCATGGCCCTTTTCGACCAGCTTTTGAGAGGCGTAAGGCCTAATGGATTCATTTTTCAAATCGAGACGTTCGTAGCGTGCAGGATCCAGCTGTATGGGTTGCTGCGCTGTATGAAAGCATATCAATATGTCAACGCCACCTGATACAAGCGCTGTCATCATGTCATGTACATTGCCAACGACGATACTACAGGCTATATTACGATCCTTAGACCAGTTTGACCACCATGCAGGCAGGCTTGATGTTGCAATTGCATAGGGAACAGCTACACGGATATGGTCCTGCGTTGGCTTACCTGTGAGCTCACTCCTTGCATCCATTACACGGCGAAGAATTTCTCCTGCATATTCCTTGAAGCGTTCTCCTTGGGGGGTAAGGCGCGTTGGAAACACTCCGCGATCTATAAGGGTTGCTCCAAGCCAAGCCTCCAAAGACTGGATACGACGGCTAAACGCTGCTTGTGATGCATTGCGATTTTCTGCTGCACGCGTAAAGTTACCAGTTTCGGCAACTGTCAAAAAATCCTGTAACCAGCGAATGTCCAAGCTAAGCCCCAAATCATCTTCACAGTTTTGTTTATCTTAGGCTATTTCCATTTAAAGATCTGAACAAGGGCTGGTGTCAGAATGACTATAAAAAGAACAGGGAGGAAAAAAAGGATCATGGGTACTGTCAGTTTTGGCGGCAAGGCTGCTGCCTTTTTTTCTGCCTCGTTCATACGATCATCGCGGTTTTCCTGAGCTAGCACGCGCAAGGCTGTTCCTACAGGCGTGCCATATTTTTCAGCCTGAATGAGGGCCGTGCAAATTGCCCTGATGTTCGAAAGTCCAGTTCTTACAGAGAGATTCTCAAATGCCTGTCTGCGCACAGGCAAATAGGACAGCTCTGCTGTTGTTAAAGCCAGCTCTTCTGCCATAGGTATTGACTGCATACCTATTTCTTCACTGACTTTCCGAAAGGCATGCTCTATTGACATACCTGACTCGACGCAGATGAGCATAAGGTCAAGAGTATCAGGAAATGCCCTTTTCATCGAAAACTGACGTTTTTTTATCTGATTGGATAAAAAGAATTCCGGCATTTTGATTCCAACAAAAATTGCCGCAATTACAGCTCCAACTTTTACCATCGCAGTTTGATTAATGGGGAAAAGAACAAATATATACAATATGGTTGTAATCATCAGAACTATGGGCGTTACCAATCTAAATACAAGAAAAACATACTCCGCTCCATTACTGCGATAGCCTGCCATAATGAGGTTTGCTTTAGCCGTTTCTGTTCCAAGCCATTTACTGAGATTGAATTTTTCAACTATTTTTTTTACGTATGATTTTGGCCCAACGCGTCTTGCAGCTGTTTCCTTAGTAATAAGCAGCCTTTCCCTTTCACGAATACGAATACTTTCACGCTCAAGTGCAACGGCTTTCATTCTTTTTGTACGTTCGTCACGTTCAATAAACTGTGTCGCTACGACCCACAAAACCAGTGAAATAGACAGAGCGAACACAAGTGCATATATAATTTTTGTCTCATCAAAAGCACCAAACATGATCGCGCGTCCCCAAATTAAAATTCAATGGTCTAAATATCAAAGTTAATCATTTTTTTCATGACCAGAGTGCCTATTGTCATCATGACAGCTGCTGCCAGCAAACCATTATAGCCTGCATCAGTTGTCCATAATTTTTCTATGTAATTCGGTGCCGCTAAAAAAACCATTATTCCGACTATGAAAGGCAAGGATGCAATAATGCCGGCCGATGCAACAGCCTCCATACTCATTGCCAGAATCTTGCCCTTCATCTTGCGTCGTTCGCGAATGACTTTTGACAGACCGCTTAATATTTCACCGAGATTCCCACCAGCCTTCTGCTGTATCTGGATAACAATTCCAAAAAAATTTGCTTCCACCACTGGAATTCTTTTGTACATTTCGCAGCATGCCTCGCCCATGCCGACACCCATCTGTTGAATGTCAACGATATGTTTAAATTCACTACTTACGGGCTCTTCTGCTTCAACACTGATTATTTTAAGGCAATCCCCAAGTGGAAGGCCTGACTTGACGCCTCTGATTATAATGTCCAGAGCATTGGGAAATTCACTTACAAATTTTTTCGTCCGCTTTTTTCGCAAGTAGTTCAATATGAAAAAGGGTAATATGACTCCAGCAATCATAAAACCCACCAATGCTGCAACTGGATTTTTCTTGAAAATAAAAATGAGGCCTGCAAGAGATAATCCCGCTGCTAGTGATATTAAAATCAGCTTTGTTTTTGTCCAGTCAAGTCCTGCATGACGCAAACGATCATCAAGTGTCAACTGTGTGCTTGACCGTTGTTTCTGTTCAATATCTTTCAAAGTTTCAGATATTTTTTTCTTGCGCATACCCATTGTGATGCTGGTGCTTCGCATTGAACGCCTCGGTGCAACCGCAAAATTATCAACGCGCTTTTGAGATCTTGCCTCTCCAGACAGCAGCGGATAAATCAGTGCATAGGCAAGCAATCCACCACAGGCTGCTATGAGGCTTGCAAAAATTATTGGGTTATCTAGCAGGTCAGCGAGCATTTTTGTAATTCCGTTAAATTTACATCACTTTAATTTAGGCTGCTTCACCCAGTTTTTCAGCAGCATCCAATGCTGCCGCCAATCTGCCTTCTTCATTGTAGTATCTGGCGCGTTCCCAGAATTTGGGACGTCCAATTCCAGTCGATTTATGGGAGCCCAAAAGCTTGCCATTAGCATCCTCGCCCGTAATCTCGTAGACAAGAACATCCTGAGTAATGATAACATCACCTTCCATGCCCATGACTTCGGTTACATGTGTTATGCGGCGAGACCCATCGCGTAATCTGGTTGCCTGGATAATAATGTCGATAGATGAACATATCATTTCACGGATAGTCCTGGAGGGAAGAGAAAATCCTCCCATGGTAATCATTGATTCAAGACGAGACAGACATTCACGGGGGGAGTTGGCGTGAAGTGTACCCATTGAGCCATCATGGCCTGTGTTCATAGCCTGAAGCAGATCAAATGCTTCAGGGCCACGCACCTCACCTACAATAATACGTTCAGGTCGCATACGTAGGCAATTTTTGATAAGGTCACGCATGAAGACCGCGCCTTGACCTTCCAGGTTTGGAGGGCGTGTTTCAAGACGTACAACATGTTGCTGTTGAAGCTGCAACTCTGCTGCGTCCTCACATGTAATAACACGTTCATCTGGCTCAATGTAAGCTGTCAAACAATTTAAAAGTGTTGTTTTACCCGAACCAGTACCACCTGAAATAACAACATTACACCGTACCTTGCCAATAATCTGCAGTATTTGGGCACCCTCTGGCGAAATTGCTCCAAACCTTACAAGTTGGTCAAGTGTAAGCTTGTCTTTGCGAAATTTACGAATTGTCAGCACAGGGCCATCAATCGCCAATGGTGGCGCAATAACGTTTACGCGTGATCCATCCATCAAGCGCGCATCGCATATGGGAGAAGACTCATCAACACGTCTGCCAACTTTACTGACTATGCGCTGGCAGATATTCATTAATTGCTGGTTGTCCCGAAACTTGACACTGGTAAGCTGGATGCGTCCTTGCGTTTCAATAAATGTCCGGTTGGCCCCGTTCACCATAATATCTGCAATGTCATCGCGTGCCAGAAGAGGTTCCAGTGGCCCATACCCCAAAACGTCGTTGCAGATATCATCGAGCATTTCTTCCTGCTCGGCTATAGACATAACGACATTTTTGAGGACAACAATTTCGTTAATAATATCACGCAACTCTTCACGCGCGCCATCATTATCCAGTTTTGAAAGCTGGGACAGGTCAATTGCTTCTATCAATGCACCAAAAATCATTGATTTTGTTACAAAATACTCTTCAGGCTTATTATGCTCAATATCTGCGATTACCTGAGATGATATTTCATGGGTTTTATTACTGCGTGCATCTGCGACACGAGCGGGATTAAGGGATGCATTCGAGGCGGAGTTTGGAATTGGTGTAGATGATGCCTGCTTTGGTTGCGTTAGACCAGATATTGTAGCAGTACCGTCAGATTTGCCTCTTTTTCCAAACATAATGTCACGCCCTTGGCTTTAAACTTTTTAAAATTTCTGGGTAGCTACACTACTTTACCCAGATATGATTTATGCTTTCTTTTTAGAAAGTTTGGAAATCAGGGGTTCCAGCAAAGATTTTTTTTGAGCTTTGATTTCTGTGCGTCCTGTAATTAATCCAGCAAGTTCCATAAAGCTTTCAGCTACTTTGGATTTTGGCTGCACCTCTGCAATCATCTGCCCGTTATTTGAAGCTGCACCAAAGAGGGTGGGGTCAAACTGGATTACAGATGTTATCTGCATATCGAGATTCTTGGCAAACTCTGCTACAGAGATTTCAGGGCGTTTTGGCATACCCACCATATTCATAATGAGTTTGGGCTGGTTATCATTTTTTCTAACCATTCCAAATGTATCAAGCATATTTTTTGCGTTACGCAGAGATGCAAGATCAGGGCTTGCAACTATAAATATATCATCGGCGTTTATAACCAGGCGTCTTGACCAAGCTGTCCAGACATGTGGTACATCCAGCACAATCATCGGAATTGTATTTTTTAATACTTCCAAAAGAGAGTCAAATCCAGCCTCATTAAAATCATATACACGATCCAGAGTTGCTGGAGCTGCCAGAATACTTAAAAAATCCGTAATTCTGGATAGTAACCTGTCAACCATATTTGCGTCTATGCGATCTGGTGCGAAAACCGCTTCTGCAATGCCCTGGGCAGGATCCTGATTAAAATCAAGCCCCGCTGTTCCAAATGCAAGATCCAGATCTGCAATTACTGTTTCAATATTTATGTATCTTGCAATTGTATACGCTAAGTTATGGGCAATTGTTGATGCCCCAACCCCACCACGCGTTCCCATAACAGCAATGGAGCGACCAACAGGAGGTGAATCAGATGCAGAAAAAAGGCTGGAAAGACTGTTGATAATATCAACACTGCTAACAGGAGATATCAGATATTCACTTACTCCGCGGCGCATCAACTCACGGTATAAAAGCACATCATTGACATGACCGATGACAAGAACCTTGGTACCCGCATCACAGACTTCTGAAAGACTGTCCAAATGCTCCAGAATTTCGTTACGGCTGCTGACCGTTTCAAGAACAATTACATTAGGTGTAGGTGAGTGGCGATAGGCTTCTACAGCCGCCGCACCTCCGCCCATCTGCACTTTTAGATGCACCTTGTCCATGCGCCTGTCTGATGTAGCTCCTTGTATGGCAGCAGACAAATCAGAGGTTTCGCAGAACACCTGAATTGAAACGCGCGGCAGGGATGGAATATACTGCGATCCACCTAGGGTTTTATTAGTCTGCATCATGATTGAAATATCCATTAAGCATAATCAGGTCTGATTATTGATTGGTACCAATTGCACTTGCATTGGTATTATACTTAGTTGAAGGGTCTTTGGAGGATCTTATGCTTTTTATATTCTGATTGCGTTTTTCAATATCAATAGCACCTTCCTGACGTGGCCGGACCAGATCAAGTGGAGATGCTACTTGAGCTGCAATAGCGCTTTGATATGCACACCCAAAATTTGATGGGGATGAGTTTGTAAAGCGCTCTGAAGTGCTGGCGCCAGTAATATCCGTTTTCCATTGACCACATAGGCTGTCAACACTCGCCTGTAGTTTCAAAAAACTTAAACGAACAGGGGCTGCGCTATCCAAATCAACAGGGTTGTAGGATGTTGTTTTAACATACTGACCAGAAATTCCAGCCGCTGCCAGTGAACGTCTTATGTTTGCAAGCGTATTATCTGATGATCTTCCGCGTGGAACAGATGCCACAACAGCACCTTTACCAGATGACCTGTATTCTGATGCAAAGGCACGAATGTCCTGATCCTGCCGAAGATCAAGTCCTGTTGCACCTCTTAGTGCATAAATCTCCAGTACGCGGGGCGTCTCTGCAAGAACAATTGGGTGACGCTCACGATAATCAGGATTGACTTCCACCGAGCCTGTAACATCCTGAGTACGCTTTGCGCAGCCCGAAACTCCAACAAGCAAAATGCAGGTTAAAGCAGTAAAGGAAAAAGATTTTATATTAAACGACATGATTAGCCTCGAAACCTGTAAAATGAATCAAATGTTTTATTCGGTGATAAATCCAACATTTCCCCGATAGCTTCCAAGATTGCGGCTGTTACCACTCACGCCATATAACTTGTTCACGCGGCCTAAAAACATACCAGCAGGGTCAGATGCATCAACAAAACCATCATCTGGACGTGGCAAATTTTTCTGTTCAGTGGGCTTGACTATGTAGGGTGTGAGCACGATCAACAGTTCGGTTTCCTTGCGCTGAAATTCGCGCGATCTGGCAAGTGCCCCCAAAATCGGGATATTCATGAGACCAGGCAAACCTGTTGTTGTTACACCGCTTGACTGCTGTATCAAACCTGCTGTCGCCATTGATCCGCCTGATGGAAGTTCAACAGTTGTTTCTGTGCGCCTTGTTTTAAACCCAGGTATGTTCAAAGCGTTGGTCAAAACAGAATTGTTATCGTCTCTTTCTGTAACCTCTGTTGAAACGTGCAGCGATATGCGCCCCTCAGACATAACCACCGGTGTAAAAGCCAAAGACACACCAACGGGTTTGTATGTTATTGTATCTGTACAGCCAGTTGCTGAGCATGAACGAACAACAATTGGAATTTCACCACCTGCTAAAAACTTGGCGCTTTCACCTGAAATCGCAGTCAAGGTTGGCTCTGCCAGAGTATGGTAGGCCCCTTGCTGTTCAAGCGCGCGAAGTGTTGCGGTGCCCGCCGAGCTTCCAGTTCTGCTAAAATCCAGATTATTGACAGTAATGGGGTTTTTCTGCTCGACTGCAGTGTTCAGCCCAAAAGAAGATGAGCCAACTTTCCATGTTCCTGATACATCAAGACCCAGGCGCTTGAGAACAGTTTTCTGAACTTCTGCAATTGTTACCTTGATCATAACCTGATCGCGGCCACGTACCTGCAAGGCGTTAACGACTGAGGTGCTGCTTACTCCACCTGCGCCTGCATTCCCGTCCGCACTTTTGAGACCAGCTGTCATCGTTGTGGCAATATCAACCGCGCGCTGTGCTTCCAAGGGGCTATCAACAAAACCACTCAGGACAAAGGAGTTACCAACGCTTCTGACATCAATCTGTGCAGTTGGAAATGTTGTACGCATAAGATCGCGCAACACGTTTAATTCTTTGCCAAGCTCTTTGGCAATTGTCATGTCCAGCACAGCAATCTGCTTGCCTTCTGCATCATTTACAAAAATTGTCGTTGAACCAGTTGCAACGCCTATGACATAAATTTTACGGCTCGAGCGCACAAGGGCGTTTGCTACAGCAGGATTTGCTACAAAAACCTCCTTTGCATCGCGTGGCAAATCCAGGAGGATTGATTTACCCAGCTGAAGGTCAATCTTGCGTGCTGACACGGCATCCTGCGAACTTGCTTCCAGTTTTGGAGTTGGACCAATCTTCATATCAAACGGTTTGTTTGAACGTTCCTGGGCAAAGCCTGAATTTGGTGCGGCAACCAGACTTAGGCAGACTGAAGCCATAATTAAGGACGGCACAGAGGCTTTTTTGAATAACAACATTTTGGAGATTATCTTATTTTTGCTTTTAAGCCTGTAGACCTCAAAAAAAGAACATGTAGAGAATAAGGTTTTCATTATTTGCCTCCTGAGGACTGCGAAACACCAAAGCGTACAATGGTCAGCTTATTGTCTTCTGGCTCAGCTGTTGGAATGTTTACAGTTTTGTTGTGGTCAACCAAGCTGCGTAGCGCCAAGCTCAAGCTTCCAGTACGTTGTGCCAAAGTAATTGTTTCGACCTGTTTTGGATCCAGTTCCAGAGTTGCTGTATTACCTGAAAGTGTTTTCTTGCCGTTTTCTTCCTGTACTGTCTGGGCAATTGCCAATACACGTACATTGGTTAAAACAGTTTCTGTAGTGAAGGCGTTGCCTGCAGTCTCATCCTTGAAAGTCCGTAAAATATCAACGCGGTCATTTGGTAGAATGAACCCACCAGCTGCATTGGCACCACTGCTGTCAATGTTGATTGCCATGGCTCTCATACCCGTTGGCAATATTGCAGACAAAAAGCCAGATCCTGAGCCTTTTATCAGTTTATCTTTGCGCACTGGTTCTCCCGCTAGAAAGTTTCCACGGACAATTGAACCATCCACATCTGCTTCGCCTGTTGGCTGCTCAGACCGTTTGATCATATAAGAGGATGAAGCTTCCTTTGGCCAGGCCTGCCATCTAAAGTCCTTGTTTTTAAGAATAAGTGTGCCCATCGACACATCAGCATTCATTACAAGAATCTCGTCTGTCAGGGAAACAGGCTTTGGAGCTGAAATTGTTACAACCTGAGTGGGGGCTTTGCGACTGGTCAGCATGAATGCGCCCAAGCCACACATGAGAGCAACACCAATTATAGCTATACGTGCAGGTTTCATACGCGATAACCCAATCTCTTTAAAAATAGATCAGGTGACCCCCTGATCAATAAATGAACAATGCAATCGCTTGTGAACACGATCCTGACATCTACTTGAACAGGGAATAGTCAAATTATGGTTAATGAAATGTAGATTTTTAAAAAAATACGTAATTTATTAAATTTTTTGAGCTTTCGGAATATTGCCAGAAAATTTTGACGTCCACCAGGGGGTGAATAAGGGAACGCCTGGCTGCACAAATTTTAAAATTGCAGCCATGCCAAGCAAGGCAATGATAGCCCCTGCCAGCGTATCAACCAGATAATGGCCGCCAATGGACGGTGTGGCTGCTATGAGAAGTGTGTTTACCACCAAAAATAGTGCATTCAAATATTTTATATTTGATGAACATGTAATCAGAACAATCCCTATTATAGTGTGAAAGCTTGGGAAAGATACAATACCGCGCAAGTTTGAAAACTGTATTTCTGTCATGATTTTATTATTTAAATTTAAAAAATGTTCAGCTTGGGGTAAGGTGTCTGCTATCCATCTGAAACCATCATGCCTGATTTTGGTTATTCCATAGGCAACGTCTGCCTCAACTACCGGAAACAGGGCCGAAATACATATTGTTACAAAAGCCAGTAGAACAAAAGCATTGACCATAACTCTAAGCCAAAAAAAATTTCCGCTTAGTGACATCCATATTATTAAAAAAATAAACTGAGGAAACATTGATACATACGAAATATAAAAAATGTTGTAAACTATAGTATTTGCTAATAAAAATTCATATGTTTTAACCCAATCAAACTTAAAAAAATAATCACTCTTTATAAAAAAATCAGTATTTGTAATGGATCCAGCATAGGCTGCTATGTAAGAAAATATAGTCAGTATAAATATATATGTGATAAATTCAGATATAGCCCGTAGCATGTTGGCTACTTTTTTTTCGTTCCTGCTGAAGTTATAATAGTATGATAAAACCTGAAAACCAAAGAAAAAAAATACGAGTACATATATATACCAAAACTCTTGTTTTTTATAATGTAAATCAGACATAAAAGGCGTTGCCGCAATGATTATTATACATATAATTATCGTGCCACGACACATGCTATCTAAAGTTTTGATCCTGTTCTTACAAAACATTTGCGTCATATCCAAATGCCTCTGAATGTTTAAATCTGGCTTAACTCGCCTTTGTAATCCTCTTGCCTTGTAAAAACAGACAACAAATATGTTTTAGGCATGACGAACTTTAATATTGCGGCCATTCCTAAAATGCCAACAAGCAATCCTCCAATAATATCTGCAAAATAATGAACTCCTATTGGTGGGGTCGATACAATGAGAAGTACGTTTAGTACAAATATTGGCAAAAACAGTTTTTTTACGCTTGAAAAACATATTATAAATATAATTCCCAGAGCAGTATGATAACTTGGAAATGATATTATGCCCTGCAGATTTGAAAGAGGCAGCGTCGATAAAAAACCCCCATGCAAATTTAAAAAATGCTCGGCTGGCAGACCATTCAACGATTTGCCATTTTCAACTACCCATTGGGATCCTGTGTGTATTGCCTGTGCCACATTCCAAAATATATCAACTTCTATAGTTGGCACAAATACGGAAATGAGGATTGTTAAAAAACCCAACAGTGTAAAAGAATTTATAAATACCCTAAGCCAGTTTCTATCTCCAAATAAAGAAAATACAATCAGTACAACAATAAATTGTACAAGGAGAGAATTGTAGGCGATAAATAAAACTACTTTCAAAAAATAGTTTTTCTCTACAAATTCATGAACTATTTTCCAGTTAAATCCTATCAGCTTGTCTATACCAGAGACAACATCTGTTTTTAGCTCGAGCCCTGTATATGCAGCTATATAGGAAATTATACCTAATACGGTAGAGTATACAAGCATTTCTATTAGCGCTTGCAGCCCATCAACAATTCTTTTTTCAGACCTAAAAAAATTGTAATAAAAAAGTGTCAAAGCAATAAAAAATGTGGATACCAATAAAGGTATTACTTTTATTTTTTCATCTATCGAATATTTTATGTTGGAAACAAAAGGTGCTACAATACATATCAGTATACATATAAATATTACAAAGCGTGTGATTTGATCAAGATATTTAACACGCTTCTCATCAAACATAACCATGCCTTCTTAGATCTTGATAGATTTTGTTCAACTTGTTGTGACGGCTAGCCAAATTTGACTGGACGGATATGTTATGAGGCCTGCAAAACCCAAGGCAATGCCATAGGGTATGCCTTTGTCCACTCTGTAGAGTCTGGCAATCCAAGGCACGTTGTCGAGCATTACGGGCCATGGATAGTTGCGCATTGCCAGCATGCTCAAAGTTAAAATGCCGCCAAGGACTGTTGCCAGTAAAAGGTAGCTAAGCGTCAGCATTGATCCCAACCAGACTGATGTGGCAGCTGCAAGCTTTGCATCGCCCCCCCCTATCCAACCGGCAGCAAAAAGTGCAAAGGCCAATAGCAGCACTATAAAACCTGTCAACAGGTTCCAGCCAATTACAGACAGGGGCAAACCTGCCAATGGTGCAATAATCATAAAGCCTGCAACAAGAGTGACTGAAACCTTGTTGGATATTGTCATCGTTACAAGATCACTCATTGCAGCAAAAATCATCAAAAGTGGGAACATAATGACCGCGCCTGCAAGTAACATTTTATAACCCTGTATAGTTTATAGGCAGAAACGATCGTAATTTTCAATTTTACTCAAAAAAACCTCAGTACTTTTATACTGAGGCTTTTTATTGTATGATTTTTTAAAATGTTTATTTAGCAACGTTCGCTGCATCAAGTTTACCAGATACATTGTTAAATGTCGCGCTCAATGAACTTTGTACCAGTGAGAGTGATGTAATCAACACAACTGCGATAAGGGCTGCAATCAGGCCGTATTCAATTGCAGTTGCGCCGGATTCGTCTTTGATAAAGCGTGAGAAAAGATTTTTCATGTTTGGCTCCTAATAAACTTTTTAAGTTGCGGCCCGGTGTCAGTCACCATAACTTTTTCCGTGCACTACTAGACAATACCGTCAGAAAATTGCGTATTCGTTAATTTGATTGCGTAAAAACTTCAAATTTTAACAAGTTTTTTGCGTGGTTAAAAAAATATTATTGAATTAAAACAAAATTACATATTGTTTTTTATTTTAATCAAACTTGAAATATTTCAAGTATACATCAGTATATTTTGTACATTAAAAATATAAACTGTATTTAACTTTACAAGTTCAGTATATTTTTTCAGTTTAAGTTCTATATTTCATTCTATTTACAAAAAACAACATTCTAAAACTTGTTATTTTAGCAAAATATTCACCATTCTACCCTTACAGTGGTGAAAGAAACACCTCGGCATGTCTGCGTGCAATGGAGCATAGACCAATGAATTTATCTCAGTTAACGCCAAAATCAGTCTCTGCTTTTCAAAAAAAGTGTATTGCCTCCGCATTTTTTACATTTGGCCTGCTTGGTTTAGCAGCCAACGCACAGGCAGGAGACCAGATTTCAGTTCTTCTGGATCGTGCCCAGCTTTTTAAAATGCCAGAATCCGCTAAAACACTGGTGATTGGCAATCCAATTGTTGCTGATGTCAGCATCATAAAAAATGGTTTGATGGTTGTGACCGGTAAAAGCTATGGTCTAACCAACGTCATCGCACTTGATAGTCAGGGTCGCCAGATTTCAGATACGCTGATCCAGGTAACTGCGCCTAAAGATGAAATGATTACCGTCAGTCGTGGGCTGGAGAGCGAAACCTATCATTGCGCCCCAACCTGCAATCCAACTTTAATGCTGGGTGATGATGATAAATATTTTGGCAAGGTGAGTGGGCAGGCAGCCAAACATACATCTGCTTCAATTCCTGGCGGAAAATAATCAGCGCGGGACAGTCAGTATACAGCCGCAAGCGAAGTCGGCGGGAGGCTTTCTTCTGGCACAAAGAAATCAGGTGCCAGAGCCACGCTGGGGTCAACCCTGTACTGATCAAAGTTCCTGACGCCCTCCGCATACATAAAGCTGTCATCAATCAGAAACTGTCCTGTAAATTCCCTTGCAGGCTTTTTAAAAATCATGAGAGCCGCATCTGCCAAAATTGTAGGCGTTCTTGATGCATTCATCAACATATCGCCACCAAGCAGGTTTTTAACCGCAGCCGTTGCAATGGTTGTGCGCGGCCACAAGGCGTTAACAGCTATACCCTGGGGACGAAGCTCTCCAGCCAAGCCCAGCACAACAAGGCTCATACCATATTTTGCCATTGAATAGGCAACATGGCCTGCAAACCATTTTTCTTTCATGTCCAATGGGGGCGACAACATCAGGATATGTGGATTATGCGCTTTTTCCAGATATGGTATGGCATATTTAGATACCATGAATGTCCCACGCTGGTTGATCTGCTGCATAAGGTCATAACGTTTCATGTCAATTGCACTGGTGCTACTCAAATTTATGGCACTCGCATTATTGACCAGAATATCTATGCCCCCAAAAAACTCTGCTGTTTTTGCAAAAGCCTCAATAACATTTGTCTCATCCCTTATGTCCACCATAAGGGGCAGAGCCTTGCCGCCTGCGGCCTCAATCTGGCTGGCAGCTGTGTAAATGGTGCCCTCCAGCTTTGCATGAGGTTCAACTGTTTTGGCTGCAACAACAATATTAGCGCCTTCTTTTGCCGCATTAAGGGCAATTGCCAAACCAATTCCGCGAGACGCGCCAGTAATAAATACAGTTTTACCTTTGAGGCTCATGAATATACTCCATCATTTGGATATGCAGCGTTGACTGTACCTGCGCCCTCAATAATGGAGGCTGCAAGTGCTTCAGCAGTGCTTACATAATTTTCCATGAAAAACTGGCAGTCCTGCATTACCTCAACACATAACAGGTCGCCGGACTGCTTGGCCAAAATCACTGCTTTTGCCAGATAAGCCGCACCAGCTATAATGCTGAAAAGCCTTAAATAGGGTGTTGCACCAGCTAGCGCATCATCGGGATTTTTTGGATACACATCCAGCATCCAGCCTGTTGCAGTCTCAAGCGCTTTTATTGCATTCGTTAAAATTGTGCCGAGCCTTGCATCTGTCAGTAGAAACTGCTGTGAAATATCTACATATTCCCCAATAACAGATCTAACTGTCGCCCCACCAGACTGAGCCAGTTTTCGGGCGATCAGATCTATGGCCTGAATGCCATTTGTGCCTTCATAGATTGTAGTAATACGGGCATCGCGCAGATATTGGGCTGCACCTGTTTCTTCCACATATCCCATACCGCCATGAACCTGTATTCCAGTAGATGCAACTTCAACACCAATATCCGTTGAAAAGGCCTTTGCCAGCGGAATAAGCAGGCTTGCCTGTTCAAAAGCGGCCTGTTTTGCCTTATCATTTTCAAAACGATGGAATTGATCAAGCTTTGCAGCAGTTACATAACATATGGCTCTTGCTGCTGAGGTTTTGGAGCGCATGTCAAGCAGCATCCGCTTTACATCAGGATGATCGATTATTGCACTCATGCCCGTTATTGCACTCATGCCCACTATGTTTGTGCCCACTGCTCTTCCCTGCCGACGCTCTTTTGAAAACCATAGGGCCTGTTGATAGGCGCGCTCAGCAATTGCCACTCCTTGAATGCCAACATTCAATCTTGCATTGTTCATCATGGTGAACATGCAAGCCAGTCCCTTATTTTCTTCGCCAATAAGCCAGCCAACCGCTCCCCCTTTATCGCCATAAATCATCGTGCAGGTTGGCGAGGCATGAATACCCAGCTTATGCTCAATGCCAGAACAGCGCACATCATTATGGTCGCCCAGCGACCCATCTTTGTTGACTAAAAATTTTGGCACTAAAAATAAGGATAGACCACGGGTGCCGTGAGGTGCATCTGGCAATCTTGCCAGCACAAGATGAATAATGTTTTCAGCGCAGTCATGCTCTCCGTAAGTAATGTATATTTTGGTACCAGAAATGAAATACGTGCCATTTTGCTGTTTTACAGCCTTAGTTTGCAGAGCTGATAAATCAGAACCAGCTTGAGGTTCTGTTAAATTCATTGTCCCAGTCCATCGTCCAGCAATCAGTTTGGCAAGATAGCATTCTTTTAATTCAGATGTACCATGCGCAAGCAATGCCTCAATTGCCCCGCAGGATAAAAGAGGATTAAGTGCAAATGCCATATTGGCCGCATTCCACATCTCAGAGCAGGCTGCATTCAGCAGCAAAGGCAATCCCTGTCCGCCAAACTCTGGGCTGGATGCCAGCCCGTTCCAGCCAGCCTCCGCCCAATCCTGGTATGTTTTGTGCCAACCATCAGGTGTTTTTATAGCGCCATTGCTGAAAAAGACACCTTGCTTGTCACCCGTTTTGTTTAGCGGCGCTAAACGTTCATTGGCAAATTTAGCAGCGGCCTCCAGGATGACCTCTACTGTTTCATCATCCAAATCTGAATAAAGTCCATTACTGATATTTTTGTCCATGCAAGCGGCATAACGCATTGTAAAGAGTATTTTTTCAACAGGGGCGCGATAGGTCATAGACTTGTCCCAGGAGGCATCTGTTTATTGAATATTCGCCTAGGAGTAAAAGAGTAGACTAGCATCAGGAATGGTCAATATATATTTTGTTTATATATAAACTAATTTATAATTTAAAAACTTAACATGTCCTGGATTTGGGCATTCATTCTGCGGTATGCTAGACACCTGCACCATTCTCATTTTCATCTTCAAAGCGACTGGATAAAAATGCATTTAACCGCTTATGTATTTCGTAGGCGCCAAGAAGGAACAGGGCAAAAACAAAGGGAATAATGTAGTAAAATATTCGGTATAAAATGATTGCCCCGAATAGCTTGCTTGAGGAAATTTGATTTAAAGCCAGCAACATTGTTGTTTCAAATACACCAGCGCCACCTGGGGCATGACTTGCTAGCCCCAGAATATGCCCAAAAACATAGGCTGCTATAAATATTTCGAATGGTACGCCTGAATTTTCTGGTAACAGGACATATAGAACACCTGCGCTGGCACAAACATCTGTTACACCCAGCACAATCTGCCCTATTGTGACCTTAAAACTTGGCAAAACCAGTTTCCAGCCTTGCACATCTATATTTTTCAGATTTTTACGCGTTGGGCGTACTGCAATAAACACGAGATAGGCTCCAACAATGCCTATCAGTGAGGAGCCAATCACAAGATTAACAACAGGACTTAGATGATTGAGTTTTGAGAGGTCCGCTGCATGGAAAGCAAGACTAAAACCAAGGACCAATCCCATTCCCAGCCAGAAGGTCAGCCCGGCAATAACAGTCAAGCTGGCAATTTTTGGCGCGCTTAGACCTTTACTGCCATAAATCCAAAGACGCACTGCGCCTGCCGTCAAAAGCGGAAAACCAAGCGTAAAACTCACGGCATAACTGGTAAAGGAGGCGAGTGCGGTTGTGCCATACCCGATAAAACGCGCATTAAGCTGTTTAAGCGCCAAGGCATCATAGCCTGTGAGCATCATGTAGCTTAAAACGGTCAATCCAGCAGCTAGCAGCATCTGACGCGTACTAAGCGCTGAAAACCCTGCACGAAGTTCGTTCATATCAAGCTTTTGAACGATTTCGTAAAGAGTAAAGCTGGCAAACCCGAAAAGAGCAACACTTAACACTGCACCTAAAATGCGCCAGACTGTCTGGTGATTTGAGCGAAAAAGGAGCGTATCATCGTTTTGAACGCGTGCAGGACGTGCACCCTCATTTTCTTTTTCAAGCGTCATGAAGTGAAGTCCTGAACGTGCTGTAATGTAGGCAAAACAAGCTTTATGCTTTGACAGGGCCTGATGAAACACCAACCATTGCAGCACGCAATGAGCGGCCTGAAATGGTAAAGCCAGATTGAACAACCTGAGTTACATGGCCTTTTGGTACAAGGTCATCGGGAGCCTCAAACATGGCCTGATGCAGATTTGGATCAAATTTCTGGCCAACCGGCTCCAGCTTTTTGACATTGTGGCGTTCCAGCGACTTCATCATGTCGCGCTCAGTCAGTTCAACGCCCTCAATCAATGCTTTAAACGCACCTTCGGCCTTTAAAAGATCTTCCGATGGAATGCTTGAAAGTGCGCGCTGCAGATTATCGACCACATTTACCATATCTGATGCAAATTTAGTGGCCCCATAGCTTCTTGCATCTTCAACTTCCCGCGCTGTACGGCGGCGAAGATTCTCCATATCAGCAAGTGTGCGTAAAAGCTTGTCTTTAAGGTCAAGTTTTTCTGACTCAAGCACAGCAATTGCATCAATTTCCGGCTGCGCATTTACATCATTATCAGCACTGGCCTGAGGTGCAAGTGTTGCCTCAATTTCAGCTTCGGTGACTGGTGATACCTTGCGGGCGCTGTTTTTTGAATCGGTCATGTGTCGCTTTTACCCTAATATCTGAATAAAGTTCATGCGTTTCATATCGGTGGATTTGCCATAAAAATCAAGGCCTATCTATGACGCTTAAATTATATTAGCAGAAATATCTGGTTCCAAAGCATCAAGAATCCTGCGTTTGACGGCAGTTTGACGGCTATTATTGAGAATTTTACCCCCTGTAAGATCACTGATATAAAAAACATCAACCGCTTTTTCGCCATAGGTCACAATACGTGCAGACGCAATATTCAGGCTTAACTTACCCAGTGCCGAGGTCAGCTCGTATAGTAAACCTGGCCGATCAAGGCCCGTTACCTCAATCACGGTGAATTTGTCCGACAGGGTGTTATCCAGCATAACATGTGAAGCAATGGCAAACGCTTTTGTATGCGTTGCCTGCGCTGTTCTGGTGGCAATAACGTCAGGAAGCTGAATTTCACCCGTCAGCGCTTTTATGATGTGGGCAGCAACACGCTCAGCACGGCGCAGCTCGTCCTCATCTCGCTCAAAAGCGCGCGAAATGGCAATTATATCCAATGCCCTGCCATGCGCTGTCGTAAAAATCTGTGCGCCAACAATATTAGCACCAGCTGCTGCACAGGCCCCTGTTATCACTGCCAGTAGTCTTGGGTGGTCAATTGCATAGACTGTCAGTTCTGTGATGCCGCCAAAAGCATCTGTTGCCGTCGTTGTGGCAAATCTCTCATTGGACAGTTCTGCTTTTTGTATGAGTTTAAAATGGTTGATCTGATGTTCAATATCTACTTTTAACCAATAGGCTGGATAATGCTGTGCTGCATATTCTGCATATTTTGCCTCTTCTATTTCAGGCAAATGATTATGCAGTTCATCCTGAGCCGCTTTTACACGTACATCGCGCCCAATGACTGTCTGCCCACCAGCTAATTCCACCTCAGTTTCCCAATAGAGCGAGCGCAGCAACTGCCCTTTCCAGCCATTCCATACATTTGGACCAACGGCACGAATATCACAGACTGTCAGGCATAAAAGCAGCTTCAGTTTTTCCATCGTCTGCACTTTTGATGCAAAGCTTCTGATTGTAGCTGGATCAGACACGTCTCTTGTCTGTGAAATGTTGGACATTTCCAAATGGTGTTCAATCAGCCAGGCAATCGTTTGGGTCTCTATTACATTCAGTCCCAGTCGAGGGCAGATTTGCAAAGCAATGTCACGCCCTATGATTGAATGATCTTCAGGCCGTCCCTTGCCTATATCATGCAGGAAAACAGCAGCACGCAGCACGCGCTTGTTGCTGGCACTCAATGTGGGCAGAATTTCTGTTGCCACGGGAAGCTGCTCTTTGAGCCTGCCACCCTCAAGCTCGGATAAAATGCCAACAGCGCGGAGTGTATGCTCATCAACGGTATAATGATGATACATGGAAAACTGCATCATAGCATTTATATGGCCAAATTCTGGTATAAACCTGCCAAGAACGCCTGTTTCATGCATACGGCGCAATACAATTTCAGGGCTGTGATCGGATGTCAGTATGCTTAAAAATAATGCGTTAGCCTCCGTATTCTGACGCAATTTGGCATCAATCAATTTAAGCGACCGTGCAATCATGTAGTTTGTATCTGGGTGAATGGCTAGATCATGGCTATCTGCAAGAGTAAAAATTCTGATTAAATTCAGCGGTTTTTGAACAAATACATTTTCATTGGCACAGGTGAGCCGCCCAGCCTCAATTACGAAATCAGTTTCCCCACTCAGTTTACGTCGGCGGCGCTTGAGTTGGCTCATGAACCGATCCAGCATGGCACGAGGCTTGTCTTCACGCTCTTCCATAGCGGCGCACACTATTGCAGTTAGGTCTCCAACCTGCTTTGCCACCAGAAAATAATGTTTCATGAAGCGCTCAACCTTTGAAAGCGCTTTTGTGTCGTGATATCCCATGCGCTCAGCCACGCAGCGCTGCATTTCAAAGGTGAGGCGTTCTTCCGGGCGGTTTGTAATGAAATGAAGATGGCAGCGCACGCGCCATAAAAATTCCTCA
Source organism: Hyphomicrobiales bacterium (assembly GCA_025351165.1). GTDB lineage: Bacteria > Pseudomonadota > Alphaproteobacteria > Rhizobiales > Beijerinckiaceae > JAIELD01. The sequence continues at coordinate 12,447 of JANXWK010000005.1, read as the reverse complement.
CAGCGGTTAAAGGCAATCAGCTCATTTTTAGTAAATAAACCAGCCTCCACCAATTCATCCACCGCGCGTACACGATACACATATTTTGCAATCCAGAATAATGTATTGAGGTCCCTTAAACCGCCTTTACCCTCTTTTACATTCGGCTCAACCAGATAGCGGGATGATCCTGCCTTTTTTACCCGCTCATCGCGTTCAAGCAATTTTGCCTCAACAAATTCCGCGCCTGTTTTGGGCATGACCTCAGTACTAAACCGTGCCCAGAATTTATCAAAAAAGCCAACATGCCCACAGATGAGCCGCGATTCCAGCACAGCTGTGCGAATGGTCATATCCTCTTTGGCGGCCTTGATGCATTCATCAATTGTGCGTGTCGCATGACCAACTTTCAGGCCAATATCCCATAATGTATATAACAGGCTTTCTGAAACTGCTGTCGACCAAGGTGTTTGAACTGGATAGAGAATTAGCAGATCGACATCAGAACCAGGGGCAAGAGTGCCACGTCCATATCCACCAACGGCTATGAAGGATATTTTATCAGTTGGGGTGGGTATGTGGGTAGAAACTGCCTGCTCAAACAAGGCCTGGATTACCTCATCCTGCGCCTGGCTTAAATAGCTTGCAGCTGCGATGCCGCCCTTCTGGCGCAAAATGGTCTGGGCAATAATACGGTGGTCTTTTAGGTAAGACTTGGCACGTTTAACAATTTCAGCGCGAATATCGGCTGGTGCTGTATCTTCTGACACAGGATCAAACGATAAGGGCCAAGGTACGCTTACAGTTTGCGGGCGCTCAGATTTGCGCCGTTCAAGGCCAGCAGGGTTTGTGGCAATTACTGACATTTTAAACTTTTGCCTCTATGCAATCCCAAAAAATTACCGCTAGATCTGGCCCACCGGCATGTTTAATGGCTCTTATGCCCGTCGGACTGGTTACATTAATTTCGGTCAGATTGCCTGCAATCACATCGATTCCTACAAAAATCAGCCCACGTTCTTTCAAGGCTGGGCCTATCGCCTCACATATTTCATGTTCGCGTTTTGTGAGCTGCGTTGTTTCAGCCGCCCCGCCCCGCACCATATTGGCACGAATCTCTCCCTCGCTGGGCACGCGGTTGATTGCGCCCGCAAATTTGCCATCAATTAAAATTATGCGTTTATCACCTAAAGCCACCTCAGGCAAAAACCGTTGGATGACCCACGGCTCTCGGCTCATTTTGCTGAACATTTCAAACATTGAACTGAAGTTTGGGTCTTTGGCAGAGACCTTGAAAATAGCTTCACCACCATTTCCGTAAAGCGGTTTCATCACCACATCGCCCTCTTGACGGCGAAAGGCCTCAATTTCCGCACGATCACGTGTAATCAGGGTCGGTGGCATAAGGTGCGCAAACTCGGTCACAAATACTTTTTCCGGAGCATTTCGCACATGGGCTGGATTATTGACCACTAATGTTTTTGGATGCACCCGCTCTAAAAAATGTGTTGTTGTAATATATGCCATATCAAAAGGGGGGTCTTGACGCAGTAAAATCACATCAACATCGGTTAAATTGATGCGCGAAGCCTCTTTCAATGTTACGTGGTTACCAACTTCATCACGCAGTTCACATGGCTGCATGGAAGCATAAATACTGCCCCCTGTCATAGCAAGGCTATCGGGCGTATAGAACAGTATTTCATGGCCTCGCGCCTGCGCTTCCAGCATCAAGGCAAATGTTGAATCACCCTTAATGTTGATTTTCTGGATCGGATCCATCTGCACAGCAATTTTCAATGTCATGATTGTCTCCCTCTAAATTAATAAATATCGGGTAATTCGGCAATGTTTGGCATATGGCGCGGAAATGTTCCAGGAGCCACCAATACCGCATCAAAGCGCAAAACCAGATTTTGAGGCTCTCGTGAACGGTTTACCCAACTTCTTGCGGCCTTTGCAATACGTTCCAGTTTACGATCATCTATGGCTATAAGGGCTGCACCTTGTGTGGGTCTTGCCTTGACTTCAACAAAAGCAATGATGCGCCCCCGCTGAACAATCAAATCAATTTCACCTCCGCCATGCAGATAATTACGCGCTAGAATACGATAGCCTTTACATATGAGCAAAAGGGCTGCCAGGCTTTCGGCACGCATACCAAAGGCTCTTGATTTTTGACGGATCTTGTTTTTTGGTGTCGGTTTCATGCTTTACTCTGCCCAGTTACTCTTGAACACTACTGCTCTTCAACTGAATTGCTCTTGAATTGAATTGCTCTTGCATAAACCTGCCGTTTTGGCAGACCAAGGTCGCTTGCAACTATGGCTGCGGCGTCTTTTGCCGAATGGAGTTTCATGGCTTCTTGCAGCTTAGTGTCAATATCAGCATCAGACAATGCTTCATTGACACTTATGGGCGCGCCAACAAGCAGTACAAATTCACCGCGCATTTCTGCACCTTCTGCGTAGATTTGTGCTAGCTCGCTCAAGGATCCACGACGTATTTCCTCAAATTTTTTAGTTAATTCACGTGCGGCGGCAGCTGGGCGGTTTCCCAAAATTGCCAGTAGATCATTCAAGGATTCCTGCACACGATGGGGGGCTTCAAAAAACACCAATGTGCCTGGAACGGTTTCAAGCTCTCGCAGTCTTCGGCGTCGCTCGGAAGATTTATTTGGTAAAAACCCTTCAAAATAAAACTTGTCGGTTGGCAAACCTGCTCCAACCAAGGCTGTTAAAATTGCAGATGCGCCTGGAACTGGCACAATAGTTTGACCTATTTCCAATGCAGCTTCTACCAGTTTAAACCCTGGGTCAGAGATTAAAGGCGTACCTGCATCCGAGATCTGGGCAATTACCTGGCCAGCTTTCAGCTTTTCCATAATTTCGGGGCGCATAGCTTCGGCGTTATGCTCATGATAACTTACCATTTTAGTTTTTATACCGTAATGGGTCATCAGGCCCTTGGATACGCGCTTGTCCTCCACTAAAATCATGTCGCTGGCGGCAAGGGTTGCCAATGCACGAATGCTTATATCCCCTAAATTGCCAATGGGTGTTGCTACTATGTATAGCCCTGATGAAAGGCTTGGAGCAGAGTGTATATGCCCAAACAGGCTAAACGTTTTTGTTGCATGGGTATTCATGGATGGGCATTCATGACTTGTGTTTCCAACCCCTGCACGATAATTTATGCGCATAAGCATGGTTAGCAGTTGATAAATTTTATTAAATACGAGAATCATTGTTCAACTAGATTTTCGAAGCTGTAGCATATTTCAAGGCATCAGCTAAAATTTAAAGGGGCAAGCCTAATCATGCAATTTTCCATTCGCAAACCACTCAATGTTTTTGGTATCGTATGTTCAGGCATTGTGCTGTCGTCTTGCAGTGGACTTGCAGGACTTGATACACTTAATCCAGCCCCACCAGCTGTTATTGCAACACAGGCTCCTGCAAATACTGCCCCTGTCAGCGGTGCAACAATTGGAACCGGCCATGTCAAGGTTGGGCTTATCCTGCCTCTAAGCTCTCCCAATGGTGCAGTGGCAGCAACAGCCCTGCGCAATTCCGCTGAGTTGGCTTTAAGTGAATTTCAAAGTCAGGATGTTACGTTGTTGGTCAAAGATGATCTTGGTACAGGCGAGGGCGCAGCAGCAGCGACCAAACAGGCAATATCTGAGGGTGCTGAGCTTATAATCGGGCCTCTTTTTGCCAGTTCCGTCCAGTCTGCCAGCCGTGTTGCGCAAAGTGCAGGCAAAAGCATGATTGCGTTTTCATCTGATGAGGCTGTTGCAACACGAGGTGTGTATCTCCTTAGCTTCACACCACAGGCTGATGTTGAGCGGATTGTTGGCTATGCTACGGAAAAGGGCAGGAAATCTTTTGCAGTGCTTGCGCCAGACAGCGCATATGGCAATATCGCCGTGCAGAATTTTGAACAAAAAGTCAGACAGGCTGGTGGGCGTATTGTTGCAACAGAGCGTTATAACGGGTCTGCGGTCACGAGCGCTGCCCAACGCATCAAAACAGGTATTTCAGGCGCAGATGCCCTTTTTATTCCTGAGGATGCTGCTAATCTGCCCTCCGTTGCCCAAGCCCTTTCCAGTGCAGGTATTGATTTGAGCAAAGTGACAGTTCTTGGCACAAGCGTCTGGAACCAGCCAACTGTTTTCAAAATTCCCCAGCTTCAGGGAGCTGTGTTTCCAGCTCCAGAAACAACAGGCTTTAACAGTTTTGCCCAACGTTACAAAGCTAAGTTTGGTCAAAATCCAGTACGTATTGCGACACTTGCGTTTGATGCAACAGCATTGGTCGCAGCTCTTACCAAAACACAAGGCGCAAACCGGTTCCAGGAAAATGTGCTAACTAATGCATCTGGCTTTTCAGGACAGGATGGCGTGTTTCGTTTCAGAAGCGATGGCACAAATGATCGTGCCTTAGCTGTATTTCAGATAAATCTGGGTCGGGCGAACAGCGTGAGTGCAGCACCAAAAGGTTTTGCAAAATAATCATAATTTTGAAAAACAACTCTTTTAAGGCAGGCTTTAACCCGCTTTACGTGCAGCCTTGATGAATGCATCAATTTTTTCAAGGCTTTTTTGACCCTGCTTTGCGCCCTCAACGCCAGAGGAGACATCAACTCCAATAATATTACGTCCCATTCCACGAACAGTTTTGATTGCTGCTGCAACCGTCTGTGGTGTTAAGCCGCCTGAAAGAATGAAAGCCTGTTTAGGGTCAAGTTTTTCAAGAATGCTCAAATTAAATGCCAGGCCATGCCCACCAGGATAAGCAGCGCCAGCTGGTGGTTTTGCATCAAGTAGAATATGATCACAAACAGACATATATTGCGAGACAGCCGCCAGATCATCCGCAGTTGAAACGCCAATGGCCTTAACGACAGGACGCTTGAATTTGGCTTTTATTTCACTGATGCGGGCCGGCGTTTCCTTGCCATGTAACTGGTAAAAATCAGGCTCCACCATATCGTCAATCTGCTGGATGGTTTTATCATCCGCATCACAGATCAAGGCAATAATTTTGGCCCTGCCCCTAGCTTCATCGGCCAGATCAGCCGCTACGTTCACTGGTATAAAACGTGGACTTTTAGGGTGAAACACCAATCCTATCATGTCAGCGCCTGCTTTCAGGCTTGCTTGCAGGCTATGGAGTGTGTTCAATCCGCATATCTTAATAAGAACTGGCATTAGATACTCATACTCATATTTAAAGGCTCAAGAAACATGTGTGGACATTGATGTATCAGCCGATTTAGCCTGATAAATTTCAGATTTAAGTTGTGAGGTTTCCCTGTGCAAACTTGAAACTTCCCTATTTAATTTTTTGGCTGCTTTTCTGTGAATGCCTTGCGCCATCCACACTGAAAAACCTCCAATCAACAGGCCCAGCATCAAGGACAAAAATAAAAACACAAATAATGGCGCTTTAAGTGAAAAAAAAGGATCGCTCGCTGACAAAGGATCCAGGGACAGCGTGATTGGGGATCGGTTTGATATGGCGATGACCAAAATGCAAACTGCAATTGGTATTATCAGTATAAGCTTTAGAATCCTGCGCATGATCTATTCCTTACGCAGATTTAGCCCGTTCTTTGGAAGGCGTTTTTTTCTGAACTTTTTCAGGTTCCATATTTAAGCGGGCTTTCATATCCTTACTCTGTTTGAAGGATGGAACGACTTTGCCTGTAATATCAACCTGTTCACCAGTACGTGGGTTGCGCCCGATACGAGGTTCGCGTTTTTTTGTAGAAAATGCCCCAAACCCGCGTAACTCAACACGGTCACCATTGGCAAGTGCTGATGTAATTTCATTGAGAATTGAATTTACAATATTTTCAACATCGCGCTGATAGAGATGCGGATTTTGCTCGGCTATTTTGAGCACTAATTCTGACTTTATCATTTTTATATGCCTTTTCGCCTTGGTGCTCAAAAGAGTGTAAGTCGGACCATACAAAAATTATGCGTATAATCAATTTAAACTAAGTAAATTTTGGATAAATTACATAGTTTAAACAAGTTTTGAATAAAAATGTTGAAAAAGATTTATTTTGAGCTGGTTTCACCTGCAGGAGACCACACGACCATTAGACCCGTCTGCTGATTCTGCTCAATATTTCCAGATATTACACTCAAGACTTTAGACAGGGACTCAAGGCCACTCGCCTGAGACAGTTTTGCCAAATTCCTTAAAAAATTGAATGACTTTGAAGAATCCGACCTCTTCCAATCTTCTATATTCAAATTTTCAGGCAATTTTTTTTCCCTTTGAAGCCATCTTTTGGCCTCCATCTCGCCACCCAATTCGTCCACCAATTTAAGCGGAAGAGCTTGACGCCCTGTAAATACGCGCCCGTCTGCCACAACTTTAAGCTGATCATCTGATAAATTACGACGCTCTTTCACAAGCCCCTTGAACCATGAAAAACTGTCAAGAATAGTGGCCTCCAACGCCCTTCGTGCTTCTGGTGGTGTCGGTTCAAGGCCACTTGGAGATGCTTTGAGAGGAGATGAACGAACTGTTTCCATTTCAATGCCAATATTTGACAATAGTTTGGTTGCATTTGGAATCTGGGCAATGACACCAATTGATCCAACGATTGCACCACCGCGTGAGACAATGTGATCAGCTCCAATGGCTGCAATATAAGCGCCTGAAGCGGCTGTGTTCCCCACAACTGCAACAACTGGCTTAACTGCGGATAGGCGCCTTATACCTTCATAAAGTTCTTCTGAACCAGAAACAGTACCACCAGGACTTTCAATTGAAAGAATTACACCTTGTACAGTTGATGATTTTTGTACAGATTCCAGCAGATTGAGTGTTGCGGTATCTCCTGTGATCAGACCTGCAATGCTGACGCGTGCAATATGTGGCCTAACGTGATCAGTCTGTAAACCACCACCTGCCAGAATGCCCACTCCTGCAACAAGAGCAATTGCCATGAGTATGCTTACTATACGCCAGAAAGAAACACGCCTACTCAAAATACGACGATCAACGATCTGATCTGCGATAAGGGACATGAAAAACTCCTGATTAAAATGAAGTTACTGGTGACACAACCACCTACCTTACGCAAGGAATTATGAGGTTTTCCTATGCAAAGCGTAACTTGGACGGGCGTTCGTACAAAAATTTTAGTTTCTTCATGTTTAGTTTGTTATCACAAATTGCCCTGTAGAAGACAAGGGGTACACCTATGGCGGCAAGTGTTACAAGAAACGAAACCAGTGTAACATTAGTAAACCCTGACCTTATCAGCATAATTCTGGTGAAAGCCATTGGTATAAAAAAGGACAGGTAAACGACAAGAGAATGAGATCCCGTATATCTGAGTATTTCAAAATAATTTTTTTGCGCAAGCAACCCGGCTAAAGCAAGAACAGCCAATATCCCTGCAGTTCCAAAAAACAGACTAAACCCTGGATAAAAAGCTAAAGAACCAAATTCAGACGTTTGGGATGCCAACATATGCGCAGGTACCATTCCCAAGGGTAAAACAGAGGCGGGTATAATTATTGCTGCTCCATTTACCAAACTCCACAGCACCAGGAGGGCAACAGAGCGGAGCTGGTTTTTCTGAACCCAGTCGACCCAGCCAAACACCAGAGGGGCAAAAGCATAGCCCGCATAAAAATAGACAAACCTTATTGGAAATTCATCAAGAATTATCCAGCCTGTATGCCAATAGAATATGCGGCAAAATGTTTCTGCAAGAGCTGCAACTGATAAAACTGTCCATTTTGGCAGATTTGATATTGATTTCACAACCACAAACATAATGGGTAAAATATAAATGAACCAAAGCGTTGCATAAGGCTCAAGAAAAGCAAGGCAAAGCTCTTTGAGAAAAACAGCAGGCTCCGCAAATATCAGATGTCCCTGCTTCATAACAAGCTGTATGAGCATCCAGAGGACATAAAAATATAAAAAATGAACAAGCTTCCGATCAATGTATCGTGGCCAGCTATGCAAGATGCTGCGCGAGAGAAAAAGTCCAGCGATTAAAAAAAAGTCTGGCATTCTGAAGGGACGTGCCCATGCAACAACCCAATGCAGCCAGCCCTCGCCCTTTAATATTTCACCAACACCCAGCGTTGAATGCATCATGACAACCATCACAATGCATATGCCTTTTGCATAGTCGATCCAGTTAATGCGAGGCAATGCAGATATGGCTAAAACCCTTCAGGTTGTCCCACAACTGTTACAAGCAGCTTACCGCTTCCTAGCAGTTCAAAAGCTGCGTTTTTAGCCTGTTCAGGGGTTACAGCCTCAACCTCGCTATTACGGCGATCAATATAATCTATGCCAAGATCCTCATTTTGAATCTGCACAAGCTGTCCTGCAATTTTGGAGGATGTGTCAAAGCGCAGAGCGTAGGAACCAGTCAAATATTTTTTGGCATTTATCAGTTCCTCGCTGGTTGGGCCATTTTGTGCTAGATCCGCAATCTGCTCCTGAATGACATCCAGTGATTCTCGGGCGCGCTCGTTTTTAGTTGCAGTTGCACCAACAAAGACTCCAGCTGAACGATAACAGTTCAAGCTTGAATAAACCGAGTAAGCAAGGCCACGTTTTTCGCGCACTTCTTTAAACAGGCGCGCTGAGAAAACGCCGCCGCCTAAAATGTGGTTGATTACACTTGCTGACATAAAATCAGGACTGTTGCGCAAAGGCCCAGCTGATCCAAACTGTATAACGGATTGCGGCACATCAAGAGGAATGATTTTGGTCGTTCCTTGTCCCGCTGGAGCAATAAAAGGCACATTGATCAACTGCGCTTTTTCCGCAAGGTTTCCAAATGTTGTATCAATAAGCCTAAGAAGATCGCTGGCATTGATAGCGCCTACAACAGCTACTTTTAAGTTGGACCGCGCAAAAATCCTGGATTGAAAGAGTAAGATATCTTCACGGGTAATTGTGTCTACAGTTTCATAGTTTCCACGTACTGGCCTGCCATAAACGTGGCCTTGAAAACTAATTTGTCGCCATGCCTTGGCGGCCATGGAGTTTGGATCTTTTTCTTCGTGCTTGAGGCCAGAAATAATCTGGGCCTTTACACGGTCAATTGAATTTTGGTTTATAAGGGCTTCATTCAAGGCAAGCCTGAGCATGTCAAACGCGGCATCACGATGCTTGATTAGCGTGCGCATTGTACCGCCAAAGAAATCTGCCCCACAATTGAATGACAGATCAAGCGCCAGATCTTCAACACGCGACTGAAAAGCATCGCTGTCATAGGGGCCTGCGCCCTCATCCAGCAGGCCAGAAAGCAAATTACTTGTTCCAGCTTTTTCTGGCTCATCCTGCGCCGCGCCGCCTTGAAACGAAAATTCAAGCGCTAGAAGTGGCACTGTGTAATCTTCTACAAGCCAGACTTCTATGCCTTTGGCAGAAACTATGCTCTGTACACGATTTGAAGGCTTAACGCTGGCATCTGCATGAGATGAGGGTGTAAAATTGGATGACATAATATACTTTCGTAGAATTTGATAATCAGGCAGCTTTTAGAAGATGACCCGTTACTGCAATCTGTGGGTTAAGATATTTTGCAGCAACCCTTCGCACATCTTCGGATGTAACAGCCTCAATCATTTGAGGCCATTGAGCCACGCTTTCAATGCTTGATCCTGTTGCCAAGGTTGTGCCGTAAATACGGGCAAGAGACGTCTGGTTGTCCTGTGCATAGATGACATCTGCCATCAGTCTAGTTTTTGCACGCTCCAGCTCAGCTTCAGGGACAAGATTTGATGCAAGCTCTGATATAACAGCGTTGCTTGCCTGCTCCAGCGCCTCAAGGGTAATCCCTTCACGCGGCACGCCGTAAAGCATGAACTGCGCCTGGTCCAGCGCCGTACTCATGTACCAACAGCCGACATTCGTTGCCATTTCTTTTTCAATAACCAGTGTTTTATAAAGACGACTGACCGAACTGCCACCTAAAAGCTGGCAGAGGACATCCAGCGCTTCTGCATCATTACCTTTGGCTATACGGTAAGTTGGCACAAGGAAAGCCTGCTGAAAAACGGGCTGCTCGACTTTTTCATCTGTCATACTTACACGCCTTGCGGTGCGTGGAGCTGGTTCCAGTGTACGCACACGTTGAGGCGCAAGGTTGTGTCGTGGAATTTTTCCATATGTTTCCTGCGCCAAACGCTTTACATCTTCTGGAGATACATCACCTGCCACAATGAGAATGGCATTTTCTGGTGTGTAGAAGCGTGTATAGTAATCCAGCGCGTCCTCGCGGTTCAGATCCCTGATTTCGTGCTCCCAACCAATGATTGGCGTTCCATAAGGGTGATGCGTAAATAAAGTAGCAGCAATACTTTCCTGCAGCTGCGCTCCAGGATCACTATCAGTGCGCATAAGGCGCTCTTCCAGTACAACTTCACGCTCTGGATTTACATCTTCCTCGCTGAGGATAAGATTAATCATGCGGTCTGCCTCAAAGCTCATCATGGTGCCAAGATGCTCTTTGGCTATGCGCTGATAGTAAGCTGTGTAGTCAACAGAGGTAAAAGCGTTTTCCTGACCACCAAGCTCTGCAACTATATTGGAAAACTCACCCTTTGGGTGTGTTTTAGTGCCTTTAAACATAAGGTGTTCAAGAAAATGAGCGATGCCAGACTTGCCTTGGGGGTCATCAGCGGAACCATTTTTATACCATACCATATGGGTTGCTACAGGTGTACGATGATCTTCAATCACCACAATCTGCAACCCATTTTCAAGTTCATAATCTGTAATTGCTGTAGTAGAGGAAACTGGCTGATTTTGACTCATGTATCTAAATCCAGATAGGTAAAAGTTCTGAAAAAATTCTTGGTGTGACCCTGCAAACAAATTTATCCTGTTTTGCAGGCTTCGTCCATCATCAGAATAGATTTATGGCCAAATGCTTTAAACTCTCTGAAAAGAAGATTTATTCCAGATGTCAGCTGGTTCTAACTCAACAGGACAGATAGATTTAAATGTCCACACGTGATGAAGCGTTTTTTATTGAAACACTTCATGGAATTTAATCATCCTGAAATTTACTCATCCTGCTTTTTAGGCAGCAGGAAAGAATAAGGGCTTGATTCTTCATCTAGAGAGGGGCCAGACCTGTCACGCGTTGCAGTCACAGGCGCGCCAGCCGCCGCCGCGCGTATACCTTTTGGCGGATCCGTCAGATAACGGCGTTTTGGCTCTTCACCAGGCTTTACATCTGGATCCTGGGCGCCCTTGAAGGCCTGCCCCTGAGACCGCACCACGTCTGGATTAAGCCAGCCACGCGAATCTGGGCGGGTCGGGTCAAACTGTCCATTAACAGGCGCACCTGCACCTGCAACACGTCCTGCGCGCAGCTCATCAACAGATAGTTTTGGGCCACCCGTTTCATTAGAGGTTGCACGTGGTCGACGGTTATCTTCGTCTTTGGCCTTCTTTTTTGCCACGTCCGGATCATTTGGCCAGTTTGTAATACGGGCTGCTGGTGATCTATCCTCTGGCGGACGCAATTTGTAAGAAGGGGGCACAACTAAGGGCGCACGCTCACGATATTCGATGGGGTCTTTTTCCTTGCCAAAGCCTATGCCATCTATGATTTCGCCTATCTGGGCATTAGCTGGCGCAGACACCCCTAAAAAAGCGGTGAACAAAACGACTGTAGTAAAAGCTGTTTTTAAACGCATGTTACCCTCAAAAAATGTGCAGGCCTCATAAGCCATAAAATCATGGCAAATCCGTGGCAGACGAACTCTTAGCAGAGTTTGGTGCTATCCAAGCCTCGTACAGCAAAACCATCACACCTACAACAATTGCGCAATCTGCAATGTTAAACACATACCAGCTTATGCCACCATAGTGAAGGTGAAAGAAATCCGCCACCGCGCCATAGCTTGCGCGGTCTATTGCATTGCCAATTGCACCGCCAATAATAAGGCCAAGGGCAATAGCTGTCAGCTTGTTTACTGCCTGCCACAGCCAAACCAATAGAGCGATGGAGGCAATTATTTTAAACGCAACCAATCCCCAGCGGCCAAGCTCTGTATTTTGCTGAAACAGCCCATATGAAATACCGTGATTCCACACCAGCCAAATATCAAAAAAAGATGTGATGGCAATGCGCTGCCCTTCCACCATGCCAAGCACTTTAAGGCAATAAAGCTTCTGAGCCTGATCTATGAAAGTTGTTGCGGCGGCGATGATAAGGCCGAAGGGGAAGGGTTTCATTGGGATTGCACGCTGTGTGTTGGCCCACCATCGTCATGGAGGGACTTGATCCGTCCATCCACGTCTTTGACTATTGTTTTGTAAGACGTGGATACGCGGGTCAAGCCCGCGCATGACGGCTGTTCTTGCGATAATATTATCATGTTCCGACCGATGCCTGACACGCCTTCCACTCCCGCAATGCTTTTGCATCACGCAGGGTTACTTCTGGGTACTCAGT
>JANXWK010000064.1 GCA_025351165.1 Hyphomicrobiales bacterium | reverse complement strand
TCCAGTTTTTGCTTGGTGGCACGTGCCACGGTTTTAACCTCGGTGAGTTTTTGAGTGACTTTTCTGGTAATTTTTTCACCCACCTGCGCGCCAAAACGGCCTAAAGCCCCAAAACCCTGGGTGATGAAATCAGAAGAGGCAGCAGGCTGAGCAGCAGGCTTGGCAGTACCAGGCTTAGCAGTACTAGGCTTAGTAGCAGCAGGCTTGGCAGCACCAGGCTTAATAGTACTAGGGTCTCCACCCAAAGGGTCATCCGTGGAGATAAATGAGGGGAAAGAAGATTTTGAGTTTGTGACAACATTATTATTTGAACTATTAAGTGCTTTTAAACCGGACAAGGTGGCCTCCTATTTTGGTTATCGAATTTTTTACGCACTAAATTACTCAACTATTACAGATAGATGAAGGAACAGCTGTAAACAGCATTAAAAAGCAACCCAATAATATTAATCGGCTCTACTTTTAAATAATGTTATTTTTTAGGAAGATTGTCTTGATTTGCATAAAGACCTGGACCGCCAAGACTTGTTGAAAGCCCGGTATTTATCCAGTCACCAATTTTAAATCCCTGGGCTTTTTCACCCGTAGTAGGATCTATCAATTCAACCATGCGCTTGGCATTTAGTTTTACTAGAGCTTCTACAGTTATAACCTTGAATTCCGAATACTCTGGAAATCGCTTCGATAATTCTCTGAATGACGCAACAAGTGCCTCAGCAGAAATAGCATCAGGTCTTTTACCAGATAAAAAATCGTAGAAGCTGTCAGGATTTTTTGCTTTGCCTACAGTTCTGAAATAAGTAGAATCTTTGATTGTTCTTTGCTGCTTATCACCAGCAACAGGCCTAATGATATTAGGCGTTTTGTTCCCAAAATTAAGCGCTATGTTTGGCGTTCTTAAAAAGACAGGAGCAGCGTTGTCACCTTCAGCAGGAATGATGGACTGGCTTTTAAAAACAATGCCTGTGTTCTTTTGGATCTTTGCAAACTGTTTGTTCCAGGCATCTCTACCCTCAGTGACCTTACCATCTACAATATGCCAGTCAGTAACAGTTTTTTTGGCCATACCCACCCGAGGAGCTAATTGTGTTCCATAGTTTTTGATATAACCGCCATATTCAATTTGGTACCCTACTTTTATGGATCCCGCAGTTGTCCCTAAGCCTGCACTGACTTGTGTTTGTACCCAGCTATAAGGTGCATAACTAGTTTCAGTCGATTTAATATTGTCTTGCCCCACCCATGTTTCGTCCATAAGAGGAAAAAGGATCTCTGTTCTTTTACCAATAACCCGATCATTGACACTGCCCCCAGCTATGGCAGAAGCTATACTGGTACCATTTGGAATGTTGACATATGTCTGGTTTTGATCAGTAAAACTATTAGTCTTTATTGAAACGAGATCTGTAGTTCTAAGCTTTACTTCTCCTGTAAACGGGATTTTTGAGAAAATAGTTGAGCTATCCAGTGTTGATTTGTTGAACTCCCTGGAATTAGGATAAAAACCTGCCCTGTGAGAAGTACCATGCACAAGAGATTTGACATCTGAAGTTTGTGTTGCATTGGCCAAGCTTCCCAAACCCGGAACTTTGTTGGCAGGACACGTGATAGGGAAAAACAAGGTCGCAGGCTGGACTGTAACTGCTTTAGTTACCTGACTATATCTGTTTCCATCAACATTTGGTATTGTAGGTATCTTTGTGATATCAGTTTTACCATACCTGCCTATGAATGGCGCCTGTATAACGACATTAGGCACCAGCATGGCATTCGCGCGGCAGGTCTGATCAGCAGTTTCAGTGTGTGAACTGTAAAAAAACTTTGTTCTTTTATCACCGGGTGCAGCTTGGTTTGCTTGGGTTGGCCTTAAAAGTTTAGGTTTATTAGGTTTATCAGGCCTTGTGGGGTCATAAAGCTCAACAAGAGCAGACTTTAATTCAGTTTTCTTTGGCAGCCCTGCCATGGAGATGCTGCGTCTGATTTTGTAGTCTTCTGAATAAGCTGTTTGATCAGGCGTAAGCATATCCGAGCCTGAATTAAGAAAAGCTTTTGCCCGATCTTTTGCCGGTTTTAAGCTTTTGATAATACTTCCAGAATAATCTTTTAAAACAAGCTCATTATATCTTCCTGAAATAAGTTTATTATCCTTAACTCTGAGCTGACTTACAAGAGAATAAGAGGTAATTTTACCATTTTTGTCAATATTCTGTCTTAGTCTGGAAAATGTTTTCACCTCTCCAGGTTTTGCATCTGAACTGATTGATCCAAGATCATTGCCAGAAGCAGGTTTATTGATTATGTCCTTTTCCTTGCTGCTCATTTCAATGCCAGTCACTGCACTCGTTGAACTTGGCAGTCCAAAATTGGGAGCTTTCGTAGCTTGCATGATATCAGAAGGCATAGTTTTTTTGCCCTCCTCCCAAATTTTTCTTAAAACTTTTCCTGCAAAATTAATAACTGGATTAGGATTTTCGTCATTTTTTGAGGTTTTTGTAGCTATGATTTGATTTTGACTGTTACCCGTAACCAAACCACCTAGATTGGAGGCAGGATAATTAACATAAGCATTTGAAGAAAGAACGATTTTTGGTTGGGAATAAAGAAGAACTAAAGGCGCTTTTGATTTTGCTTTCACATTTGCAGCAACTGCACCCGTCTTATTGTTTGAATTAAGAGAATTTCTTTCAGAGCTGCTTTTAGCCTCCGCCAGCTGTTTTCCAACAAAGGTGGCTGGCAATGCATTGGATTCAGAAAAAGAGCCCTGAAAAGCAACCCAACCAGTTGCGGAATATTTTTCACCAAATTTATTTTTACCAACGAAAGCCCACGTGTAACCGCGTGTATTTTTGCCGTTCACAAGCTCGCTTTGAACGTAAGCTGTAAAGTTTCCACCGTTTAGTGGGATGTCAATATTGTCTTTGTTTTTTACTGACCTGGTGGACAGCTTAACCTTGCTTGCATCTGTTTTGTTTGAAGAGCTGCCGTCAGTTTTGATGCTGTTGATTTTATTTTTGAAGTCTTTAATTTTTACATCTGAATGTGAAGCCTGCGCCACATACCCATGCTGTTTCAGGGGCAACGCGCCCGCTAAACCGTCAACCATAATCCCGCCCCTCCCAGAACATACGGATTATTCAACTGAATTATAAACCCAGCAAATATGTGCGCAAAATTTTATAATCTGCAGATTTTTATCGCAGCTGCAAGAATATTAAACATCTCAACCTTACACCAGCCTTACAAGATTGAAAAAAAATGAAATATTTTTTTTATCCTGCATTTGCCTCTTTTTGAGCATCTGCTGCTTGTCTTGGACGAGCTTGCTGTTCAGGGTTTTCTTGTTTAGGAATCAATGACTTACTAGACTTTGATCCAGCAGTTTCTGGATAACGCTGACGGTAGCTGTCAAGGAATGATGAAAGCGTATCACTGGCAACTACCGTACGGGCAAGTTCTTTAAACTCCCTCGCCCTGGCTCCAGATTCAGCAGTAATCAGAGTGAAGACCTGCGAATCACTCGTATCAGCCATGCGTGTTGAGAACTTGGATCTTAAGCGATCAAGGCCAAGTCGATCACTACCCAAAACATAAGCAATCCCAGAGCGAAGAATATCTGTACGCTGCTTGGCATTCAATGCTTCTGTCCCTTGCCATGCATCACCTGCCACAAGCTCAAAAGCTTCACCAGCTTCACGCCAGCGTTTACCCTGCCAGTAAATGTCAGCGCGCAAACGGTCAACATCTGACCCTGATTGCGCTGCAATCATTTCTACTGCCAAATCTGTACGCGATAACTCTGAAAGAGCACGGGCTTCCAGTAGCGCTCTTGCACGGCGCAGATCATCTGGCAAGGTTGCAAGGCGTGAATTGCGAAGTGTAGCAAGTGCTTCAGCTGGTTTATGATTTTGAAGAAACATAACTGCTGCGCGCGCTGCAACACTTGCTTTTGCCACCCCGCCCAAACGGTTCTCCATTTGGTATTGTAAAAGTTCACTTGCTTGATCCAACAGGTCAAGCTCTGCAAGCCTGTCTGCCAGACGACGAACAATTTCATCGCCCTTACGCCCCGGTGGTGTGTAGTTTCTAAAGTCATAGAACAAGGCAAGCGCCTGAACTTTATCAAGCTCATCTGATTTACCATCAAGAAATAGCTTCTCAAACCTCATACCCATTTCATCTTCGAATTTGCGGGTAAGAGGATTATCTGGTAATATTTCCTCTGCACGACGCGCCGCCGCAAAAGCTTCTCTCCAGCGGTTTGTGTCAGAATAAATTTCGCCAAGTTTTGCAAGCGCACGCAATTCTACTTCATCACGGCGCCATATCACCCCAACGGTTTCCAGCTCAGCTTCAGCTTTTAAAGGCTCAACACGCTTTTCATTAAATCCCAAAACTGCATGAAACAATCTTGCTTTTGCTTCGGTTTCACGGTTTTTTGCCAGCTTGGCTGATGCATATTGTGTCAATGCATCGTCTACCCGACCTGATTCCTCAGCTATCCGCCCACGATAAAAAGAAATGACAGCAGGTTCGCGGTAAACTGGACTCATGCGCTCAAGCTTATCAAGCTGTTGGGAAGCAAAATTAAGTTCACGAGCCTCAAGTGCTGCATCAATCATAAGGGGCAAAAAAACTGCGTAAAGGGCTTCAGGATAGCGTTCTATAACATCTATAGACTGACGAAAACCAACGAGTGCTGATGTCCAGCGCTTTCCTTGGGCATCAATAAAAGCACGCCATAAAATTGATTCACCTTCCAATTGAAGGCTAGGCTCATCAAGTATCTTCAGTGCCTGTGCAGGATGCTGGGATAATACATTTGAAACGGCTTTCAAAAGGCGAACTGCTTTTGTTGATGCGGCCGAAGGATCTTCTTTTTCAATAGTTCCCAATACACCCAAGCTATCTGTTGCCATAGTATTGGCTAGATAAAATTTTGCCAAGGCAAGTCTTGCGTCCGTCCTGTCACGTTGCGGCGATTCTGCGGCACTTCGTAATAAATCGCGCTCACGTTCACGTGTAACGCCCTTACCTGCATCTTTCCAGGCACTAATATCAAGCAGCAGCTCATTTTTTCTGCCATCCTGCGTAGAAGAAC
This sequence comes from Hyphomicrobiales bacterium, assembly GCA_025351165.1. GTDB lineage: Bacteria > Pseudomonadota > Alphaproteobacteria > Rhizobiales > Beijerinckiaceae > JAIELD01. The sequence goes on along the minus strand of JANXWK010000064.1, from coordinate 5,652 downwards.
CTGAGTTTTGAACGCCAAGTGAAAGTGTAAGCCCTTGATCACGACTAACTATGACTTCATCAAGCCCTGTGCGAACCATTATATCGTCTGCAACTGGCTCAAACACCAAGCCATGTGCAGTTGCAAGAGCTTTTACCTCAACAAAACTTTGTGTTTTAGACAATGCCTGGGGCATCCCACGACTGGTTACGACGGCAAAATGTTCGCCAGTATCACGATTGTCCAACCAGATAACTTTACCTGCATCTATTAATTTGGATGTTAAAACAGTACGTCCCTCGTTACTTACGTCACGTTTTAAAACAAGGGGCTCTATCGGCGCTTGGGTGCTATCACCAAGAGTGATGCTCCAGCCTTTGTCTTCTTGTGCAACACTTACAACCTGAATTTTATTCATTTGAAGACGCAATATGGCAGCCCCGCCTACCCCATCCACTTCCGAAGATACAATTAATGGCTTTAATTCGGATGGAAGTTCAGGTCCCTCAAGTGATTTACCAGTTTCAAAAACCATCCAGACAAGATCACCCCTTGTAAAAACCGCAGCAGGCGGGCGGGAATTGAATACAACTTTGATACGTGCGCCATCAGATGTCTTAGCATATGAAAACTTGCCAGCACCAATGTCTGTTGCCATTTCATTGGCAAGCATAAATCCTGTATTTTGACCTGGCGCCTGAAGTTTCCCTGGTAGAGCAACAGCTCTTGCTGACTCTGCCTTGGAGTTAAGAGCTTTGACTTTGGCAGCCTCGGCCTGCTGCATGATAGTATCAGCAGGTGGCTTTTCACCTGTTTCAGAAATTGCGCTTGTGTTTATGCTTTTGGCCTGAGGCTTTAGCTTGCCTGGTGCTATAGGTATGTCTATGACAAAGCTGTCATCTTCACGAAACCCTCTTACCAAATCATTATTTGGTATATTCATGGACAGTTTGAGCGTCGCTGAGCCAGCTTTTGCTTCAAAGGCTTTTATCTCATTTGGAAGGATAGCTTTTACAGCAGCAGCATCCAGCTGATACGCCCCATCAAAAAATAATGTAACCGTATCCCCTTCTTTTTTGTAGTCTACTTGGGAAACAACTGGCATTTGGAATATTATTCGATAAAATGTTGGACCTGTTCCAACACGCACTTTCAAGGGCCTTGCAACCTCAAGCTCTTTTTGATGCTGCGCTTTACGGTTTAAGTCTTCAGCATTTATGGCTCGCCTTGCCAAATCCTGCACTATCTCGGCTGGCAAACCAGGGGGTTGTCCCTTCCAGTCTTCTGGCAGTAAATCCAGGTATAGTTTTTCTCCTGCCTCTTTGAGATCTGCCCTTAAAGATTTTACAAGTGCAAAGCGCAATGCCTTTCCATCAGGGTCTCGCCGCGAGATGGAAATGTAGCCAGGTGCCTGGGCTGCAAGCTTTTCAATGTCAAGGTCAATGGCCTGGTCAAACTCCAGCACCATAACCCCGTTGCTGGATCTTGCCTTTGCACGTACTGCCTTGTCAAAATTAAAAACTAGACGCCCAAAACCGGTTAGCTCTGCGCCAGAAACTGATCCTTTGGTGTATGCAAAAGCATGATCCAACGGCATAAGAGCAAGAACAGTGCTAAGCAAAAATGCTTTTATCCTACATTTGCTTGAATTCGAGCGATAGCTGACAGAACGAGACACATAAAACGCAACAGACATGTAACTATGGGCTTACGCCCCTCCTGACCGCACACCGATACGCCAACAGGTGATGTGCGAAGTCTCTGCTACATTAATCGCATATGACTAATGGAGGTTTAATGCGAAGGCAAAGAGGATTGATTTTTTAAATAAAGCTGAAACGTGATTTCGTTTTGAAACAAACTTTATATCTTAACAACTTAGTTAATATTTTGTGGTTTTTATGTGTACTTGAATCAACTCGATTACATGAGAAATCAATTTATGAAAAATACGTTAAATCAATCAAAGTTTGGGATTGCCCAGAAATGCTTTGTCTCATTGAGCGTATTGTGTGTTTTTGCTTTACTGGGCTGGGGCATAGTGACTTACAATGTCTATTTGACCTACGTACAGTCAATCAAGATAAACAAAATAAATTACATAACTGATTTGTTGATGTCGTACGCTGAAAACATTCAGAGCGAACGTGGCTACTTAAATACAGCTTTAAATTCAGAGGCCATCATAAGCGCTGATAAAGAAAGCAACATCATAGCTCTTCAGTTTAAAGCCAACACAAATATTGAAAAATTTATCGCTGAACTTACACCCGAAATCAGAGCCAAGAAAAAAGAGCAGCTGACAAATTTTTTGAAAATTGTTGAAGGATTTGAAGCATTTCGGGAAAAAGCAATTGCCACAGCCAGGCTTCCAAAATCACAGCGCAATCTAGATATTGCAAAAAAATGGTATCCTGGTGTCACCGAAATTATTGTTGCCACAGAGTCACTCTGGGGATCTTTTGGTCGCGATATAAGCTTGGAGGATGGCCGCATCGGAGATTTGATAGACATGAAGCAGAGTGGCTTTGACTTGCGGGAGGCCTCTGGACGCGAACGTGCAATCCTGGAGGTCGCTATCGCAACAAATCAACCACTTACACAGCTTCAACTGCAAGAAATAGCAGGTTATGAAGCCAAGATTGAACTTCTCTGGAGTAACGTGAATACTGTATCTGCCACATTTGATAACTACTTCGTTGATGTCCTGGAAAAAGCAAAAAAGCTGCACTTTGAAGACTACAACCTGGCAAGGCTCGGCATTATAAAGTCTTCTCTTGAAGGTAAACCCTACTTCATGAACGTGTCAGGCTGGAGAGAGATTTCTGATCCTGCAATGGCTTCACTTTTAGCTATAAAGGCGGCTGCAATTGAAGAAACTGCTATTATTGCAACCAATAGATTGAACAAATCCTACAAACAGCTGCTCATGCTGAGCTTGATAATCATTGCAGGTGTATCAATAGTGACAGCCATCATGCTATTTGTACAAAAATCAATTTCTGGTGGGTTGATGACTCTAACGTCAACAATTACTGACCTTGCAAAAAATAATACTTCTGTAAACATTCCTTATACAGAAAAAGCCGATGAATTTGGGCAGATTGCAAGATCTCTAAAGGTATTTCAGCAGAACATGGTGGATAACTTACGCCTGGAAGACGAAAAGCAAACGAGCCTTGGCGCCAGAGAAAAACGTCAATCTAAAATTGAAAATTATATTCTGGTGTTTGAAGCTCAAATTCAGCAGATTTTTGATATCATCATGCTGTCTATAAATTCCGTGGAAGAAGCTACAAAAGTCTTAAACTCTGCCGCAAATCAAACTGTTCATGGCCTGAATGAAGCAGAACGCGCCTCCAGCTTGGCAGCGTCACAGATAGATCTTATGGCAAGAACAATAGAGAGACTAACCCTTTCAATGAATGATTTAAGCAGTCGTGTATTGAACACAACAAGCGTTATTTCAGATGCGGCGCTAAGTGCCAATAATGCAGATGAAGAAACCAAAGCTCTTACAAAATCGGCTGAAAAGATTGGTCAGATTATTGGCTTGATAACAGATATTGCAAATCAGACAGATTTACTTGCTCTCAATGCTACAATTGAGGCTGCAAGAGCTGGAGATGCTGGACGCGGTTTTGCAGTTGTTGCTTCTGAAGTTAAAAATCTTGCAACACAGACCACGCGTGGAACAGGCGACATTTTTTCACAAATCTCTGCCATTCAGGGCGCTGCAAAAAATACTGTCACAAGTGTAAATCAGATTGGTGAGAAACTCTGTAATCTTAATATTGCAGGCACAACTATTGCTGCAGCATTAGAAGAACAGAGCAGTGCAACACATGAAATTGCCAAGAATATCATAAAAACATCAGGTCACAGCTCAGATGCAATGGCTAGCATATCAAAAGTCAGTGACGCTGCGATTGAAACACATAATGCTGTAGAGGATACAAAGAAAGCATCAGGTAAACTAATTCAAGAAACTGCCATGATGAAAAACGCAGTCTCTGATTTTCTTGCATTGGTAAGAGCCGCTTGATTTGAATAATGACCATAATGAGGCATAATGCCGCATTATGTAAGTCAGAATTAAATCGCCAATTTGATACTTTTCTATTCAAAAAGGCATAAAGTTTGTTTAATTTATAAGAAATATAAAAAATAAATTCCTTTTTATTAAAAAAACATAAGATTCGATACAAATCCAGCTAAGACTACAGACCCAAATATCAATCAAAAATTATCAACAGCGCTTTTAAAATATGAACAATATGTTAACACTCTTACATTAGGTATTTGTGTAAGGTCTGGAGTGTAGTGCATGCGTTTAAATCTTCCTTTTTTTACTGCTTTAATCGCTGGCAGTATTTTTACAACATCTACCATTCACTCTGCACCCGGTGATCAGCAACGTTCAAGCATTGAAAAAATAAAGATTGAGAAAATCATATCTGATTTAGGCAAGGATATGGCAGAAAAATGTCCAATATCAGCCCCAAACAACACAAATGCATTTGATGCCTGTCGTAATGCACTTTACAATGACTCTCCCATGCGCCAGCTTTTGAGCGCACACACACTCTGGGGACGCATTTCACCAAAACCGGATGCACGATTGAAAGATTACGGGACTACACAGTTGGCACCTGAAGTATTGGCTGGCATGTATCTCCCAATGTTTATGTTTACAGGTCAGTCAAAAGTGGAATTCAACGAAATTGAAGGGCTTTACAAGGCTGAGCTTGGTGTAGCATTCCGCAATCAAATGGCACCTGGAGAATATCCATATCCTTTTTGGCACGAAGAAAACAAATGGTCTCAGTACCAGGATGCAAAAACCATTGTGCTTTGGGTAAACCCTGAAACCACTAAAATTGTAAGTGGTCAGTTTACTCCAAAAGGGTCTATGGATGCAGTTCTAAAATCTGAAAAAGTTGAACATAAGTTTAATGGTAGCTGGACCTGGACTGATGCAGACGGCAATCAACAACCTAAACTAGCCCTATTTGATGGCGTTTTTAGTGCATCAAATCCATTCATGTCAAAGCTGGATTCAACATACAAAGAATTTGCAATGTCTCTGCGAGAGGGGCAATGCATGTCATGTCATGTACCAAACAATCCAGACAAAATGAAAAAGCTTGTTTTAATGCAGACACCTCGTCATGCAGCCGCTGAAATTGGTCGCATAGTTGACGATGTAAAGCGCGATAAAATGCCTCTGACAAAATGGGGTGTAGAAGAACCTTTACCTCAGTCAGTAAAGGATGTCTTTCTTACCAGAGGTGAAAATTTTGCTTCAGCTGTTTCATCTGCAAAAGACTGGGAAAAAAAGAATAATAAGGATTTCAGCGGAGGTACTTTAAAATAGTAATGGTTTTAAAGTTTGAAACCCAGTACACTTAACGACCCCCGACAAAGCATGGTTTGATCGGGGGTCTAAATTTAATATGAGCATATACCATATCCAGGCTTGTGTAATTATCACCGCGACCACAAATACATCGTATTTACCTTCTATTTGTTTTTAGCATCAAGTCGTGGTAGCTCACCCGCCGGCATCTGATCATTCTTTTCTGGTTGAACCTCACCAATATTGCGCATTGCCATTGCAGTTGTCAGCTTTTCTGCACTTTCTGGACTCATTGCAGCCAAAACCTCAGACAT
>JANXWK010000061.1 GCA_025351165.1 Hyphomicrobiales bacterium | reverse complement strand
CCCATAAAGCACAGTTGCGCCAAGCTGGGCAGCTTCAATTGGGTTGTGTCCACCTCCAGGTGAAACAAGAGAAATACCGATAAAGGCAATAGGACAGGCGCGGTAAAATAACCCAAGTTCCCCCATAGTGTCAGCTATGAATATATCTGTTTCTGGACAGGGCAATTCAGCTTTGGATCTTAGTTTGACATTCAAACCATGCGCGAGCATCGTTTTCAATATATGCCTCCCACGTTCAGGGTGACGTGGAACTATAACACACAGCACATGAGGATATCTTTGTTTAATCTGCTGATATGCATCAATAATAATGGTTTCCTCACCCTCATGTGTGCTTGCAGCCAGCCAAACATGTCTTCCCTGCGTTGCAGCAGCAAAACATTTGAGATCAAGTTGGTCATATGGCAGCGGGTTGCAGTCAAATTTCAGATTACCCACATTCAAGGTACGCTTTGTACCAAATCTGCTGAACCTGTCTGCATCACTTTGCGTTTGTGTGAGGCAAAAATCTATTTTTGTTAATAATGCACTGATCAGGGAGGGCATTTTCTGCCATCTATTATAAGATCTGGCTGACATACGACCATTCACAATACCTATTGGAATGGCATTTTTCGCAGTGTATGATATTAAATTGGGCCATATTTCAGATTCAGTAAAAATTGCCAGATCAGGCTTCCAGTGACCCAGAAACCTTTTTACAAAAACGGGAATATCAAGAGGAATGAATTGGTGTATGGCTGTTTTGGGTAAACGCTGTGCAGCAATATTAGCAGATGTTAATGTACCTGTTGTTACAAGAATATTCACATCATGAGCTTCCAAGCGTTCCAACAATGGCATCAAAGACATGAATTCTCCAACACTTGCTGCATGAAACCAGAGCAGTTTACCTTTTGGGCGTGCTATGGCTGTTGTTCCGCGCCGCTCATTTATACGGCTGGAATCTTCCTTGCCTTTTTTCAGCCGGTAAACAAGAAAAACATATGCCAAGGGACGCAGCAGTTTCGTTACACTCTGGTATAAAAATAAAGCCAGTCTCTGCTTGAACATCATTAAACAGTATCTTTGTGGACGCTGCGTTCCATAATACGGATGGCAATGGACTGTGCCATTTCTACACGAGCGGCTAAAACAGACACATGGCTTGCCCCAGGGTCACGACATCCAAGAAGAGCGTAGCCTCTGGAATGAACCTCATCAAGTGACTGCTGAACTTCACATCTTTTAATCTCCAGCTGATCGAGGCTCAAATCCTTGGAGACAAAAATCGGTGAACCTAGAATAATGGATCCACGATTGAAAAAAGGCAGGCCAATACTGGCATAATCCCAAGTCTTGAAGTTTATGCGACGCTTGGCAATAACAGCAATGGGTATAATGGGACGACCAGAAAGACGTGCAAGTGTAATAAGCCCTTCACCCACAACACGTGAAACTTTAGGTATATCAGCGGTACTGGCAACGGCTCTGCCATTTTGCAGCATATCAATCATCGTACGGAAGGCTTTGGCTCCACCACGTTTACGAACCTGGTAAGATTTTTTTGCACCAGAGCCACGAATAAGACCAATTCCAAACTTTGTCGTGGCTATGGCATTCAGTTCACCATCGCCATGGCTTGAAATGAGAACACTGATATTATGGGCTTCCTGCCGCGCAAATGGCAGCATGAAATGTTGCCCGTGCCAGATTGTAACAATGACAGGCCAATTCTGGTTGATAGCATCATAACCATCTGGCGGGTCGATGGTAAAAACCGTTGTGGCTCTTACCAGCATCAGATACCAGGCAAGCAGTGTCCCAAAGATAACCTGTACTCTGCTTGACCGCCAGATTTTTTTAAACATGACTAATCATGAGTTGGATCCAGAAGACGATGCAGATGCACGATAAAATAGCGCATCTGTGCATTATCAACTGTAGCCTGTGCCTTTGCCCTCCAGGCAGCCTGGGCAGATTTATAGTCGGGAAAAACTCCAACCATATCTATCTTTTGTGGATCCTTGAACTCGGTTCCATCCAGGTCAACGAGTTCACCCCCCAGCACAAGATGAAGGAGTTGTTTTTGATCAGTGCTATGTGGCATGATTTTCCTTGTATCAAAGTATATCTCAAGCAGCTTCTAAGGCAGACAGTTTATGCAGTAAAGAGTGCGCAAACGAATTTGACGCTGCAAAAAGCGAGGGATGGGTGGGATCTGCTTTGTTATAAACAGGCTTCTGCCCTTTAAAATCATGCAGACATCCACCTGCCTCACATAAAATAAGGTCAGCTGCTGCAATATCCCAATCATGGGCATTTTGACTTGCTAGTCCCAGAGCAGACCCTGAACTGTTAAGCCCTGTTGCAATTCGGGCCAAACGCAGCGCAAGCGATGGCACTTTTGGCTGCATCTTGAATTCAGCATTCAAACTCTCATTAAGCCAGTCCACCATAGGCTTTGGCCCAAAAGTAGCAATTTCGGCATGATCGCCAAACTCAAAAAAATGAGACGGCAATGTTAGTCTTTTACCATTTAGCGTTGCGCCTTCGCCAAGAGAAGCTACATATAGTTCATCTAAAGCTGGCGCATAGAGACATCCTAGAACGGGTCTACCATTTTCGATTAAGGCAATACTGACACACCATTGTGGATTTCCAGCTGCATAGGCACGTGTACCATCAATTGGATCTGCAATCACCAATCTACTTTGTGTTAGTCTGTGAGGAGTGTCTGCTGTTTCCTCTGAAAACCAGGCGTAACCATCAAAAGCTTCAGCATATGCATTTTTCAAATAGGTATCCACTGCAATATCAGCAGACGTTACAGGGGAGCCACCGCTTTTATAGCTGACCTTTGCCAGCGTCGTTGTACCCAGTCTGAAATCGCGCAGGGCAATATGCCCCGCTTGTTTAGCAATATTTACAAATTCTGCAATTTGACCCTTGCTTATACCACTCATTACCATCCAAACCACATAAGAAATCCAGCCGCAGATAGCAAAGAGATGAATGTCAAAATCATGCCTACGGCGCGTCCAAAGGATATGCCAGCTGTCTGGTAAATACCAGCAGCATGTAGGCTTCTCCCAATGACCATCGTGCCACCCACAACATGAATGGTCCATGAGGGAGCGCTGATAATGGACAGCATAATGAGGCTTCCAATGCATAAAGGTACATATTCCATGAAATTACCCTGAATGCGCATCATGCGTTGCAGAAGGTGATTGCCTCCATCACCAATGCCAATCTGTAAGGGTCCGCGACGTACCGCAACATTTGCAGAAAGCAAAACACCCATGACTATAAGAATTGCAATGTAAACAGAGGCCAGCCTTAAGCCTCCTCCATGAACAAATCCTTGTAACTGTGCATCTAAAAATACCGGCATTTGTAACACTCCATCAAGCAAAAAACAAAAAAACAGGCAAAAAAACGGTTTGTGATAAATCTTAACCACAGAGTTTAAGTTTTCACCAGTTTTTACTGTGCAAAATGTCAAACTTGAGCACATCGAAAAAATTTTAAGTTGTTTTCGCTTTAAACGGACGAAAAAAATACAACTAAGACAAAAACAATGGATTAGGTTTGGAAAAATGACAAAAGCAGCTTTGTATTGGACATGTAGCTTAAAAAACGCTCTTCCAAAAAATGAGGATGTTAAATCTGCACATCTTGAATTGGTAAACCCTGAACCAGTCTGCCTTCATAACGAGGGCAGCAATTTCACAGCTGTTATCTTACGTTGCGGCCTTGCGCGTAGTGCAATGCAGTTTCAGATTATACTTGCGCATCCCCTGCATGGTCACTCCGTGATAGTTGCAGATTACGATAATGATCTGGATATAGTAGCGGACTGGCGCTTTATTGGCAAAAGGCTCAATCTACCCTTGTTTTCTTTATCAAGTGAAGGCTATCTGGAAATTTTTTCAGAACATAGTTTGGGCGAAAATCGATCGCGCCGTTTTGGTTCACCCCTATCTGGCCGCCGCACACGTTTTTCTGGGCGCAGAAAAACGGGGAAAACCATACTCAATGTGGCTGGGTCTGATTAGGTTTACGATTTTCGCAAATCTCCACAACCCTGGCAAAAGCCTGTTCCAAACTCATTGGACTTGTGTCCACAATAAATGCGTCATCTGCCATAATCATGTTTGGAGCGTCATTGGCATCACGCGCTGCAAGGTCACTGAGAATATCAGCTTCGCTTACATCTTGACCTTTGGCGACAAGTTCCCTGTAGCGCCGGTTTGCCCTTATATGTGGATCCGCAGTTACCCATAGTTTTACATGTGCATGAGGCGCAATGACAGTGCCAATATCACGCCCATCAATCACGGCTCCGTTTGGGTTGCGCGTAAAGGCAATCTGAAAATCTTTGAGGGCTTTGCGTACACCAGGTATGATGGCAACGGCTGTTGCAGCTTTTCCTGCCTCGCGCGAACGCAGATTTGGATGATTGAGCCACTCAGGAACAAAACTCTGTGCAATTGATATAGCTGCCTCAGTATCGGTCAAACTGCGCCCTTCCAATAGAAGCCTTTGACCTACAGCCCTGTACAACAGACCCGTATCCAGATGCGGCAGGTGGTAATGGGCAGACAGGCGCTTGGCAAGGCTCCCCTTGCCAGATGCTGCTGGGCCATCAACGGCAATAATCATCTAGCGCATTCCACGGGACATGATATCCATCATGCGTACCAGAACACCAAACATGAAGCCACAGCTTGCTGACATAAGAGCAATAAATCCACCAATCTGGCCAAATGTTATAAGGGCAAGCACAGCATAGGCGCTCATGACCATGCTGTTTTTATCGTCCAGCAAATGCGTTGTCAGCATGAGAACAAGGCCCAAAACCATGACTAAGGCAAAAATAAAGGCAAATATAAAGCCTAGACTTCTGACATTGCGCGCAGTTACAGAGTAATTATACCCCATATATAGTGCCACAACCCATACAATAACGGCAATCATCATGCCAACTTGGCCAAAATTGTTTAAGGGAGCTGTTATGGCTGTAGTTAAAAATTCCATCGCTTTTACACTTTTTCCTTTGCACGCTGACTATGCGGTCTGATCTGTTTCTATCGCATTAAAATCTGCACCAAGCCTGCTCATATTTTCCATAAATCCAGGAAAACTTGTGGCGATAAAGGATGTATCATCCACACAGACCTGTTTCTGGCTGCTAAGCCCCATAATAAGGAACGACATGGCAATACGGTGATCCATGTGCGTTTCTACCAGGCCACCACCTTCAACCGTACCACACCCCCCATACACCAGTAAATCATCACCCATAATTTCATGACGCACGTGGTTTGCGTGCAGCCCCGCTGCAACGGCTGCCAAACGATCACATTCCTTTACTCGCAACTCATGGAGGCCATTCATGCGTGTTGTGCCAGAGGCATAGGCTGCTGCAACTGCCAGAATGGGATACTCATCAATCATCGAGGGAGCGCGGTGAGCCGGTACATCCACGCCTCTTAGGTGGGAGGCGCGTACACGCAGATCAGCCACATCCTCGCCCCCCTCAACCGAGCTGGATACAATACTGATGGAGGCACCCATCTCCAGCAAGGTTGTGATGACACCAATACGCAACGGGTTCATCATTACACCTTTAAGCAGAATATCTGATCCAGGCACAATCAGCGCTGCCACCAGCGGAAAGGCGGCAGAGGAGGGGTCTGCTGGCACAAAAATAGGCTTTGGCTTGAGTTCTGGCTGACCCGTCAACGTAATTTTGCGCCCTGTTCCGTTAAGGCCGTAAGGTTCAACCAGGATCTCGGCTCCAAAATACGCCAGCAGTTTTTCTGTGTGATCGCGCGTGGCTTCTGGCTCAATGACAGTCGTTTTCCCAGCAGCATTGAGGGCACCAAGCAGAACAGCCGATTTTACCTGCGCAGAGGCAACAGGCGTCTCATAATGAATTGGCAGGGCAGTTTCAGCACCCTTTATCGTTATGGGACAGCGCCCACCCTCTGCCTCATCCACAACCTGCATGCCAATAAGTTTCAGCGGATCCAGAATGCGCTGCATCGGGCGTTTGCGCAAAGATGCATCGCCATCAATGCGGGCCGTAATGGCATGGCCCGCAATCACGCCCATCATAAGGCGTGAACCTGTGCCTGCATTGCCAAAATCCAGCGTTTCCTTTGGCTGCATCAAGCTGCCCACACCTACACCTTGAATGCGCCAGTGCCCCTCACCTAGTCTTTCGACCCTGGCACCAAGGGCACGCGCGGCATCGGCTGAACGCAAGACATCTTCCCCCTCCAGCAGGCCAGTCACACGGGTTTCACCAACACTTAAAAGTCCAAAAATCATTGCCCTGTGGGAAATTGATTTGTCTCCTGGCACACGTAATTCGCCTTTTAGGGCAGAAGATTTATCAGCGCGGTAGGGGCATGGGGCAACACTATGGGATTTTATCAAGGGCTTGTTCGCTTTGCTGGGGTGGGTTAAATTGGCATTAGCATAGGCATAAACATCACGTCACGCATTTCTCTTCGTTTATTTCAATAAAATGGGTTTGACACAATGCTTTTGCACCACTAACGGGATAACCTGAAGTATTTCAAACCAAAGGTTACCAAAGTGGCAAAGCCAGAACTCGGCACAAAACGTCAATGCCAAAGCTGTAGTGCAAAATTCTACGACCTTGGGCGCGATCCAATTACCTGCCCAAAATGTGGCACAGTCTTCCAGATCATGCAGGCACGAGGCGCACGCGCCGCAGCCATTGCAGATGAGGAACTGGATATAGATCCAGCAGCAGCTGTCATGGTGCCCCTGGAAGACGTGGATATTGCCGATGACGATAAAGCCATTCTAGCCGATGATATTGAGCTTGATGATGGCATTGTGGCAGATGACGATACCTTCCTTGAGCAGGAAGAGGACGAGAACGACGATGTTGCTGGTCTGATTGACGGCGATATTGGCGAAGACGAGGAAAGCTGAGAGTGATTTAAGGCCAATTATTTGGCTGAACAAACTACTTAGCTGAATCAGTCACATGATAGCGTGTAACGTGAATCTCATTTTCACGTACACGTGCTTTTGCAATATCAAAACTGTTCTGCATGCGCATGAGCGTATCCATTGAAACATCAAAAGCTTTTTCTATACGCAGTGCCATGTCTGGTGAAAGAGATGCACGTTCATTAACAAGAGCGGACAATGCTGGGCGTGTAACTCCAAGAGCTTTTGCAGCGTGAGTTACAGATAGGTCAAGCGCTTCAATAATCTCTGTTTTTATGAAGCTGCCTGGATGTACAGGGTTTTTCAGCCTTAGAGACTGTCCAGTAATGCTCATTTTAGTCTCCTAATGGTAGTCCTGATAATCAAGATCCACAATTTCAATATCTTTTTTATTCACAGTAAATGTGAGCCGCCAGTTTTTTGTAACAAACAGGCTCCAAACACCCTTTTTATCGCCTGTAAGGATATGGGCTTTCCAGCTTATAATCGTTCTCAACTCATCTTCGCAGTCCATGTCTTGGAGAACGAAATCATTTTTCTGAGTTTGTCTGTAACTGCTGGCGAAAGTCCAGATGTATCATCAAATTCTACAAAGCGTTTCAAAGCTTTGTTTGATGTTCCTGATTTTCATAATAGGCCAAATCTGATTGTTGATCCAGTATCAAACATATGATAAAAAGTGATATGTGTCAAGTTACACTTTACGAAGTATCCTGTACCCAACATCATGCATGATCAGAAATTGACATATGACCAAATTCATCTTGCACTCTTTGCCAACTCGTGACATCAAGATTTCACGCTGTTTAACCAGACCCAGCGTGCAAGTGGGGCCATAGCTCAGCTGGTAGAGCGCTTCCATGGCATGGAAGAGGTCCTCGGTTCGAATCCGTGTGGCTCCACCAATTTCTTTTGACGATCTGCAAGAGTCTGTTTTCAAGCTTGCAAGATTCTATTTTCAGGCCGTCATGCACATATTTGAGGTGCAACGTGCGGTTTGGCAGCGTTTTACAGGACCTATAAACGCCTGGCCACTCTTAAACAATACAACATCTGATGATTAGCGCCACATGGCTGTGTTGGAAGGGGTGGCATCTCTATGGCGGCAAAAAAATGTGTAATCCGCAGCAGATAAGCGCAGAGTTGCTGGAACACAGACATGCAGGATTTTGCTGCATAAAAAAATCCGAACCATTGCCAGTCCGGATGATGAGCTGAAACCGCGGAGGCCTGGGCAATCAGGCTAAGAAACAGCTTAATATCCACACTGGCATATATGTGCCACACTGGAAAGCGTAAAGCTGAAAACTAAAATCGAAGCCTGCAATGTGAAGCCTGCAATATCATGGCACCTGCTGTTCAGGCTAAAATAACGGCTATATGCATGAAAAAGGCTCAAACCACCGCTGATCTGAGCCATGAACAGTTTTTTGGTCGCCTGAGCGGTCGGGCTTGTTTCTGTTCTAGTAATTTATGTTAGCATATATGTGCAAGACTGGAAAGCGCAAAGCTGTCAGTCCGCCTTTGTATGCTGGTTGCGGTTTGACCGCGTTTTCTAATACTGATAAACACCTATGCGCTATTTCGTTCACACATAACAGAAATAGCCCATTCCACGTATAAAATCTAACCTGGGGGAGTTAAAAAAGCGCCAGTTGTTGCGGGCTTTTCTTGCGCTTTTTCCGCGCCTGATTACAATATTGAACAGTATTTACATACTGTTTGTCCGTAAACTTAAAAATATAATTTTGCCTCTGTCGGGTCATTCACTCTCGATTTCCATGGGTTCTACAAACACGTTTTACATGCCCATATAATTTGGCCCACCGCCGCCCTCTGGTGCGACCCACACAATATTCTGCGACGGGTCTTTAATATCGCAGGTTTTGCAGCGAACACAGTTCTGCGCATTGATTACAAAGCGTGGATCAAGCTTTAAAGCCTCATCACCGTACACAATTTCATAGACGCCTGCAGGGCAATAAAGCCGTGCCGGCTCACCATAAAGCGGCAGGTTTACATTGACTGGAATGGATGGATCAATAAGCTTTAAATGTGCAGGCTGGTCTTCTTCATGGTTAGTATTGGAGATAAATACAGAAGATAGCCGATCAAACGTCAGAACACCGTCAGGCTTTGGATACATAATAGGCTTTACCTGATCCAATGGTTTTAGACTTTCATAATCTGCCTTGCCATGTTTTAGGGTGCCAAAAAAAGACAGGCCGATCAAACTGTTCATCCACATGTCAAGCGCACCAAAAGCCACTCCAAGCGCCGTTCCAAAGCGTGACCAGAGCGGCTTTACATTTCGCACCTTCCATAAATCCTGGCCAATATCAGACCCCCGCCAGGCCTGCTCATAATGTGTCAGCTCATCTTGAGAGCGGCCTTGGCTCAAGGCCTCTGCAAGATGGGTCGCGGCCAGAATTCCAGAGAGCAGCGCATTATGGCTGCCCTTGATGCGTGGCAAATTGACAAAACCAGCTGCACAACCAACCAGACATCCACCTGGAAACACAAGTTTGGGTACAGATTGATACCCACCTTCGGTAATAACGCGTGCACCATAGGAAATACGCTTGGCGCCTGCAAACATATCTGAAATGGCAGGATGTGTTTTAAAACGCTGAAACTCATCAAAGGGTGATAAGGTCGGGTTTTGATAATTGAGATGCACCACAAATCCAACAGAAACCAGATTATGTCCATAATGGTATAAAAATGATCCACCACCTGTATCATTGGTTAAGGGCCAGCCAAAGGAATGCTGCACAAATCCAGCCTTGTGATATTCAGGTTTTATCTCCCAGACTTCCTTAAGGCCAAGTCCATATTTTTGGGGATCACAATTTTGACGCAAGCCAAACTTTTGTGTAACCTGTTTGGTAATCTGCCCATGAGCGCCTTCAGCAAACACCACATATTTGCCATGCAATTCCATGCCACGCGTAAAGCTCTCTTTTGGCGTGCCTTCACGCGAAATGCCCATATCTCCTGTTGCAATACCAATGACAGTGCCAGCCTGATCATAAACAACGTCACATGCTGCAAATCCTGGATAAATCTCAACCCCCAGTTCCTCAGCTTTTATTCCAAGCCAGCGTGTCAGATCGCCAAGCGAAATGACATAATTTCCATGATTGGACATTAATTTTGGCATTAAAAAATTGGGCAGACGCATGGAGCCAGCAGGCCCCAGATATAAAAACCTGTCTTCTGAAACTTTGGTTTTTACAGGGCAGGATGTATCCGTTCTCCACTCTGGCATAAGCCTGTCAAGGCCCACAGGGTCTATCACTGCACCAGAAAGAATATGTGCGCCAACCTCAGCCCCTTTTTCAACAACCACAATGGAAAGATTGGGTGAAATTTGCTTGAGTTTAATGGCTGTTGCAAGCCCAGCTGGTCCTGCCCCAATAATAACAACATCAAATTCCATAGTTTCGCGTTGAGGGTGTTCCAAGGGCCGCTCCCAGAATGATTACGCTTGGTAAAAAATTTGCAGACATTAGGTTGGTAGGCTATGACAGAAACCATGACAGGCGCAACTGAACAATTTGACCTTCTTGAGGAAACCCTGCGTTGGTATGCAGAAGCTGGCGTGGATATTGCCGTTGATGAAACCCCACATAACAGATTTATTGAGCAGCGGGGTGAGACGGCTAATCCAAAACCAGGTATGTCAACATTTGCTTTAAATCAGCCTGTAATGGCTGGATCCAGTGTGAAAGAATCTCTTGTAAAAGCGCCAAGCGATGCAGCAATTCTGGCAGAGCAGCTTGCAGGTGCAGCTAAAACCCTTGAAGACCTGCAAAATGCCATGAAAGATTTCAATGGCTGTGCCCTTAAAGCCACTGCTACACAGATGGTGTTTGGCGATGGTAGTAAAAATGCAAAAATCATGTTTGTCGGGGAAGGGCCAGGACGCGAGGAGGATAATCAGGGTTTACCTTTTGTGGGCCCTGCCGGACAGCTTTTGAATAAAATGCTGAAATCCATTCACCTGCCACGTGCGGATGTCTATATTGCCAATGTTGTGCCATGGCGCCCGCCTGGCAACCGTACCCCCACAACGCAGGAGCTGGCAATCTGCAAACCCTTCATCAAAAGACAGATTGAGCTGATAGACCCAGATATTCTGGTGTGCCTTGGTGGCCCCGCATCCCAGACCTTGCTGGAGCAAAAACAGGGTATTGTAAGCCTCAGAGGTAAATGGCATGATTATTCATGTGGTGAGCGTGTAATTACTGCTATGCCTACATTTCATCCAGCCTATCTTTTACGGCAGCCCCTTCAAAAACGCCTGTCCTGGAAAGATTTTCAGGCAATAGAGAGTGTTTTTCGCAAATCCTAGAATATTCAGCTTCAAGAATAGTTTGAGCCAAGAATAGTTTGAGGATTATGTCAATTTGATCTAATAGCTACATATAAACACAAACCTTAAAAGTGAATCCCATGCGTCTTGATGATATTGGCCAGTCTGAAAATGTTGAGGATCGTCGCGGCGAGTCTGATGGCTATGGTGGCAGGTCAGGCGGAGGCATGTCCTTTGGCGGCGGCGGCGGTCGACTGGGTATTGGCAGTATGATAGTTTTGGGCCTTATTGGCTGGGCAACAGGTATAAATCCCATGCTATTGATTAGCGGGGCTGAAATGGTCCAAGGCCTGCGAGGCGGCGGGCAGTCTTATGAGCAGCAGATGCCGGCACCGCGTTCACGTGCTGCTCCTGCAAACGATGAAATGGGTATTTTTGTTGGTAAGGTTTTGCGTGTTAATGAGGATGTCTGGACAAAAGTTTTGCCTTTGCAGGCCAATATCGCCTACGCCAAGCCGCGCCTTGTGCTTTTCAACACTGTTACAAATTCCGCCTGTGGCGAGGCTGATTCCGCCACTGGTCCCTTTTATTGCCCATCGGATAAAAAAATCTACCTTGACACATCTTTCTTCAATGAAATGGCTACACGCTTTGGTGGCGGTGGAAAATTTGCCGAAGCCTACGTTATTTCCCATGAAATAGGCCATCATGTTGAAAATCTTCTTGGTATTTTACCAAAGGTCAGCGCTCAACAGCGGCGGGTTGATCAGCGCACAGCCAATGCTTTATCTGTACGTGTTGAGCTTATGGCAGATTGCCTTGCAGGTGTCTGGGCCTACGAGTCAAAAGCTCAGCTTGGCATAGATGAATCAGACATAAAGCAGGCAATGGACACAGCCAGTGCTATCGGGGATGACAGGCTCCAGCAAAAGTCACGTGGGCGTGTAGTGCCAGACAGTTTTACGCATGGCAGCTCAGAGCAGCGGATGCGCTGGTTTACAACAGGCTGGACAACAGGCAGTATCAATCAGTGCAACACATTTCAGGCGCAGCAGCTTTAGGCTCCATCCCAGGATACGCCTTTTGCAGTGCTCATTAATTATTCACGGGTTGCGTGTCGAGGCTTTGGGCGCTACCACACTGTAATGATACCCGTTAACGCTTTGGAGCAGGCTTAAAACGAATGCGTCTTTTTGTGTTTCTCCTATGTTTGCTTGCAGGAGCATCAAGTACGAGCTTTTCTCAAGGCTTTGCGCAAAAGCGCTTCATGCTGGCCCAGTCAGCAGAATCACTTGCATCAGAAATATCTGAACCTGCTACAGCTCCGCCACAGACCAACATATTGGGAGATGATTCAAAACCTCTTGATGCAGTTGCAATTTCCAGAAATGCGGATGCCGTTGATCTTTTACCTCGCGTTCGTAGATTTCAGGCCACTGGTGATAGCATATCGGTGCAGACAGCTCCAGGACGGGATGGTATTGTTCGGCGCATTGAAGTGCGCTCCATAGACTCGTCCACACAGGCGGGATGGATTTCATTCGCTCTTCGCAATGACACAAACGAGCAGGTTGAGCGTCTGCTTGTAGCGCCGCATTTCAGGTTGCAGGCTTCTGGTGTTATCTGGCCAGATCTTGGTTTTCAACGTATTAATGCGATTTCCGTCAGCCAGGGAGATCGGCCAGAGCGGCTTGAAACACAGGGTGTGGATATTTTTTCCCTTACCCTGGATCCAGGCGCCACCATTACATTTGTTGCAGAGCTTCGTTCAAACAAATTGCCTCAATTGGAACTTTGGGAACCTGATGCTTACAAGGAAGCCCTGAATAGTCTCACTCTTTACCGTGGTATTATTTTAGGCATTTCGGCCCTGTTGGCACTTTTCCTGTCTATAACATTTGTTGTTCGTGGCGCGGTCATATTTCCAGCCTCTGCTGCAATTGCCTGGGCAGTATTGGCGTATCTGGCAATTGATTTTGGTTTTTTGGGTAAGATATTTGCAATAACGCCACGCGCAGACCGTATTTACCGCGCCAGTGCAGAAGCTGTTTTTGCAGCAACACTTTTAACATTCTTGTTTGCATATTTAAATCTCAATCGCTGGCATGTTCGCTACAGTCATTTTACAGCTGCATGGTTGTTGATAATGATGTCAATTGTTGGCATCGCTGTTTTTAATGCCCCTGTTGCTGCAGGTATTGCCCGCATCATGATTGGAGCAGTTGCCATATTTGGTTTGCTGCTTGTATTGTTTCTCTCGCTCAAAGGGTATGATCGGGCCGTTATGCTCATGCCAAGCTGGGTTTTATTGTCAGCCTGGGTTGTTGCCTCTGCCATGCTGCTGACAGGTCATATTAAAAGTGACATAGCAGTTCCTGCCCTTTTTGGAGGGTTGGTTTTAATTGTTATGCTGATTGGTTTTACAGTCATGCAGCATGCTTTTGCAGGTTCCATGATAGCAACCAACTATCCCCCAGAGATGGAGCGCAAAGCCCTTGCAATAACAGGCGCAGATGAAATTGTTTTTGATTGGGATGTAAGTTCTGACAATATTTATGTTAGCCATGAATGTGAGCATATTTTACAGATTCGCGCAGGGTCGCTCGTAGGGCCAGCTGTTGGCTTTGTAAGTGTCATCCATCCACAGGATCAGGCGCGTTATCGCGCAACCCTTGATACGGTTCTTGAGCAAAAACGTGGTCGCGTAAATCTTGAATTTCGTCTTCGTGCCGCTGATGCAAGCTACATGTGGTTTCATCTGCGCGCGCGCCCTGTTATGGGGTATGATGGTGAGATTATACGCATTGTTGGGACACTTGCAGATGTTTCAGATGCAAAACACGCAGAAGACCGATTGTTGCATGATGCCATTCATGATCATCTGACTGGACTGCCCAACCGTCAGCTTTTTCTGGACCGTTTAGACAATTGCCTGTCTTTTGCCGTCCTGGATACAAACCTGCGCCCAACCATCATCGCCATAGATATTGATCGCTTTAAGAATGTGAATGAAGCCCTTGGGTATTCAACAGGTGATTCCATTTTACTGACAATTGCCCGCAGGATGTCCAGGCTGTTAAAACCGCAGGATACACTGGCTAGACTGAGCGGCGACAGCTTTGCGATGATTATTGTATCAGAAACGGATCCGCAACACATTATCAGCTTTGCTGATCTGGTAAGACGTTCGCTGACCACGCCAGTTACATTCAACGACAGAGAAGTTTTTCTGACTGCTTCAATTGGAATTGTACTGCATAATAATGGTGCGCTCATCAAAAATACGGAATGCTTGAAAAGCGCTGAAATTGCCGTCACTCATGCAAAACGCCTCGGCGGAGACAGAATTGAGCTATTCAAGCCTGCAATGAATGGGGACAGGCCAGATAGGTTCACTATTGAGGGTGATTTGCGCCGGGCTCTTGAACGAAATGAGATGAAAGTTTATTTCCAGCCAATTGTTCGCCTCGAAGATCGCACGATTGCTGGATTTGAAGCTTTAATACGCTGGGATCACCCGCGTCTTGGGCGTCTTTTACCTGCTGAATTCATCTCTATAGCTGAAGAAACAGGCATTATTATAGATTTAGGGTTATTTGTGCTGGATCGTACAGCGAGGGAGCTGGCGCTTTGGCAAAAGTCCCTTGATGTAGATCCACCCATTTTTGCCAGTGTAAATGTATCCAGCCGTCAGGTTCTGCGCCATGATCTGCTGCATGATGTCAAGACTGTACTGGCACGCACAAACGTTAAACCAGGCTCCTTGAAGCTGGAGCTGACTGAAAGCCTGGTCATGGAAAACCCGGAATATGCAGCTCAGATTTTGACACGCATAAAAGCCCTTGGGGCAGGCCTGTCACTTGATGATTTTGGCACGGGCTACTCTTCGCTCTCCTATCTCCAGCGTTTTCCATTTGATACAATCAAGATTGACCAGTCGTTTGTGCGTCATAACAGGGGTGGCACAAGACCCGTCATCCTGCGCACAATAATTTCGCTTGCCCATGATCTTGGTATGACAGTTGTAGCAGAGGGCGCAGAAAGCGAGTCAGATGCAGTAGAGTTGTATCAGCTGGGCTGCGAGTTTGCCCAAGGCTATGCTTTTGGCGAGCCTATGACCGTCATGGAAGCCAGAAGCCTGATTTCAGGAATACCATTCACAGAAGCTGCTTAGAATTATTTGTCATAATCCACCATTTGTAATTATTCGCATTAAGCGATAAGGGTGACGTAAATAATCTTATATCACTATTCCTAAACGGAAAAAGAAAATGCAGCCAGCCTCCCAAAGCCATCTTCTGCCAACCTTTGACAGAGCAGATTTATCATTTGACCGTGGAGAGGGTGTATGGCTCATTGCTTCAAATGGGGAGCGTTATCTGGATTTTGGAGCTGGTGTTGCGGTTAATGCATTAGGTCATGCCCATCCAGACCTTGTAAAGGCCTTGACAGATCAGGCCCAAAAACTGTGGCACACATCCAATCTGGTACGTATTCCAGAAGGTGAGGCCCTTGCAGACAGGTTGTGTCAACTTACATTCGCAGACCGTGTATTTTTCACCAATTCTGGTGCAGAGGCTTTGGAGGGGGCATTTAAAACAGCGCGTAAATATCATTACGTTAATGGCAACCCGGAACGCGTTGAAATCATCACATTTGAAGGTGCCTTTCATGGGCGCACACTTGCAACCATCGCAGCTGGCGGTCAGCAGAAATATCTGGAGGGCTTTGGCCCCATATCTCCTGGTTTTATACAGCTGCCATTTGGCGATCATGAAGCCTTGAAAAAGGCTGTGACACCTCACACTGCTGCCATTCTGATTGAGCCAGTGCAGGGCGAGGGGGGTGTTCGTCCTGTGCCACCTCAATGTCTGCGTGGCCTGCGCGAGCTATGTGATCAGCATGGTATTCTACTTATTTTTGATGAGGTGCAGACAGGCGTCGGTCGATCGGGCAAGCTATTTGCGCATGAAGGGGCCAATGTTACACCTGATATCATGGCAATAGCCAAAGGCATTGGCGGCGGCTTTCCGCTTGGCGCTTTTCTAACGACAGAAGAAGCTGGCAAAGGCATGACAGCTGGCACCCACGGCAGCACCTTTGGGGGCAATCCCCTTGCAATGGCTGTGGGTAATAAAGTGCTGGAAATAATCTCAGATGAAGAGTTTTTACAGCATGTGCGTGATGTCTCACTACTATTGAAGCAGCGTCTTGCTGGATTAAAACATCAGTATCCAGACATTATTGAAGACATTCGCGGCGAAGGCCTGCTGATGGGCATAAAAATGAATGAAAATTTTTTAAATACACATTTTGTGGTTGAGGCTCGCACTCATAAACTCATAGTGGTTGGTGCAGGCGATAATGTTGTGCGATTGATTCCGCCCTTGATTGTCAGCAAAGACGATGTTTCAGAGGCTATCATTCGACTTGAGAATACCTGCCTGAACATGAAGCGCAAGTCTCATACCGTAGGCCCAAGTCTCCTACCGCAGCCTGAATTTGGTAAATAAATTTTACAACATGGTTTATCTTATGACAAAAAAACTGGATTTTATTGATATTGCAGATTTTTCCAAAGAAGAGCTGCGCGAGATGCTTAATCTGGCAAAGGCTGTAAAAGCACGTCGGCAATCAGTGGGCTCCAGTCAGGACAAACCCTTAAAAAATAAAAAAATTGTCATGGTGTTTGAACAGCCTTCCCTTCGCACACGTATGTCATTTGATGTTGCTATTCGTGAACTTGGCGGTGAGCCACTTATGGTGACAGGGCAGGAGATTGAGCTTGGTGAGCGCGAATCCATCGCAGATACTGCGCGGGTCATGTCACGCTATGTGAATGGCATCATGATTCGCATGCTAAACCATACCCAGCTGCGTGAGCTTGCAAAACACGCAACCGTGCCTGTCATTAATGGTCTTACAAAAACATCGCATCCCTGCCAGTTAATGGCAGACATATTAACGTATGAAGAGCGTGTTGGCCCCATTGAAACGGCCAATATTGCATGGGTGGGTGATAGCAATAACGTGCTGACATCCTGGATTGAGGCAGCTGCAAAATTTGGATTTACCCTGAACATTGCAACCCCACTGCAATATGCACCAAACGCAAATATTTTGAGCTGGGCAAAGGCCAATGGCGCAAAAATCAGTCTTGGCACAGACCCTTACGCAGCAGTTAAAAATGCGGACTGCGTAATAACTGATTGCTGGGTGTCAATGGGTGACAAGGATGAGGATGAACGTACAAAAATTCTTCGTCCCTATCAGGTAAACATGCAGCTTTTAGCAGGTTCTAAACCTCATGTGATTGTTATGCACTGTTTGCCAGCAACCAGAGGTGAGGAAGTGACCGACGAGATTATGGACGGCCCACACTCAGCCGTGTTTGACGAAGCTGAAAACCGCCTCCATGCCCAAAAGGGGATCATGGCGTTTTTGTGGGGAGCAAGGTTAAACAATGATGGTATAATATATCCATGAATGAAAAAACAGATACACCTTTGCGTTTCATCAATGATGATTGCAGCGCCACAGACGATGTTGTTATTCCCTTTCAGGTTGAAGCGCTGGATGTGCGTGGTCGCTGTGTACATCTTGGCGCAGCATTGGACGCGTTGCTGGAACGTCATGCCTATCCCCCTGCTGTATCACGCATACTTGGCGAGGCCGTTATACTGACAAGCCTTCTTGGCACATCACTCAAGTTTGAAGGCCGGTTTCAGCTCCAGACTCGGACGGATGGCCCAATTAGCATGCTGCTGGTGGATTTTGACGCGCCAGACCGTTTGCGTGGCTATGCACGTTTTAATGCAGAGCGCCTGGCAGAAGTCGTTGCAAAGCCAGACCCCCAATTTAGCCTCAACGCACAGCTTTTAGGCTTCGGGCATTTAGGTTTGACATTAGAACAAGGTAGCGAAGCCAGCCGCTATCAGGGCATTGTTGCCCTTGAAGGGCAGGGGTTGGAGCAGGCCGCTTTGCAGTATTTTAAGCAGTCTGAACAAATTCCAACATATTTACGCCTCGCTGTAGGCGAAGTTTTTAATGCTGATAATGAAGATAAAACACATTCATGGCGGGGGGGAGGGCTACTTTTACAGTTTCTGCCCTCATCTTCTGAACGGCAGCGCATGATGGAGCTGGATGCAGGACATGCGCCAGCGGGCTACAACCAGGCGGGTTTTACAGAAGATGATGCCTGGACTGAAGCCAAGGCATTGACTGAGACAATCGAAGACCACGAACTGCTTGATCCAGCGGTCACCAGTGAAAGACTGTTATATCGCCTCTTTAACGAACATGGTGTCAAGGTTTTTGAAGGCCTTCGCATGAATGAAGCCTGCCGCTGTACGGATGAGCGCATCAGATCAATGCTTGCGCAATTTAGTGCGCAGGATCGCCATGACATGATAGCCGATGATGGAAAAATAGGTGTCACTTGCGAGTTCTGTTCAAAGCGCTACGTAATAGACCCAATTGAACTCGAAACAATTGCTTAATATAGGAAAAACCATGAACACGACCCAACTTGAACAGATCATCAACCGTGCCTGGGAAGAGCGTGCCTCTGTAAATGCATCAACAAATGGTGAGCCGCGTGAAGCTGTTGAACATGCATTGAGCCTTTTGGACAAAGGAGAGCTGCGTGTTGCTACAAAAATTCCATGTAAAGCTGGCATAGGATCATGGCAGACCCACCAGTGGTTAAAAAAAGCGGTACTTTTGTCATTTCGCCTTAATGACATGAATATGATTTCAGGTGGGCCTGGAGGATCAAGCTGGTGGGATAAAGTTGATTCCAAGTTTCTTGGCATGGATTCTGGTGCTTTCAGTCAGGCAGGATTTAGGGCTGTGCCAGGTGCAGTTGTCCGTCGCTCGGCGTTCATTGGCAAAGGTGTGGTCCTTATGCCAAGTTTTGTAAATGTAGGCGCTTATGTTGATGAAAACGCCATGGTGGATACCTGGGCAACGGTTGGCTCATGTGCGCAGATTGGCAAAAATGTACATCTATCTGGCGGTGTTGGCATTGGTGGCGTACTGGAGCCTTTGCAGGCAAATCCTACCATCATAGAGGATAACTGCTTTATTGGCGCCAGGTCTGAAGTTGTTGAAGGTGTAGTTGTGGGCGAAGGTTCAGTTATTTCCATGGGTGTTTTTATAAGCGCTTCAACCAAGATTATTGATCGGAATACTGGCGCAGTACATGTTGGATATGTTCCTCCATATTCAGTGGTGGTTTCAGGAAACATTGCAGGCAAACCACTGCCGGATGGGACTCAGGGGCCATCACTCTACTGTGCGGTTATTGTCAAGACCGTAGATGCACAGACAAGATCAAAAACAGCGATCAATGAATTGCTGCGGGATTAGTATTTTATGGTCGACCCTGTTGCTATTGCTCAAGACCTTATCCGCTGTCCATCCATAACCCCAGAAGAGGGTGGAGCGATAACCTATCTGGCAAGTGTTTTTACAGAAGCTGGTTTTAAGGTGCAGCGCCCTGTTTTTGACCATATAGGTACATCATCAATCGAAAACCTGTATGCAAGTATTGGTCAAGGTACGCCGTGTCTGGTTTTTGCAGGCCATACAGATGTTGTGCCTGTTGGGAATGAGGCATCATGGACTTACCCTCCCTTTCAGGGAGAAATCCACGACGGATATTTGCACGGGCGCGGTGCAGAAGACATGAAAGGTGGAATCGCCGCCTCAATTGCCGCCGTTTTGCAGCATATTGCTGAGCATGGTATTCCAGAAAAAGGCTCCATAGCTTTTTTGATTACAGGTGATGAAGAAGGTCCTGCCATTAATGGGACAGTAAAGCTTTTGAAATGGGCAGATGAGCGTGGCATCAAATTCAGCCATTGTGTACTTGGAGAGCCAACGAACCCCAATTTTCTGGGAGAAATGATAAAAACAGGTCGTCGTGGGTCTTTGACAGGTGACATAACTGTAAAAGGAAAACAGGGGCATGTAGCCTATCCACATCTTGCGGCAAATCCTGTTCCATTAATGGCAGAACTTGTCTGCGCCCTTAAATCTTTTCCATTGGATACAGGCACACCAGATTTTGCCGCGTCAAACCTGGAAGTGACAACAGTTGACACAGGTAACACCGCATCAAATGTCATACCAGCGGAAACGCATATGAGTTTCAACATCAGGTTCAATACGCTTTGGACACCAGAAACACTTGAAGCGGAAATTCGCAAGCGCCTTGCATCTGTAAAGCAGTCAAACGTTACCTTTGAAGTAAGGTTCAGGCCAACAAATGCAGTCGCTTTTTTGACTGCATCTGGTCCGTTTACCAATCTTGTACGAAATGCCGTTCACCATGTAACAGGAAAACTGCCTGAAATTTCAACGTCAGGCGGCACTTCGGATGCAAGGTTCATCAAGGAGTATTGCGATGTTGTCGAATGTGGCCTTGTGGGACAGACGATGCATCAGGTGAATGAGCGCACCATGACTGAAGATATAGTGAACCTTACAAAAATCTATAGAAAAATAATCAAGGACTACTTCAGTCATTCGGCAGCGTGACTGATATTGGACAATGCCACGTTTGACATTTTAGGTGCAGCTTCCTCAAATTCCAGGGCAACGATACGCTCGCCTCGCCGCGTAACTTTATCAGCAGAGGTCGAGAGTTCGGACAGGTCTTTCTGCGCTTGCCCAAAATGTGTTTCAAGCTTGAGCGAGCGCTCCTGCAAACGGCGAACATCATCCAGAAGTTTTGCAACTTCCGTTTGTATCAATCTTGCCTGATCGCGCATGCTCGCATCGCGTACAATGGCCTGACAGACCTGAATTGCCATCATCAATAATGAAGGCGAAACGATGATAATTCGTGCCTTGTGAGCCTTTTGAATAATATCGTCAAAATGTTCGCAAAGCTCTGCGTAAAGAGATTCAGAGGGCACAAACAGCATGGCAATATCCTGGGTTTCGCCTGTATTCATATATTTTTCAGCTATATCCTTGATGTGAATACCAACATCCGTTCGCACGCGCCTGAGTGCTGAATTTCGCCCCTCCTCAAACCCTGCTTCCTTGAGTGCTACAAAACCTTCCAGCGGAAATTTGGCATCAATCACCAATGGCCGCTCGTCTCCTGGCAGTTTAAGGGCACAGTCTGGACGTTTGCCGTTTTTTAAAGTCAACTGAAATTCATAGGCTGACGCTGGCAGGCCATCGCGTATAATGGCCTCCATCCGCCCCTGTCCAAAAGCGCCCCGCGCCTGTTTATTTGAAAGAATATCTTTAAGTGCCAGAACTTCATTGGCAAGATTACTTAAGTTCCCCTGTGCCGAATCAATAACGGCAAGCCGTTCATTCAGTTTGGACAGGCTTTCAGCTGTGCGCTGTGTATTGGCGTCCAGCCCTTGACCAACCGAGCTTCTTACGGCATCCAGCCTGTCAGCGACTGCTCGGGTAAGATCTGCCTGACGCGATCCAAGAACCTCCGTCATTGTCTGCATGCGTCCAGTCAGTTCAGCTTGCAAGCGGTTCATTTCAGCCACTTTATCGTCCATTTCACGCTGCCGCTCAGCATTTGCCCCCGCATCATGCCCCGCACGACCAGAAAGCCGCGCTATGGCAATCAGCATGATGAGAAGAAGTAAAACTATAAATACAGTAGCAATACTAAGAAGCTGGCCTGTATTTAAAGTATATGAACCAATAACAATAACAGAACTATTCATATCAAATCACATATCAGAAAAATTAGGATTTGGAACGAAAAAAGAACATTATTTTATTTTTTATTGATTTTAGGTATGTTAATATTT
Source organism: Hyphomicrobiales bacterium (assembly GCA_025351165.1). Lineage (GTDB taxonomy): Bacteria > Pseudomonadota > Alphaproteobacteria > Rhizobiales > Beijerinckiaceae > JAIELD01. Next base: position 32,279 of record JANXWK010000061.1, on the reverse strand, counting down.
TAGAAATCCCGACACTGTATGAATACGGCTGAATCTATCAAATTAAGTCTACACCTCAAAAAAGGTGTGTTTTTCTTAAATGGAACTTGAGACATCAAACTTTTTATTTACTACGAAAAAAGATAAAATAAGTGCTGAACCATAAATTTTTCTCCATATTAATGGAAATTAACTAAGTATTATATTTTTTATTTAAATAACAAAGACTTAGAACTAGTATGTTGTTTAAGCTTAATACATGGTTTCAACACACACAAAGATTTATCATACCTTTTAAAGATTTTTTTGTGCACAACACCGTAAGCTTTCACCAGTGCCAAAATTTCAGTAAAGCAGGGTCACATCATGGCAAAAAAAATTAAGAATTTTGCATCTAACGCAGCGCTTTTTAAAAGCTGGTGCAAAAATAAGGACGGCGTAACAGCCATAGAATTTGCCATGGTCGCCCCCATATTCTTTGGGCTTCTGCTTATGATCATAGAAACCGGTATTGTTTTTGCGGCCCAGCAGGTTTTGGATTCTTCTGTGAATGCAGCGAGCCGAACTGTCCTTACAGGGGCAGCTCAGCAACAGGCAGCTACAGACAGCAACAATGGCGGCGCAAGCTTTCGCGATAGGGTTTGTGCAGGCATGTCTGGCCTTATTGGTATGTCAGAATGCCAATCAAATATAATGATTGATATGAAGGCTTTTGGAGCTTCGCCAACTGCGACGGCTTTATCCAGCTCTCTTGCAACACCTGCCACTGCCGGAATTCCAGATAAAACCCTCATGAATTGCGCAAGTCTGGGTGGTGGAAATGATTACATGCTAATCCGAGCCTACTATCAATATCCCGTTTATGTCAGTTATTTAAGTATGATTTCAGGGTCAACACCAGGTCATTCACTGATTGTAGGCTCAGCTGCTATGAAACTGGAGCCTTTCACAGGAAGCGCGATACCGCCTTCAAATGTGTGCCCATAGGTCAATACTGTTCTATTCTGGCTCAAAAACAATATTTAAAGGTGTATGATGAGTATTAATTTCATTGCTGATTTAAAATCGAAAATTATGGATTTTAAGACTGAAAAAACTGGTGTCGCGGCCGTTGAATTCGCACTCATCCTTCCAATTATGTTGCTCATATACGTAGGCGTTGTTGAAGTAACCCGCATTTACGCGGCAGATCGAAAAGCGGTCGTTTTTGCCCATACTGTTGCTGATCTGGCAACACAGGCGAAAGTGGATACAGCAGGTTCCGGGTTTCACTCTATTTCAGATGGAGACGCTAGTCTTATCTTTGGCCTTGCAAGTTCGGTACTTTACCCGTTTTCCGCTTCAGGAGCAGATATTAAACTGACAATGCTGGCTTTTGACAGCACAGTTCCCGCAGCGGGTCCAGCCACTGGTTTTGTGGATTGGGAAGATGTATGCACAGTACAGACTGATGGCATAAGCTGTGCCTATGGCACCGGGCCACTTCTTGGATCCGCTAGTTCCCGCTGCACAACTCAAAGTGTAGATGAAGGTTTTGCCAAGAAAAATGGCTATACAATCCGTGCGCAGGTTGCTTTTCAGTATATGCCACTTTTGCCAAGCTTGTTTGGATTTATTCCTGCAACAGGTATTACCCTTCAAAAAGATACCCTGCACATGCAGCCAAGAAATGATACCGTTGTTATAAGGACCCGCAGCTCAGGCGGCATTCCAACAACAAATTCGCCACTTGTTGCAAGCGCTTGTTCGCCCAGTGGAACGCCAGGGGGGAGTTTTATACCTTAGTCTTTCAAGGCCCGCCAGGCTATGTCCTTGCGGTAAAAGCCTTGGCTCCAGTCTATAATTTTGGCAGCCTCGTAGGCATTGGCTCTTGCCTCTGCAATGGTCGGAGCTATGGCAGATATGTTCAATACACGACCACCGTTAGAAACCAGGTTGCTGCCTTGTTTTTTTGTACCTGCATGAAAAATCTTCACATTTGGCAAGGCATTTGCTGCGTCTGTATTTTTAATCTCAGTCCCTGTTTCATAAGCTCCAGGGTAGCCTTTAGCTGCCATCACAATTGTCAACGCACAATTATCACTTAAATCAACATGTGTACCTTCAAGCTGCCCATCAGCACTTGCCATTAGAATATCCAGAAGATCACTGTTTAGCCGCATCATCAGAACCTGGCATTCAGGATCGCCAAAACGCACATTATATTCAATCAGTTTTGGCCCTGCTGCTGTCAGCATCAGCCCTGCAAACAACACGCCTTTATAGGGTGTATTGCGCTCTTGCATGGCTGCCACTGTAGGCTTGATGATTTCCTCCAACGTGCGGCATTGCAATTCAGGCGTAAAGGCAGGTGCCGGTGAATAAGCACCCATCCCACCTGTGTTTGGCCCTGTATCACCGTCATAAGCCCGCTTGTGATCCTGCGCAGAGCCAAAAGGTATTACATTGAACCCATCACTCAGGCAGAAAAAACTTATTTCCTCTCCAAGAAGGCATTCCTCAATCACAATTCGAGCAGTAGGCTCACTTGCAAAAAGGCCATCAATTGCCTCAAAGGCTTCTTCAACTGTTGCTGCAACTGTAACGCCCTTGCCAGCCATAAGCCCGTCATATTTTACAACTATGGGTGCGCCTTGTGCCATAACATAGGCTTTGGCACCTTGCACATCCGTAAAACTTTTATAGGCGGCAGTTGGAATAGTATAATCGCTGCACAGCTCTTTTACAAAATTTTTGGAACCCTCCAGCTGCGCTGCGGCACGACTTGGGCCAAAGGCCTTGATGCCGGCTTTTTCCAGATCGTCAACCAGCCCAGCAACCAGCGGCGCTTCTGGCCCAACAACAACAAATTCAATTTTCATCAGCCGACAGAACTGGATAACGGCTGCATGATCTTTAACATCCAGCTGAATATTCTCGCCAAATTCAGCAGTGCCTGGATTGCCAGGTGCTACGAAGAGTTTTGATAAAAGCTTGGACTTTGCAAGTGTAAAGCTCAGCGCATGCTCGCGCCCACCAGATCCTAAAAGCAGAACATTCATGCTAGGGTAAATTCTTTTTCAATTGGGTTGGAAACAGCGCCAACAGCCATAGGAACAGTAACGGGCATACTTTCCAGCCCGGCTAGCAAATCAAATTTTCCTATTAGACAATGGGCTTGGGGAATCAGGTGCCATGATTCATGACATTTGTCAGTTGGTTCAGAGGCAACCATCAATGAGCCATTATTTTCTTTCCAGTAAAGTGTTGGAGCCTTGCCATCGCTTGCCCAGCGAAACGCATGAAGGGTTTTCCCATCAGACCACGCCGCTGCAAAGCGCAGAGGCTCACATACACCACAGTTTTCCATCATTGCCCAGATTGTTTCCAATGTCTTGACCATGGCCGCAAGCGGGTCTTTATCTGCTCCATTGGCCAAAGCTATCAAAAAGATGATTTCTGAATCAGTTGTGCCACCCCGCTCATTGTAAAGATGGTCAGGAATAAGATTTTCAAGCTTGCGCTTGAGTTTTTCATAACAGCCAACCTGTCCGTTATGCATGAACATATAGTGCTCATGCACAAAGGGGTGGCAGTTGATACGGCTTGTAACTGTGCCTGTGGCGGCTCGAATATGCGCAAAAAAAGCATGGGAGCGAACCTGTGCACAAAGTGCCCCCAGGTTTTCATCTGACCAGGCAGGGCGCAGGTCACGGTAAAGTCCAGGCGTTTTGCGTTCAGAATACCAGCCAAGTCCAAACCCGTCCCCATTGGTCGCGGTCTTTGCTTCGCATGCGTTGAGGGACTGGTGTACAAGCGAGTGACACGGTTTTATGATGATGTCTTCAAGAAAAACAGGACTGCCCAGATAGGCAAGAAAACGGCACATGATAGGATCCACAAACAAATATGAATTATTTATAACATGTTAATGTCCATGATGGTACGGGTAATTTAATTAAAAAAGCCTTTGCATGGCTGCTTTGAAATGTACGTAATGAATTTGTTTTCCAAACTGCAACAGAATTATTAAAATCCTCAAAAAGACAATTGACAGAAGGGCAGGGCAAAGCGCACCCTTGGCTCTACCCGAAGCATATTGTAATTTTATATGCTAAAATAATGGGTTAAATGGTGAGGTAACACAATGAATTTGCGCGTTTCTGGAAAAAATCTTGATATTGGTGAAGTTTTAAGACGGCAGGCAGAGGAGCGGTTGGGGAGCGCGGTTGTCAAGTATTTTGATGGAGGATTTTCAGGGCAGGTAACAGTTGAAAAGGATGGGCCGGATTTTCGCACAGAGTGCAAGGTGCATCTGGATTCTGGCGCCATCATGAATGTCAGCGCCACGGCGGGCGATGCCTATGCAAGTTTAAACCACGCAATAGACCGCATTTCCAAACAGCTTCGGCGTGATAAACGCAAACGCAGCGATCATGGACACCACTCCCACGCTGTTGCAGCCAATGACCTCAACAGCATTATTGAGGATGATCAGGACAGTGAAGAAAATGCAGATACTGAAGGCAGCTGTGCAGCACTGATTGCAGAACCGTTGACCCACGTGGCTGTCATGTCCATGGCTCACGCCATTGCAGCGCTTGAACGCGATGGCAGCGCCTGCCTGCTGTTCCGCAATGTGGGCACACGGCATTTCAACTACATCCACCGCAGGCAAGATGGCCATATTGGCTGGATTGACCTGAGTGAAGAAGCCGTAAAAGCCTGAATTTGAATTGATTGCCTGAATGCAGGTTGGTTAAATGTCTCCGCCGTTATTGGCGGGGCATAGCGACAAATCAATCCAGATCTTTAAAGCAGGTCTGGAGTGCTTTGTTCCTCGCAACGACGATGTGGTAAACCTGAGACCTTATTCTAGCCTCAGAAAAACCTCCCAAACCCTTGTCCTAACCCCGCACAAATCCCAGTATGTCTTTCACATGGTTGAGCGTTTCATCAGCGATAACGCGCGCCCGCATGGAGCCATCCCTCAACACGTCCTGGATATAGTCAGGCGCTGCCATCAGGCGGTTCATTTCTGTACCAATCGGGGCAAGTTTTGCAACAGCCACATCAACTAAAGCAGCTTTGAACACCGAAAACGTCCCCCCGCCAAATGTTGACAAAACAGCATCAATATTTGTTTCTTCCAGTGCAGCAAATAAAGTTACCAGGTTCAGGGCCTCTAGCCGCCCGTTAAGGCCAGCAGCCTCACTTGGCAAATTATCTGGATCTGTTTTTGCCTTGCGGATTTTGGTTGCAATTGTATCAGCGTCGTCAGTTAAATTCACACGTGAATAATCTGAAATATCAGATTTGGACATTTTTTTAGAGCCATCACGCAACGACATAACCCGTGGCGCTGGCCCCTGGATTAAAGGGTCAGGGAGCGGAAAGAAACTATCTCCAAGGTCAAGCTCTGCAATACGGTCTGCAAAATCAGTGTTGAATTTCTGGGCAATATCACGCGCGAGTTCCAGATGCTGTTTCTGGTCTTCACCAACAGGCACATGCGTTGCGCGATACGCTAGAATATCTGCTGCCATCAAGGCTGGATAGGCGTAAAGCCCAACCGAGGCATTCTCCTGGGTTTTGCCAGCCTTTTCCTTGAACTGGGTCATGCGGTTCAGCCAGCCAAGGCGCGCCACACAATTGAATATCCAGGCAAGTTCTGCATGGGCTGAAACCTGGGACTGGTTGAAAACAATGCTGCGCTTTGGATCAATGCCACTGGCAAGATAGGCGGCGGTCACCTCATGAATATTATGTTTCAACTCGTTAGGGTTCTGCCAGACAGTAATTGCGTGAAGGTCAACCACGCAATAAATACACTCAAAACTGTCCTGCAATGGCACAAAGCGTTTGATAGCGCCAAGATAATTGCCAATATGCAGATTGCCTGTTGGCTGCACACCAGAAAAAACGCGGGGAGAAAACTGAGTAGGCGGAACGAATGGGACAACAGTATCAGGCACCATATGGACTGGCTCTTTCATGTAGGAAATGGAGCCTTGCTCTAGAACATGTAACAGAAAACTGTAAGCGATTTTTACGTCAGAGCTTCAATTTCCTCATCTTTGAGATTTCCAGGCACAATTGTTACAGGAATGGTAAAGGCCACACCAGTTTTCCCCATCATGAGAGAGACAATAGACCCTGGCCCATCAGTTTCTGTACCAGTTGCCAGAAACATCAGGGATATATCTTCGTCTTCTGCAATCAATCCCAGAATTTCGTCGATTTTATTGCCTGTGCGGATAACACATTCTGGCTTAACATTTGCAATTTCATTGGCACGATCCGCGATTTTTGCTAATAACTGCTCAGCTTTGGTTTCGGCCTCTGCCTGCATGATATCGCCAACACCAAGCCATTCCTGGTTCTCACCTGGTTTGATTACATAAAGCGCAATTACAGCAGCTTTATTGCGTGCTGCACGACGTGCCGCAAAATACAGGGCTTTATCAAACTCAGCGCTCTCATCTGCCAGAATCAGATATTTGGGGCGATGGCCAGCGTCAAAGGAACGGCGCTTTTTAAGTTTTAGATCTATCATGAATTTTTGTCTCTCCCTGTTCTTTCAAGGCTGCCAAAGCTTGGGACACATTGCAAGAATATTAAAAAAGAATATTAAAAAAGAATGTCAGATTTAAAAAAGGCAGATAAACGCTAAAGATATTAAATGTGTTGAATTTCTCTGGTTTACAAATCTTTGGCTTGCAGCCATAAGCGTAGATATGGAGCTGTGGCCGAGTGGCTGAAGGCGCCCGCTTGGAAAGCGTGTGTACGGGAAACCGTACCGAGGGTTCGAATCCCTCCGGCTCCGCCATATTACCGTCTCAAATCAACCATAAGTAAATAAACAGTTAAAGTGGCTTTTCATAGAGTCCTTATTAGGCTAAAGGCATATCAATGCTAAGTTTAGACTAAGGCCAGTTTAATCTGTAAGTAATTGTGTAAATGGGGGCAAAATATGGCCAGTCCGTCGAAAAAAACATTTGGAAAAAGAACAAAAACACCACTGCCGCCAACAATAGCTGATACGCTTGAAATTGCCGCTCCAGTTAAAAAAACGCTCTTATATCGTCAAAAAGCTTTGGCAATAGCTGCTGCCACTGCAATATTTGGATCATTCGGTGCTTTGGTTGTTAAGGCAGGCGATGATGCAGGCGTTTATGATTTTATCAAATCGCAATCTGGTTCAAGCGGATCAGCTGCAAAAACCAGCAGATTACCACCAATATTTGTACCAGAGGCTGCACATTCGCGTCGTGTACTTGGGTATGCTCCATCCTATGATTACAATTTTGCGCCAAAAAAAACGGATTATACTTATTCACGCTCCAATCTTCTTGAGAGCAGAAAAAATAAATCTGTTAATAAAAATGATTATTCTTCAGACTATCACAGAGCAGTTGCAAAGACCAAATACAAGCTATCAACAAGCCAGACAAACATAGCTCGTACGTCCCAGCCAACAGCATATTGCGTACGTATGTGTGATGGCTACTATTTCCCAGTAGGGACAGGATACGATAATTTTGATAAGCACGAGGCTGCCTGCAACAGTGTTTGCCCATCTGCACAAACGCGTGTTTACGTAGCTTCGAACGGCACGGATGATATTGGTAAAGCCTCACACCGTGGGCAGGTTTACGCAAAGCTTGGCACAGCTTTCAGCTATAGACAGCAGCGTAGCAAAACATGCAGCTGCAATGCGGCAAGCTCGGCTGGTGGATTAGGCATGTTTTCACCAACCTATGAGAACGATACCACTTTAAGCCGTGGCGATGTCATTGTTACAAACATTGGCCTCAAGGCGTTTAAAGGGGGTGAAAGCTTCCCACATCGTACAAATGAGTTTGTTGCTGCCTCTTCTGCCAAGTCCCTTACATCCAGCGAACGCCTAAGCCTATCCAGATTAACTGATGGCGGTAGACGGATGTCAGCGTCCCAAAGGCGTGAAGAAAGACGCGCAAGATGGCAGACAAGACAACAAAAGGCTCTTGCTCAAAAAACAGCCAGTTATGAGACAGTGAACGTACCAAACATGGCAACTGCATCAATTCTGGTTGTGGCGTCTGGCTCTGTACGCAATGTAGCACCTTACACATCTGGCTCTGGTGCATCAAAATAGGTTAGAGCTTGCGGAGCGCAACCTCCTCTATCGCATGATTGGCCCCTTTGCGCAGAACAAGCCCTGCGCGGGGGCGGGTAGGCAGTATATTTTCGCGCAGGTTAACCAGGTTAATTCTGTTCCAAAGCCCGTCGGCAATTTCCAGAGCCTCTGCGTCGCCAACTTTCGAAAAGCGGTGAAAATAGGATCTTGGATCAAGAAATGCCGTTGAACGCAACCGCATGAAACGTTCCACATACCAGTTGCGGAGCACAGCTTCTTCTGCATCAAGATAAATGGAAAAATCGAAAAAATCGGATACGAATGCCGTACTTGAACCATCTTTCACAGGGCGTGGTGGCTGTAAGACGTTTAATCCTTCTACGATCAGAATGTCAGGCTGATCGACAATAACGTGCTCTTCTGGAACAATATTATAGACTAAATGCGAGTAGACAGGGGCACGTACATTACGTTCACCTGCTTTGACCCGTGCTAAAAAACGCACTAATGCGCCTGTTTCATAGCTTTCGGGAAAGCCCTTGCGCTCCATTAGCCCAGCATATTCCAGTTGGCTGTTCGGCAATAAAAATCCGTCCGTTGTAATAAGCTGGACATGGGGTGTGTGCGACCAGCGCGATAAAAGGGCTGTCAGAACACGTGCTGTAGTCGATTTTCCAGCAGATACAGACCCTGCAAGCCCGATAATATAGGGAACCTTGGCTGTTCCAGCATTTAAAAACCGTTGCGTTGCCTTAAAAAGCCCCTGTGTTGCAGCAACATACAATGATAAAAGTCGTGATAGTGGCAGGTAAATTGCCACAACATCATCCATCGAGATAGGATCATTCAGCGATTGCAGCTTGACTATGTCTTCATCTGTTAGCGTCAAGGGTGTATCGGCACGTAATCCAGCCCATTCATGGCGGGAAAAAAGACGATAGGGAGATGTATTATCCTCTGTATTTGAAATATTCGAGGTAATTGTTTCCATAATCTTTTACCTGCCTGCTTTTTCCATTAATCCCGACTGACTTGTGCGGCGTTCAAGTTCGCCCATAACGTCTGCCACAGATATATCATGGGCTTTTAACAAAACCAGCAGATGAAATAGCACATCAGCTGCTTCTTTTATAAGCTCTGGCTTGTCATTCTCAACCGCTGCAATGACAGCTTCAACGGCTTCTTCCCCAAATTTTTTAGCAATCTTGGATGTCCCTTTGCTAAGCAGCTTTGCCGTCCATGACACATCAGGAGAGGCTTCTGCACGATCGGCAATGATGGCCTCAAGATTAGTGAGATTAAATTGTGTCATGAAATTGCATCCAAACCTTAGGATTTGTCATTCCCGACGCATGAAATGCGAGCGGGAATCCATATATTTCTTAAAATCAAAAATGGATTCCCGCTCAGGCTTTTAGCCTGTCGGGAATGACAATGAGCGGCATATTGCATTATCATCATTAATCCAGTCTCATCGCAATGCCAGCTTTTGCCATGTGCTGCTTGGCTTCCATAATTGTGTAAGTGCCAAAATGAAAAATTGATGCAGCCAGCACAGCGCTTGCCCCACCCAATTTTACACCATCCACTAGATGATCCAGGGTACCCACTCCCCCCGATGCCACAACAGGAATGTTAACAGCATTGGAAATAGCCTTTGTAAGTGGTATATCATAGCCAATCTTAGTGCCATCCCTGTCCATGGATGTCAGCAGAATTTCACCGGCCCCAAGCCTTGCGACATCGCATGCAAACTCCACAGCATCAATACCGGTTGGATTGCGCCCACCATGCGTGAAAATTTCAAACCGTTCTGACTCATTTGCGAGGGACACTTTTTTTGCATCAATCGCCACAACAATCGCCTGTGTGCCAAATTTTGCTGCAGCTCTTGCCACAATGGTTTTATCGCGCACCGCTGCCGTGTTAATTGAAACCTTATCCGCCCCAGCCAGTAAAAGCGCCCGAATATCATCTAGATTGCGTACACCACCACCCACTGTGACGGGCATGAAACAGGCCTCCGCTGTACGCCGCACAACATCCAGAATTGTACCACGTGCTTCAGCACTTGCCGTAATGTCCAAAAAACAAAGCTCGTCAGCACCCGCCTTATCGTAAGCCCGTGCTGATTCTACAGGATCGCCCGCATCAACAAGATCAAGAAACTGTACGCCTTTGACAACGCGGCCATTTTTGACATCAAGACAGGGAATCAACCTGGTTTTTAGCATAGTTGAGCCTTTTTTTTCGCAATAAGTGCAAGAGCTTCACCTGCATCAAGGCCTCCATCATAAAGGGCACGCCCTGTTATTGCCCCTGCCAAAGCTGCATATTCTGGCAGTAATAAATGCTTTACATCCTCAATTGAGGCCAGGCCACCAGAGGCGATCACAGGAATGGTCAAAGCTTTTGCTAAAGACAGCGTGCCACTAAAATCAAGACCCTGCATCATGCCATCACGGGTAATGTCGGTGTAGATAATGGCAGCAACACCAGCATCCTCAAAGCGTCTGCCAAGCTCTATGCTGGATAATGTAGAGGCCTCTGCCCAGCCCTCCACAGCAACAAATCCATTTCGTGCATCTATCCCTACGGCCACTTGTCCAGGAAATATTTTTGCAGCCTCACGCACAAACTCAGGATCTCGCACTGCCGCTGTTCCAATAATAACGCGGGAGAGACCCTTATCAAGCCAGGCAGCAATGGTATGCATATCTCTAATGCCGCCACCAAGCTGCACGGGAATATCAACTGCATCCAGAATTGCGTCCACCGCCGCACCATTGACAGGCTTGCCAGCAAAGGCGCCATCCAGATCCACTACGTGTAAATAGGAAAAGCCGTCTTTAACAAAGCTTGCAGCTTGTGCTGCTGGACTATCATTAAAAATAGTAGCCTGTGCCATATCGCCCTGGCGTAAACGCACACATTTGCCTTGTTTTAAATCGATTGCAGGAAAAAGTATCATGGTGTCCAATTCAGGAAATTCTGGAGTAGCTGCACCCCAAGTTTTTGGCTTTTTTCAGGATGAAACTGTGTACCGGCAATATTGTCTTTAGCAATGACAGCTGTAATTGCCTGGCCGTACTCCGATGTTGCAATTACATCATTCATATTGTGGGGAATGAAGTGATAGGCATGAAGAAAATAGGCGTGAAGGCCATTTGTCCCAAGTTCAATATTATTCAGCAGGGGATGCGGCTGCCTTGCATTAAGTGTATTCCAGCCCATATGTGGCACTTTTAAAGCTTTGTCGTTGGGCTGGATTCTCTCAACAGTGCCCTTTAACCAGTCAAGACCTGCTGTTTCCCCAAGTTCCAGACCTTTGGTTGCCAATAACTGCATACCAACGCATATGCCTAAAAATGGATGACCCTTTTTATGAACGGCTTCACCTAGGGCTTCGGTTAAACCTTCCACAGCCCTTAAGTGCTCAACGCAATCTGCAAAAGCACCATCGCCTGGCAGCACAATCCGGTCGGCCTTGCAAATGGTATCAGGATCGGAGCCAACGGATACGTCAATGCTAAGCCCAATGTTACTCGCTGCAACATTTAAAGCTTTACGAACAGAGTGAATATTACCTGCATCATAGTCAATTAATGCTATTTTCACTTAACGGGCCTCTTTGGCCAATGACCATGGCGACAGGGATTCTTCAGCATAGCGGTCAAAAAAGCGGCACTCTGCATCGTCAAGTTTTTGCCCCTGCACAACGCCAGCATCATCAAATTTCAGGCGTTTCATTTTCAGGCGCTGTAAATCAGCAGCTTCCGTTCCAAGAAAAAAACCCAACAAAACACTTAAAACCGAGAGGGCAGCAGGGTGAAGGCCAAATTTGATGCCTGCAATATTTATTAAAATGCTAAGAGCAGCAAAACCAAAAAAAGCTAGCCACAGCTTTTTTGACAGAAGCCATAAAGGCCCAAATACAAATGCCCCCCAGCTGAACCCGTCTTTGATGAAAACAGCGCTTTGAGTCTCATTATTTCTCATGTGTACAGTAAAAATAGCCATTAATTACCACCTTTAAACTGATAAAGTGCCTTTAGTCGATGGCACATGGTCTATCATCCGCACATCTATATGCACAGCACGGCGCAACGCAACTGCAAGTCCTTTAAAACAGCTTTCAGCAATATGGTGATTGTTGAATCCATAAAGCGTTTCAACATGCAATGTCAGCCCTGCATTTGAGGCAAAACCCTGAAACCACTCGCGTACAAGCTCGCTGTCAAAATCACCAATTTTTGCTGCAGAAAATTCAGTACGGAAAACAAGGAAAGCACGTCCAGAAATATCAACTGCAACGCGTGTCAGCGTTTCATCCATTGGCATATGCATGTCACCGTAGCGATTTATCCCCCGTTTGTCTCCTAGAGCTTTAGCTACAGCCTGCCCAAACACAATTCCAGTATCTTCAGTTAAATGATGAAAATCAACATGTGTGTCGCCAACGGCTTTGACAGCCATGTCTATATGTGAATGCCGTGCAAGCAGTGTTAGCATGTGATCCAGAAAGCCAACGCCTGTGGAAATATCAGAGCGGCCAGTCCCGTCCAGGTCAATAGCCATTTCAATCTGTGTTTCGCCTGTTGTACGGCTAATCGTTGCCTGACGCATGATAATGATCTCAAATCCGTATATGTGTTTGCAGGGTGGCTTTTGTCTCTTGTCATAACACAAGACATATGTCGATAAAAAGTGCAGGTTTTTTAATAACTGCACTTTGCGTATTCCATAAGTAGCATTACATGGTCAATAGACGCAATTTCTGGGAATCAATATGAATGACGTTTGAAAATTCGAATGCGCCGCAAAGCTGGCATGCAACAACCATTCTTATGGTGCGCAAAGGCTCTCATGTTGTTATTGGTGGCGATGGGCAGGTCAGCCTTGGGCAGACCATCATCAAGGGCAATGCCAAAAAAGTACGTCGTCTTGGCAAAGGCAACGTTATTTCTGGTTTTGCTGGTGCAACAGCTGATGCATTTACGCTGTTTGAACGCCTGGAAGCCAAGCTGGAGCAGTATCCAGGCCAGCTGACCAGAGCCTGTGTAGAACTTGCAAAAGACTGGCGCACCGATCGCTATCTGCGCCGTCTTGAAGCTATGATGTTGGTGGCGGATAAGTCTGTAGGACTTGTTCTCTCTGGCACGGGTGATGTGCTTGAGCCTGATGGCGGTATCATGGGCATAGGGTCGGGCGGGATGTATGCCCTCTCTGCTGCCCGTGCTCTGGCTGACTCGACCCATGATGCAGAGCATATTGTGCGCCGCTCCATGGGCATTGCCGCAGATATATGTGTTTACACCAACCATTCCCTTATTATTGAGAGCATAGATATTTAATGAGCGCTTCCAAAAAAGATGTAAATTTATCTGTAAACTTCTCTCCCCGTGAAATTGTTTCTGAACTTGATCGCCACATTGTTGGTCAAAATGATGCAAAGCGTGCGGTAGCTGTTGCCCTTCGCAATCGCTGGCGACGCCTGCAGTTGACTGGCCCTTTGCGGGAAGAGGTCATGCCAAAAAATATCCTGATGATTGGGCCAACAGGCTGCGGTAAAACTGAAATTGCCCGTCGTCTGGCAAAACTGGCAGGGGCACCCTTTCTTAAAATCGAGGCTACCAAATTTACAGAAGTTGGCTATGTGGGCCGTGATGTAGAGCAGATCATTCGGGATCTGACAGAAATTGGCATTGGCCTCGTCAAGGAAAAACGTCGTAAAGAGGTTGAGCTAAAGGCCCTGGCTGCTGCTGAAGAACGTGTGCTGGATGCACTGGTTGGTACAACAGCCAGCCCTGCAACCCGTGAATCTTTCCGTAAAAAACTGCGGTCTGGTGAAATCAATGATCGTGAAATTGAAATTGAAACACAGGTTACAGGCAATTCTGGAATGCCAATGATGGATATTCCAGGAATGCCTGGTGGTCAGATTGGCGCGATAAATCTGGGCGAAATTTTTGGAAAAAGCTTTGGGGGCAGAACAAAAACCCGCAAAACCACCGTTAAGGAGGCGCATGAACCACTGGTTGCTGAAGAAGCAGAAAAAATGCTGGATCAGGACAGTATTGTGCAGGACGCCATAAATCTGGTTGAAAACAGCGGAATTGTCTTTCTGGATGAGATTGATAAAATATGCGCACGCGAAGGACGTGGGGGAGGTGATGTCTCGCGTGAAGGCGTGCAGCGTGATTTACTGCCACTGATAGAGGGTACCACTGTTTCCACCAAACATGGCCCTGTTAAAACTGATCATATTCTTTTTATAGCCTCTGGCGCGTTTCACGTTGCAAAACCATCTGATCTTTTGCCAGAATTGCAGGGTCGTTTGCCAATCAGGGTCGAGCTGTCCTCCCTGACCGAAGCTGATTTCATACGTATTCTGTCAGACACTGAGGCATCATTGATCAAGCAGTACATTGCTTTGATGCAGACAGAAGGCCTGGAGCTGGAGTTTGGCGAGGATGCCATCGCAGCCATTGCCTCTGTCGCAGCTGAAGTAAATTCAACTGTCGAAAATATCGGCGCACGGCGCTTGCAGACAATCATGGAGCGTGTACTGGACGATATCAGCTTTACAGCACCAGACAGATCAGGTGAAAATGTTAAAATTGATGGTGATTTTGTGCGCAAACATGTTGGTGAACTGGCCAAAAATGCTGATTTAAGCCGATTTATTCTATAATTCCATCTTGTATAGTTCGATGGAGAAATTTACGCGGTACTCAACGCAGATCAAACCAGTAAGCTATCTTGAAGCCAATGCCGCTGAAATTCTGAATGGCATGTCTGAGGGCGCGCAACCCATGATTATCATAAAGAATGGTGAGGCAAAAGCTGTGATCCAGAGCATTGCTTCCTATGAGGAAACACAGGAAACGCTGGCGCTTCTTGAAATTTTTGCTTTGGGCAAAAAGGACATAGAGGCTGGTCGGACAAAGCCTTTTAGGGGGGCATAGATCGACTTAAAACAAAATAGCTGCTCAATAATGCATATGCAAAAATTTGAAATCCGCATTACTTAAAACGCTGAACAAGACCTTGAAGATATTTACTATTTTAGCAAGGCTGACCAGTTATCACCACATGCAGATAAGCTCATTGATACTTTGATTAACAAAGTAGGTTCTTTGGCTGCGTTTTCAAAGCACGGTTTGATTCCTAAAGAGCTTTTTGTCTTTGGAGTGGATGAATTCAGTCAGATATTTTTTAATATATATCGAATCATATATAGTGTCGAACAAACATCATATATGTTAACGTCATCGCAGATGCTTGCCGCGACATGCAGGCTTTACTTGAACGGCGATGACTTACAGCGAAAAACAGTTCATGATTTACGATTTTGCAGCCTCTGCCCTCGCAACTTTACTGGTAACGCTTGATCCACCAGCGCTTGCACCAGTTTTTCTGAGCATAACACGTGGCATGAGCAGAGCTGAGCGCTGGCAGACAGGGCTTCGCGCTTCACTCATTGCTTTTGGAATTCTGGCAGCTTTTGCATTGATAGGGGAAGCCACACTAAAACTATTGGGGATAGGCCTGCCAGCTTTTCGCATTGCAGGAGGCATTTTGCTGTTTTACATTGCTTTTGAGATGGTGTTTGAGCACAGAAACGACCGTAAGCAGAATACAGTTGATCAGGCCATAACCAAAGACCACATTAAGAATGTGGCAGCTTTCCCCCTGGCTATTCCTCTAATGGCAGGCCCAGGTGCTATAACTGCAACCATCCTTTTAGCTTCAAAAGCCCAGAGTGATTACATGCAGCTGAGTGTGTTGCTGGTTCTTATTGCATTTTGCGTTGGATGCTGCCTGGCTGTTTTTGCAGCCGCAGAGCGCGTATCTGTACTGCTTGGCGTAACGGGCAATATTGTGCTTAGCAGGCTGCTGGGTGTTGTACTGGCAGGTTTGGCAGTCCAGTTCATCATTAATGGACTATCCATTTTGCTGAATGTTAAATTTTAAATTGGACGCCATACATAAGTGCAATTCAATTGCCTATTGACATACCCCCCCCTTTACCTGTCACATCGGCTAAATGTCGCTCACTCGAAACTTCACAATTGTCGGATCAGCGACACTGGCTTCACGCCTTACAGGCTTTGTGCGCGATGTGATGATCGCCGCTGTTCTTGGCACGAGCGCAGTTGCAGATGCTTATGTTGCTGCATTTCTCATTCCCAATCTCTTTCGCAGAATTGTGAGCGAAGGCGCATTTAATCCAGCATTTGTGCCTATTTTTAGCCGAAAAAACGCAGAAGAAGGCAGGCGGGCAGCCTGGACATTTGCAGAGGATGCATTTTCAAGCCTATTGACAGTTCTTATGGCCGTACTGGTTGTAAGTGAACTTGCCATGCCGCTGATTATGGGATTTGTCGCATATGGCTTTACTGATAATGCTCCAAAATTTACCCTTGCAGTCAGCTTTGCCAGAATTGCTTTTCCTTTTGTCATAACAATTACACTGGTTGCATTATTTGCAGCAATACTCAATGCGCTGGGGCGCTACATGTTTGCAGCTTTTGCACCAGTTGTGCTAAATCTTATGTTAATTACAGCTCTTGCCTGTCTTACTGTAGGGAATGTTCGTGAAACACCCGCAGCTGGTTTCACGCTGGTCTATACAGTTTTTGGCGCAGGCATTGTTCAGCTGGTGCTGATGGCATTTGCAGCTATGCGGGCTGGATATCGTCTTCGTTTTCGCCGCCCAAAATTTCATTCAGATGTATTAAACCTTCTGCTTCGGGCCATGCCAGGTCTGTTGGTGGCTGGCAGCGGCCATGTCCATATGCTTGTTGCAGCCGGGCTTTCAACCAGCACACCGCATGCAGTTGCCTGGCTTTACTATGCAGACAGGCTGTTTCAATTACCACTGGGTTTTGTTGCAGCGTCAATTGGAGTTGTTCTTCTGCCAAGTATCTCTAAGTCTCTCAATAAAAAAGATTACGCTGAAGCAGATCAATCCACCAGTCGAGCGCTTGAATTTGCTCTGCTGCTCACTTTACCGGCTGCAATTGCCCTGTCTATTCTTGCGCGTCCAATTGTCGGTGTTTTATACGAGCGTGGAGCATTTCTTGCAGCTGATACAACAAATGTCTCATTTGTGCTACGCGGACTGGCAGTTGCATTACCAGGGTTTGTGCTTATAAAAGTATTTCTGCCACAATTCTTTGCCAGGGAAAACATGCGTATACCTGTTGCAGCCGCTATTATAGGTGTCGTTGTCAATATTACCATGACAGCCTCTATGATGGGCCCACGTATACATGTTGCTGCGGCCGCTGGTGTTGCAGCAGGCGCATGGGTCAATGCCTTTATTCTAGGCTTTGAACTTTGGCGGCAACATCTGTTCAAAGTTGACGCTCTTGCTTTAAAACGTGTTCCGCGTTTGATTTTGGCAGCAATATTATCAGCATTTCTTATATACCTTCTGGAAGGTATGGCACATGATTACATGCGCCCTCATCTAGGAGTTGCCATGAAATTTGCTGTTCTTGGTGCGGTTTGTGTAGTTGGAATTACAGCCCATATAGGTTTTGCCTATATGCTTGGTGCAATTGATCTGCCCAGGTTTAAAGATATTTTCAAAAAATCCTAATGAAAGACTTTCCTCAATTGGGAACAAAATGCCTTATTTGAGTGTTTAATGAATGTCGACAGAATTAAAAAAGTTTTGGCCGTCACCACTATTTTAAAAATTATGAGGATACGAAATGAAAAAATCTATTGCTGCATCAGCTTTCGTTTTATGTGTGGCCATGCCGGTTCTCGCCCAGACGACCGTGCCCCAGACGACTATGCCCCAAACAACCATTCCAACAACATCTGTAACCTCGGTGACCAGCTATCCATCAGTGATGTCAACAGCGATGTTCACATCCAAAATCAAGGGTCTTACAATTTATAACCAGGACAACAAGTCTGTTGGTGAGATTGAGGACATTGCATTTGGTTCAAATAAATCTTTGGACGCTTATATTGTGTCCGTTGGTGGATTTTTAGGAATGGGTGAACACTACGTAGCTGTTAGCCCTTCAGCAGTTGATATTAGGTGGGATGCAAGTGCCAAAAAATGGATGGCAAAAATGAACGCAACAGTGGATCAGGTTAAAGCTGCTCCAGAATTTAAATATCCAACTTATTAATATCAGGACTTGATATTGGTAAAGGCACCTGAGGGATTTCAGGTGCCTTTTTTGTTTTTGATCCATATAGTCCAAATATTGACTTAAATGCTTTAATCTATAATTAAATCATATGCGCATTTTATTTCTTGGTGATATTGTTGGTCGTCCCGGCCGAGATGCTTTCGTAAAACATGTTCCAGGTTTGCGTAAAAACTGGCAGCTGGATTGCGTCATAGTCAATGGAGAAAACGCAGCCAATGGCTTTGGCATCACTGAGACCATCTACCATGATCTGGTTAATGCTGGTGCAGATGCCATAACCCTGGGTAACCACTCTTTTGATCAACGTGAAGCGCTTGTATTCATAGAGCGCGCAGAACGTCTCATTCGTCCACTTAATTATCCCAAAGGCACAGCTGGCCGTGGCGCAGCAATGGTGCATACACATAAGGGTGCAAATGTTCTGGTTATAAATGCCATGGGGCGTCTCTACATGGATGCGCTGGACTGCCCGTTTCAGGCTCTGGAGCGCGAAATAAGTGCCTGCCCACTGGGCTTGGCAGCAGATGCAATTATAGTTGATTTTCACGCAGAAGCCACCAGCGAAAAACAGGCAGCAGGTCATATGTTTGACGGGCGCGTCAGTTTGGTTGTGGGCACGCATACGCATGTACCAACGGCTGATCACCAGATTCTGCCAAATGGCACAGCTTATCAGAGCGATGCTGGCATGAGTGGCAATTATAATTCCATTTTAGGTATGGATAAGCATGAGCCCATGCGCCGCTGGCTACAGAAAACTCCAGGCAGCAGGCTGGAAATTGCAGAGGGTGAGGCAACCCTATGTGGCCTGGCTATTGAAACAGATGACAAAACAGGTCTGGCCTTAAATATTCACCCAATACGGATTGGCGGAAGCCTGTCACAGGTTATGCCTGTTGGGTGGTGATAAAAAAAACGGCCAGATCACTCCAGCCGCTTTACTCAGTTTAACATACAAAGCCTAGTAATTATAGGCACGCTCACCATGCTGGGCAACATCCAGCCCCTCACGTTCAACTTCAGCTGATACGCGCAGGCCAATCACCACATCCACAATCTTGTACAGAACAATAGAGCCAACACCTGACCAGAGCAGCGTTATGCCAACAGCTTTTGCCTGTTTCAGCACCTGGTCAGCAACAGAGATAAAGCCGGTATTTGCGCAATCTGTAAACGAGACTTTCACAGCATCCATCAGGCCTGCCAATGGCGGAATTGCGCCACCTGCAGTTAAAGCTGCTTTACATGTTGTGTAGTCTGTTATGCCAGTGCCGCCATAGGCTGGCGCAACCAGAATACCTGTAGCAATCGCACCAAGAATACCACCAACACAGTGAATGCCAAATACATCAAGCGTATCATCATAGCCAAATGCGTTTTTGATTGTTGAACAGAAAACAAAGCACACAGCACCAGCTGCAAGTCCCAGCACAATGCATCCCATAGGCCCTGCATAGCCAGCCGCAGGCGTAACTGCAACCAAACCGGCAACTGCACCAGACACCATGCCAAGCAAGGATGGTTTGCCTTTTGCAGCCCATTCCACAAACAGCCAGGATACAGCAGCTGCAGCCGTTGCAACAAAGGTGTTTACAAAGGCAAGTGCCGTTGTGCCATTGGCTTCCAAGTTAGAGCCTGCATTAAAGCCAAACCAGCCAACCCAAAGCAAGGCAGCGCCGATCATGGTCATGGTCAGCGAATGGGGAGCCATAAGCTCTTTGCCGTAACCAATGCGCTTGCCAATAAGCAAACAACCAACAAAGCCTGCAATACCTGCATTGATATGCACAACTGTGCCCCCTGCAAAATCTATTGCACCAAGCTTGGCAATATAACCCATATCAGCCTGGGCCGCATCGCTATAGGCTTTTGCAGCCTCTGCCAGTCCGGGTGTACCTTTGAGCATATCAGCAACCAATGCGCCTTTTGCAAATACATCTGGGCCGCCAATATACCAGACCATGTGTGCAATCGGGAAATAGATAAGTGTCATCCATAGAACAACAAACACAATCAGTGCAGAAAACTTTATGCGCTCAGCAAAAGCACCAACAATAAGAGCTGGCGTAATGCAGGCGAATGTCATCTGGAACGCCATGTAGGCAAGCTCTGGCACATACACGCCATTGGTGAATGTCGCAGCTGTTCCATCAACAATTGTCTTGCCTTCAGGCGCTATGCCCTTGAGAAATATTTTTGTAAATCCACCTATGAAATCAGCATGTTGACCAGAACCTGCTGTAAAGCTCATCGAATATCCGTAAAAAACCCATAGGATCGATACAATAGCGACAATAGCAAAAACCTGTGTGAGAACAGACAGCATATTTTTAGTACGCACTAGGCCGCCATAAAACAGGGCAAGACCTGGCAGTGACATCATCAGCACCAGCAGGGTGGAAACCATCAACCATGCAGTATCGCCTTTATTGACATCATTGGCAGGTGTCAATTTATCAGCCAGCTTTGTAACGGTTTCTGCTGCTGTTTCCGCAAGGGCAGGCGCTGCGCATAGCACAAACATGGCGCCAGCTGCTATGAGCGCCCAACCTGCTGTATGCGTCTTGGCCGTTTTAGGCGTAAAAAAAGATTTCATTGATAAAGCACTCCTGAAAGATTATTGTTTAAGCAGATGCTACAGCGCATCATCATCGCGCTCACCCGTGCGGATACGCACTGCACGCTCAAGTGAAGTCACAAAAATCTTGCCATCACCAATTTGTCCAGTTTGAGCCGCATCTGCAATGGCACTGATGACTGCGTCCAGCTGTGAAGAGGAGACCGCAACTTCCAGCTTGATCTTTGGCAGAAAACTTACAGCATATTCTGCGCCGCGGTAAATTTCTGTATGACCCTTCTGACGGCCATAGCCTTTAACTTCAGTTACAGTCATACCGTGAATGCCAAGGGCAGTCAGTGCATCGCGTACTTCCTCCAGTTTAAAAGGCTTTATGATTGCCATGACTATTTTCATGCGTAAATCTCCAGTAAATTATTTTTTAAACGCAATCCTGCATTTTGCAGATTTGAATTTCAGTTAACCTCTTAACAAGGTTCATGCCAAGCATGAAACTACGCTATGCAGACTATGTTTGCTTAAAAAACGGTTAAAAAATAAGCATAAAGAGTAATATCTAGGCGATATCCATTATAATTTCAAAATGAGCACTTTTAAAGTTAATCTCTGGATAGACAGTTCTAAAAACTCTGCTATTTCCTGTAGTCATGCTGAAAAAAATGTATGACTGGATGATTTCGCTCACAAAAAGCCGCCATGCTGTTCTAGCCATGGCTGCAGTTTCTTTTGCCGAAAGCTCGTTTTTCCCACTTCCCCCCGATCTGATGCTGGTGCCAATGGGCATCGCGAACCGTAAAAAAGTTTGGTACTATGCAGCCGTGTGTACTATTGCCTCAGTGCTTGGCGGCATTTTTGGCTATGCAATAGGCGCGCTGCTATATGATTCAGTCGGTGCCTGGCTCGTGAACCTGTATGGCATGGCGGGCAAGATGGATACATTTCGCGAATGGTATCAGGCCAATGGCCAATGGGCGATACTTTTAAAAGGACTGACACCCATACCCTATAAAATTGTTACAATCACCAGTGGTCTGGCAGGTTACAGCCTGCCCTGGTTTATTGGTCTATCAATCATAACACGTGCCGGACGGTTTTTGGTTCTGGCAGCCCTTATTCATTTTTTTGGAGAGCAGATCCGCGACTTTATTGAGCGGCGACTGGGCTTGACTTTGGCGCTGGTTGCTCTTGTGATCGTTGGCGGGTTTGTTGCGGTCAAATATCTGTTTTGAAATGTTGCTAATGGAACTTCCAAAAGATTTACCCTTGTCACGTCCCATATCAGCTTTGTGGATAATTCTGCTGATTGCTCTGGCAACTATAATATCTGCCTGGTTTTTTCAGCTTGTGCTTGGCTACATACCCTGCAAGCTCTGCCTCTGGCAACGCATTCCATATTATGCGGGCATTCCACTTAGCATGGTTGCCCTCATAGCTCTAGCGCGTGGTGCACCTGTAAAATTGGCAGGGTTTACTTTGATAGGGCTAGCTCTTGTATTTGCAACTGGCGCTGCCCTTGGTGCATATCATGCTGGTATTGAGTGGGGAATGTGGCTTGGGCCATCCGATTGCGGCGGTACCTTAGCTGTGGGTCCTGCAAAGGTTGGTGACTTGCTGGGCGCAATTGAAAACTCAAAGGTGGTGAGCTGCATTCATGCATCCTGGCGCCTGTTAGGTCTTTCAATGGCAGGCTGGAACGCGGTCATTTCAGCAATAATGACTGGAATTGCAGTCTATGGATCCAGTTCAGTATCCCAGTATAAATAATCCATCCAGCTTTCATGCAGGTAGTTTGGCGGAAAAGACCGGCCATTCCTGTGTAAATCCTGCACCGTAGGTGAAAAAGGATTATGATATGGATGCATATCAGCTTGCTTTGGTAATTTATCAGCTTTACGCAGATTGCAGGGCGAACAAGCTGTAACCACGTTTTCCCATTCAGTCCTGCCCCCTTTAGAGCGCGGTATTACATGGTCAAAGGTAAGGTCACTGGGCGATCCGCAATATTGACAGCTAAATTTATCACGTAAAAAAACGTTGAAACGTGTAAAAGCTGGGTGCCGGGAGGGCTGGATATATGTTTTAAGAGAAACAACCGATGGGAGCTTCATCTGAAAGCCTGGACTATGCACAACCTGCTCATATTCAGAAACAATATTCACACGGTCAAGAAACACAGCTTTAATGGCATCCTGCCAGCCCCATAAAGACAGCGGATAATAGCTTAACGGGCGAAAATCTGCGTTAAGAACAAGCGTTGGACAGGAATCTAGTTTGGAACATCCATCCAGTGTAGCAAGCGGATTTGGATTGACGTGTATCGTCACCCTTTACTCCCGTATGTTGAAATCGTTAAGACTTGAACTACTTTCGGCTAAGATTGTGACGCGCTTATGAAGCGGTCGTCAACCATTAAAGATAAATTTCCATGCGGCAAAATGATTTTATAAGAGGATAAGACTAAAAACAAAGAGATTTCTGTTTAAATGATAAAAATAAACCAGAATTTAGCGTGTTGGAACAGGTTTTTCGCCTCTGTAGTCGTAAAAACCCCGTTTAGTTTTTCGGCCCAGCCAGCCAGCTTCAACATATTTAACCAAAAGAGGGCAGGGGCGATATTTTGAATCAGCCAAACCATCATGTAGCATCTGCATCACTGCAAGGCATGTATCAAGGCCAATAAAATCGGCAAGCTGTAATGGCCCCATAGGATGGTTAGCCCCAAGCCGCATACCAGCATCAATAGCTTCAACCGAGCCTACCCCTTCATACAGGGTGTAGATTGCCTCATTGATCATGGGCATGAGAATACGGTTAACAATGAAGGCTGGAAAATCTTCTGAAACAGTAATGGTTTTGCCCAAAGCAGATACAAACTGCTTTGCAGAGCTGAACGTTGCGTCATCTGTCGCAATACCACGAATGACTTCAACCAACTGCATCAACGGTACAGGATTCATGAAATGAATGCCCATAAACCGCTCAGGTCGGTCAGTTGCGGCCGCTAATCTTGTAATGGAGATGGAAGATGTATTGCTGGCGAGCATGGCATGGGGCTGCAACACCCGGCAGAGTTCCTCGTAAATACGTTTTTTAGTGGTTTCATTTTCAGTGGCAGCTTCAATAACAAGGTCACACTCAGATAAATCCTCGTAATGAACAGCACCCTCAATAAGCTTAAGTGCGTTTTTACGCTCATCTTCGCTTAAACTTCCCTTTTGAACCTGACGCAGAAAATTACCATTAATGGTTGCAAGTCCAGATTCCACTTTTTCATGGGATATATCTTTGATACGGACATCAAAACCATGTAAAGCCGCAACATGCGCAATCCCGCACCCCATTTGACCTGCACCAATTATGCCAATCTTGCGAATTTCTATACTCATCTGATATCTTTAAATCCATGTTTAGCGGTTTTATAAAGGTAAGTCATATTTGAACGTAATCATGCAAAAATCTAGAGCAATCAACCATAAACAAGTTAAATTTTTACAGACACACATAAATTTATTCCAGCTTGCCGATCTTATCGTAGATTATTTAGACAGCTCAAGGGTAAGCGCAGGCACAAGCGTAAACAAATCTCCAACCAGACCATAATCTGCAATCTGGAAAATGGGCGCATCCTCATCCTTGTTAATGGCAACAATGATTTTTGAATCTTTCATTCCTGCAAGATGCTGGATTGCACCCGAAATTCCGCAGGCAATGTAAAGGTCTGGTGCAACTATTTTTCCTGTCTGTCCAACCTGCCAGTCATTGGGAGCATATCCTGCATCTACGGCTGCACGGCTTGCGCCAAGCGCGGCGCCCAGTTTGTCAGCCAAAGGTTCTATGATGGCTTTAAAATTTTCAGGTGAAGCCAATGCCCGCCCGCCAGAAACAATAACTTTAGCAGAGCTGAGTTCTGGTCGTTCAGATTTAGACAGTTCCTCACTTTTAAAAGTCGAAACAGCTTTACCCGCATTAACTGCAATATGTTCAATTACAGCATTTGCACCCAGATCTTTCGTAACTCTGCCTGCGGCCTGGAATCCAGATGTACGGATCGTCATGATTTTTTTTACATCAGTGGATTGTACAGTCTGAATGGCATTACCAGCGTAAATAGGGCGCTCAAATGTATCTGAAGATATAATCTTTGTAACATCAGACACCTGCATAACATCAAGCAGAGCAGCAACCCTTGGCATAACATTTTTGCCATTGGCAGTTGAAGCAGCAATAATATGCGTAAATGTATCTGCCAGGGACAACACCAGCCTTGCCACGGGTTCCGCCAGCATATGGGCAAGGCTTGCGTCATCAGCCAATAGAACTTTTCTGACACCCTGGAACAAGGCGGCTTCTTCAGCAGCTTTAGAGCATTCAAAGCCTGCAACAAGTATGGTTACATCTGTACCCAACTGTGAGGCAGCACTCAACGCCCTGAGTGTTGCATCGTTCACATGCGTTCCATCATGGTCCGCAATCAACAAAATTGTCATAATCAGATTACCCCTGCTTCATGCTTTAATTTTGTGACAAGCTCAGCAACAGAGCTAATTCTGACACCGGCTTTACGCGTGCCAGGCTCAACAGTCTTGAGAATATTAAGCCGTGCATTTACGTTAATCCCAAGCTCATCAACTGTTTTTTCTTCAATGATTTTTTTCTTTGCTTTCATGATATTTGGCAAAGAGGCATAGCGAGGCTCATTCAGGCGTAAATCTGTGGTAATGATTGCGGGCATATCTAGTGTCACAGTCTGGTGCCCGCCATCAACTTCACGCGTAACGTCTACAGTGCCAGAGCCGATGGAAATTTTTGAGGCAAATGTACCCTGGGGCCAGTCAAGCAGGGCTGCCAGCATTTGTCCAGTTGCATTCATGTCATCATCAATCGCCTGTTTGCCCATAATTATTAAGCCTGGCATTTCGATTTCGACAATTTTCTTAAGGATCTTGGCAACGCCGAGCGGCTCTACCTGATCCTCGTGTTTTACTAAAATGCCACGATCTGCCCCCATGGCAAGGCCAGTGCGTATGGTGTCAGAGGCACCAGCTGGCCCAATAGACACAAGTACAATCTCGCTTGCATGACCTGCCTCCTTGAGACGTAGCGCCTCTTCCACTGCAATTTCATCAAAAGGGTTCATGGACATTTTAACATTGGCAAGTTCAACGCCTGACCCATCTGGACGAACGCGGATCTTGACATTGTAATCAACCACCCGTTTGACCGGAACCAGAATCTTCATGTATTGTCTCCGCAATTTTTATCAGCACCATTCAGCCAGGAGCAGATTAGGCGTGTGGCATATCTACGTCAACGAATATTGATTTTGGAGTATCATATAGAAATTGCCTTTTGGAAATATAGTTCATATATAAACTTTATTCAAGGAACCTGAACATATATTTGCACTTAACGTGCAGATTATAATAAGAATCCAACCATTTTTACTGGCTATTATCTGAAGTCTTTTGAGTGAGGATAAGGCTGGTGGTGTATCAAGTGCAAGGCGTTGGTCGGTGCCAACGTCAAAAAATGTCTCCTCTTTAAACTGGAAAAACCTGGCAATCATAATCGCTGGAAACTGTTGCAGGGCCGTATTGAGTTCAGAGGTTGCATTGTTGAAAAAGCGCCTTGAAGCGGTAACACTTTCTTCAATGTTGGAGAGATCCGTTTGAAGATTGGTAAATAAAGTATCGGCCTTGAGCGCAGGATAATTTTCAGCAACAGAAAGAAGTTTTACAAGGCTGTTTTCTATAACTCCCTCAGCTTTAATTTTTTCTCCAATAGTTTGCGCATGCATGGCTTGAGAACGTGCTTGTGCCACATTCTCGAATACAGTTTTTTCATGCACAGCATATTTTTTTACAACTTCTGCTAAGTTGGGTAAAAGGTCATGACGCATTTTCAGCTGCACATCTATGTCGGCAAAAGCATTTTTACGTGTCTGGATGAGCGCAATCAAGCGATTATAAAGAATAATAAAACCAAGCAGTAATATAACTCCAGAACCTAGAATGACCCAGTTTTCCATAATACTTTCTTAATCGTGCTTGTATGGTGCAGATTTCTTGCGACAATGTGCGCAACACCTTAAAATAGACTGTCAAATAACAGAATAAGTGAGGTTTGATTTTAAAATTTGGAATCTATGGCAAGTAAAGTATTAAAGTGCCCCTTTTAATGTTGGCAATGGGCCTTTGATTTCCAGCCAGTTTGCAGCTTTTCTGGATGCATCCTGCGTGTAGGAGCTTTTCAATGGGCAGTCCCCACGTCTTGATTCTGCACTTTGAAAAATTGTCTGAAGTGTCGCGCTATCATGCCCTCCAACCAGATCCAGCCTGTTGATAAAGCAGGTAAGTTGCGGGCGCTCCACAAGATCATTTTTATCAGAGCACAGCCATCCGCTGAGTTTAAGATTTGGCTGATGTGATTGTGTACGAAAGGCTGAGCACGAGCGTTCAGACTGGGTTCCGTCCAGAACTGTCATGTCAACGACCTCAACTGGCCCAAACTTGCTTGGTATTGTGGAAAGGAATGAAAATTTTTCGACAGAAAGTCCCTGCGCTTTGACCCGCATCGTCATTTCATCAAAAATGCCCTGGCTATCATAACCCTGTGGTGGCCTGTTGCGCTGAACAATCATGGCAGAGGCGGCAAGCAAGAAAGCCTTGCTGCTGTCTGGTGGCACCCAGTGCATGGCATCTTCCTGCAATCCGGATGCATGGATCTTTGATGTGTAAGACAAATCCAGTTCAAAAGTCTCAGGTGAGGACAAACTGAAAACTTGCAAGGCTTTGCCAGATTTTATTTTCCAGCCAGTAGCCCATATATTTTTAACTGGTAATGGCTCAGCTGGTTTTTGTGCAATACTGCTGGTGTAAACAGGGTCCTGTAAGACGCCTGGCTTATCAGCACTCAACAGAATTGGCCCCAGGGCAATCTGAATAAGTGCTGGTACAGTCAACATGGCAAGCCCTGCATATTGTAGGCTATATCCATGTTCATTTGCCCGCTTGAACAGCTTTGTTAATTTATGAAGTGGATGGCTCGCAAATGATTTAAGTTTTGTTTGGCGCACATGTTCAAATGTATCTTGAAGAGGCCAGACTTCAGTGTGCTGGACTTTAAAAAGTGTGGTTTCATCTAGGCAAAGCCTGTCTTTATTCTGGTAGTATTCATCCTGCTGATCAAACCAGGCCTGCTGCCCAGGAAGGTTGGCTACAACAGGCGGTTTTTCATCTGAATTGCTTTGGATTTTATGAGCATATAAAAATTTATATTTTAAAATAATGGTCAGATAGGAAAAATATACTGAAATACGGCTTAGAAAATTTTTTACAGCGGCCATCTTCAACATGATTTTGTTCAGAACCGTTACTGGCTCACATGTCACAAATTCAGAAATAAACATTTGATGAGGCCTGGCTGGATACTGTAAATCCGCAGGCTGAGAAAAATTTGTAATGTAAGAGTCTGTCATGGCTCAACTACGCTTTTGCAGCTCCGTTGGGGAGCATGGTAAATTTACTTTCTGGTACACAGTTACAATTGCATCTAAAATCCTAGTAAGATGTTACCAATAATAAATCATTTGAAATAATAGTTAATGAGATCTTAAAATATTTATCGTTGGAGTATTCACGGAACGTCTCTGACATTGACTTACGCCTGCAATTAGTGTTTCAAACCCTGTACTTAACAAAATAGACCAAAAGAAAGCACATATTATGAGTTTCAAGATTGCAGTTGCAGGCGCCACAGGCAATGTTGGTCGCGAGGTTCTCTCAATTCTGGCTGAAAGGGCATTTCCAGCCAGTGAAGTTATCGCCCTTGCCTCACAGCGCAGTCTTGGTCAGGAAGTCTCATTTGGTGAAAAAATACTGAAGGTCAAAGCTTTTGATCATTATGATTTCAAGGGTACAGACATCTGCATCATGTCAACAGGTGGTGATCATTCCAAGATCTGGGCACCAAAAATTGCAGCGGCAGGGTGCGTTGTCATCGATAACTCCTCTGCCTGGCGCTATGATATGGACGTGCCTCTGATTGTACCAGAGGTAAATGCAGATGCCATTAAGGGCTTTACAAAAAAGAACATTATCGCCAATCCAAACTGTTCAACTGCACAGCTTGTTGTCGCTTTAAAACCACTGCATGATCATTTTGGCATCAAGCGTGTGGTGGTCTCCACATATCAATCAGTGTCTGGCGCTGGCAAGGAAGGCATGGATGAACTTTTTGATCAGACCCGTGCCATTTTCTCAGCAACAGATCTTAAAACCAAGAAATTTCCAAAGCGGATCGCTTTCAATCTCATCCCGCAGATAGATGTCTTCATGGAAGATGGGTACACCAAGGAAGAGTGGAAAATGATGGTTGAGACTAAAAAAATACTTGATCCAAAAATCAGGCTGACTGCGACCTGTGTACGCGTACCTGTTTTCATCAGTCATTCTGAATCAGTCAATGTAGAATTTGAAAAACCTGTAACAGCCGAAGATGCCCGCAAAATACTGCGTTCGGCTCCAGGCATTCTGGTTATCGATAAACATGAACCTGGCGGTTACATTACACCGCATGAGGCAGCTGGCGAAGATGCAACCTACATCAGCCGTATTCGTGAAGATGCAACCGTTGAAAATGGCCTGTCTTTCTGGTGTGTGTCAGACAATCTGCGTAAAGGCGCGGCACTCAATGCTGTTCAGATAGCAGAAGTATTGATCAATCGCGGCCTTCTCAAATCACAAATTGCGGCTTGAAAGTAACGTAAAAAAACCTTATTTAGCCAGCTTAATTTGATCTAAATACCAAAGTCTTACCAACTTGTTTACCTAAACCCCTGATTATCATCAAATAATTTGGGTTTTAGAAAATCATTTATCTTTTCTTAGGTTTGGATGTTCAACCTGGAAAAGCTGATCAAGTTGGAAATAAGGCAATCATTGTGTCAAAAAAAAGCATTTTACGTACAGATACACCAATAGTGCAGCAAGGGATTGAAAACTCTGCTCTGCAGCTATCGTCCAGCACCATAAGCGCAGATTCTATTCTACGCTCGATAGGCGAGCTGGTCTACTCATGGGAACTGCGCCATGACCGCCTGCAATGGAGCGGTGATGCAGTGAGCGTTCTGCAAGCCACATCCCTTAATCAAATTTCGACAGGCTCCGCTTTCCAGCGTTTGATGAGCGAAGCGGCATCAACTTTACGACATGATGCAATTTTTAATTCAAAGGAAACTGACACAGGATCTGGGGTAAGTTTCAATTTGTCCTACAGCGTTGAAACTGCGCCCTCGCGCACAACATGGGTACAAGATCGCGGCCGCTGGTTTGCAGACAGAAATGGCACACCCTATTTGGTGCACGGCTCCATAAGGCCAGTTTCTGCACCAGTGAGCCACAGCCTGTCTGATATTCCTGGTATTTTGAGCAGGGAAGGCATGAAACCTGTTCTTGAAGCAGAACTTGCACTGGCTAAAATATCCAATCAGCAGACAGCCCTTGTCATGGTTGGTATTAACAATCTAGGCCACATTAACAGAACATATGGTTTTGGACTGGCAGACGAAGCAGTTGCCATTATGGCGATCAGGCTAAAAAATATGCTCAGGACTGGCGATGAAATAGCGCGCTACTCAGGCAATAAATTTGCTCTTCTGCTCAAGAATTGTTCAGAATCAGAACTTAACCTAATGGTGCCCCGCCTGCTGGATATTGCAAGCAACGGAGCAATGGAGACACGTCAAGGTGCAGTAGCTGTATCTTTAAAGCTTGGCGCGGCCCTGACGCCCCGGGATGCTGTGACAGCCAGTGAGCTTATGCAATGCGCAGAACAGGCTTTGGCATCAGTCAAAAAGCGTCATGACCTTAATTACATATGCCTTACACAGAACCAACACGATAATGAGCAGCACTACGCAAATCAGAAAGCTTCAGACGAAATTCTTCAGGGCCTCAACGACAGGCGCATCATCTTGGCTTTTCAGCCAATTGCGTGTGCCAGAACCCGTAAGATAAAATCATATGAAGGCTTGGTAAGAATGCGGCAGCTCGATGGTCGTATTGCAGGGGCAGGGCAGATTATTCCACCAGCTGAGCGCATTGGTCTTTTAAAATACATCGACATGCGCGTTATTGAACTGGCGGTTGATGCTTTGGCACGGGATACAAAATCAAGACTGTCAATTAATGTTGATGTACCAAGCTTGATGAGCCCAGACTGGATGGAGACATTGTCATCATCTTTGTTTTCAAAACGGGTTGAATCAAATCGTCTGATTGTTGAAATAACCGAAACAGCAATGATCAAGGATTTGGCAACGACGACAAATGCCATTCATCAACTGCACGAAATAGGCGTTCAGGTAGCGCTGGATGATTTTGGAGCAGGGCATACATCGTTCAAAACCCTGCGTAACATGCCCATCAACATTGTGAAGATTGATGGCGTATTTATCACAAACCTCAAAGCGTCTCGTGATGACCGTTTTTTTGTCAGCACGCTTGTAAACCTTGCCCGCCATCTTGGCATGAAAACTGTAGCTGAATGGGTGCAAGACAGCGAAACAGCCGATATTTTGACCGATATTGGTATTGATTACCTACAGGGCGATTATGTGGGAGAAGCGTTGATTGAAGACACGTCCAAATCTACCGCCCCCAAACCCATACCACATACGCTGGATTACAAAATAATGGTGGCTTGAACAGAATGGTTTTCTAAACAGGTTATACTGTTAGCCCACCATCATTGCGAGGAAGGAAGCAATCCAGTCCAGTTCCTAAATTTTTTTGATAAGAACTTCCATTTTAATCTTCGCAATGATGATAAAAATGAATTGTTTGACAGAAACTATAATTTGAGAAAGCTATTTTAATGCGTCAATTATTGTGTGTTTTGCTTTTTATGTTCGGCTTCTCTGGGCAGGCTTGGGCGCAGATGACTACGCAGGAGAAGGTCTTATCTGCTGACAAAATTGAAAACTTAAGAATAAAAGCGGAGCAGGGTGATTCAGGCTCACAATACAATCTTGGTAACATATATTTTAATGGTCACAACATAAATCAAGACTATACTGAAGCTGTAAAATGGTATCTTAAAGCCGCAGAACAAGATCATACTAAAGCACAATATAGTTTAGGTTTGATGTATGCTAAAGGTCAAGGTGTTATAGAAGATGTTGTCGAGTCTGGAAAATGGTTTGTTAAAAGTGCAAATCAAGGCTTTTCTTATGCTCAATATTGTGTTGGATTGATGTATTATTATGGTCAAGCTGTTAGCAAAGACGAAGCTGAAGGTTATTTTTGGTTTGTTTTGGCGTCTATAAATGGTGATAAAGAAATAGTTTTAATTCGAGATGAAGCTGAAGCCAAACTCACTCCCACCCAAATCGCAGAAATACAAAAACGCGCTAGGGAGTGGAAGCCTGTTGTGACACAGGTTA
>JANXWK010000015.1 GCA_025351165.1 Hyphomicrobiales bacterium | reverse complement strand
TGATTTGGTGCCCCTGGCCGGAATCGAACCAGCACTCTTTTCAGAACTCGATTTTGAGTCGAGCGCGTCTACCAATTCCGCCACAAGGGCCTTTGCGTTCAAAAACAGCAAATGCAGTTCTGTTATTATAGAAGCGCTGAGTTTGGTCAACTCTGTTTTTGTACAAACAACAAAAAATAATGGTTTAAATCAAACATGTCTTTTAATTTTTCTGCACTCACGTATAAGAAAAGCAGATTATATCAAACTGGATTCCATTAAAATGACTAATACCCTGCCAGACCGCCTCTCCATAAACGCTTCAAGCCCGTTTTACAACGAGGCTTTGCTGGAACAGGGTATCGGGGTAAAATTCAATGGTGTGGAAAAATTCAGCGTGGAGGAATATTGCATCTCAGAACGCTGGATTAAAAATGCCGTTGGCAAAGCCAAAGACCGTCATGGCAACCCCCTCACAGTAAAACTGACAGGCGATGTGGAAGTATGGATTAAAAACCCTGTGGATGATGAAGCAAGTGAAAGCTAATCAAGCAATTTGTTATCCAGATGACGTAAAACATCCATGCGCTCATGAAGAATACGCAAAACCCAAATCTCATAGTCTTTTATTTTACAATATATTTTGTGTTGCCCTACGCCAAACACAAAACATCCATGCCTGTTGTGACCCAGATGTGGATTTAGCTCAATAGAACGAAAAGTCTTATCAATTTTTTGTCCATATTCACTTGCCTGCGCCTGCCCCCATGTTCGTAGAGTGTAAGAAATAATATCACGAAAATCCTGACGGGCTGGTGTCGTAATTTTAAGCTTATATTTATGGGCAGACATCAGAATTAGGCTTTCCACCTTGTGCAGCGTGTTGTGTGGCATCAAGCATCATCTGGTTGAATAATTCTAGAGTATAGGCTTCCCCCCTGCCCTCACGTGCAGCGGCTTCACCAACCTCAATTGCGCTCATAAGTCTGGTATATTTTGCATCATCATGCTCACGCAGTCGGCGCACGGCATCACGTACAAGCTCAGTAGCATTGGTGTAAAAACCATCCTCTACCTTAGCCTTGATGTAGCTTTCATCAACAGGTGGAAAAATAACATTCATCTGTCATGCTCCTTTTATACACTGAATATGAGTATAAAGCAGTTGCAAGGAAATTTCAAAAAATGATTTATAAATAGCAACAACTAAACAGAACCGTCATTGCGAGCGAAGCGCGGTAATCCAGACTTAACATGTAATTATGCATGATGCTTAGTCTCAAGCAAAAAATCATTAATGAAATGAAATTTAACTTTCCACAACACCTTCTCGTCCTAACGACAGAGTAAAAGTTTTAACCTTGCTTTCTTCAACAATAACATGCTTCAAATTGGGCAATTTATTAAGCACAGATATATCCTTAACCTGCGTATATCCTAGATTAAGTTGCTTAAGATTTATAAACTGAGAGAGTATAGATATATCACTTACCTGCGTATCGAAGAGATTAAGTTCCGTCAGTTTCACAAGCCTTGATAGCGCAGATATATCGTGAACCTTTACATTCTCCATACCAAGTGAAGTTAAGTTCTCAAGCTGAGATAGTGCAGATATATTACTAACATGCGTACCACCCAGATCAAGGTGCATCAGATTCACAAGCCTTGAGAGCACAGTTATATCCTTAACCTGCGTAATCTCCAGATCCAGCTTCTTCAGATTCACAAGCCCAGAGAGTGCAGTTATATTACTTACCTTCGTGCCCCACAGATTAAGCTCAGTCAGATTCTTAAAATTACTAAAAATAGTAATATCTTCAAGCTGTGTATCACTAAAATCTAACTCCACAATACATGGCCACCATTGTTTTGGCGGGGTCTCTCCCCTCAAAATCATCTCATGAGCTTTTTCTAAGTCAAAGTCTGAAGGCCTTTCAATATCTAAAGGCTTATCGCCTTTGGCGTCATTTTCCCATTTGTTAGCTACATCTTTTAACCCAGCTGCTGCTTGTCTAAGAGACGCATAAATACCAGTTCTAACAAATTTTTTGAACGTACTCCAAGCCTCAAGTCCAACTTCCGTTAAATCAGTGCCTTTATCAATTATATTAGCAGTTTTTCGTAATAGCTTTGGCTTGTCTGCCAATACATCAACTGTTGCTCTATACCACTTTGGTATGAAGTCTGGCATACGCAGTTCAACACGCGATACTCCAAATAATCGCTTGATGTCACGTATTTGCCTTTTGAGATCATCGGCATTCTGTGACTCTGGTCTCGTAAGACGTTCAACCTCGCCTTCTGCCTTAATGAGGCTTTCTTCTGCTTCTATAGCTAATTGCTCAGCCGAGCGAATATCATTTTCTCTATCTGCTTTAGGCAATGAGGCAGCAGTGTTAGCTATCTCAATGTCTGTAGCGCCCACAAGCCTGCGATATTCATCCAGTGCTGTTGTTATTGATCCAATTAGCGTTGTGAGGCGCTTATCAATAACCATGCCACGTATTAGTGGCGGCGGCTCATCATCCCCTGTATCCTGTTTAGCGGATTTTTGTTCTGTGATTATATAACTACGGCGAATTGCTGGTATGCGTTGACGTGCATATATCAAGGGTGCTTTACACCCCTCTGCCGTTCCATTTGGCAGTTCAATGAGCTGCTTCAGTAATTCAACAAGCTGTTCAGCCGGAAAATCTTTTGGAAGATGATTGGCTTTTGCTATTTCGTTAGAAAGCGCAGCACTATCTTGTGCGACCTCCTCAAGTTCCTCCATTAAACTGTCTGGAGGACGGGAATATCTAAGACTATTCATAAACACTTTCTAAACTTTGCACCTAACAATAAATCTGTTCACTATTGTCATTTCAACTGCTAAAATACATTGGAAGCTTGATTACAAAGCCGTCAAGCTCAAACGAAAATGGTCATTTTTTAACACCAAAGCGCAGCTTACGTTTAAGTATGTGAGTATCGGAACACAGTAAGTGCCATTTGCAACTAAGCATCACAACTTTGTCTTTCACCCAAACACCCTGTCAAATATCACATCTACCTGTTTGAAATGATAGCCTAGGTCGAACTTCTCTTCCAGTTCCGCCTCGCTCATATATATGCGCACTTCCGCGTCCGCCTTCAAAAGCGTTAAAAAATCGCCCTCCCCGCGCCACACAGGCATGGCGTTGCGCTGCACAAGGCTATAGGCTTCCTCGCGCGCTGCGCCCTTCTGGGTCAGGGCCAGCAACACGCGCTGCGAATGCACCAAACCACCCAACGCGTCCAGATTTTTCTGCATTCTTTCTGGATAAATCAGCAATTTATCAATCACGCCAGTTAACCGCGCTAAGGCGAAATCAAGCGTAATTGTGGCATCTGGCCCAATCATGCGTTCAACGGAAGAATGCGAAATATCGCGCTCATGCCATAAGGCCACATTTTCCATGGCTGGCAGGGCATAGCTTCGCACCATACGCGCCAGACCTGTCAGGTTTTCTGTCAGCACAGGGTTGCGTTTATGCGGCATGGCGGATGAGCCCTTTTGCCCCTCCGAGAAGAATTCTTCCGCCTCCAGCACCTCTGTGCGCTGCAAATGGCGCACTTCAACCGCCAATCGCTCTATGCTCGACGCTATAACTCCCAGCACGCTAAAATACATGGCATGACGATCACGCGGAATGACCTGTGTCGAAACTGGCTCAATTTCCAGCCCAAGTTTTTCCGCCACATAGGCCTCAACCGCAGGATCAATATTGGCAAAAGTCCCCACCGCGCCTGATATGGCACAGGTTGCAATTTCTTTGCGGGCAGCAACCAGCCGCTCACGGTTTCGGACAAATTCAGCATAAGCCTGCGCCAATTTTAACCCAAAAGTTACGGGTTCAGCATGGATTCCATGTGAACGCCCGATCGTTGGTGTCATTTTATGTTCAAACGCACGGCGTTTAATAGCTGCCAATAATGCATCCATATCTGCCAGCAACAAGTCTGATGCCCGCATGAGCTGAATATTGAATGTGGTGTCCAACACATCAGACGATGTCATGCCCTGATGCAGAAACCTAGCTTCAGGCCCCACAATTTCAGACAGATGCGTGAGAAATGCAATAACATCATGTTTAACTTCGCGCTCAATCTCATCAATGCGCTCCACATTGAACGTGGCTTTACCGCCTTTTTCCCAGATTGTTTTTGCAGCTGCCAACGGCACAACACCAAGCTCTGCAAGCTTGTCGGTTGCATGAGCTTCAATTTCAAACCAGATGCGGAATTTTGTTTCAGGAGACCATATCGCCACCATTTCAGGACGTGAATAACGAGGTACCATAGTATTTTTTCCTTTTGTTGCGCGTCATTGCAAAGCAATTTCTATTATTCATAATAATCGGCAATCCAGTTTTTAAACTTTTTCTGAATTGCTCCGTCGCTTGCAATTACAAAGATGACTAAATTTACATTGAACGCACTGCCAGTGCGGCATTGCGAATGGCTGAAATATTATGGGCATATTTGGCTGCATCACCTGTATAAACCGCACTGCCCGCCACCAGAACATTTGCACCAGCAGCTGCAACAATTCCAGCATTGGCGGCTGATATGCCACCATCAATCTGTATATCAATAGGGCGATTGCCAACCAGAGCCTTAACAGCACGCACTTTTTCCACCACAGTTGAAATAAACGCCTGCCCACCAAATCCTGGATTTACACTCATAAGCAATACCAGATCCACCATACCAATGACATTTTCAATTATGGAGACTGGCGTTGCTGGGTTAATCACAACCCCTGCTTTTTTGCCCTGTGCCTTAATGCTTTGCAATGTGCGATGCAAATGAGGTCCAGCCTCTGCATGAACCGAAATCAGATCGCTGCCAGCTTTTGCAAAAGCCTCAATATAGGCATCTACGGGTGAAATCATCAAATGGACATCAATCAGCTTTTTTGTCACTGGGCGGATAGCCTGCACAATTAGTGGGCCAATGGTGATGTTTGGCACAAAATGCCCATCCATTACATCCACATGAATCCAGTCGGCACCAGCTTTATCAATAGCAATAACCTCTTCACCAAGCTTGGCAAAATCAGCGGATAGAATAGATGGAGCAATGAGAAGAGGGCGTTGCACAGTAAAGCCTTTATAACACAAAAAATTGATGGTAAGTTTATTAGTGGCTATCCTATATTTTATGTAACGTCGACTCTTTCATTATTTCAAAGGACTGAAATTTGCTTCCCTGGACAGATCGTAAAGACCAACTCTCGCCTTTAAAATTATCTACGCTCGTTATAGCGTTTGTTCCTTTTTTATGGCTTGCAACACAATGGCAAAATGACTGGCTAGGATCAAAACCAACGACCAATGCTATTCATCAGGCGGGCGATTGGGCAATACGCTTTTTGTTACTGTCCCTGTTGGTGTCCCCCTTACGCCGCATTGGAAACTGGCCTAAACTTATTATGGTGCGGCGTATGCTGGGGCTAACAGCCCTGTTTTATTTGCTGCTGCATTTTATGCTCTACATAGTGGATCAAAAATGGAACTTGAATAAAGTTGCAAGTGAAATCTGGTTACGCATTTATCTAACTATTGGCTTTGTTGCCCTGCTTGGCACAATTGCTTTAGGCGCAACCTCATTTGATTCTGTTATAAAAAAAATGGGTGGTGCTTGGTGGAGCAAGCTTCATATGCTGGTCTATCCAATTGCTATTTTAGGCCTACTGCATTTTGCCATGCAAACCAAGCTGGATGCTACCCAAGCTCTCACCATGAGTGGGCTGTTTTTACTGCTGATGTTTTATCGTATGATGCACCGTTTTGGCCTGCCTACAAATTTATGGACTTTGGGCGCACTTGCAATCATCAGTGCAATTGCCGCGGCAGGAGCGGAATCTGCATGGTATGCCTCATCACGCGGTCTAAATCCTTGGGCAATTTTACCATCCAACCTGGTATTTGACCTTGACTTAGGTACACGCCCAAGCTGGTGGACTTTAGCGGCTGGGCTAATCCTTGTATTGATTTATGGGTTGCGAAAATTTCAACAAAATATAACTTTGCAAGTAAAATAACTATGCAAGTAAAATAACAAAGCTTTACAAAGCAAAGCAGTTCTAGGAATTTCTTATAAAAAAGAATGGTTTTTCAAAATGCGTTCATCAGATTGCGATCTCATCTTTGTACCTGGTCAAGGCGGCTCAGAGCAGGAACATTGGCAAACCCGCTGGGAACAGAAGCTCACCACTGCACGCCGTGTGCATCAGCTGGATTGGGAGCGCCCAAACAAGGCGCTTTGGGTAGATTCAATTGTTGCAGCTTTGGATAAGGCTACAAAACCAACCATTATCATAGCTCATAGCGTGGGGGTTCTTGCTAGCGTTGCAGCCATGCAAAAATTAGGGCTACAAGAGATAAAAAATACCACGCTTGCAGGCGCATTTTTGGTAGCGCCTGCTGGCAAAGCCTATGTGATTTCAACGGACACTGTTGACCATACTTTTGCAGATATTTCACATGCCCCTCTGCCCGTTCCTTCTACACTTATTGCAAGCCACAACGATCCGTTCTGCCCGTTTCTGGATGTAGAGGAAATGGCATTTGCATGGGGATCGGCCTTTGTTGATGCAGGGGAGTCCGGACATCTAAACGTAGCTTCAGGCCACGGCCCATGGCCAGAAGGCCTTATGCGTTTTGCAGGGTTTTTATCAAAGCTGGATAAATAATCATTTTGCTTTAAGGACAACGCCGTTTTGAATTATTTTAGTTGAAAGTTTTTCAATTATTGCGGCTGGCTTACCATCAATTATGCACTCACTTTCCTGAGTATAAGGCATGCTCAAAACTTTTGATGTTTTATTTTTAAATGAAACATTATCACTTGCCAATACACTTGGAGTTAGCATTTCAGGAGGAATGGACTTAAATCCATAGAGCTCAATCTTTACATAACTTGATCTTGGATAGGGTCTAGGCTCACTTGTTTTAACTGAACTTGAAACCATGCCGGTATCAGTCTTTCCGATGCCAAGTTGAAGTTTAAGTTTTGCGTTTGGATAGGTAGTTTTAAGCGTGCCTGTTAATTTCAAAGCATTTTCTGCTAGGGGTTCCAACGATGCTTTCCCATTAAAATCAAAGCGCCCTTCTCTTGTTTTAACATCATATACACCGTTAATCGTAAGTGTACAAAAAGGTGCTTTGCTTGAATCGTGCTTATTTTTATTCGTGAAAGAAACTCTATTATTTATGGCTTTTTCAGGTAGTTTTGCTTTATACGGGATCGGCTGCAAGCCATCTTGCGAACCTCCCATACGTTTTTTTTGTTGTGGTGCATTTAAAGGCGTTTTTACCGTGCTCGCAGGATATAGCTTCTCTCCTAGAGCATACAGCTCTTTGAGAGCTTGGCGCATTGCAGGCGTATTTGAGCCATTGGACTCTTTCAAAGCATCTTCGTAAGCCCCATTGATTTTTCTAAACTCTGCAATTGTCACTGTCGTTGAAATGTGACCAGAAGCACCGCGCATGTGCATTAGACTCAAGCCCATTTCTCGAAAACCATAATCCATAAGAGCAACTTTATCGGCAGAACTAATGTAGTCCATAATGTTTTTTACGGTAGAAAAATCAACAATCTCACCCTTGTGAGTACCATTTTGAAACTGCACATAGACACCTGCAGAATTGAACCGTGCAGGTGATTTAACAGAAGCTGCATATTCGCGATACGTTACTGGTTTAAAGTTATAGCATTTGTTGAGTAAGGCTCTCATTTCTGCAAGAGAGGA
This sequence comes from Hyphomicrobiales bacterium, assembly GCA_025351165.1. GTDB lineage: Bacteria > Pseudomonadota > Alphaproteobacteria > Rhizobiales > Beijerinckiaceae > JAIELD01. The sequence goes on along the minus strand of JANXWK010000015.1, from coordinate 5,388 downwards.
AAATCGACCTTCACTGTTAGCAACGCCACCAACTTTAGGGTCAGCGAGTGCAATTGAATTTAGTCTAAAAAGTAAGGGAGTAGGCAAGTTGGTATTAATTGCACTTTTTGTAACTACATTGACCACAATAATTTTACCTTTTTACTTATTATTTTTACACCAAATTGGCAGTGGTAAAATTGAAACTTAACACCAGTTAATTATTTCTTCAACGTAACCACGCCGCATCCAGTAAGGATAGCGTTGTGAAATTGCTCTTGTATCGTTTACATAAGCAGACCGAAAAGTATTATGATTAAATTCGTGATTAATGGATAAAATTGGAATTTTAAAATCTCTTGCGAATTTATAGTATTCGTTGAAACTTTTAGTGTCCATTTCTGTAAATGAGTCAACATTAACAACAAGATCAAATTCATTACCTAGTTTTTCAAGAATAAAATTTGGAATAATTGAAATTTCAGCGTCTTTGCCCTCGCCATAGAGTGAGAGATTATTGCCATCTAAAACTCTGCCAAGGAATGTAGCTTGTGCGACATTAGTTAATGGGATGTCGATTAAGGTGTACTTTTTAATGCCTAGTAAATTAGAAAAATAGGCTGTGCGCCCTAACCCAGCTCCAATTTCTAAAACGCGATAGTCTTTATTATTATTTGCCAATAAAGATATTCTCCAAGCCTGATACAAAGCTTGAAGTGCCCGAAAGCTTACAACTCCACGCGTACTGGATAAGCCAAACTCTCCAAAAAACGGATTAGGAAACTTAAGTTTCAACTTTAAAAAATCATCTAAAAGATCGATTATTTCGTCCACAGTTTTAGAGACATTCGATTGAGTTCGCATTTGAGTAGATATTTCAGGATATTCCACACGCAAAACACCCATAGCCTCTGCAAGACTATAGAGCATGTCGGTTAGCCAAAACTTGTACAGCTCTTCCCAGTTTGTGCGATCATTGACATTTTTAAGTACAAAAGCATGTGGATCTCTTATCGCAACAGTGGAAGAGTCAATAAGATGCGAAGGCGCCTTGGTAGGGCCATCAAATCCCCAAAACAACGTTGATTCGGCCGGGTTCTCTAGTAGAATAGTGGATTTATCATCATTTCCTGAAACAAGCGTATCATGAATGTCCCGTTTCAATGCAAAAAAATCATTATCCCAAAATGATGCCGATGGACTAAATTTCTCCAATGCTAAATTATAAGAGCTGACAATTCTTTGTGTCAAAATACTATCAGCATTATTCTTAATACAGGATTGAGCAAGAGGATATTGAATAGAACCAGGGCACCTGTTGAGTAACCATACAGCACGATCAAGCAAACTGAGCTTTGTATTATGATGGTCGGTCATATTCTCTCTTTGTCATTTTAAAAGCTATGCGAAAAAACTAAACCTACCCACCCATGGCAAGTTTTAAATTCTCGTCAATTTTATCCAGGAACCCGCCTGTTGAAAGCCATTTTTGATCTGCCCCAACCAGCAAAGCTAAGTCTTTTGTCATAAAACCGGATTCAACAGTGTCAACACATACTTTTTCCATAGTTAGCGCAAATTTATGCAGTTCGTCATTACCATCCAACTTTGCACGGTGCAGCAAACCACGTGTCCATGCAAAGATGGATGCAATGGAATTGGTTGAGGTCTCTTTACCCTTCTGATGCTCGCGATAATGACGCGTCACGGTGCCATGCGCAGCCTCTGATTCCATGATCTTGCCATCTGGCGTAAGCAATACAGATGTCATTAACCCAAGTGAACCAAAGCCTTGCGCCACAATGTCAGATTGCACATCGCCATCATAATTTTTGCAAGCCCAAACGTAACCACCTGACCATTTAAGAGCGGAAGCAACCATATCGTCAATCAAACGATGCTCATATGAAATGCCAACTGCTAAAAATCTGGCTTTAAACTCTTCCTGATAAACCTCTTCAAAAATATCCTTGAAGCGCCCATCATAAGCCTTTAAAATTGTATTTTTGGTAGATAAATATACTGGATACTTGCGGTTTAATCCATAATTTAGCGATGCGCGCGCAAAATCCCTGATGGAATCATCCAGATTATACATAGACATTGCCACACCTGCAGACGGGTACTTGAATACTTCCTTTTCAATTACAGTCCCATCATCGCCCTCAAATTTGATAGTCAGACGGCCTTTGCCGGGCACCTTGAAATCTGTAGCTCTATACTGATCACCAAAAGCATGACGACCAACCACAATCGGCTGAGTCCAGCCAGGTACAAGGCGCGGCACATTTTTACAGATGATTGGCTCGCGAAAAATAACCCCGCCCAGAATATTGCGGATGGTACCATTTGGGCTTTTCCACATTTCTTTCAGCTTGAATTCCTGCACGCGCTGTTCGTCAGGCGTTATTGTGGCGCATTTAATACCAACGCCAACTTTCTTGATTGCTTCTGCCGCATCAACAGTAATCTTGTCATTGGTTGCATCGCGGTTCTCAACACTCAGATCATAATACTGAATATCAAGGTCGAGGTAGGGTAAAATCAGCTTGTCTTTGATTAGCTGCCAGATAATTCTGGTCATCTCATCGCCATCGAGATCGACAACGGGATTTGCTACCTTGATCTTTTTCATGTGAAATTAAACCCTGTAATTGAAATGATTTGTGGGATCGTATAGCACCAGAGTCTAAACTACGCAAAGGGTGTTGAAAACTACACACAGCCCTGAAGGTAAAATAATGACGCCTCATGATTTCATAGATAAATGGAAGAAAATCTCGCTGAACGAGCGGGCTTCAGCACAAGAGCATTTCATTGATTTATGCCGATTGATGAATCATCCAACCCCTGCCGAGGACGATCCCATAGGCGAGCGTTTCACCTTTGAAAAAGGCGTAATGAAAACGGGCGGTACCCAAGGCTATGCGGATGTGTGGAAAAAGGGCTACTTCGCACTGGAATACAAAAAGAAAAAGCGTGATCTTAACCTAGCACTGGAACAGCTTACCCGCTACGCAGCTGCACTTGAAAATCCCCCTTTGCATATTGTTTGCGATACAGTGCGCTTTATTATTGATACGCGCTGGACAAACACTATTGTGGAGCGGCACGAGTTTGAGCTGGATGAACTCGCAGACCCTAAAAAATTCAAAATTCTGCACGCTGCGTTTCACAATCCAGAAAGCCTGCGCCCAACCACAACACGTGCAGACATAACACGCGAAGCGGCAGATAAATTTCAAACAATTTCAGATCGCTTGCAGCATCGCTATCCTGATAAAGAGGCGGTGGCTCATTTTGTCAATCAGCTCGTTTTCTGCTTTTTTGCCAATAGCGTAAAACTGCTGCCAGAAGGCCTGTGGCGCAAACTACTCGAATATACCATGCAAAAGCCTTCAGAAGCCAAACTGCATCTCGATAAACTATTCAGTTCAATGGAAAGCGGCGGAGGTATTGATTTTACAGCAATCAAACACTTTAATGGCGGCCTGTTTGCTGGCAGCCCCGCCCTTACATTGCAACAGGATGAAATCGCGCTGCTCATAGCCGCCAACAGCCTTGACTGGAGCCTGATAGACCCAACCATTTTCGGCACATTATTTGAGCGGTTTCTCGATCCGGATAAACGCGCACAGATTGGCGCGCATTATACTGATCCATCAAAAATAATGCTGGTGATAGAGCCGGTTATCCAACGTCCATTAGAGGCTGAATGGCAGATTGTACGGGCACAAATTCAAACGATTATGTCCCCCGTAACACAGGCCACAACTGCGCAGGATCGTAAAGGTAAATCCATTGGCAAAACCTTTGATGCAGCGCGTGTCAAGGCAGAAAACATTCGCGATGATTTTCTCAATCGCCTGGCAAAACTTCGTATTCTCGATCCTGCCTGCGGTTCGGGGAATTTTCTCTATCTCGCCCTGCAAGTGGTAAAGGATATTGAATACAAAGCCATTTTAGAATGCGAAACTTTTGGGCTCGGGCGCACCTATAATCGCGTGGGGCCAGAAATTCTACATGGTATAGAAATCAACACTTTTGCAGCAGAGCTTGCCAGAACCACCATCTGGATTGGAGATATTCAGTGGGAAATCCGCAATGCCATTATGCACCGCCCAGAACCCATTTTGCGAAACTTGAATACTATCGAATGTCGCGATGCCCTGCTCACAAAGCAAGGTGGTGGATATGTTGCAGCCCAATGGCCTGAGGTGGATTATATTGTGGGCAACCCCCCGTTTTTGGGAGGCCAGAAACTGCGCAATGGTAGCCCTGCTAAATACAAAACTGTTAACGGAGAAGATAAACTCATACGAGAAGCCGAATCTGGCTTGGGTGATGAATATGTCGATACGTTATTTAAAGTCTACGATGGTAAATTGGCAGGCAGCTCAGATCTTGTGTGCTATTGGTTTTACAAGGCTTGGGAAGCTATAAATAACGATTATGCAACAAGTGTTGGATTAGTTACAACTAACTCTATTCGCGGAGGAGCAAACCGAGAAGTAATAAAACCAATTGCTGATGTTGAGAGTATTTTTGAGTGCTGGGATGATGAACCTTGGATTAATAAAGGTGCATCCGTGCGCGTAAGTATTGTCTGTTTCAAACAAGAAACAAATCATAATGCAAAACTCAACGGGCTAGAAGTCGATCATATCAATGCAGATTTATCCGCAGAAAAATCAAACACTACACTTGCAAAACGCTTAGATGAAAATGCTAACATTGCATTTCAAGGCCCTGTAAAAGTTGGTCGATTTGATATAGATGGCGAGTTGGCACGAAAATGGTTATCAGAACCTTTGAATGTCAATGGACAATCCAACTCTGATATTTTGCGCCCTATTTTAAATGGTAATGATATTGTTGGGCAACCTAGTGGACGTTGGATTATTGATTTTAATGCAAAAACTGAACATGCAGCATCGTTTTATCAAAGCCCCTTTGAATATGTTAAGCGTGAAATCAAGCCAACAAGGCTTAATAATAACAACATCCAAAGACGTACAAACTGGTGGCGTCTGGGGGCATCTGGAACTGATCTACGCACCTCCACACAAAAACTCAAACGCTATATCTCAACGCCGCGCGTTTCAAAGCATCGCGTTTTTGTATGGTTAGAAAAATGCGTATTACCTGATAGTCGCTTGTTTGCTATAGCCCGTGACGATGATACAACTTTTGGAATACTTCACAGCTCAATTCATGAAGCTTGGAGCCTTGCAACTTGCTCATGGCATGGCGTGGGCAACGATCCAACTTATAATGCACGCTCATGCTTTGAAACCTTTCCCTTCCCCCGTGGCCTCACCCCCAATATCCCTGCCAAAACTTTCTCCAAAGACCCCCGCGCCATTCGCATTGCCAAGGCTGCCAAACACTTGGATAATTTGCGCCGCA
>JANXWK010000014.1 GCA_025351165.1 Hyphomicrobiales bacterium | reverse complement strand
AGTTAATGTAGAAAGAATTTTTATAAATGAGAAAAGCAAGACAAAAACAGAATAAAACAAAACAAAAATTACAAGCTAGCTATCATCAAAGACCAGAGAATAAACCAAAAGCAAATTGGTTTTCAAAAATTAAGATTACACATAGTATAATAGCGGGACTATTCACAGCATTAGTAGCTATTTATAATGCATTACAAAATTTTTCTATCACAAAAGAGACTGTCAATGCAGAAGACCCGGTCTCATCACAATTTAGATTTACGAATACAGGATGGATTACAGCTGAAACAGTAAAGATTATATGTACACCTAATTTAGCTCTGGGTGGGAATAAGGGTAAAGAATTACTTGTCTTGAGAGATTTTAAAATGCAAATTTTACTCCAGATGATCTATCAATTAGTAAGAATAAAAGCGTGGTTAAGGACAGTATGCTCTCCGTAAAAAATATAGCAAATTATCCAAAAGATAGTGGGATAGAAGTTACTATAGAATATCAATTGCCAATAATAAAATATCCTATGAAGGAAAGTGCATATTTTTCTTTTCGTTACGATAGTTCTGTACGAGGATACACTTTAGTGCCAGATATTAAAGAATAATCATGACTTTATTCTTTATTTAATTCACCGCTTCCCGCGCCCCATGCGTTTCTTATGCCCCTCGCTTGCCCGTGTTCTATCGGACTTGCTGGCAAATGCCTTATTGCCAAAACCCTTACGCGCACCAGCTTTTCTGCCCTCCACCATCCGCCCGTCAGACAGCATTTCAAACCGCAAAGCGCCTGCAATCGCCACCGCCTCCACGAGCTTTACCTCCACATCATCGCCTAGCCTGTAGCTTTCGCCCGTGCGCTCACCAATGAGTGCACGCGCTGCCTCGTCATACCTGAAATAATCCACACCAAGTGTACCAGCAGGAATGAACCCATCAGCGCCAGTGGTTTCAAGCCGCACAAACAGGCCAGAGCGCGTTACACCTGTAATGCGCCCGTTGAACTTTGCCCCAACCTGGTCGCTCAAAAATGTTGCAACCAGCCTGTCAATTGTTTCACGTTCTGCAATCATGGCACGCCGTTCAGCGGCTGAAATTTTCTCGCCAATTTCTTTTAGCTCAGGCAGGGTTAAATCAGTTGCGCCTCCCATTCCCAGTTTGCACGCGCGGATCAATGCACGATGCACAATTAAATCAGCATAGCGGCGAATAGGCGAGGTAAAATGTGCATACCGCTTGAGGTTCAAACCAAAATGACCAATATTTTCAGGGCTATACACAGCCTGGCTTTGTGAACGCAACACCACCTCATTTACGAGCGGTGCGTTTTCTGTCTCCTTCACCTGCCCAAGAATACGGTTGAAGAGTGAAGGTCGCACATTGCCGCCCTTGCTTAAATCAATCTGGATACTGGCCAGAAACTCACGTAACGATGTCATTTTTTCTATGCTTGGCTCATCATGTATGCGGTACATCAGTAGATGCCGCTGTTTTTCCAGCGTTTCAGCAGCGCATACATTGGCCAGCACCATAAATTCTTCAATCAGCTTCATGGTTTCCAGCCGCAGCGGCACAATTACATCGGCAATGGTGCCATCGGCATTGAGCTTTAATTTGCGCTCTGGCAGCTCCAGATCAAGCGGTTCACGGTTTTGCCGCGCCCGTTTTAAAGCCTCATAGGCACCCCATAATGGTTTTAGAACCTGCGTCAGAATGGGTGAAGTCACCTCATCTGTTATGCCATCAATCGCGCCCTGCGCCTGTGCATAAGAAAGTTTGGCATGCGAGCGCATCATGATACGATGAAAACTATGGCTCTTTTTAGCACCATTCTTGTCAATGATAATCTGCACCGCCAAGGCAGGGCGATCCTTGTATGGCACGAGCGAGCATAAATCATTTGAAATACGCTCTGGCAGCATAGGCACAACGCGATCAGGAAAATAAACCGAATTACCGCGCTCATACGCAGTTATGTCAAGCTTGGATTTTGGCAAAACATAGGCTGCAACATCAGCAATGGCGACGCTCAGAACAAATCCACCAATATTGTCTGGGCTAAAATCAAGTGCTGCATGAACGGCATCATCATGGTCTTTTGCATCTGGGGGATCAATGGTTATAAGCTGCAATTCACGCCAGTCTTCACGGTTTTCCAGCGTTACCTGCTTTACATTTTCAGCCTCCGCCAGAACAGCGGGCGTAAACACATGGGGTATCATATGCGTATGTATCGCAATCATGCTGATCGCGCGTTCAGATTTAATCGAGCCAAGCCGCTCTTTTACTTTAGCCTGCTTCAGCCCCAAACGGTTGGCTGGCGTTGTTTCCACCGCAACCAGATCGCCGTCTTGCGCCCCACCCTCATTGCCAGCAGCAATGATCAGCTCACGCCCCTGCGCCTTTTTATCGACAGGCACAACACGCCCACCATCCCCGTTTTCATTGGCACGAAACAGCCCCAGAACACGATCAAGCTTTTTATCCAGCAGTTTAATGACGCGCCCTGAATAGGCTGGGTCTTTTTGGCCTGTTGGCTCCACCCGCAGCAACACCCTGTCACCCATGCCAGGTGCAGGCATACCTGTTTTTTGCCGGGGAATATGCACTAATATACGGGGAGCTGCACCATATTCATGCGCATTCCAGTCGATGGGGGTGGCAAAAATATCCCCATCCTTATCGCGGGTTGTTATGTCTGCCACCGTGGAGGGAGAAAGCCGCCCTGGTTTTGTAAGCGCCTTGCGGTTGCGTGCAACAAGCCCTTCAGAGGCCAGCTCCTTAATCATGCGTTTAAGTTCCACCCGCCCCGCCGCATTCACTCCAAAAGCGCGGGCAATTTCCCGCTTGCCAATTTTGCCCTGTGAAGTGCTTAAAAAGGTTAAAACCTCTTCACGTGTGGGCAGCGGGGTGAAGTCTGGATTTTTGGGAGTGCGTGGCAAAAGGACAAAACTCTTTTTGATGGATTTTAATAAACTATGCCCCACCATCGCACGAAAAATGCGCTATTTAAAGCTCTGCTACTGATTATTCTGAATCAAAATCTTGCGTCCACCCCGTTCAAACTGCGGCAGATTATCCTGTATACTGTCAAATATCCAGCCAGGCTCTATTTTGGACCCAACAAAATACCGGCGCCCTTCAACAATCACATAAGGATTTTGCCCAGCCCAGTAAGCCTCAATCTTTGGCAGATCCCTGTCTTTAACTGTTGTAGAACTTAACTGGTTTACAAGTTCAACACGCCCTCCATGGTCTTCATCAAACTTTTGCGCAATTGCATTAAACCTTGGCTTGTCTATTGCTGAGATATTACCACTTACAATGACTGTATTTTGATCTGATGTGACCTGCACAGCCAAAAACCTTGCCATGTCTCTACGCAGTTTATCGGTTGCATCTTTCACCTCTTGAGGCGTAACAGGCGTTATATTTTTACTACCAAACTGGCTGGTTCTGGAAGGAACAGTTGCTATTTTAGGCTGCTTGAGAACGTTGGAGGAAGCTCCGCCAACCACTGCCTTGATAATGGGTGCACCCATAAATAACAGGCATGCTATCCCCAAAGCCCCAATTCCAACCCATGTACGCTGCTTGGGGCCAAAGTTTAAATTTTTAAAAAGACCTGATCCAGATTTAGACCCTGTATAACCAGTTGTTGCGGCACCCGTTGAACATTTGATTTGAATACCATTAAGTGAAAACGAACAAGGCAGATCGACAATAACCTTTTCTCCAAGGGCCAAAGGTTTGCTGTTAACAATTATATTGCTTGCAAGTGCTTCAACCTGCATTTTGCCTCGAGCAAAACTAAGCGCCGCATGGGCTTCGCTGAGTGCATCCTCCATCAGAACAATGTCAGCTGGTGGGCTATTGCCTACAACATAATGCGCTGCAGCAAGTGTGCGGGTAACACCTGCGTATAAACCAGACTCTATAAGGAGTATATATTCAGATTGAGTGTCCACAACAACACAATGATCACCAGAGTTAAAAATAGTATAAAACTATCATTCATAACCTGTCTAAATTATGATATTTGCTTAACGCTTTGCTAACAATAAATGTTCTAACTGAGCTCTACAATTTTTCCATCTCTTAGCGTAACTCTGCGATCCATCCGTGATGCCAATTCCATATTATGCGTCGCCACAAGTGCTGCAAGGCCAGAGGCCTTGACAAGAGCTGAAAGTGTTTCAAAAACATGATCGGCTGTTTTAGGATCAAGGTTACCTGTGGGTTCATCTGCCAATAGTACACGCGGCCCATTGGCAACAGCTCTTGCTATGGCAACACGCTGCTGCTCACCCCCAGAAAGCTCACCTGGGCGATGCTTGAGCCGCGCTTCAAGGCCAAGATAGCTTAACAGTTCTTGTGCACGCGTCTGCGCAACTCCCCTGCTCAACCCCCTGATAAGTTGCGGCATCATAACATTCTCAAGAGCTGAAAATTCTGGCAGCAGGTGATGAAACTGATACACAAACCCAATGTCAGCACGTCGCAAGCTTGTGCGGCCTGCATCATCCATATGGGATGTTGGCTTGCCATTCAGATAAACCTCACCTGCACTTGGCTGTTCCAGCAAACCTGCAATATGCAGCAATGTGGATTTTCCAGCGCCAGATGGCGCAATAAGTGCCACTGCCTGCCCTGCATAAAGCGAAAAATCAAGCTGACCCAGAACATTGAGCTGCTGCTCGCCCTGCCCATATGTTCTGTCAACCGCACTGAGCTGAAGGGCGGGTATGAATATTGCGTTAGACATAAATATTACCTACTCTCGACTGCCACTCATTGCTGAGTAAACTAATTATTTCGATACTAATTGAAAAATATCAAAACATATGATTTAATATGGGTGAAGGCCGCAGCTTGCCGGCTACGACCTTTGTTTTATACTTTATATGTTTATGAAGCTGAGGGTAATGGTGAGTGACCATCCTTCAGCTTTTTTATTGAAATGTATCCGAAATCTCGGAATCCAAATCATCCATATCACCTCACTTTCCTGGCTGAGGTTAAACCATCAGGCTGTTCAGAGTTTACTCTGTCCCGTGAGCCAATTACGGGCTACTCTTACTTGCATAAAAGTTCTCTTTAATGTTTTTTACTCAACCCTGCAAAAGATAATTAAGGCAGCACAAAACTTTGATTTTAAACAAACGTATTCTGTAATATTACTCATAACGCAATGCGTCCACAGGATCGAGTTTGGCAGCGCGCCAGGCAGGATATATAGTTGCCAGCAGTGATAAGGCTAGCGCAGAGAACAAGATAACAACGTTTTCGCGTGGGTTCATGTCAGTGGGTATGGTCGTCAAAAACCGCACTGTTGGATCCCAAATCTGCGTGCCGGACATCCACGAGATAAGATCCTGGATGTGTTGCAGATTATAGCTTATCACTAAACCCAGTACAAACCCCGCAATAGTGCCAACACCGCCCATAAATGCGCCTGCAATCAGAAAAACCCGCATGATGGCGCCGCGTGTTGCACCCATGGTACGTAATATGGCTATATCGCGCGATTTGTCTTTCACCAGCATGAACAGACCTGCGATAATGTTAAGCGATGCCACAAGTACAATTAGCATAAGCAGCAAAAACATGACATTGCGTTCAACGATCAAGGCATTGGCAATTGTGCGGTCTCGATAGCGCCAGTCTGTCAGTATTACAGGTCGTATGGCAGCGGCTTCAATTTTTGGTAAAAACTCACCAACATTATCTGGATTATCTACAAAAACCTCTATCACAGACGCTGTGTCATCCTTGTCGAGAAAAGCCTGCGTTTCTGCAAGCGGTAAAAACATCAGTACAGAATCAATCTGATAGGCACCAACCTCAAAAACAGCAGTTATTTTATAATCCTTACGCGATGGTGTTAACCCCATGGGCGTTGCGTTTCCTGTGGGATTAAGCAGGGAGATGCTGTCTCCAACGCTTACACCCAAAACTTCGGACAGGCCCTTACCAATTGCAATGCCTTCATCCGTACCAAACCCCTCAAGCGACCCAGCGCGAATATTATTTGTTACAACATCCAGCTTCTTTATGTCATTGGGGCGTATGCCACGCACTATTGCACCACGGGCAAGCTGCGCCCTAAATGCAAGCACTTCTCCTTCGATAAAGGGGATAGCGTATTTAACACCAGGAATTTGTGCAATACGGCCTGAAACATCTGCATAATCAGAAAGTGGCACACCATATTCGCGTACAAACACATGAGCATTAACGCCTAGAAACTTCGAAAGAAGCTCTTTACGAAAGCCATTCATCACACTCATGACAACAATCAGTGCCGCAACCCCAAGCATAATGCCCAGGAATGATACAACTGCAATGACAGATACAAACCCCTTCTGTCGGCGTGGACGCAGATAGCGCAAGGCCAGCATCCATTCAAAGCCAGCAAAGGGCTTGGTTGATGTTGGCTCTTGCATAGCGATATGTTCAGCCTGTGACACGTGTGATTGCATCCTCAATGCTCAGATTCAGTTTCTCACCAGTAGCACGATTTTTGACTTCAACAATATTGTTAAGAAGCCCTTTTGGCCCAACAACAATCTGCCAAGGTATGCCAATCAAATCAGCAGAGGCAAATTTACCACCTACTCTTTCATCTGTATCATCGTAAAGTGTATCGATACCAGCCTGGTTCAGCTCAGTGTAGATTTGTTCACAGGCAGCGTCCGTTGTTGCATCACCTGCTTTAAGGTTCAAAATTGCCACGTTAAAAGGCGCAACCGCGCATGGCCAGATGATACCTTTTTCATCATGGGAGGCTTCGATAATGGCTGCCACCAGACGCGATGGGCCAATGCCATACGATCCCATATGCACAGGCACCATTTTACCATCAGATCCTGAAACCTCGGCTTTCATGCTGGCTGAATATTTCGTGCCAAAATAGAAAATATGACCAACCTCAATGCCGCGAGCTGATACTTTGGCCTCATCTGGCAACATCTCAAAGCTGGGGGCGTCATGCATCTCTTCTGTTGCTGAATAGAGCGAAGTCCATTTATCAACAACTGCCTGCAATGCGCTAGCATCGTTGAAGTCTGTATCAACAGGAGGGGTTTCATAATTCAGATAGTCTTTATGGCAAAAGACCTGACTCTCGCCAGTTGAGGCCAAAATAATAAATTCATGACTTAAATCGCCGCCAATAGGGCCAGTGTCGGCTTTCATAGGTATAGATTTAAGTCCAAGACGCTCAAATGTGCGCAGATAGGCAACAAACATTTTATTGTAGGAGTGCCGTGCGGCAGCCTCGTCAATATCAAAAGAATACGCGTCTTTCATCAGAAACTCACGTGAGCGCATCACACCAAAACGTGGGCGTACCTCATCACGGAACTTCCATTGGATATGATACAGATTGAGTGGCAAACTTTTATAGGATTTGACAAAGCCCCTAAAAATATCCGTCACCATTTCCTCATTGGTTGGACCATAAAGCATATCACGCTGGTGGCGGTCGGTAATGCGCAGCATTTCCTTGCCGTAAGCCTCATAGCGTCCAGATTCTTTCCATAAATCAGCTGGTTGCACCGTTGGCATTTTAATCTCAAGCGCACCAGCTCGGTTTTGCTCCTCAACGATAATCTTATTGATTTTATCCAGCACCCGTAAACCCAGCGGCAACCATGAATAAATACCAGCGGATTGCTGACGAATCATGCCCGCCCGCAGCATCAGACGGTGAGACGTAATCTCGGCTTCTTTTGGTGTATCACGCAATATGGGTAGAAAATAACGGCTCAAACGCATAGGGTGCTTTCAGATGATTAATTTCAAAACGCTTTAATGCGCGGATTTGACCGCGTATCCACATTTTATTTCAGCTCAATTAACTAGAAGACGTGGATACACGGGTCAAGCCCACGCATGACGAACAGAACAGATTGGCACAATCTATGCAGAAAATACTTGGATTTGAACAAGCCTGTTCATTTTTAAATTTAACCATCTGTACAAATTTTATCTCAAGCATGGTGACATCCAGCTGATAATATATATGATCTATGCAACAAGAGCATAACAGCTATGCAAATATGAACTGGCTAAGTTTAGGGAGGAGACCAGGCTTTATACTGATAAGTGCAAAATGCACACGGTATAAACTTCAAGCGGGTTTTACAGTTTAGCTTAACTTTTAAGAACAGGGGGCGTGGTAAAAAACCATCGCTCCCGTTTTTGTATCTTGGCTTTAAAGTTTTTTAATTGTTAAAAAAATCTAAAAACTACACTTTTATTCAATCTTGTAAGGTTGGTGTAAGGTTGACATGTTTGACTGACAGGCGAGGGATGAAAAAAGCAGAAGATAAACCCTGTTTCAATTCATCAAGAATTATAATCAACAGGTTGGAAGCCTGAACAGATTTTGGAGAAAATCATGTCAAGAACAGGTACAGTTGGAGCACCAACACAAATAAAAGACACAAGAATTGCTGATGACGTAAAAGTTGGCGTTGAGTTTGATCCCAGGCAAAAAAATCCCTCAAAATATGAAAATAAAAATGGTTATCCTGAAAAAACAAATCTGAAAACTAAGTCCACTCCCTCAACTCCTCGTGTTTCACCCAACGCAGACAGGGCATTGCTTGCTAATCTGGTTCCTGAAACCAAACCTGCAACCATACCTGTTGCGCCTTCTGTAGAAACCCTACCACAATCTTCAACGCTTGGTGGAAGCTTAAAATCTGTTACCCCCCCCTTAAATACACAAGTATTGGGTGAGCAGAACAAGCCCATAACTCCTGCCGAAGCCCTGCCAAAGCCTGAAAGTACAATTACACCTTTTGTGTCTGTGCATGGTGATGACGGCCCAAATAAAATTCAATCTACATCAATAGGCGTTAAATACAGCACTAAAAATACAAGCAGTGTACAAACAGATATTAAAATTACAAATGAGCAGCAAACCGCTGTTAATGCAGGAAAAACAGTTTCTACATCAATTCAGCAACTTGATGGAAGCGTTACAATCCCGACCGACAAAAATGGCAGTTTCAACAAAATTTATGGGCAGATAAAAGTTGGAACTGCATCCAACGGAATTTCAACCACCCGCGAGCGGATACTTGTCGAAGGCAAAAGGGTTATGCCCTTGAATTCTAAAAAATCCGCCGTACCTGTGGAATTGTCAACAACAGTTGGCGGCCGTTTGCAGGCCCTGCAGACAACAGGCGCGCCAAGCACAGTAGCAGCACGATTGCATGCATACGTAAATCTGGATGCCACCATCAAAATTGGCGATAAAACAACTGTAAAACTAGGGCCTCAATCAAGAACCTTTTTCACTGTTGGAAACGGGGGGGCACCAGCTTTTCAAACCCAGCTTGGTGGTAAAGTTGCCTTAAACCACAATTTTAATAAACAAATATCTGCTGTTATCAGTGGTGAGGGTGGTGTTAATATCAGTAATTCCAGCGCCCCAGCCTTGTACGGCGTTCTTGCAGCATCAATAAACCATAAGTTTAGTGATAATACTTCCGTATTTATAGGTGGTTATGGCATGAATGGATCTAATAACACCAATGGTAATGGCGGCACAGGTGGATTAACTGATTATAGCGATACCACTATAGTGACTAATAAAAATGCAGGTTTTTCTGACTATGGCGTATCTGGTGGTGTAGCAATCAAGTTTTGAGCCTACCGTATAAAACATGGGACAACCTGATTTTTTGGTTTTAGGTTGTCACCATATTGGCATTTTCTAACAACTCAGACTTGCTAATAATAGAGACGTTGATACAGCTCAACATAGTGGTTGAATTACATCTTAAAACTTCTCTGCTCTTTAAGCCACTTTCGCTTCTTCCAATTCTGCCGTTGCGCCCAACCATTCTTCCTCCAGTTCGGAGATTTTGGCCATAACCTGGGCACGATTGCGCGAATATTGCGCGGCCAGCTCCGGTGCATCTCTATAAAGGCCATGTTTTGCCAAGGCTTTTTCCACACGGCTCAGCAGCTCATTGAACTTGGCAATCTGGGCCTCTAGCTGCTCAATGCGCTTTTTAATTGGCCCAAGCGGCACTTTTATTTTTACCGCCGGTTTTTTGTCTGGCACAATAGTCAGCTTTGCAGCGGCAACATCGGTTTTGGTGCTGCTGCTGCGCCCAGAAACAATGAGTTTGGCGTAAGCATCCAGATCGTCCTCGTAAGGGGAAACTTTACTGTCTGCCACAATCCATAATCGGTCACAGCTTGAATCAATCAAATAGCGATCATGGCTGACAATAACCACCGCACCCTTGTATTCTGCAACGGCGCGGATCAATGCTTCGCGCATTTCAATATCCAGATGGTTGGTTGGTTCATCCAGAATCAATAAATGTGGACCATCAAAGGCTGCCAGACCCAAAAGCAGTCTTGCGCGTTCTCCGCCTGAGAGGTTTTTAACAGGCGTATCAGCTTTGTTGAATGGAAAACCAAGCTGAGCTGCTTTTGAGCGAACTTTTGCATCAGGCGCATCGCGCATCTTTAGTTTCACCAAGGTTACCGGTGTTTCATTCATGTCCAGCTCATCCAGCTGGTGCTGGGCAAAATACGCAACTTTGAGACGGCTTGAGCGTTTCATTTGCCCCCTCTGGGGCACTAAACGATCAGCCAAAAGCTTTACAAAAGTGGATTTACCGTTGCCGTTCGCACCAAGCAAACCAATACGATCATCATCCGTTATGGAGAGGGAGAGCCCTTTCAAGACTTCCCGCTCGCCATAGCCAATTGACACACCCTCCAGCGCAATAAGCGGCGGTGACAATGGTTTTTCAGGCGAGGGCAAATGAATAGTCACGCGCTCCTCATTGGGCAGCAGATCAATGACTTCCATTTTTTCAAGACGTTTGAGGCGAGACTGCGCCTGTGTCGCCTTGCTGGCTTTGGCACGAAAACGCTCAACAAACGACATGAGATGCTTGCGCTCAGCCTGCTGTTTCACAGCGGCTTTTTCCAGTAGCATCCGCTTTTCTGCCCGCAGACGCACAAAATCTGTATAGCCACCCTTGTAAAGGGTCATTTTACCCTGCTCAAGGTGCAGAATATGATTGGCAATCGCATCCAGAAAATCACGGTCATGGCTGACTGTTAAAACAGTATACGGGTAACGCGCCAGATAATCCTGTAACCACAGCGCGCCCTCAAGATCAAGATAGTTGGTCGGCTCATCAAGCAGAAGCAAATCTGGCTGCATGAACAGTACAGCCGCCAAGGCAACGCGCATGCGCCAGCCACCAGAAAAATCAGAACATGGCAGGGCCTGACGCTCGGCATCAAAGCCCAAACCATTCAAAATGGACGCTGCACGTGCAGGGGCAGAATGCGCTCCAATATCAATCAGCCGCGTCTGTATTTCTGCAATGCGCATTGGATCGAGCGCAGTTTCGGCTTCCTTCAACAAGGCAACACGCTCAAGATCAGCAGCCAGAACAAAATCCAGCAGACTGTCAGGCCCGCCAGGCGCTTCTTGTGCCACACGTCCCATGCGGCAGTTTTGAGGCAGGCTTATCGTACCAGTTTCGGCTTGTAGCTCGCCCGCAATCATGTGGAACAGGGTAGTTTTGCCCGTGCCATTGCGCCCAACAAGGCCAACACGTGCACCATCTGGCAGCGCAACGGTTGCATGGTCAATAAGAAGGCGGTCGCCTAAACGATAAGTCAGATCATTAAAATGCAGCATGAAGCTCCTCTACTACGGATTGTACATAAGCACAACATATCACTGGCAAAACCGCATCAACTCCTTTAAGTTAAAGCCATGCATAATTACGAAGTTGTTATTATTGGCTCTGGCCTTGCGGGCCTCACCGCCGCACTCAACCTTGCCGAAACCAGAAAAGTGGCTGTGCTTACAAAACGCCAGCTCAGCAGCGGCTCCAGCACCTGGGCACAGGGCGGAATTGCAGCCGTGCTGAATGAGGGCGATAGTTTCGATAGCCATGTTGAAGACACACTCATTGCTGGTGCTGGTTTGAGCAATCTGGATGTAACACGTGCGGTGGTGGAAGGTGCCCCTGCCGCAATCCACTGGCTGCAAAGCATGAACGTACCTTTCAGTCAGGAAAATGGTGCCCTCCATTTGACACGTGAGGGCGGACACAGCCACCGCCGCATTGTCCACGCAACGGACGCAACTGGCGCAGCCGTTCAAAAACAGCTGGTGGAGGCAGTGCGCGCCCATCCAAACATTGATATATTTGAGCATCATGTTCTTGTAGATCTGATTACCGATAAACAAACCAAAAACTGTTTAGGCCTCCACGCGCTTGATTTAAACGATGGTCATGTCAAAACATTCAGTGCTGGCAGCACAATTCTGGCAACAGGGGGTGCTGGCAAGGTTTATCTCTACACCACCAATCCAGATACGGCCACGGGCGATGGTATTGCAGCTGCCTGGCGGGCGGGCTGCCGTGTTGCAAACATGGAATTTATCCAGTTTCACCCGACCTGCCTTTACCATCCAGATGCCAAATCATTTCTGATTACAGAAGCCATACGTGGCGAAGGTGGCGTATTGCGCCTGCCATCTGTTGATGGCGCACCTGGCTATAGATTTATGCCAGAGCACGATGAGCGGGGTGAACTTGCACCGCGTGATATTGTAGCGCGTGCCATAGATTTTGAAATGAAAAAACGCGGATTGGACTGCGTTTATCTGGATATCACAGATAAAACTGCAAGCTTCCTGCGTGAGCATTTTCCAACAATCTTTGAGCGTCTGCTTGAATTTGGCATTGATATATCAAAAGATCCAATTCCCGTAGTCCCTGCTGCACATTACACATGCGGCGGTGTCCTGACAGACTTGGCGGGCAGAACAGACATTGAAAATTTATACTGCATAGGTGAAACTGCTTGCACAGGTTTGCATGGGGCAAACAGATTGGCAAGTAACTCACTGGTGGAGTGCATTGTCTTTGCAAGAGCTACAGCAAAAGCGATTTTAAACAGCCCTCCCCCGAAGTATATGGAGCTGCCAGCCTGGGATGAAAGCAAAGTCACGGATGCTGATGAGGAAATCGTCATTGCGCATAACTGGGATGAGCTGCGCCGTTTCATGTGGAATTATGTAGGCATTGTACGTACAAACAAACGTCTGGAACGTGCCAGCCACCGTATTGAACTGCTTTTTGATGAAATCAATGAGTTTTATGGTAAATTTCGTGTGAGTAACGATCTTCTTGAATTGCGTAATCTGGTGCAGGTTGCAGATCTGATTGTGCGATCCGCACAAGCCCGTAAGGAAAGCCGCGGCCTGCATTTTAGCCGTGACTATCCTCAAACTTTAGCTGTAGGAATACCAACAGTTCTAGTGCCCTGAACTAAACTGCTCCCATCCCTTGCACAAAACTGCCTTGCACAAAACCGCCCTGCTGTATTTTTGCTTTTGCGGTAAAATCCAGCATTCGGTCTATTGGCAATCTTGCACGTTCAATCAACGTTGGATCAATCACAATTTCATTTTTACCAGTGTCAAGCACTTCACTTAAATTTGCCAGTCCATTCATTGCCATCCACGGGCAATGGGCGCAAATACGGCATGCAGTGGCATTATGTGCGGTTGGGGCTTCTAAAAATATTTTACCTGGATTTTGCGCACGCAGTTTATGCATCATGCCATTATCCGTTGCAACAATAAAGGCTTGTGCATCCATCTCACGTGCAGCTTTTAAAATGGCAGAGGTAGATCCAACTGCATGCGCCAAGGCAACAACATCGCTCGGTGATTCTGGATGCACAAGCACTTTAGCTTGAGGATGCTTAAGCATAAGCGCTTTCAAGTCTGACGCCTTGAACTCATCATGCACAATGCAGGACCCACCCCAATGAATCATGTCTGCGCCTGTTTCGCGCTGGATATATCCACCCAGATGCTTGTCAGGTGCCCAAAGGATTTTTTTTCCTTGTGCGTGAAGGCTAGAGACAATATCTAGGGCACAGCTGGAAGTCACTACCCAGTCAGCCCGCGCTTTAACCGCAGCGCTTGTATTGGCATAAACCACCACAATTCGATCAGGATGCGCATCGCAAAACTTGGAAAAATCATCAATTGGACAGCCAAGATCAAGTGAGCAGTTGGCATCCAGGTCAGGCATCAGAACGCGTTTATGGGGGGAAAGAATCTTGGATGTTTCACCCATAAAGCGTACACCAGCCACAATCAGGGTTTGCGCTTCATGATCACGTCCAAAACGCGCCATCTCCAGTGAATCTGAAACAATGCCACCTGTTTCATCCGCGAGATCCTGAATGTCAGGATGAACATAATAATGCGCGACCAGCACAGCATTCTGCGCTTCAAGCTGCGCCTTGATGCGGGTCTTTAGACCCTCTGCCTCAGTTGCGCTTGGCTCAACAGGCGTTTTTGCCCAGGCATGTTTGGTGGCGCAGGAAGAATTTGAAACATCAGGCTGGTCAAACTCTATGTCAATAAGTGCAGACATCATATCGCCTTCTGTATGATACGCATGGAAAAATCAGTCGCTACTATATCTTTTGTTAGCCCGCCAATTGAAATGCGATCAACCCCTGTGTCTGCATAGGCCTTGACAGTCTCAAGGTTTATCCCACCTGAAACTTCCAGTACAGCACGTTTATTGTTTAATTTCACTGCCTCATAAATAGTGGCGAAATCCATATTATCAAGCAGAATAAACTGTGCCCCCGCTTCTAAAGCCTCACTTAACTGGGCTAGAGTTTCCACTTCAATCATGACAAATTTAGCATGATCTGAGACTGTAAATGCTTTTTCCAATGCAGTTGTAACGCTGCCTGCAGCTGCAATATGGTTTTCCTTGAGGAGTATAGCATCATATAAACCAATGCGGTGATTAACCCCGCCACCCATACTGACCGCATATTTTTGTGCAAGGCGCAGACCAGGCAATGTTTTACGCGTATCCAAAATCTGTACTTTTGTCCCTCCAACAGCATCAACAAACAATGCTGTTTTTGTTGCAACAGCACAAAGCAGCTGCATAAAGTTAAGAGCCGTGCGTTCAGCACTCAGCAATGCACGTGCCTGTCCCTGGACTTCAAAAATAATATCGTTTTTTTGGCACTTTATGCCTTCATCAACAAACCATCTAATTTTTGCATTGGGCGCAAGCGCATAAAAAGCAGCTTCGGCCCAGGGCCTTCCGCAGATAACAGCTTCATCCCGGCAGATAATTCGAGCTGTAGCCTGCGTATCTTCACCTACCAGATTGGCGCTAAGATCACCATGACGTATATCTTCATGCAATGCATGTTTAACATCTTCAACAATGTTTATATCAAGCTCAGATACGAGATTTTGGCTTTTTGTTTTCATCATCAATCCCTTTATCCTTTACATGCACAAGTTGCAAATGGCTCTTTCAGTACTTTACGTAAACTGCTAAGGTGCGGGAGAGAAAGCATTTTACACCCTGTAGTATAGATGGAGGAAATATTTATGAAGTCATCAGCTAAAATTTTCGCAGCAGCTACAGTTGCCCTTTGCCTTTCTAACGCACCAGCCTTTGCTCAAGTTGCTCTAATGAAAGAATGTGGAGCAGAATGGCAAGCACATAAAACCAATAAAGCTGTTATTCCAGGCGAAACATGGAACCAGTTTCTAAGCGAATGCCGTGTTCGTAAAGCTGCAAACACCAATGCTCCAGCCGCGGCTCCCATATCGACTCCTGCTCCCATGGCTCCTGCTCCCATGGCTCCTGCTCCAATGTCAGCTCCTGCTCCAAAAACTGTCATACCAGCGCCAGCATCCGTAGCCATTGCACCTCGTCCAGAAACAGTTACACCAACTTACCCACCAGCAATGTCTGTTGAGCCAGCAGCACAAGGTAAACGCACGTCAACAGCTGGTCAGCAGGCTTTTTATGCCAGAGAGCGTGCCTGCGGCAAAGAATGGAAACAGCGCCGCTTGAACAACCAGATTGCGGTTGGCGAAACCTGGCCTAAATATCTTAAAGAATGCAATACAAAGCTCAAAGCTGCAGGACAGTAACGGCTGTAATAACAGGTTTGCTGGCATTAGTAGATGCTTTTGCCAGCTACGTTCCTGTTGTAATATACCAGATCAAGGACAGGTGCCTTACCTGTAAGTCTTGTTAGCAAGGCATGGACTTGCCCTCTGTGATGCGTCTGATGATTGAAAAAATGATCAAGAGCTGTCGCAAGCAGCTCTTCAGCAGGCACAGGATGCGTAACAGGTGTATATCGTAGCATACCTTTCAGATCAGTTTCATCCAGCCCGTCAACCCAGTCTATAATCCACTGGTCCATATCTTGTCTTACTACTTTTAGAGCCTCAAAATCATTAAACAAAATGGCATTAAGTGCATTGGGAAATGCTCCTCTTCCCGTAAAGCGGTGCATCCAGAATTGATCTGCTCCCAGCATATGGTTAAGCGTGCCATGCACAGATTTAAAAAACACTCCGAAATCTGCACGATAATCACTATCCAAAAGTCGACTGGCGGCCTCAAAAATAAGCCTGTTTGACCATTGATTATAGCCTGCAAACATTGTGTAACGATTATAAACCATTAGCTGTCTCCTTTTCAAAAATAACACGTATTACTTATTCATGACGCTAATACCATGTATTCTACCAAATTTTACCCCTTCAAGGGTTGACCTGCACTTCTTTTTCCTAAACCATGAATGAGCAATCAATTTGTTCCATTGATTTAAAGTTTTTTGGTTTGAGGGGAAAGACTATGAAAAAATATATAGCCGAAGTTTTTGGTACCGCAGTACTTGTATTTATAGGGTGTGGCTCAGTCACAATTGCAGGATATGGTGGCACGATGCCAATGGGCGTTCTCCCAATTGCCTTAGCCTTTGGCTTATCTGTAACAGCCATGGCCTATTGCATAGGTCCCGTTTCAGGCTGTCATATCAACCCAGCAGTAACAGCAGCTGTCTGGTCGTCAGGACGCATGAGCACCATGGATGCAATCGGCTATATCATTGCGCAGATTTTAGGCGCTTTTGTCGGAGCTGGAATTCTTGCAGTGGTTTTAAAAGGTAAAATTGCTGGTTATGACGTTCAAGCATCTGGCCTGGGACAAACGATGTTTGACCCGAAAATATACTCTGTTCAGTCCGCTTTCCTGATTGAATTTCTAGCCACGATGATTTTTACAGCCGTTATCCTTGGTGTAACGCAGTCAAATGGCGGTGGCGGTACGTTGGCAGGCCTTATCATAGGCCTTACTCTTGCTCTTATTCATATTGCATTTGTACCTGCAACTGGCGGCTCGGTTAATCCTGCAAGAACCCTTGCATCCAACATTTATGTTGGTGGACAGGCTGCATCCCAAATATGGCTATACGTTGCAGCTCCACTCTTGGGCGGTTTAGTATCGGGCTTTCTTTTCAGATTCAAGATTTTGTCGTCTGACTAGTTTTATTGTATCTGCAAGAATATGTATTTGCAGGAGTATGCACTTGTGAGAGTAAAAGGTGGTGGTATAAGTCCACCATCTCTTTTTAATTTAAGGACAACATAAATGCCTATCGAACATACATTTTCAATACTCAAGCCTGATGCAACAAAACGTAATCTAACAGGCGCAATCAACGCTGTAATTGAAAAAGCAGGTCTAAGAATAGTCGCACAAAAGCGTATTCACATGACATTAGACCAGGCTCAGACGTTTTACTCCGTGCATAAGGAACGCCCGTTCTTTGGTGAACTGGTAGAATTTATGATTTCTGCACCAGTCGTTGTTCAGGTCTTGGAAAGCGAAAATGCTGTTTTAAAATATCGGGAAGTCATGGGCGCAACAAACCCAGCAAACGCAGAAGATGGCACAATTCGCAAGCTGTTTGCACTTTCGGTTGGTGAAAATTCAGCGCACGGATCAGACAGTGTAGAAAACGCAAAACTTGAAATTGCCCAGTTTTTCTCTGGTAACGAAATCGTTGGCTAGACTTAACATATATGTTGAAAACAAGGCTGTTGGATTAAGTTCTGGCAGCCTTTATCTTTTAAAAATCCTTAAAATTAAGACATTATTCACCATAAATCAGTAATTTGTTAATCACGAATCCGGTTTTAAACTGTGAGACGTAATCAGTATCTTGAGGCAAAAAACTTAGGCTAAAAGACAGATTAACAACTTAGAGCTGGTGTAATTGCAAATAATTGGCAAAATAAAGACTGTATTTTTAAAGAAATATCTATTTATTTCTCTAATTTTTACTGCCTGCTTTATTTTTATGCCTGGTTTTACAGTTGCACAAAAGTTGAAAAACACTGAAATTGCAGTATCTGAAGGTATAACAATACAATTACCTCAGCCAGCGCAAACCATCTTTATTGCTGACCCTAATATTGCCGACATACAGGCCCCAAGCAATACGACCATATTCATGTTTGGCAAGCGTCCAGGCAAAACAACCCTGTTTGCTCTTGATGAAAATGGTAATAAAATAATTTCTCACAACATAATTGTGTTTCAGCCTTTAGATGATGTACGCAAGTTACTTAAAACAGAACTGGGCAATGAAACAGTTGTCTTGCGTCCAACACCAGGCGGCGTTGTCATGAGTGGCACTGTCAGCAATCCTGAGGTGGCAGAAACAGCCAAAACCCTTGTCACACAATCACTTGGCTCTGGAACAGCCCTTATAAACCGTCTGAAAATTGCTGGTAAAATGCAGGTCAGCCTCCATGTACGCGTGATAGAAATTGCCAGAAGCATTAATAAAGAGCTGAATCTTAACTGGAATTCACTTGGCGATATTGGCCAGGTTGCCATTATTGGTGGGCCTCAGATTGTGAATGGCAGGCCTGGAATTGGGAATGAAAACTGCTGCAAAAATAAAAATATTCTTCAAACCATTGACGATCTTGCTGCTGGGGGGCTGATTTCCGTTCTGGCAGAGCCAAATCTTACCGCCGTATCTGGGGAATCTGCCAGTTTTCTTGCGGGCGGTGAATTTCCAATTCCCGTTACACAAGGACAAAATGGCGCTGTTACAATTCAGTACCAAAGCTACGGTGTTGGCCTTGATTTTGTACCAACCGTCCTGTCCGATGATTTGATCAGTATTCGTGTCAAACCAGAGGTCAGCGAAATGGCCTCTCAAACTGTCTCATCCGGCAATATGGTTGTGCCTTACATGACTACCCGCCGTGCGCAGACAACTGTTGAGCTTGGCAGCGGGCAAAGCTTCGCTATTGGCGGGCTTATCCGCAAAACCAGCACAAAGTCAGCTGCTCCAGCAACCGGTTTTGAAAAGCTTCCATTTATTGGTGGCTTGTTTCACGGCACATCTCATGCTGGAAATCTACAGCGGAGCGATTCAGAGCTGGTTATTATAGTTACACCCTATATTGTACGTCCTGCAACAGGGACAAAGGTTTTGCAGGCTCCCTACGTAACAGAAAAAACATCTTTTGCTGTACCTGTGGGCCCGCCTGTACCTCAACACCAACAATCTGCTCAAACACCAATTTTAGCACCCCCTCCCCCAAGATTTGCAAAAGCGCCTCTGAATATAAAAACCGTTATTCCAGTAGCGCCACAGCCAAAAACTGCGCACAGCCCCTCTCATGAACCTGCCTGCGCTACAAAACAGCGTACAAGCTGGCAACTTAGAGACGGCCCGTCTTTAACTGCAGTCATGCCCCTTGGCTCCAACTGTGGCTCAGTTCCCCAGATCATTACAGGCAGCCTCAAAGTGCCAAAACCTGTTATCCCACCACTGCGCAGCGGCGATGAAGGGGAGAAGAAATGATAAGGTCCCTATTCATGAAATATAAATTGGTATTATGTCTTTGCAGCGCACTGACTGCTTGCAGCAGACCAAATTACTATCAATATTACGCAACCCAGCATGTAGAATCCTACAGTGAGTTTGCTAAAGGGCCATGCGGGCCTGTATTTTCAGATCCTTTCATGCCACCAGACATGTCAGACAGGGGGCTGGGCTGTGCAACACGTGAAAACCTGCGTGCAACCCTAGTGCACCAAAGCGATCTTGATGGCCGCTATAAATATCCATTATCTGAGGGTAATCGCGGCATTATTCCTGTAGCCAAACTTAAATCCACCTCTCCGGACCGTTCTGGTTTGAGCAGTACATCTGCTATGGGCGGCGGTTACGATACCTCCTCCAAAGGCCCTGTTGCGCAAGGCGCACAGCCAACTGGCGGAGGCGGAAAATAAGCTGAATTTTCATGATCTTGTAAGGTTCATGTAAGCTTGGGGGTTTATGATCTGCTTCAAGCAGCATGATTTAATAAAGAGCAGGTGGCTTACACTTTCCTCATGACTGAAAAACGAGAACAAGACTATGAAAAACGGAGCAATCACTAAAAATACACCTAAGTTGGAAGATAATACTCTTACAGAAAATAATTTTAAGCATCTGGTTAAATCGTCAAACGCGCCTTCAGGTTTTACAATACAAAGTAATGCGCCAGCAATGCGCAAACCCACATTGATTGCCAATAGTGCAGAACAATGCCGCTATGACTTGACGTCTCTTTTAGGAAAAATTAAGAAGCTGACAGCTGAGTTAAAAGTTGCAGAACATGCTGTTAATTTAGCGCAGGGTAATTTTCGTGCTTCTAGCAATGACCAGCATAAAAATATTTTCGTTCAAGCACTGACTTCGTTCATATTAAAATTAAAAAAAATAATTGCACAAACGCCCGCTCTCTTGAGAGAGATTAAAAATTTTAAGTTAAGATGTCCCAACTCATCTACGGCTGAACTTGATAGGCTGATTGAACAACTCAACGGCCTTCCAGGCATACTTGAAGGAAGTGAAGATTACTTGGAAGAGCTTAAAGGCAGAAAAAACAATATTTCTTCTTTGCGGTCAAAACCATCTCAGAACAATCAACCTTCAAACTCTAACTTTTTCCAAGGTATAGGAGATCTACTGATTTTAATAAAACAAGTTACAGACGCACTCGGTAAGATGCCAACATTTTAAATTCAACCGTAGTATAGTTGTAGATTCACAGTAGAAAAATTGTCTTATACTTAGTAAATGTAAGCATCTATTGAGTCATATCTGCTTTTATTTTCCTGGTAAGAACTCGGTGCGCATGAATACGACGCTCCGCACGGCTCAAAGGAAAAGAAACTATCCCAAATACTGCTTTCTGAATAGGCTAACAAAACAAGGATACCTTTTACATTGTATCAGTTATCATTGACAGAATGAGAAGAGCTGACATTTAGTGACACAGCCTTCACTATATTTGCCATAAGTGAGCAGCACTGAATTTACGTGAAGTACCTTGTATACAAATAATAGAGCCTAGCACTGTATAGTGACCAGGATTATAGCTATAAACTATAGCTTAAAATTTAGTTTTAATGATGTATTATGAAAAAAACGGCGATGGACATAATCCAATCGCCGCTCGTTATATCTGGCTGATAAAAAGTGTCTCGCGGTTTACCTGCCAGAATCTCCTGTATCTGTTAGCCTGCATCCAGTAGCTTTGAGGGATCCATTGGCTGTTCACCCTTGCGTAGCTGGAAATGAAGCTGCGGCGAAGCCACATCTCCTGTTGCGCCAGATTTGGCGATAATCTGACCCCGCTTTACAATATCGCCTTTTTTGACACTCAGCTCGCTTGTGTGCGCGTAGGCAGATACATATCCGTTTTCATGCTTGATGAGCACCAGTTTACCGTATTTTTTAACATCATCACCAGCATAGGCAACAGTGCCCGCCTCTGCTGCTTTTACAGGTGTACCATCTGGCACCGCAATGTTGATACCATTATTTGTACCTGATAGTTCCTTCGTACCAAAGCTTGAGATAACACGCCCCCTGACAGGCCAGCGAAATAATCCTTTATCTTCATTATTAGCTGAATCTACGGAAGTAGGCAGGCTTCCAGTTGCCAAAGCATCCCCATTTGGCGCTGTATGCTCAAACTTTTTAATATCAACATCATTTGTTTTTGTAGCAAGTGCCCCTGCTGCGACAGCAGCCCCTGCACCAATTGCAATCTGCTTTGGCTTGGATGAAACTGGCTTTGCTACAACAGGTTTTGCTATTGCAATTTTGTTTGCAACTGGTTTTGTTGCAATGGACTTTGCAACGCCAGGCTTGGGAGCCATTGCAGTTTTTGGCTTAACTGAATTTGTTGCAGCAGGCTTTGGCTCAGTAGCTTTAGCCTTTTGCACAGGTTTTGGTTTGGCCAATACTTTGCTGGTTGTTGCCGGATTATCGACCACTTGCTTTAAAGGCTTTTGCGTTACAATAATGGAGGGTTTTGCTGCAACTGTACGAATAACCTGCTTTTTAGGAGCAGCGGCCAATATCATAGGCTTGGCCAAAGCTTTAACAGCAGGTTTTGCAGCTATTTTAACAGGCGCTGCCTTTGATATGATAGCTACAGCCTTTGGCGTTTTAATTGAAACAGGAGCTGCAATATTGGAAACTGTCCTTACCTTTTTAGGGACAGCAATACTGCTGATTGTAGCTTTTTGTACAGGTTTAACCGCCAAAACGGCTTTTTTCGGAGCTGGTTTGATGGCATCCTCAGTTGCTGCAAAGCCTAAAAGCTTAACAGGGTCAATACTTTCTGCTTCTGACTGCTGATCAGTATCGCTAAAGGCATAATAGGTTTGGGAAAATGTTATATTAAGCGGATTAAGGTCAAGCTGGCTAAGCGACTTTGTCCCAAGTTTTTTGGCAGCATTTACACCATTTCCAGAACCAGAAGCGGCACTATAAGCTGGAATGAGCAGACGCTGACCAGGTACAGCCTGTGATGAATTTGAAAGTCCATTAACAGATAGAAGTGCACTTGCTGGCACACCGTATCGATTGGCAACAGTATTAATGGTTTCACCAGCGCCCAGTGTAACTGGCGTACCGCCTTTTGCGCTCCAGCCAGGAATATCTTTGGCAAGCACCATTTTGCTCGAAACAGCGCTTGAAGAAGAAGCCGTAAGCACCTTAGCCTGGGCAGAACCAGGAGCTGGCAAAGGAATGCGTGTAACACGTGAATTATATGTTTGTGCGGCTGGAGGCGCATAAGTCATGGCCTGACTCTGCGGTCTGGACACTCCTTTTTTAACCGAACCTGTTGTGGTCTGGTCATATTTCGCCTGAAAGGGATTACTGAACGGATTCTCATTAAAGCGTGAAACACCAGAGCTGCAAGCACTGGACACAGACGCTAAAAGTGCAACAACCAGAATACTGGAAAGCCGACCCGAAATTGGATACGCAAATCTGTAACGCATACTCACACAACCTAACTTATACAAAAGTTCACAACATGATTAATGCCATATTCAGGTTAAGCGTTGGTTGATAAAATAAATAAAGTTAGAAAAATATGAGAATGTTTTTTTAAACTGCGTAAATTTACAAAGCAATGGCACGACCTGGTTTCATAGGCGCCATATTTGATGAGCCATGATTAACAGCTTTTACGCTATCTCCTGTAAAATGAAGCGCCTGCAATACCTGCTCATTCTCGTTTTGCATACACAGAATAAGCCTGCCATTTGGCAGCAAACGATCTGAAAGCGCCTCTGGCACTTCGCTAACGGCACCATTAATGATAATGCAGTCAAAACTTGCCTGCGGCAGATCATACCCTGCAAGACCATCCCCAACGCGTAGGTCAACATGCGACAGGCCAATGGCTGACAGGCATTTACGTGCAAGTGTTGCCAAAGTGCGGTATCGGTCGATACTGACAACACGCTTGGCAATCAGGCTTAAAAGGGCTGTCTGGTAACCAGAACCAGTCCCGATTTCCAAAATCTGCTCCTGTGGTTGAAGTGCGGCAGCAGATAAAACACGTGCAATGAAATGCGAAGAACTTGCCTCTTCCCCACATGGTAAGGGCAAGGCTATGTCCTGATAGAGATAGGCTGCATAATTTGGTTCAAAAAAAGCTGCGCGTGGCGTATGTTCAAAAGCTGCCATGAGCGTTGTATCACGGATCCCCTGTGCCCTCAGAGCCATAATAAACCGCGCCATATCATGATCATCTGTGTCCATATTCATGAAAACAGGTGATGCACTTATATTAAGGCGAGGTTTTGACCTGTAGGAAATAACCGAGGATGAACTGGATTTTATTGATGTCTTTTCAGAAAACCTCATTTATTGTCGCTTTCAAAAGCCACATTTTCAAAAGCCACATTTTCAAAGGATTGAGAAAAACGCGTTACACTTGGCTTGTCGGTCAAATCAAGTTTGAGTGGCGTGATTGAAATTTGGTTGTGACGCAGTGCGTGTAAATCCGTCCCTTCATGAAGCTCAAAGTCTGGACGCTGAAATCCAACCCAAAAATATGGATTGCCACGTCCATCGGTTCGCTCATCAATGTTTAAAAGATTGGCACCACGTGCACCCTGCATGGTGGCAGCAATCCCTTGAACATCTGATACGTCACAGCTTGGAAAATTAACATTGACAACAATGCCTGCCTCAATACCAGCGGCAAGCACGGCCTGCACAACCTTTGCGCCATAAGTCTCAGCAACCGCAAACATCACATCATGACCATCATTATGGTCGCCCCCATTCATATAGCTTTGGCTAAGGGCAATGGATGGAATACCAAGCGTTGTGCCCTCCATAGCAGCAGCTATCGTGCCGGAATACGTAACATCTTCTGCGATATTCTGCCCACGATTAACCCCTGACAATATCAAATCAGGAGGACAGTCTTTCATCACATGCCGCACCCCCAGAATCACGCAATCCGTTGGTGTGCCTTTAACGGCATAATGTGCATCATCTATTTTGCGCAGACGCAACGGGTCGTTCAACGAGAGCGAATGTGAAACACCGCTTTGGTCAGTCTCTGGCGCAATGACGCATATACTGACATCAGGTGCGATAGCCAAAGCAATGCGTTCCAGAACAGCAAGCCCCAAGGCATGAATACCATCATCATTGGTAATCAGAACACGCATGAATCAGACTCTCGCAATTCTGGTTATTCCACCCATATAGGGCAGCAGAATATCTGGCACAGTGATTGAACCATCTGCGTTTTGATAGTTCTCCATAACGGCAATCAAAGCACGTCCAACCGCTACACCAGACCCATTGAGCGTATGGACAAATTCGTTTTTGCCAGCCTTGTTCTTGAACCGTGTTTTCATGCGCTGCGCCTGAAAATCCCCACAGACCGAACAGCTGGAAATTTCTCTATAGGTATCCTGGCCTGGCATCCAGACTTCAATATCGTAGGTTTTTTGAGAGGCAAATCCCATGTCCCCGGTGCAGAGCGTCATTACACGATAGCATAATCCAAGCTTTTGCAGCACTTTTTCAGCGCAGCCCAACATGCGCTCATGCTCCCCGCTGGACTGTTCTGGGGTGGTGATGGAAACCAGCTCTACCTTGTTAAACTGGTGCTGACGCAGCATACCGCGCGTATCGCGCCCAGCCGAACCCGCTTCTGCACGAAAGCAGGGTGTCAAAGCCGTAAAGCGTAATGGCAACTCGCTTTCAGCTAAAATCTGCTCACGCACAAGGTTGGTGAGAGGAACTTCAGCTGTGGGAATGAGCCAGTGCTGCAAATGACTGTCACCTTGATTATCGCGCCCTGCCTCAACTGAAAACTGATCGTCTCTGAATTTTGGCAGTTGCGCTGTACCAAACATGGCATGATCACGTACAAGCAATGGCGGGTTCACCTCCGTATAACCATGCTCCGATATATGTAAATCCAGCATAAACTGTCCAATGGCGCGCTCCAGCCTCGCCAGTTGGCCTTTAATCACCACAAACCGCGCACCGGACATGCGCGACGCAGATTCAAAATCCAGCATTCCCAACGCTTCACCCAGCTCATAGTGATGCTTGGGTGCAGCAATTTCAGGCTTAGTGCCAAACTCAGATTTTAGCACATTGCCATGTTCATCCGCACCCTCTGGCACATCCGATTTTGGTACATTGGGAGTGGCTGATAAAAGCTCATGTAGCTCTTTATCTATACGTACCTGCTCGGGTTCAGCCTGTGCCATTACATCTTTAAGCTGAGCAACTTCAGCTTTAAGCGCGTCTGCCTTTGTCGTATTTTTGGCAGCCATGGCCTGACCAATATCTTTGGAGACGCTATTACGGCGCTCTTGCGCGACCTGCAATTCATGGATGATGCGTTTGCGCTCATTATCCAGTTCTAGAATCTGTGTTGATAGGGGCTCCAGCCCGCGCCGCTGCAATCCTTTGTCAAACTCGATTGCGTTATCACGGATCCATTTAACGTCATACATGGTGGAAGATCTCTTGAAAAAGTCTCTTAATAAATTTTACTCCACAGGCTTTCCTTCTCCCTTGATGAAAGAGCGCGCCCTGAAGAGGCGGATGAGGGGTAAAAATAACTTACCCTCTCATCCAGCTACTGCAATCAACCACTGTCTCCGGCAAAAGGAGAAGGCAAAGCAGCTACGGCTTTGGTGCGGCAGGAGCAGGTGCTGGCATTGATGGTGCTGGCATCCCAGGAGCGCCTGGTGCACCCTGTCCTTGCTGACGCTTCATCAAATCTTCCTGAAGTTTTTTCTGGGCGGCTTCCAAAGCTGCTGGATCAACTTCTGGCCCATCAAAGGCCTTTCCAAAGCCATCCAGTGGTACGATGAGGGAAACCTCCTGCCCAACCTGGTTGATAACCTGTAACTTAACGGTCTTGCCTTTTTTCATCTGGTCGATGAAGGCCACATTTGATTCAGCCTCTGCAAAACAGCCATTTGGCAGGCACATGGAAAATTTACCGCCAACTGGTTGTCCATTATCAATGGAGAACCTAATACCTGGCTGGATCATAAAGCCAAGTGGCAGCAAAAAACGTACAAACTTCTTTGGGTCACCCACAACATCATAAATGGCTGCCGCTAACAGCGGCTGATTGTTTTCAGCAACAAAATCGCGCGTTGTATAGCAGATTTTCTTGTTCTGAACTTCATCTTTACCGCATGCCTTAAGCCAGTCAGCCTGAGAAGAATCGGCTTTCAGCGTCACGATATTGGACGGGGCCGCAGCTGGTGCGGGCGCGCCAGGCAAAGCTGGAGCTGATGGCGCAGGTGATGCAGGTTTTGGTTTTGGCGCGGCCTGCTGGGCATGGACTGCACCTGCATTTGATCCCAGTAGTAATGCACCTATAAACGCAGCTACACTCAAATTTTTAACAGTCGATTTCATTTTATACCTTCTCAAATTAATCTAGACGCATTTAAATCAAGCCCATGAACTCAACGATGAATAGAGGCTGCCTTCTGAACGCAGCCATAACGTTAAGCAGCGTGCAACAAAGATGATCAAGTGAATCTCATAAACTTCAGACAGTCTTAAACTGTATATTGAAGTCTTTCTACAGGTTTTTGTCTTTTTCCAGGTTTGACAGCTCATTTTAGAGTATTTTATGCATGATCAGGAACAATAAAATACAAGCCAGCAAAATACATTGAAACAAATCAATAAGTGCTACACTGAGAATAATTGCGATTCGATGGAGTAAACGACCTGAAATGGTTTTTTCAAGCAGGAATTACAGACCCATATGGACGTGCCTTGCAATTCTGGCTTTTGGTGCTGCCTTAACGGATTTATGTCCAAAAGAGGCTAGTGCACAGAGCGTAAAACAAACGGAGCCAGCCCACGGCCTGTCCATGTACGGAACGCCAGAGCTCACAAAAAACTTTGCCAATCTGCCCTACGCAAATCCCTTTGCCCCAAAGGGCGGTCGTTTTACCCAGGCACAGGAAGGTTCATTCGATTCGCTCAATCCCTTCATCATAAAAGGGAATGCGCCCGCATCACTTGTTCCCTATGTTGTCCAGCCTCTTATGCTGCGCTCGGCAAACGAGGCTTTTACAGTTTATGGACTTATTGCCAAAACCGTGGAAACTCCAGACGATCGCAGCTGGGTAGAGTTTAAAATTAATCCAGATGCTAGGTTTTCAGATGGTAAACCTGTAACTTCAGCTGATGTTGCTTTCAGCTGGGCACTTTTACGCGATCATGGACGACCAGCCCAGCGAGGCACATATTCACAGGTTGCAAAAGCAGATACACCCGATCCTGCTACAGTCAGATTTGTATTTGCAAATCCAAATTATGAGCTGCCTATGCTCTTGGCACTCATGCCCATTTTTGCAAGCCATGCAACAGACGTTGAAAAATTTGAAGACGCAAGCCTGAAAATGCCTCTGGGCAGCGGGCCATATAGTCTTTCAAACATGGAGGCGGGCAATAGTCTTACCCTGAAACGCAATCCTGATTTTTGGGGCAAAGATTTACCCGTTTTGCGTGGCCTTTATAATTTTGATGAACTTAAGTTTGATTTCTACCGTGATCCAAATGCGATGTTTGAGGCGTTTAAATCCCAGCTTTATGACATGCGGGTTGAAACGAGCACAACCAGATGGCTTACTGGCTATGATATTCCAGCTGTGCGAGATGGTCGAATTTTAAAAAAATCTTTTAGGTTTGAAACACCCAAAGCTCTGACGGGTCTTATTTTCAATACGCGCAAACCTGTATTTTCCAACATAAAAACCCGCGAAGCTTTGACACAGTTATTTGATTTTGAATGGATCAACCGTAATTTATTCAGCAATATCTACGCCAGAACAAACAGCTACTTTGAAGGATCGAACCTTTCATCCCACAAGCAACGTGCAACCCCACAAGAAGAAAAGCTGCTATCCCCTTTCAGAACGAGCATTTCAGATGACATAATGGATGGCAGCTTTTACATGCCAATATCTGATGGATCAGGCCGCGATCGTCAGCTGTTTCAAAAAGCAATAAACCTGTTCAAGCAGGCTGGTTACGAGCAACGCAATGGCATTATGGTATCTGTGGCCACGAACAAGCCTTTGACATTTGAAGTTCTTGTAACGACCAGAGATAAAGTGCAGGTTGCCTCCGTTTATGGCGACACGCTCAAATTACTGGGCATTACTACCAATATCCGTCTTGCAGATTCCAGCCAGTATTGGAGCAGGCTTCGCAAATTTGACTATGACATGATTTTGGAAACCTATGCCAATTCCGCCTCCCCCGGAAATGAACAGGTCAATCGTTGGTCCAGCGCAGCAGCAAGCCGTGAGGCATCCCTGAACTATGCAGGTGTCCGGTCAGTCGGTGTTGATCAAATGCTGGCAAATTTGCTGGCATCCCGCACATCAGAGGAGTTTACTGCATCTGTCAGGGCTCTGGATCGTATGCTTTTGTCAGGCTACTACCTCATTCCCCTCTATAATGCACCAGAGCGATGGATAGCTCATAAAAACAGGATATCCCCGCCAGAAAACCAGCCAAAATTTGAGCTTGCACCTGATACATGGTGGACGACAACACCATAACAGGGTTAACATACTGCAAATCCATTGAACGCCTTATTTGACCAGGTTGCCCGCATGACAAAATCTTTAAATCTGCCAAAACTTGTCTCTCCATGGAGCGGGGTCTCTATACCTAAACTTGTTGACAGCGCAGCCCGAACCAAAAGCTCAGACATAATTTTCGTGGATGCGCCTGATGCAGGCAGCTGGCTTTACAGGTCTGCAAAAAGCCTGACACATCTTGCTTTATCTCAACAGTCTCAGCGCTTTGCCAGCCAACTCCAGGCGCTTGGCCTAAATCGCGGCGAAGCTATTATGCTGTTGCTGCCAAATACTGTTGAATTTCCAATTGCCTGCCTTGGGGCACTGGCAGCGGGCATGGTGCCAGTGCCTGTATCCATAGGACTTTCATCTGAGTGTCTTCGCCTTGCAGCAGAGCTTAGCAATGCAAAAGCAATTATAACCATCTCAAAACTTGCTGATATAGATTTGGCAAGCATTGCAAGAAATTTGGCGGCAGAAGTTTTTTCAATACGAACTGTTGCAAGTTTCAGTGCTGATGTTCCAGATGGTGTTGTATCCTTGGTGAACTGGGATAATGCTGATCTTGTGAGTGCAGATGAGCCACATGTTTCAAATGCTGATGACATCAACCTCATAAGCATTGAATTTATCGGTAACAGGCCACGTGCACTTGCCCGTACTCAATCTCAATTGATTGCAGAAGCTATGGCATTATCTAGCACTGCCCAGGTCAACTCCAAAAGTATAATCATCAGCACCATTGTTCCAGGAAGCGCTTTGAGCTTCATTAGCAACATTGTTCTTCCCATTCTAGTGCGGGCACAAATGCATTTTCACGGCGTTTTTTCTAGTAAAACTTTGATTCAACAGATTAAGGCAACACATAATATTTGCCTTATTGCGCCTTTGATAGCAGAAGAGGGCATAGCTGAATTAAGTCAGGACGTTCAAAAAAATATCAACAGCTGTATCTTACTGCATCGGCTTGAAAAGAAAATTCCATCTCAGTCTGTATTTTTATCAAACCCAGTTATTGATGTAACTTCTATTGGCGATGCGGCGCATTTGGCAATTCCAAGAAAAACAAATGGCATTCGTGGTGCCTTGCCGCAAAACTGGCGTCAGCCTGGTATGCGTGTTGTTGAAAGCGATATATTGCTTGTAAAAACACATATTGATACTGAAAACCGTCTCAGCCTATCGGGCTTTGGCGTGGCAAGCCCCTTGGACACTCCAATTGGCAGCGCAATTGAAGGCAGGTTAATGACAGAATTTTTTGCTCAAATTGGTGAAGGGCAAACATTTATTCCATTTGAAATGGTAAATGAATTTATTGAGCCAGAGGCTGACACAAAATCCGCCGCTTAAACTTGCATAGCTGTAACCTGCATAGCTGTAACCTGCATAACTGTAACCTGCATGTCTGAAATTCGCGTGTCTGTTTTTATTCCTTCCCTCCCCATTGACGAAGCCCTTCCTGCGCTTCTTGCAACCCTAGAAATGCAGCCAAACGCTGTGCTGGTTGCCCCCCCTGGTGCAGGTAAAACCACCCGCGTTCCTCTTGCGCTTCTCAATCAGCCATGGCTTAAAAATCAAAAAATCCTTGTGCTGGAGCCCCGCCGCTTGGCAGCACAGGGGGCAGCCACCCGCATGGCTGCAACCCTCAATGAAAAACTGGGGAAAACGATTGGAATACGGGCGCGCCTCAACTCCAGCGTTGGTCCAGATACCCGCATAGAGGTTATAACCGAGGGCGTGTTTACCCGCATGATTTTGGAAGACCCTGCGCTGACTGGCATTGGCGCAGTTCTCTTTGATGAATTTCACGAGCGCTCATTGGATGCGGATTTAGGGCTTGCCCTTGCCCTGGATGCTCAAAATGGCTTGCGTGAAGATTTACGCCTGCTTGTTATGTCCGCAACACTTGATGGCGCAAGAGTGGCACAGCTCATGAATAACGCTCCCATTATTGAAAGCCAGGGGCGCAGCTACCCAGTAGAAACACGCTATTTAGGGCGCGATGCTAATAAACGCATCGAAGACCAGATCATATCAGCCATTCGTCATGCCCACCGCGCTGAATCTGGCTCAGTGCTGGTATTTTTACCAGGCATTAGCGAAATTCGCCGCGTAGAGCGCATGTTGCAGGATACACCATTACCCAACACCATTATTGCACCGCTCTACGGCGCCATGGATCAACAGGCGCAAGATCAGGCCATTCAGCCCTCTCCCACTAACAGGCGCAAAATTGTGCTGGCAACCTCCATTGCCGAAAGCTCGCTCACCATTGAAGGCGTGCGGGTTGTGATTGACAGCGGGCTGTCTCGAGTACCGCGTTTTGAGCCAGATATGGGCATAACGCGCCTTGAAACTATGCGCGTTAATCGCGCCTCTGCCGATCAGCGACGTGGGCGTGCAGGACGGCTCGAGGCTGGCATTTGCTATCGTCTGTGGGAAGAAGCAAGCACACAAAGTTTGATTGCCTTTGCAGAGCCAGAAATAAAAGCCGCCGATCTATCAGGGCTCCTGCTGGATTTGGCTGAATGGGGCGTAAGCGAGCCAAGCACGCTTTTATGGCTGGATCCGCCCCCTTTACCAGCCTTGAGCGAAGCACGGGCTGAGCTTACAAGCATTCAGGCCCTGGATATTGAAAGCCGCATTACACCTTTGGGCAAAAAGATTCGCAGCCTGCCCCTGTCTCCGCGTTTAGCGCGAATGATAATTGAAGCCGCCACCTGTGGTGCTGCACAAGAAGCAGCAAATATTGCAGCTCTTATTGTTGAGCGCGGCCTTGGTGGAGACAATGTTGATTTAACACACCGCCTTGAGCATTTCGGGCGTGACCGCTCCAAAAGAGCTATGGATATGAAAAAACTTTGCACAAACTGGGCAAAGACAGCCGCGGCCTCTTCCTTCTCCCCTTGCGTTCGAGTGTGTCCCGAAGGGACGGATGAGGGGTTAAAAACCACTTCCCCAGCCGCCCTGCTTGCACTCGCCTATCCTGAACGCATCGCCAAAGCCCGTGGCAATAATGGACAGTTTTTGCTTGTCAATGGGCGCGGTGCACAGCTTGACCCAACAGATGCACTTGCTAAATACCCTTTTTTGGTAATTGCTGAAATGAGTGGCAAAGCCGCCAACACGCGCATACTTCTTGCAGCCCCCTTGAACGAACAGGACATGTTAGACATTGCTCAAGAGCGTATTACAACCCAAACTGAAATTACCTTTGATATGGCTTCAAAAAGTCTTCGTGCTCGTTACACCCAAAAACTGGGGAGCATAGCTCTCAAAAATGAACCACGCCCAGTGCCGCCCTCTCAAGATACAATACTTGCTTTAGCAAAAGGCATAAACCAGATTGGCACAGCACATTTACCATGGACAAAAGCGCAAATTCAATGGCGCGACAGGGTTACATTTTTGCGCCAGACTGAGCCTGAAACCTGGCCTGATGTGAGCGATGAGGCCTTGAGCCAAACTATAAAAGAGTGGCTACTACCCCATTTAAGCAATGAGACATCACTCGCTGATATAAAGCCAGATACACTGGGAAACGCGTTGCATGGCTTGCTGAACTACGAGCTTGCCAAACGCCTGGAGGCTGAAGCCCCAACGCATTTTTTAGCGCCCACCGGAATGCGGCACGCAATTGATTATGAAGGCGCAAAAACTTTTAAAAAAGACTTCGCGCCAATTTTGGCTATCCGCGTGCAGGAACTGTTTGGGCTTAAAACGCATCCCTCCATTGCCAAAGGCAAATTGCCACTCACATTGCATTTGCTCTCACCAAAGCAAAAACCAATTCAAATTACACGCGATTTAGTTGGGTTTTGGCAAGGGTCAAGCGGTGGGTCATGGGCAGCTGTCAAATCGGAGATGAAAGGGCAGTACCCCCGCCACCCTTGGCCTGATGACCCAGCAAATGCAGCGCCAACCACAAGAGCAAAACCGAGGGGGAGTTGATAAATATTAAATTTAATCAACATTGGAAACTTGTCTCTACAAATTAGAATTTGTAGAGATAGAAATGTACTTATCTTTTAAAATGAGACTCAAGAATGCTTGTCTCTCATTTATTCGATAAAAAGATAGACAAAATCATTTGAGTCTTATATTTACAGTCAAATGAACTTGCGTATCTAAGTTTCCAAAAAACGAGAGACAAAATATGGTAAGCTTATCAACTGACCTGGATTTTACAAGCGCTACGCTCTACCATTACGATCAATTTCCACCGCTGATTACAGATTACACAAGGCTGATAAAGCCTCTTTCTGCCGCATCTGCCTCGTTAGCACGATACGATCAGATATTAAAATCA
>JANXWK010000045.1 GCA_025351165.1 Hyphomicrobiales bacterium | reverse complement strand
AATGGGAAACGACATAAGTTGTTACCTTTGACTTATTATTTAAGTTAAGTCTCTGGTAACATGCTAATCTTACACCAACCTTACAAGATTAAATAATAATTAACTAATCTTAGAGCCAGTCAGAATAAACGAGTATAAACTAAAGCTCTACACCTTTCAAAATTTCCTTCAACTCTATTTTAAAGGCAGGCGCGATGTCAGTCCTTGAAAGCGCGTAAGCTACATTTGCAGATAGAAACCCTGTTTTTGTACCAGTATCATAAACTTTACCATCAAATCTCATTGCAAAGAATTTCTCGATTTCAGCGAGCTTTAACATGGAGTCCGTTAGCTGAATTTCGTTTCCAGCACCTTTTTCCTGAGCGGCTAAAAGCGCAAAAATGGATGGTTGTAAAATATAACGGCCTGAAATTGACAAATTCGAAGGCGCTGTTCCCTTGGCAGGCTTTTCAACCATTTTTGTTATGGCAGATGTTTTTGCAGCCCTGTCTACAACGCCAACTATTCCATATTGGTGAGTTTGATCATCTGGCACCGGGTACACCGCTACATGGTTGCCCCCATGTTCATTATAGGCTTCTATCATGTCTTTAATGCAAGGCTGGCCAAATTCTTGGGTATTATGATGAAGCATATCTGGCAGAATAAGCGCAAATGGCTCATTCCCAACAATGTCACGTGCGCACCACACAGCATGCCCTAGGCCCAAAGGTGCCTGTTGGCGGGTAAAGCTTGTCTCTCCAGCCCTTGGCAAATCAGCCAAAAGCGCTTTCAGCTCTGCGTCTTTTCCTCGAGAGGAAAGCGTCGCCTCCAGCTCAAATTGATGATCAAAATGATCTTCAATCATGCCCTTGTTGCGCCCAGTCACAAAAATAAAATGTTCAATACCAGCAGCTCGTGCTTCATCCACAACGTGCTGAATGACAGGACGATCCACAACAGTCAGCATTTCTTTTGGTATTGCTTTAGTGGCTGGTAAAAAACGTGTTCCTAGACCTGCAACGGGAAAAACAGCTTTGCGAATACGTGGATGTGTCATGCATTATCCTAAGTAGATTGGTGAACAAATCATCTTTAAAAATATGAATTTCTATGTGAGCTTACAAAAAGTCAATATCATGTTTGAACATTAACGAGGTTTGAACAATTTATTGAGTATTGATTCAATATAAAGACTGAAGGCAATATAAAAACTAAAGGAATATGTTATGAGCGTTTTGGTAACAGGTGGAGCAGGGTATATTGGTAGCCATATGGTGCTTGAATTACTTGAAGCTGGCGAAAATGTCGTTGTTCTGGATAATTTATCCACTGGTTTTTGGTGGGCAGTTCCATCCAGTGTTACGCTGGTTAAAGGCGATATGGGTGATGAGGCTTTAGTATTAAAAACTATAACTGACCATGATGTAACTTCAATTATCCATTTTGCAGCAAAAATTGTTGTGCCTGAATCAGTCGCTGATCCACTTGGGTATTATCTGAACAATACCGCAAAAACACGTCAGCTACTTGAATGCGCTGTCAAAGGCGGCGTGAAAAACTTTATTTTTTCATCCACTGCCGCTGTTTATGGCGATGTAAGTTCTGAACCTGTTGCTGAAGACAACGAATTGACCCCTGTCTCTCCTTACGGCCGTTCCAAGCTTATGACTGAATGGATGCTGCAGGACACAGCTTTTGCGCATGGATTGAACTATGTTATTTTGCGTTACTTTAATGTGGCAGGTGCTGATCCAAAAGGCCGCGTTGGGCAATCTACCCCAAACGCAACGCATTTGATCAAAGTGGCTTGCCAAGCAGCTTTGGGCGATCGCTCAAGCCTGGATATCTTTGGCAATGACTACCCAACGCCAGATGGCACATGCCTTCGCGACTATATTCATGTCTGTGATTTAGCAAAGGCTCATATGGACGCTTTAAGTTATTTGCGAGCAGGAGGCAAAAGCGATGTGTTTAACTGCGGCTATGGAATTGGGCTGTCTGTACAAGAAATAGTCAATGTGGTTAAAAAAGTATCAAAAGTAGATTTTAAGGTTAATTTATCTCCCCGTCGCCCTGGTGACCCTGCTGCAATTGTTGCTAAAGCTGATAAAATAAGAGACATACTTGGATGGAAGCCAGAGTATAATCATGTTGAAGGTATTGTCCAGGATGCTTTCGCTTGGGAAAAGCACCTTAAAACAAGAAATGATGTATGAAGCCACCATTCTTCCCGCTTCCTTCTTATGTTAGATGGTGCTGTAATGTGACGGGTAAAGGGTATGTGGACAGAAATTATAAGGTAAAATTAGATGAAACTTAAAACTGTTTTCGCTTGTATAGTGTTTATTGTCTTTACCCCAATCATCCCTACATTTACATTTGCCAAACCTGCAAAATCAGCACAAAACTTACAAGGTTTTAACCAATTTATTGCAAATCTTTGGCCAGATGCGCAAGCTGCAGGCGTTTCCCGCACTACATTTGATGTAGCGTTCCAAGGTGTAAACCCTGATGCAAGCATAATAAAACTTACCAAAGGCCAAGCTGAATTTAATAAACCTGTTTGGGAATATCTTAACAGTGCAACCTCAGCCACACGCGTTAATCAAGGTGCGGCAAAGGCAAATCAATGGTCAGATACACTTGGTACGCTTGAACGTCGTTATGGTGTAGATCGCAAAATT
>JANXWK010000042.1 GCA_025351165.1 Hyphomicrobiales bacterium | reverse complement strand
GGATTTTTTAAGCATAAAAATTTTGCTAACCTAATTTGCTTCAAATTCAGGATCATTAAAACTTTAATGAATCTGCTGAAAAACATGAAATTTTCTTGCGTTAGGTTTGCACATATCTGAAACAAAATTATTCTGCAGTGGCCATGAGTTACGAGAATAATTTAAAATTACGGCGTGATTCATGGCAAATACAGTAATCTTTACAGCCAATACAAAATTTAACTACCAGCAGAATAGCTACTGGGTTCAGGATGCTGATAGGGATTACTCAATCTCTATGCCTTCTGCCGACGCATTTCGTTTTGAGGTAAGAGCAGGGGATGTATGGTCAGCTGTTGATCAAAATACTATAAACAGATCCGAAATTTCTTCTGTAAGATTAATCGAAAATGGCACGCCTATTCATGTGGCTTACAAAATGAACATTGAGCAGGGCAGTTTGAACACAGCAAACTGGGCCGTTCTGGGGCAATTTCATCAAAATGATGTGTTGAACGCGCCTGCAGGTTCACCTCCATTTAGTATTAACTTAAATGGTGAAAAAATGGCCATCAACGTGGCATACACGTCTGCTTCAGGTGCCCAGACAAGTTTGACTGTCTTTTCCGATACAGCCGACATCATGCGCGCTCATGATTATACAATGGACATAAATATTGTTTTCGATCCAAATGGTAATGGTCACCTAAGCGTTGTGCGCGATGGTATAAAAATTGTCGATTATAATGGGCCTCTTGGGTATTCAACTCAGCAATCAGTTTACTGGAAGGAGGGAATTTATCGTGCAGCTTCTGCTGAAACACTCGCTGTTACATATTCTGGCCTTACATTGGAAACGTCTGCTCCAACCATAATGGCCTCAACTAAGCTGGCAGGACCAGAAACAGTAAATCAGTATAGTAATACCGGAGATCTATTGAGCACGACCACTCACTCATATGATGCTAACGGAACCATTACCAACAAAACGATTATAACAATAGGTAAAGGTACCCAAGTTTTAAATTATGGTATTTTAGGCAAATCATATGGTTCTGAAAACGCATGTTATGATTTTTCTGGAACGCTTAAAAGCCTCATACGCTATCATACGGATGGAACGCTGGATTATTTTTTCAATACAGCCCCAAATGGAATAACCACAGCCTCAAGTTATGATGCAGCAGGCGTGCTAACGAGTTCAAAAATAACCCAGGCCGATGGCTCATGGTCAGTGTCACATTATGTTTCAGGGCAAACTTCTCCCCAGTCATACACAAGCTTCAATGCCTCTGGTGCGATAACGTTCAGCCAGGTATTGAATGTGG
Organism: Hyphomicrobiales bacterium; assembly: GCA_025351165.1. Taxonomy (GTDB): domain Bacteria; phylum Pseudomonadota; class Alphaproteobacteria; order Rhizobiales; family Beijerinckiaceae; genus JAIELD01. The sequence continues at coordinate 6,888 of JANXWK010000042.1, read as the reverse complement.
ATGGTACAAAATCTGTGCAGCATTTTGGCATAGTAGGCCAGACTTACAGCTCGGACTTGATTGATTATGACGCTTCTGGAAACATCAAACTTTTGAAACAGTTTCGACTTGATGAGTCACTCAGTTTTCAGCAAAGCATGAGTACCACAGGTATCACAACTTCTACAAACTATGATTTGCAGGGTGGTATCAGTAACATTGGTATTCTCCAGGCTGATGGCTCACGCTCTGCAGCAGCCTATGGGATAGATAAATCGCATCCAGTCTCCTATCAACTTTATGACTCTTTAGGTAAAATCACGCTCAATGATGTTTACGCTATGGATGGAAGCCGCAAAATACAGCGTTTCAGTATCATTGGACAGCCTTATGCTTTTATAACAACTGATTATGATCCCACAGGGCGCATGACTTGCATCCGCCAGTTTCGTCCAGATGGAACTTTAAGCTATCAGCAAAGTGTAGGCGCAACAGGCGCAATAACATACACAACATATGATCTTGCAGGGGGTACCACTAACCAAAACTCTGTTCAACTTGATGGCTCACGATCCTTGACAACTTATGGAGCGGATAAGACAAAGCCGGCATCGCTGATAACCTATAACAGTGCTGGCAAAATGACATTGCATCAACAGTTTGATATAAACGGAAAAATTATATTAAACGATATATTTAATGTGGATGGTAGTCGCAAAACTCAGCATTTTGGTATAGTTGGTCAAGCATACTCATCTGATACATTTGATTATAATGCTGCAGGCGCACTTGTCGGGCATCGCCAGTTTAATGCAGACGGAAGTCTAAGATATCAAAAGAGTATCAGCTTAACAGGCGTAACAACCTACACAAATTATGATACTGTTGGTGGCATAATTAACAGGAGCGTTGTGCAGGTTGATGGCGCTCGCTCGCTTGCCACCTATGGCGCAGATAAAACAAAGCCAGCATCCCTGATTAGTTACAACAGCGCCGGAAAAATAACTGTAAACCAGCAGTTTGATGTAAACGGAACAATGACACTGAACGACATATTCAATAGCGATGGTAGCCGTAAAACCCAGCATTTTGGCATAACAGGTCAGAACTATGCATCTGACACATGTGATTATAATTCAGCAGGCCTCATGATATCTTTACGCCAGTTTCATACAGACGGGAGTTTAAGCTATCAAAAAACTACCAGTCCTACTGAAGCTATAACCTATATAAATTATGATTCCATAGGGGGAGTTACAAACAGAAATGTTGTACAGGTTGATGGTGCGCGCACTTATGCAACATACGGGGCAGATAAAACCCGACCTGCTTCTCTTGTCAATTATGATAGTACAGGAAAGATGATCCTTCATCAGGAATTCGATTCTGCGGGTAAAATTATATTAAATGACATATTTAATGCAGATGGCAGCCGTAAAATTCAGCATTTTGGCATAATAGGTCAGCCTTATGTATCAGATACGTTTGATTACAATACTATGGGCAATCTAGTTTCTATGCGGCAATATCATGCAGATGGCACACTTAACTATAGTTACAGCACCAACACTAATGGCTCAAATAACAAGACAAGCTATGATGCGGCAGGCAGCATGACCCAGAATGTAACAACCAATCTTGATGGATCGTTAGTTGGTAAAGCCTGGGGGCAGGGAGCAACATTTACTTCAGGTAATTTGAATGATGCGTTTACAAGCTATCAGGCAGACACTTTTGTCTTTAATTCACACTTTGGACATGATATTATTTACGGCTTTAACGCAGGTGATGGCGCAAATCATGATTTTATCCAATTTAACAACAGCCTTGTCCAAGACTTTGCTCACCTTCAGATAAATCAAGTCGGCGCTGATGTATCCATTCGAGTGTCTGATGCAGATAATATTATTCTTAAAAACATAAATGTTTCGTCATTGACAGCTCAGGACTTCCTGTTCCGTTAATCTCAAGATTTACACGGAACTAAACCTAACATAAGGTAAACCAACAGGCTTTTGACAAGTGGCTGACAGGTAAATGGAATCTATGAATTGGATAAAGAAGCTTTTTGCAAAAAAGATGCCTTTTGCAAAACAACAACCACTCATAAATAATAAAATTGTGAGTCCGTTAAAAAATTTAAATATTGCTTCGGAAGCTTTAGCCTATAAATTTACTGATGCAACAACTAGAATAGCAGCATTTGGCGATATTCATGGCCGTGTTGATCTACTTTTAAGGCTTGCTCCTGCTTTAGATAGGCTGGCAGAAGATACTGAACGTTCTTTAATAGAAATTTATTTAGGGGATTATGTAGACCGTGGCGCAAATTCAAAAGGCGTTATAGACTATTTGATTGCCCGAAACAGCTTGACTAATAGAAAAATTATTTGTCTTGCAGGCAACCACGAACAGATGATGGTCGCAGCGCTCAATAATGACGATGAATTTAAAAAATGGCTGGATTTTGGCGGTCAGTCCACGCTTTTATCGTATGGTGTATCTCCAAATCACGCAAGTAAAGACATTTCTCGCAAACGTGCCGAGTTTATCAAGGCAATACCACAAAACCATATCGATTTTCTGCAGACTTTACCAACATCCTATCATCACGCTGAGTTTTATTTTGCGCATGCCGGCATTCATCCTAAAAAGCCACTTTCAGCTCAAAAAGACGAGGACCTGTTATGGATTAGAAATCCATTTTTAAACAGTTTTGCAGATTTTGGGGTAACGGTTGTGCATGGACATACGCCTGGTCAAAAACCAGTCTTTAGACCGAACCGTATAGGTATTGACACGGGAGCTTACCGAACGGGCGTGCTGACATGTCTGGTCATTACATCAAAAAAAATATCTGTTATTGATACAGGGCAGCAGGGTTTGAAAGAACTGTGATTACTATTTAGCCGTTGCCTGATATGCTGCCAGCAGATTTGGAATCTGTTGTTGCCAAGAAAAATTCTCTGAAACCCTGGCCTTTCCAATATCTCCCATCTCCTCGCGCATTTTTTCATTATCCAATAGGTGCACTATTTTGAGTGCAAAATCTATTGGGTCATTTTTTGCTGCATAAAGCGAGGAATCTGCTGCTGAAAAGCGACCCTCACGGACTTCAAATTGTACAATTGGCTTACCAATAGTCATATACTCCAGAATTTTATTCATTGTCGACAGATCATTCATAGGATTAACCCGATCTGGGTTGACACAGACATCAGCAGTAGAGAGTACTTCAAACAGGTCATTATCTGGAGTACGCCCTAAAAATGTCACATAATCGCTGAGATTAAGGCTTATAGACAGTGCTTTTAAAGCCTCAAGACTAGGGCCACCACCAACTAGACAAAACTGTATGTCATGGCGTCCAAGCGTGTAGACAATGTGGTCAACACTTGCCAATAGAAGATCAATACCTTCCTGGTCACCCATAACCCCAACATAACCCACCATGAACTTCCGACCGTTTTTATGAGCCATATTGACAGGAACGCGTTTAAAACGGCTCAAGTCTGGGCCACTGCGTACAACATAAACTGAGCCTGGTTTCATGCCACCACGCTCAATGGCTATTTGGCGATAGCTCTCATTTGTGGCAATGGTTACATTGGCTGTTTTAAATGTTAACTTCTCAAGCAGCACAAGCAGTTTCCAGAAAAAGCCTTTGCGACCAAACTTGGCCTCATATAGTTCTGGATTAATATCATGATGGTCAAAGATAAATTTACGTCCAAAAAGTTTAAAGGGAAATGCTACCAGAAAAATCAGGTCTGGTGGATTGCAGGCGTGAATAACATCAAATCCAGCACCAAAAAATATTTTCCAGGCAAGACGAGTCTGCCAGTAAAGGGCGGCCATATACTCCCTCAAATATTCCCGCGCGTTGGAAGCGTCAAGGGGTAATGGATGACGATGAATGTGAATGCCATCTATTTCTTCATAGAGCTTTTCAAAGCCCTTGCCTGTTGGGCATATGATGGAAACAACAGCACCAGCAGCCTTTAATGTACGGGCCTCCTGCCAGACCCGCCGATCGAACGGTACAGGCAGGTTTTCAACTATAATCAGGACTTTACGACCGCTTAGCGCATTTGCCGGCACAGATGTTTCTATAGATTGCGAGGTTTTATCAAGCATAATAAATTCCGAAAACAATTTTAAATTTATGTGGAGACAAATCTGGATAGGATTATATACCCAAATTAAACAGTAAGCTCAAATAAAAGCGTGAATGTTAATGGATTTTTTGCCATTAATGGCATGGTCCTGAGACGTTCCGTTTGTATCTACTACTAAATCAAAGCTTTTTTGGCTTAAATCTGTTTCGTTAATCAGCAGACGCGGCAAACTTGGAAGATGCGAGTAGGCATAACCAAGATTTTGCCCAACAAGCTTGCTAGGAGTAAGTGAGGGATCATAAACTAAGAGTACAAATCCTGCCTGCAAGAGCTTACGCGCTAAATCAACCTGCGGACTTTCACGCAAATCATCACTGTTTTTTTTGAATGCCAGACCAAGCATTAGAATAGACGAACCAGAAGCAAGATTTTTTGTTACAAGATCATACAAAAAGTTTTTATGTGCCTCATTAGAGCGGATAAGAGAGTCAATAACTGGCGTATTGGCACCAACATCCGATGAGATATACTGAAGGGCCCGAACATCTTTTGGCAGACATGAACCACCAAAAGCACCACCTGGCCTAAAATAATAAGGTGAAATATTCAATTTCGTGTCTGCAATGAACATTTCATGCACTTTTGCAACATTAATACCAAGCTTGATGGCAACGCGGCCTATTTCATTGGCAAATGATACTTTCAAGGCATGAAAGGAGTTATCAACGAATTTTGTGAATTCAGACTCTAAAAATTTTGTATAAAAGACCTGTGATTTAAGATTTTTATTCAATTCTTCCATACGATCATTTATTTTGCCATCAATGGTTCCAATAACGATTTTAGGTGGGTTAAAATAGTCTTTAATTGCAGTTGCTTCACGTAAAAATTCTGGGTTGTAGACAAGTTCAATCACACCAATATCTTCACCCAGAATAGCTGAAAAAATTGGGAGGATAAGCTCGTTGATCGTGCCTGGCCTAATGGTGCTGCGATAAACAACAGTTAGTGGTACCTTGCGGTTGCGATTAACGGTGCTGGCAATCTGGCGTGATACTTCCGCAATATAGGACATATTATGCGATCCATCGGAACCACTTGGTGTTCCAACGCAAACTATGGCCATATCGCAGGCGCTGGTGCTTTGTGCGCCATTGGTCGTGCAGACCAGTCGACCATCTTTTACGGCAGATATGAGTAGCTCTTGAAGCCCAGGTTCATATATTGGTGATCTACCAGCATTTATTTCGCGAACCTTATCTTCACTGACATCCACGCCTATCACGTGATGGCCTTCACTGGTTAAACAGCCAGCGGAAGTTAGGCCAACATAGCCTAACCCATAGATTGCAATTTTCATTATTTGTACTTTACTGTCGTTATCTGGGGATAAAAATAACAGAATATCGCGTCGCAACATTTCATGATTTTGTCAAGCATAACAACAGAAGTTAACATATTTTTACCAAATTTTTAACTCATTTAAAAGTTTCAATCCTTTATTGAAAATATTATTTACAAGTAGTTTATACCTAAACCTTTTTAACTGACAGATTTCATCTTTTTGTCTGGTATTCAGCAAGCCTGAATTCTCCTTTTAAATTTTTATCCGGAGATTTAGGTGTTGTGAGAAGCGCAAACATACTTGTAAATGCCAACACACCATCAAAGCCAGTAGAAACAAGGGCATTAGACTCTGAAATCGCAAGTACCAAGGTTGCGAGCTGCATGGTCAGAAAAAATTCAATACTCGCCCTGTCTTCAATTTTGACATATTTAAGCCATTCCATCCCATTTTTTATAGATGCCCAGAATGGTATAAACAAAAAAGCAATCCCAAAAATTCCAAGTTCCATCAATAGGCAGTAATAGCCACTTTCTGGCCCAGGTATTGGTTGTAAAAAATAAAGGAGAAGCTGATTTAAAAACTCTGGCCCACCCAAGGTCTGATAGCCAGATCCAAACCATGGGCGCTGCGCTATAAAGCCATCAGCAATGCCCCAGATTTCAGTTCTACCAGTCAGGTTTGAATCACGTTGCAGCAACCCAAAAATGAAATCCTGAAAAAAAATGAGAACAAAAATACCAAAAATACCAATAAAAACCCCAAGTGTTAGGACAATACTTAGCCTTTGATGACGAAGCAGCATGAAGCCAGACCAGACACCAAGTATAAAAGCCGTAAGCGCAAGGGATGTTGCAGAACCTGAAAAAAACAGGCACATAAGCGCGCATGCGCGTGCCACCCACCAATAGACTTGCCACCCTCCACAAAATTTTGAGTGTGTAAATAAGAAAATGGATCCATAGGCTGCCCAAGGGCCTAAACCGTTTTTATGGGCAAATATACCACGCCAGCGACCAGCATGAACCATCTGAACAAATTCGGTACCGGTATGTGTACCAACCGAAGGTACTAAGATAGCAAGCGCGGCACTAATAATAACGACAACAGAAATAAGGATAAGGGATGAGCGCATGGCTTGCACGAGCCCAATTCTGTGAATGATCGGGGGCAGGGCCAACCACATGGCTGTTACCATAAGGCCATTGGAGAGTGTCTGTTTAGGTTCATCGGACCAACCAGCAGAAGCTAGAGCCAGCACACAAAAGGGCATGAACATCAATGGTATTTTTGATATTGTCCATGTTAAACCAGCAGACATGGTAATGACCATAAAGGACAATATGCATGTACCTACTCTGATATAGGGTAGAATTCTGCCAATTGGATCATCAAGTGCAGCTGTTGCTGAATTCATATGGTTATAGAAAACATCCCGCCCCAAAG
>JANXWK010000024.1 GCA_025351165.1 Hyphomicrobiales bacterium | reverse complement strand
ATAATCCAGCTCTGCGCCTGTAACCTTGGCGCGGTGGATCTTACTTCTAACAAATGTGCGAAACATGGGGTTCAAATTCCAAAATCGTGAGGCTCGGGTGCAAACGATAACTGTTTGCGCTCCGATCCTCACGCACATTAGTATACGCTCCGGTTCGGTGCTCAAAAATGACCATTTTAGCCCAAGCCGGACGATTTTTTAGGCTGGCGTTAATTCTAAACCCTCGTTTGCACAAATTCGGCAAAAGCGTCAAATAAAACCTGCATAACAGGTTTTTTATAGGGGTATATGTCCTCATCATCCATATCATGGACAATCATGATTGTGTCAGCTTCAAACACAAACAGCTTGCCATCTGGCGTTTCGCCACAATCCATAACCAGATAGTCCAGGCCTAAGCGCTGGTGCATTTGCTCAAACGCCTGAGCGTGGCGCAGGGCAAAACTGGTATGGAAACTTGCCATGCCTTGCGCTTCCAATCCACGCTTACCAGCATCTTCCTTCATGCCAGCATTCAAATAATGGATCATCCAGTGATCATTCATGGCAAGATGGGCAACGAACGGCTTGCCGCCAATCAACACGATGCGATATTTGTAAAACAGGCCATCTGGTTTGCTGTAATCTACAAATCTGGTCAGAAAAAATTTTTCATCATCAATGCTTTTTAGGTAGGGAACAAGCTCATCAGAATTATTAATTTTTTCCAGCCCGCGCCCTGCATGCGAATCCAGTGGGCGGATGAGAATGGGAAAATATGCGTTATAATTTGCAGTCTCAGCTCTGCTCAGCCTTTGAATATCTGCCACAAATACATTATCTGCGTTTTCAAGAGATTTTTTTAAGGCCTCTCGAGAGGTTTTGAGAATATGCTCTGGCTTGTTGAGGACAGGCTTTGGCCATGCTGCAACCCAGGGAATCATGCGCTCCAGTATTGCGTGGCTGTTTTGTGTATAGCCAATGCCAACCAGCATAATATCATGCGCAGGAATATTTTCTGGCAAAGGGCCATTTGGCAAAATATAGAGAATTTCGAGTTGTATTGTTGTGGTTTCAATTAAAAACTCAACAGGTGTGTTTTCCTGAAACGTGCCAGGCTGCATGAGGGCAAGGAGTTTAACTGACACGTTTTCAGTGTTGCCCACCAAAAAACTCTGTTGCAGTTTCAAAGCGTCCTGCTGGATTGCGAGGCCCTGTTCCTGAAGCCCCAAAAGCTGGTGCAGTATACTAAGGTCAAGCAGGGCGGCTGCATCTTGTTGGTTGGTTTCTACACGGGAATAAAGGCCGTCAACTGTTTTATCATAGTTTTTTGATTGAAAAATTGGGCGTGTAAGGGCTGCAAGCCCGTGAATCTGGTTATTTTTCAAGGGCATTTTTGCAGGCATTTCATGAAATGTGTGAATCAATTTTACATTGCTACTCACATTTGTGAATATTCGTGTGAAAAAAGCATGAATTATTGATAAAATTTATAATCTGCTTATGTCGCATTTAAACAAACAACACTATATGATGATGCAGTATGCTGAGCGAACTTTCTATTAAAGACATTGTCCTGATTGACCGCCTTGATGTGCAGCTCGAGGCTGGCCTCACTGTGCTGACAGGTGAAACGGGCGCTGGCAAATCCATTTTGCTGGATGCATTCTCGCTGGCGCTTGGCGGGCGGGGCGATGGCGGGCTTGTGCGCACTGGAGTTGCGCAGGGGCAAGTGACGGCAATTTTTGATGTTGGAGATGAGCATCCAGCCCGCAACTTTGCCCGTGCGGCTGAGCTTAATGTGGATGGTGCGTTAATTCTGCGCCGTGTGCAGATGAGTGATGGACGCACACGTGCTTTTATCAACGATCAGGCTGTGAGTGTGCAGGTGCTCAAAAGCGTTGGTGCAGCATTGGTGGAAATTCATGGGCAACATGATGATCGCGCATTGACCGATCCTGCCATGCACCGCTCGCTGTTGGATGCCTCTGGTGGATTGGAAGCAGATGTGCAGCGCGTCGTGCAGGCCTACACCCATTTGCGCACACAGGAAAAGGCTCTTCATGTTTTAGAGGCAAAAATAGAAAAAGCCCGCAAGGATGGTGATTATCTGCGTCATGCTTTTGCTGAGCTAGATAAGCTGGCACCAGAAGAAAATGAAGAAAAATCCTTGGCTGAACGACGCACGACCATGCAGCAGTCTGAAAAAGTGGTAGGAGAGCTGCGCGAAGCCTATGAGATTTTTGAGAATGACAAGGCTGCGGTGCCGCAGATTTCATCTGCCATGCGACGGCTGGAGCGCCGTGCCTCTCAAGCGCCGCATTTGATTGAGCCCACAGTCAAAGCGCTGGATATTGCTTTGATTGCACTGGACGAGGCCCAGACCGCGCTTGATGCTGCTTTTCGGGCCGCTGAGTTCGACCCAAAAGAACTGGAAATCTGCGAGGAAAGGCTGTTTGCCCTGCGCGCAGCTGCACGAAAATATTCCGTGTCCGTTGATGATCTGCCAGCTCAGGCTGCAAAATTTGCAAGCGATCTTGCAGCGCTTGATGCGGGCGAGCACCGACTGGCTGAGTTGCAAATGGCCGTGAGTGAGGCAAGGGTTACTTTTGACAAACATGCGGGAGCGCTCTCAGTCAAACGGTATGAGGCAGCCACTGTGCTGGAAAATGCGGTCAATGCCGAGCTTGCACCGCTCAAACTGGAACGTGCCAAATTCATCTGCAAGATTACGAGTGATGCTGGCATTACAGGTGCAGCAGGCATAGACCAGGTGGAATTCTGGGTACAGACAAACCCTGGTACAAAGCCTGGGCCCATGATGAAAGTGGCATCAGGGGGAGAATTATCCCGTTTTATGCTGGCAATCAAGGTGGTGCTGGCAGATCGTGGTTCTGCGCCAACATTGGTGTTTGATGAAATTGATACAGGTGTTGGGGGCGCTGTGGCAGATGCAATTGGGCAGCGGCTGAAGCGTTTATCTGCCAAGACGCAGGTGCTGGCTGTGACCCATGCGCCGCAAGTTGCAGCCCAGGCTGTCATGCATTTTTTAATTGCCAAAGACCTGGTTGAGGGCGGTGCGCAGGTTGCGACGCGTGTTGGAATGCTTGAACCACAGGCGCGGCGCGAGGAAATTGCGCGAATGCTATCAGGCGAGACAATTAGTGCAGAAGCAAGAGCGGCGGCTGATAGATTGCTATTAGGCGTTTAGATTTTGATATAATTGCAAGCAACTCTGGGCAATCCAGATTTTTTTAAATAACTGGATTGCTTTGGAGCAATTCTCCGCGCAATGACGATCATATAAATCTTGCAAAGGTATACTATGATTGATGCTCATCACACAAGCAGCCTCACCCTATCTGAGGCGAAAGCTGAATATGAAAAACTTGGAACTGAGATTGCCAAGCATGATGACTTATATCATGGGCAGGATGCGCCACTTGTCAGCGATGCTGAGTATGATGCACTGCGCCGCCGCTATACTGCATTGGAAGAACAGTTTCCTGAGCTCAAATCTGATATAAGCCAATCGCAAAGGGTAGGTGCTGCGCCATCTGAAAAATTTAAAAAAATCCGTCATAATGTGCCTATGCTCTCGCTTGGCAATGCATTTAGCGTTGAAGATGTAGACGATTTCATGGAGCGGATTCGACGGTTTTTGGGTATGTCTGCTGATATGCTGCTTGAGATAACAGCCGAGCCTAAGATTGATGGATTATCCTGCTCTTTGCGGTATGAAAATGGTGTTCTTGTAAGCGCTGCCACGCGAGGAGATGGGAGTGAAGGGGAGGACGTAACGGTAAATGTGAAGACGATCAAGGAGGTTCCTTTATTTTTAAATGACCCTTCATCCGACCTCGCTTTGCTCAGTCACCTTCTCTCTCAAGCAGAGAAGGAAGATCAGGGTGCGCGAGTCAAGATTCCTGAAGTCATCGAAATTCGCGGCGAAATTTATATGCGACATGATGATTTTGCTGGCCTGAACACTGCCCAACAGGCAAATGGGGGCAAAATATTTGCTAATCCGCGCAATGCGGCGGCAGGGTCTCTTCGCCAGCTTGATTCAAGAATTACCGCAAGCCGTCCTTTGCATTTTTTTGCCTATGCGTGGGGTGAGGTGAGCGAAATGCCAGCTCAAAGCCAGATAGAGATGGTAGAGGCTTTCCATACGTATGGGTTTCAAACAAATCCACTTATGAAGCTTTGCCATACTGCTCAAGAGCTGATTACGCATTATTTCAGCATTGAAGAACAGCGTGCAACGCTTGGCTATGATATTGATGGGGTTGTTTACAAGGTTAATGATCTTGGCCTGCAGCAGCGTCTTGGCTTTGTGGCACGCAGCCCCCGCTGGGCCATTGCCCATAAGTTTCCAGCTGAACGCGCCACAACTATTGTGTGCGGTATTGACATTAATGTTGGGCGCACAGGGGCGCTAACGCCTATTGCACGGCTTGAGCCTGTGACGGTTGGCGGTGTTGTTGTGTCCAATGTCACGCTTCACAATGAGGATTACATCAAGGGTATCGGCAATGACGGCAGTGTGTTGCGCGAAGGGCGTGATATCCGGATTGGCGACACTGTGCTTGTTCAACGGGCAGGGGATGTTATTCCGCAAATTGTAGATGTGCTGCTGGATAAGCGACCGTCCTTTGCAATACCTTACGCATTTCCGCAAGTCTGTCCCTGTGAACTGAAAACGCCAGCCGTTCGGGATGTTGGATTAAAAGGGGAAGATGGATCAGTACGGCGCTGTACAGGTGAATTTGCCTGCCCTGCGCAACGCATTGAGCATTTGAAACATTTTGTCTCGCGCCGTGCCTTTGACATTGAGGGGTTGGGTGAAAAGCAGATTGAATTCTTTTATGAAAAAGACTTGATCCGCGAGCCATCTGATATTTTTAACCTACAGTTGCGTGATCAAGCCTCTGAACTCGTTAAAATACGTAATTTCGAAGGGTTTGGCGAACTCAGCACACGTAATCTGTTTCATGCAATTGACAGCAGGCGCCAGATTGGGCTTGAGCGGTTTATTTATGCATTAGGCGTAAGGCATGTGGGGGAGTCAACGGCTGCAACACTGGCAAGAGCCTATGGAAGCTGGGCGGCATTCTGGGCAATTCTGGAGCGGTTGACAGGTCAGGACCTGCTGCTGTGCGAGGACGCGCGGGCAGAGCTTGACGCGCTTGACCAGATTGGCGACGCTGTCATTGATGCATTATGCAAATTTTTTGGTGAAGCGCATAATATGGCTGCCGTTTTGCGGCTCGTTGCCCAGCTTGAAATACTTGATGCTCAGATGCCCAAGCAGGATACGCTTGTTGCCGGTAAAACTATTGTGTTTACAGGCTCTCTTGAGCGGATGAGCCGTGATGAAGCCAAAGCACAGGCCGAGCGATTGGGCGCGAAAGTCTCTGGTAGTGTCTCCAAAAAAACGGATATTGTAGTGGCAGGACCAGGTGCTGGTTCAAAGCTTAAACAGGCAGCGACGCTGGGTGTAAGGGTTATGAGCGAAGATGAGTGGCTTGAGATGGTGGTGTGAGTTAATGCTGTGTTAATATTTTATTTGATTCCAATTAGAAATATAGTAATATGAGATAATAATAACGTAATAATAAAAAGAGACATAAATGTCCGTAGATAGTTTAAACAGCTCTAAAACTGCTCCTGTTTCCTCTGGTACTCAAGGTTTAGGCAAATTTGACCAAACTTTGGTAGCCCAGGCGGTTGTAACAAAAGCTTCACCTCCTGGTAAAATTAATAAGAGTAATGTTGAGTTTAACACGACACTCTTTAATGGGGCTTTTAAAGCACAACGCTCTGATCCATCGAGTAATTCATGGTATTGGGGCTATACCGGAAAAGACGTTAAGGGCAATACTGTCAATATAGCTGGGCAAGTAACGCTTAAAGGCAAGTTTACAGGCAAAGAGCTTACAGAGGGATCCGATCTTAGAAAGAAAATTATGGTGGCCAGGGGAGGCATTAAGCCAGCCACAAAACCACTTTTGCAAAATCCGTTCAAACAACCAAAGCTTACTTTACCTGCACCAACTTACATTCCGCCACCCAGTACATTGGGTGGCTTACGTTTGGGAACATCCAACCCATACGCGTCCAGTTACATGCCTGTGTCTGGAATCAAACCTGCCTATTCTGAACAATTACGTGCTGAAAAACTGCTAAAGAGTTTGACGAGTGTTTTAAAGGAATTTTTAACCGAACCAGCCGCAACGCGTAAAAAACTAAATAATATTGCAGCAGAAGTAAACACACTAGTTTGTGGAATGGGAGCGCAGAAAATATATGCATCAACCATTCAAGAGTTAAGTGCAAAGCTGGTCGACGCACAAAGCAAGTTAAACCCAAAAATATCATCCCTGGATAATGCTGCAACTGGAATGATTGATGGTATGTCGCGCCCCGTTGAGTGGGTTGCGCAAAAAGTAGCCAACAAAAAAATTCGGGGGCTTTCAAAAGTCGGAAAATATGTTGCTGATGGTATTGGCAAGGACAGGAAAAATTATATTGCATCAGGTTATGATCCAAACAGAACATCAGGTAAAGCAGGGATAAAGCTTGGCGAGGCTTTAACCACAACAGCAGTTTTTATGGTAGGAGGCGAAGCAATTGGGGCCGCAGGTGGGTTATTTAAAGTTGGAAAAGCAGTTCAGTTTGCAAAGGCTTCTGTCAAGATCCCAGTTTTCGTTCAGCCCGTTGTCAAATTGGCAACTCCAGTAGTTAATGTTGCCAAGTCATTAGTCAAACCAGTTGCTAAAATTTCGAAATCTGTTGTTGGTGCTGCAAAAAATGGCACTCAAAAAGTTATCAAGCTTGCAACTCCAGCTGTTAATGTAGTTAAGCCAGTTGTGAATGGTGCCAAGCCAATTGTTAATTCTTTGAAAACCAAGGGTCAGAAAGTCGTCAAATTTGCAACCAATCCAAACGTGCACCGTAATGTTGGTAATGCGAGCCTGGTTTTGACAGGTGGAAAAATAGCTTTTCATTCTGCAACAGGTGATATCATTGAACTATCTGGCGATTTGGGTAGTGTGCCAGGATCCTTAAAAGACGCAGTTAGAGTTTATGGATCTGCCAAAACCATGTTTAAAACAGCAATAAGTGCAAGGGATGCTGCACTCATTAACAAAGACATTTTGAAAGAGTTTTACAACTTAAAGCCTGAGATGGTTGGCCGAGCTGTTAGTATGGTCATTCACGATTTGGGTCCTGAGCAGATTAAAAAACTTGATCCTAAACTGTTGGGAGCAATTCAAAGAGGGCTTTTAAAATATACAAACGAGCCTGGAGTAAGCCAAGCTTTGAAAAAGCTTGGGTATGTTCCACAAGATAGTTTAAATTTGCCTTTAGGTAGTAGGATAAGGACAGATATTACAAACAAAACTCAAGTCTCCACTCCCCAGAAACCCGTAAAAATGCTTGCAGCTGGTGGAATGCATATGAGCGTTGAACAGGCCGTAAAAATAGTTGCAAATGGTGGAATACAATTTGCCGATCTTCCAAGATATGGATTTACTGCTGCTCAAATTAAAATTATCACAACAGATGCTGGGAAGCTGGTTGGCAAAAATATGGAAACAAAATCAGGTAAAATTCCTGGTGAAGTGACTATAGTGGATGGTCGTAGAAAGGCTGCAAAGACTGAAACAAAAGCGCTTAAAGAGTTTGAGAATTTTCAACAGATACAAAGTTATAATGCTAAAACTGGCCGAAATAGAATACACCAAAGTTTAACAGGATATGTTGACAAGACAACAAAATTTAAAAATAAACAGTTAATTCTACTTACTGATCAGCATATGCCTCATGAATTAGAGCAGTCTAAACGGTTTTTAGATGTCTTTGGCGGGCAAGGCATAACCGAACCACTAATGCCAAAAAAAGGTATTGCTGCTTCTGATGTTCCAAATAAAAATTCTGTGCAGCTTCCCATAAATATCGCTAAAAATGGATTGTTAAATAAAGACAGTGTAATCATAGATCCTTATCCTAACCAAATGGATAAAGGCGCGTCTATTTCTGGACAAGAGCACACAGGTGAAGATTTTCCTGCTATTGACTTGGTTTATAGACCATTTTCAGGTGCAGACTGGAAACCAATTTCTCTAAAAAATATAAAGGAAGGTTTTTATAAAAGAGAATTTGACCAATTAACAAGTCAATTAAAAAAATATATGACAGCTAAAGATAAGCCAACAACTCTTTACGTCAAGTTGAATGATGTAGACACTGTTGCTAACCTTTACGGCTTTGCTTTACACGGGGATCCCAGAAAGCCTTTAAATCTTATTAAGAACGATAGGCGCCCTGCTCTCCAGTGGGCCGAAAACCTTCTTAAGGAAACAAAAATATTAAAAAACAGTAAAACAGGTAAAGATGATACTGTACACATAATAGATAATGTTTATCTTGAAACAAACGATGGTGGATTTGTTCATATTTTTCGTGATCCAAACACTGGTAAAACTCATGAAGTTGGTGCAGCCGATTTTTCTGCCAACAAAACAATGGTTGTTGTAAAAAGCGCAGCTCCCGGTTCCGTTGCTCAGGAAACACTTCCTACATCAACTGCCATAAAAAGAGAATCTGAAGGAAGACCTGCCAAAATATCAGAAAAACAACGTAGAAAATTGGTTTCATCTGCAGCAAAAAAGTAATCCATAAATATTAGATTTATAGGGAAGTATTATGTCAAATAACGATTTTTTAATACCTGGTTTTCCATCTAATTTAAGATATTTGGCTGTTAATCCTGCTGAAGAAGCTAAAAATGCGCTTCAGTTATGGAGAGCAGTACAGACAACAAACCTAATACCTGCCATTGGTAATATTATCAAAACGGGTGGACAGCTTTTAAATAGTATTGCCAACCCTAACAATGGTTCTAGTATAGTGCCAGTTGGTCAAAAAATACGACAAGAATTAAAATTAAAAAATCAAACTGGAGCCACAAGCTGTAGAATAAAAAGTTTTGAAGCTGCTCCATCTAGTGCCACCATAAAAGTCTCTGATCCTAGAAATAGAACGAGACTCGATATTTTTCAGCGAAGCGTCTTTGTTCGTGCAGAAGCAGAAGCTTCTGGCAAACATAAGGGTAGCTTGCCCGTTTCAACTAATATTGAGCTAAACATACAAAAGATAGATTCTCATCAAAAAAGTAGTACTTATTATGGCTTACCGGTTAGCACATCTCGTTCTAAAGTTATGACTCAACCTCCGTTTGTGACATCTGATCCAACTGATCCTAATGTAGATGTAAACAAGCAAAGATTAAATCCGGTTACAGTTCAAGTTAGAGCAACATGTGTTTGGGCAGATCTTCATACACAAACCGACTATAAAAACCATATTTATTGGCCGCCTTCAGAACCAAAGTAATAGAATCATAGTGCAGATTATTTTTTTACAAACGCTAAAAAGGCCTCTCTTGCCTCTGATGAATTTAACGCCAATGCAAACTGGGCAAATTCTTTATCCATGTGATTTTTTAGGGCTTCCTGGCCGCTTCGCATAAGAGCACGTGAGGCGGTAAGAGCGTTTTGTGGTTTAGTGGCTATAGTGGCTGCTTTTGACAGTGTATGTTCGAGCAGTGTGTCGGCAGACATAATTTCATTGATCAGACCTGCTTCCAGGGCATGGGCCGCTGAGAATGGCTCGCCCAGAAGGAGCATTTGAGCAGCCCTTGCATAGCCAATCCGCATGGGTAGCAGCAGGCTTGCACCAGCTTCTGGCACCAGTCCAAGATCAACAAAAGGTGTTGAAAAGCTGGCCTCAGGAGAGGCATAGACAAGATCGCAATGCAGCAACATCGTTGTGCCAATACCAACAGCTTTGCCATTGACAGCTGCAATCATTGGCTTTTGAAAGTTTGCCAGAGCTTTTATAAATAAAGCGGCAGGCGATATTTCTATACTGCCTGCAAATGTAACAAAATCTGTAATGTCGTTACCCGCTGTAAATATATTTCCGGCTGCAGAAAATACAATAACCCGTATGTTTTCATCAGTGCTGGCAGAGGTTAATGCGTGTGTCATTGCCACATACATAGCGCCTGTAATCGCGTTTTTCTTCTCCTCTCGTGTAAAACGCACGTGCAAAATGCTATTCTGCCGTGAAATTTTAATGTGCTCGGTCATTCAAGTCACCTTCTAAACAGGTGCGCAGGCCAGCTGTAACCATGATCTTGACTTATCAGGCACAAGTGGAAAGAGCGTTTCAAGAACACGTGAGTGATAGGCATTTAGCCAGTTTTTTTCATCTTTATTCAAGCTGGACAACATAATAAGTGATTTATCTATGGGCACTAAAGTTAGTGTTTCAAAGCCCAGAAATTCACGCGATGATTTTTTAAAGGGTCTATCCTCAACCAGAATAAGGTTTTCGATACGAATTCCATAGCTCTTTGGTTTGTAAAAACCTGGTTCATTGGACAGGATCATACCAGGCTCGAGAATAGTTGTACCTGTTTTTGAAATGCGCTGTGGGCCTTCATGCACACTTAAATATGAACCAACACCGTGGCCTGTTCCATGGTCATAGTCCTCTCCTTCAGCCCATAAGAACTGCCTTGCCAGAACATCAATCTGTGCGCCTGTCGTGCCTTTTGGAAATATAATTTTGCTAATGGCGATCATGCCTTTGAGCACGCGTGTAAATTTTTTACGCATTTCAACTGTTGGAGTACCAATGCTGACTGTGCGGGTTACATCTGTTGTGCCATCCTCATATTGAGCACCTGAATCAATCAGAAATAAACCTTTCTCCAGTTTTTTATTACTTGTTTCTGTTGCGCGGTAATGAACAATTGCGCCATTTGCGCCAAAGCCTGATATGGTTGGAAAAGATATGTCTTTTAGCTTTTGAGTTTCATATCTGAAATTTTCCAGAGCTTTTACAGTATCAATTTCAGTCAGATAATTTTTGGGCACTTCCGTATCAAGCCAGCTTAAGAAATTGACCATTGCAGCGCCATCACGTTTGTGAGCATCTCTGCTGCCGTTTATTTCTGCGTTATTTTTAATGGCTTTCATTTTTGTAATGGGATCAATACCCAGATCAGCCTTGCCTCCGCCATTTTCAACCATTGATTTGAGATGTGAGCCAGCTGTTACCTTGTCTAATCGTATCTTGCGCCCGCCTCGCCCTGCCTGGCGAAGGGCAATTATCATCTCGCTTGGGGGGGCAATTTCGGCAAGGGATATTAAATAATCACGGTTAAAACCTGATATTTTTCCAGGATCTACAAAGAGGGTTGGGGTGCCGTTAGCTGGAATAAGCGCATAGCATAGTGCTATGGGTGTATGGGCGACATCGGCACCTCTTATGTTGAATGCCCAGGCGATGTTGTGAGGATCACTTACTAGCAGTGCATCTATTCTTTCGATCAGCAAAACATGGTTTATACGCTCTATTTTGCTTGGAGCTGTTTCTCCAGACAGGTTTTCTGGATGCACAGAAATTAATGCTGCTGGGGGCGAGGGGCGATCATTCCAGATAGAATCGACTAGATTATGTTCAACAGGTACAAGTTTTGCGGAAAATGTTGTCAAAACAGCATTTAGACGTTCAATATCATGGTTTGTATGCAGGCGAGGATCATAGCCAATTTTTGCATGGGCTGGAATGGTATTTATCAGCCACTCACGCATTATTCCATCTACGCTGGACACTGGAGTGAAAATGTCTGTGTCCACCTGCTGGTCGATTTGCAAAATATACCTGCCATCAATGAAAATAGCGGCTTTGGTTTCCAAAATTACTGCAAGGCCAGCAGAACCTGTAAAGCCTGAAATGTAAGCAAGGCGCTCCTCACAATCTGCAACATATTCTCCTTGATACTCGTCAGAGCGAGGTACAAGAAAACCGTCCAACTTTAGATTTACCATCTGCTTGCGCAGCTCAGTAACCCGTGGACGTGTTGCAGAGAAATCTGCAATTTCTTCAAAAGTCTGAAAAAATTTGCGAGGCGTAGTTTTTGTTGCAAACATGATATCCGTTACCCTGCATGTTTATAACAGCGTTTTTACAAAATCTGTGATTACGGGCGTGCTTTCTCAAACTACATCATACCCACTTTATTTTTTCTTTAAAATATTTCTTAAAGTTCAGCGATGATAGGTCGGTTTTGTCCGCCACGCCGCATAAGCAATGCAACCCAGCCATCAAGATTGGTGCGCGCAACTAGAGCAAAGCCCTGTGTTCGATAGGCAGATATAACACCTGCAACATCGCGAATCAGTAATCCAGATAAGATCACGTAGCCTGATGGTGTGGTAATTTTAGCTATTGAGGGCGCAAGCTTTATGAGAGGGCGCTGAAGAATATTAGCCAACACTAGATTATACGGTGCATTTTTACGAAGTGCAGGGTGTTCAACGCCTTTGGCTGTTGCAGGCCTTACCCACATACCAGCTGCATTAAATACGGCATTGCTGCGGGCAGTTTGCGTAGCGATCGGATCAATATCACCTGCGTAAATTGTGCATCGCAGGCGTTTCGCGGCAGCTATTGCCAAAACGCCTGTGCCTGTTCCAATATCCAAAATCTGCTTTGGCGTGTAGTATTTCAACAGTCTATCCAACAGTAGAAGGCACCCGCGCGTGGTGCCATGATGGCCCGTGCCAAAAGCCAATGCCGCTTCAATTTCAATTGAAATCATATTCGATTTCAAAAACTTGCGATCATGGGAGCCATGAACCAGAAAACGTCCTGCCTGCACAGGTGCCAGGCCTGACAAGGATGAGGCAACCCAATCCTTTTGGGAAACAGTTCCAAACTCTATTTTTTGAGCCAGTTCGTCTCCGATAGCAGAGGAAACAAGTTCCCGAACTGCCTTTTCATCTGGAGGAAAGCCAAAATAAACTTCGGACGTCCATGGTTTTTCCTGCCATGTACGCTCAGTTGCTGGATCGTCTTCATGCTCAAAAGCTGAGGCTGCGGTTTCAGCTGGATCAAATGTCTCAGTGATTATGTCAGCTATGCGCTTGGCCGTGGCCTCATCTGTAACAAGGCGCATAACATGTGCTGCATTATTTGGTGGTAGACCTTCAAGCATGAATTCTTGTTCACTTTATAAATTTTTAAACGGCACTGATTTTATCAGCAGAAATTTTACCTGTTTTTTCGTCTGTTACCAACTCATAGTAGAGTTTTTGACCTTCACGAAGTTCATTAAGGTTTGAGCGTTCAATAGCACTTACATGCACGAAAACATCTACTCCGCCATCGTCTGGTTTAATAAATCCAAAGCCTTTTGAAGCTTCAAACCATTTCATTGTTCCTGTACTCATCTGTTTCTCCTGTCTATATGGATATGTGGCTAAACGCTTAGTGTAATTTCTTTTGATTTCACAGTAAAAATTGAAACATTTGATCAAAACGCAAGAAAAAATTATATGGGCGCAATGTTTCTGGAACCTTGATTAAAACTTGCGGAGTTTTGCCATTCATGCGCCATATATATTGTCTATTGCATTGTTGGTTACCAGAACATTTTTGCAAAGAGCAAATTGTTTCAGGAAGAAGGCAAATGCTTGATTAGAGCAGATATTTAACAAAGGGGATTACACATGAATGGTTTTGCAAAATTTTTGGGAATTATTTCTTTAGCAGTATCGGTTGGAGGCGGAGCTGTTATGGCACAGATGCCAGCGCCAGCGCCAACGCCAACGCCAGCGCCAACTGCACCGTCTGCTGCGCCTGTTATGCCAAAAACACCTGCGACTGCAATGCCAGCCGCTGCACCCAAGGCAGAGCCTAAACCAAGGACTGAAAAATCCAAGGAATGCTCCAAGCAGGCGGATGTCAAAAAGCTTCATGGCAAAGAGCGTCAGAAATTTCGTGAAGAATGCAAAAAAGCTGCCTAGTTTTTTTAACAAAGTGGCTGGAGAAATTCAGTCACTTTAATCACCCTGAAAGTTTTTAAGTATTCTGTTTCAGACTGTGATAGGTTTAGGCAGCCAAAGACCAATTCAATCATAAAAATAAAAAAGGTGTTTTATGTCGGTAAATTTTTACTCTCCCACAAGGCAGTCTGATATTAAAATCAAGACTCAATTCGCTCAAGTTCAAAATAATATTGATCCTGATGACGCTGACATAAACAGGCAGGCTGACGAAGCCGAAAGAGTGATATATAGTCAAACAAGTCCGTTTTCATACGAAAATACCCTACTTGAATTTTCCAGGTCAGCTGCACGTTTTTCCCGCTCTGGAAGAGCTGTTACATCAAAAGAAATAAACGTTCTGGCAATTGAGCTGAAGAAAAAATTATCTTCTACTGCTCCTCAAAAGCTTTCAGACCTTAGAGTTATGGTCGATCAAAAAAGATTGAGCCCGGACCTTTATGAGGCTGCAACAGCTGCTGCAAAGTTTGCAGGAACTGCGGAGCATAGTTCAGTTACTGGTTATATTGAAGGAAGTGTTACTGGTCGCCAGGTTGACGACATGCTTAAAGCTGTGAATGCCGCAATTGTAAAATTTGGTAAAAATGGCAAAGCCAACATACCTGATGTAACACGCAAATAGTATAAACTGCCCTTCAGTGTCAGCTTTATCTATTTTTTGAATTTTAGCAGTTTTCAGTATCATACTCATTGATCATTCGGCACAAATGAAACATATGAATATTTATGGATAAACTCAAAATCCCTGTAAAGCTGAACTGCCTCTTTGCTCCTTTGCAAACGGACACCGCTTTTGTCATTGGGCAGCTTGGGCAATCGCTTGATGGACGGATTGCGACTGAGACAGGTCATTCTAAATACATTAGTGGTAAAGATGGATTGCTGCATCTTCACAGGCTTAGGTCACTATGCGATGCTGTTGTCGTTGGGGTTGGTACTGTTATTGCAGATGATCCACAGCTTAACCTGCGATTATGTGGCGGTAAAAATCCCGTACGTATTATTATTGATCCAAAAGGGCGGGTTCCCTTAAATGCGCAAGCCCTTAGAGATGATGGGACAAAGTGTATTGTTGTTACGACAGCCTATTCCAAAATCAGATTTGACAACCACATAGAACGAATAGACTTTAGCGTCGAGAATGGTTCAATATGTCCTCATAAAATGATTGAGACTTTAGCGAATAAAGGGTTTGGCAAGCTTTTAATTGAGGGGGGTGCTTACACAATCTCACAGTTCTTGTCTGCGGGTGCTTTAGATAGGCTTCATATTACTGTTTCACCTCTTATTATAGGATCAGGCAAGCTGGGAATTAACCTTGCTCCTGTCAATTTTCTTAACGAAGCACTGCGCCCTGAAACAGATTTTTACAAAGTTGGTAAAGACATTATTTTTGACTGTGCTTTTAAGCAGGGGTAGCAAAAATATCTATGTGTCCTATATTTATACCTGAGTTCTCAGATGCTGCACGTGTCATGCGCCAATCGCGCCAATCGTCAATTGCTTCAACGCTTGATTGCTGCATTTCATCTGCCGCATGAGCCCAGCCGTCAATCAACATAGCCTGTAACATGCCCTCATCAGGGGGAAGTTGCCAATCAGATTGCCCGCTTGAAACTTTAAAGCCAGCCTGTCTGAATTTTGTAATTGTCAGCTCTGCTGCTTTTGGTCCCATGGCTTTTCCAAAGCCCTTGTCTTTTAACTGATGCTGGTTAACTGCTGTCAGCACTTCCAGGTCTGCTTCATGCTGAGGCTGGCATAACGTACGCCCATCGTAGGTAAGAGCTGCATAAAATGGTAATTTTTTTTGCTTTAGTTCTAAAATTAAACTGTCCAACCAGGTTTCAGATACCAGATCAAGAAAAGCTGAGCATGTTACCAGATCGGCTTTCGTTTCAAGTACTTTATGTAGTTCTACGTTCAAATCAGCTTGCAGTGTTGTGATTTTTATATTCGTGCTTATGGCACGCTCATTTGCACGTTCCAGTAAATCTTTATCGTAATCAACCAGTATCCAGTTTGGTTTAGTTGCAAATGCGCTGTTAAGGCTCATGAGAGTGGAGCCTGCACCACAGGCTAAATCAATAATACTGAGCGTTTTATGATTGTTGAAATATTGGCTAACACTGTGTAGAACCTCTAAATTTCGTGCGCGCATATCTGCTGGTTCACGCAGCTCAAGCCATGTAGTTGAAAAGCTCATTTTACATCTCCGATAATTTTTTTGAATATGTTTACGGCATCACTCCAGCAAGGCAAATTCCTGGATGCTTTTTGTGCGCCCACCGCAAAAGATGCGCGAACAGTTGTGTCTTGAATTAATAAACCAAGGGCATCTGCTAAAGGTTTGACTTCGTTTGGCTTTACCAGAATGCCTGCATCATTTGGTACAACATCTGGAATTGCGCCACCCGTTGTGCCAATAACTGGCAGACCATGCGCCAGAGCTTCTGCATAAGCCATACCATAGCCTTCATAATGCGAGGCAAGTACAAAAATGTCAGATTTTGCATATAATGAACTGATTTCTGTTTTTGAAACTGAACCTAAAAAAGTGATGCGGTCGCTTAAACCTAAATCTTGTACTTGCTGCAAAAGTTGTGCACTCACATCTGGAGATCGTGTCAAATCTCCCGCAACTGTTAAATGCCACTCCAGAGATCTGAGTGTGCCAAGGGCTGCAACCAGCACATCAAAACCCTTGCGCTGGCTGATGGCTGCAACAGATAAAAGCTGCGGCGTTGTGCTATTTGAAACCGTAGAAACTATAACAGGTTCAACGCCTGGAAGGGCAATATGCAGGCGGTTTTGGGTAACGCCATACTCATTTGCCAAAATTTTGGCTGTTGCAGGGCTGGTTACAATTACCTGATGTGCAAAAGACAGGGCGAGTATTTCGCTGGCCTTGAATTTTGCAGCATCTTGTGCGTTAATTCCTGTTTCAAGAGCAAGTGGATGATGCACAAGCGCAATGAGCCGACCGTTTTTTGCGATAATTTCAGCAGCTTTTGGCAATATGCCCAAGGCTAGACCATCGACAATGAGAGTGCTGTTTTGTGCTGCATCACACAATAATTTTACCGCTTTTTCACGTGTCTCATGGGTTGGACAAGGGAAGCCTTCGCCTAAGCTCAAAGTGGTTATGTTAATGCCGCTCTTATGCAAGCCAGTAATGATTTTTGCATTATAAATATACCCACCTGTTAGCGTTGCAAGATCACCAGGATAGGCAAATATAATATTTTTATTCAATTGCAGCCTCATTTATAAGACCTTCATGCCATGCGCGCGCAGCGTGGCTTTCGCTAATGGTGATTTTGATGGAGTGCAGCTCTTGAGCTGTGCGGCCTAATTTATTGGCTTTGGCTGCTTTTGAAAGCTCGTCATGAATATGGCGCGTTAAAAATTCTGTAGTTGTGTTCTGGCCAATAAAGTTCACGTTATCGTCTAGATTGGTGTAGTTCAGTGGTTTCAAAATAGCTTTCAGCACATCCATAAAGCGGCCAATATCAACAACAATATTGTTTTCATCAAGGGTTTTGGCAATAATACAGGCATCAACGACGAATGTCGCGCCATGCAGAGCTTGGGCAGGACCAAAGACATCGCCCTTGAAACTATGGGCAATCATGATTGAATCTCGAACTTCAACACCGAACATGTAGGAGGCTTTCTGTTATTTGAGGAAGTGTTAGAATAATTGATAATGAGCTATATTGGATTCATAAATCGTCATAGCTTACCAATGGAGCCAATATTTCGCTTGATGAGTTAAAAATGTCATTTAATTTTCCTGGCAAACTATGAAATGGAATTTCATCTGAAATCAACATGTCCAGGCGCTTGTCATCCAACAAATTCAACGCCGCTTCAAGGCGTCGTCTAAAATCCCATCGAGCGCGACGAGAAGAAGGGATCTGCCCCACCTGGCTGGATATGAGCTTTAAACGTCGCACATGGAAAGCTTCGCCCAATGGAATGGACACGGCTCTTGTGCCATACCAGCTAAGCTCCAGCACAGTAGCCTCATTGCCAGCCGATGAAAGCGCAGTGCTTAAACCTGCTGGATGACCGCTGGCATGAACCACTAAATCACAGTTTTCAGGGGCATTTTCAGGTAAGGCAAATTGTACACCTAGATTTTTAGCCAGATTAGCGCGAGAAGAATTAACATCAACCAATGTTACTGTCGTGCCTGGTATTTGCCCACATAAATAGGCAACCAAGCAGCCAACGACCCCAGCACCCACAACTAAAATACGATCTGCGACAGAAGGCGCTGCATCCCAAACAGCGTTGAGGGCAGTTTCCATATTGGCGGCCAATATTGCGCGTTTAGGAGGAAGGTTTTCTGGCAAAACTGTGAGTGCAGAAGAGGGTAGATGAATGCAGGTTTGATGAGGAGAAAGGCTAAAAACAGTTTTACCAATGAAATCGGGTGAGCCTTCTTCAACTATGCCAACAGAACAGTAGCCATATTTAACAGGGTAAGAAAATTCTCCAGCTTGAAAGGGGCACCGCATTCGCTGCCATTCGCTTTCTGGAATTATGCCTGAATAAACCAGTGATTCCGTGCCACGGCTGACACCAGAGTATAAAGTGCGTACACAGCATTCATTTGGTTTTAGCTCTGGTAAAACTTCAGAACGTAATTCTGCTAGTTGCGGTGAAATATACCACAGGGCTTGTGCTTTAATAATGGATGTTCCATTCATTTATGTGTTTATACTCATCCTGCATATTTCATTTTCCTACCATAAGAAAGTCCGCGTTGCTATCATGATTGGCGCATCAAATTTTCCTGATCACATTGACGATGTCACTCAGCTCCACATGAGGGCGCGAAGGATTTTCTTTTTTATACTTGTAACGGCCACAGTTTTATTTTTGGCACATAAATTCGTGACTGTCGTGGGGGTCAACGGCTTTGATTTTTTAGATTTTGTAATGACTGCCCTGTTTGTTATCTGCTTGCCCTGGACGGTTATTGGTTTCTGGAATGGGATTATAGGCTTTTGTGTAATGCAGATGAGCGAGAATCCCGTTAATGCTGTTGCGCCGTTTTTTACGGCTGCTTGGACAACACCTATAAAGGCGTCAACAGCTATTTTATTTTGCGTTCGAAATGAGGATGTGGAGACTGTTTTCCGTACTGTAGAGTCAGTCGCAGATGGGTTGTCAAAAACAGACTATAAAAAGCAGTTTCACATTTATATTCTGAGTGACACGACTGATGTGTTGATTGCTGAAGCTGAAGATAAGGCGTTTAACGTACTTGAGTTACAATTTTTGAATAAAATCAAAATTATTTATCGTCTGCGAGATACAAATACAGGGTTTAAAGCAGGTAATATCCGCGATTTTTGTGACCGCTGGGGCATGAACCATGATTTTATGATCGTGCTTGATGCTGACAGCATAATGACAACAGAAGCGATTTTGAACTTGGTGTATACTGCACAAGATAACCCACGCCTTGGAATTTTACAGCATCTAACAGTTGGTTTGCCTTCAAATTCAGCCTTTACGCGCATATTTCAGTTTGGAATGCGGTTTGGAATGCGTTCTTATACGCTTGGATCTGCATGGTGGCAGGGCGATTGCGGACCTTACTGGGGGCATAATGCCATTATTCGGATGGCTCCTTTTATTGCACATTGTAAACTGCCAATTCTTGAAGGATCTGGGCCATTATCAGGTGACATTTTAAGCCATGACCAGATTGAGGCTGTTCTTATGCGTAGATCTGGCTATGAGTGCCGTGTTTTGCCAATTGAAAATGGCAGTTTTGAAGAAAATCCACCTACATTGCTTGAGTTTTTACGCAGGGATTTACGATGGTGCCAAGGCAACATGCAATATCTGAAATTGCTTGGCATGAAGGGCATAAAGCCAATCAGTCGATACCAGCTTTTTTTCGCAATTGGGATGTTTGTTGGTGCACCTGCAACCCTTGTTTTCTGGAGTATTGTAGCTTTCAGACTTTTATTGTCGGGTACTGAAGATTTGTTTTTTAGGCCTGAAGAGGCCAAAAATCTCGTACTTATTTATCTGATTATGGGATTTATACCAAAGATTGCTAGTCTGGCTCATGTAATATTGGATACAAAGCTTCGCGCGAGTTTTGGAGGCGGCTTAAAGATTATTTATGGTTCTGTGATTGAAACCCTGTTTTCATTTTTGCTTTCACCTGTGGCTGCCGCGTCTGAAGCACTGTTTTTGATACGTTTGATGTTTGGAAAAGCTGTTGGCTGGGGTGTCCACAAAAGGGGATACCACCAATTGAGTTTTGAAGAAGCCTCACGCAAGCTGCTGCCTCATACCCTGATCGGTATTATTTTTGCTGCTATTTTTGGATATGTAAGTGTCACAGCTTTCTGGTGGACATTGCCCATGAATTTAGGGCTGATTATCTCTATTCCACTGGCAATATTTACAAGCAATTTCAAATTTGGACGTTTTTTGAAGCGTAACAATTTATGTGCAACTCCTGAAGAGTTGAATTCTTCATCTTGTGTTATTGAATCACAAAAATCTGAAAGTGTAATCGCATGACCCTTAAACCTGACTGGCATGAAAACCGTTTTTGTGATTTTGCGACAGCCGATCTTACAAATACTATTGCCGTCCTGCCTGTAGCTGCCATTGAACAGCATGGTTCCCATTTGCCGCTTGGCACAGACACATTTATTATGGAAGGCTATCTGGCGCGCGTAAAAGAGCAGCTGCCTGCCAATGGCAATGTGGTTTTTTTACCCGTACAAACCATTGGGCAATCACGGGAGCATATTGCCTTTCCTGGCACTTTAACGTTGAGTACAGAAACTGCTTTGCAAAGCTGGCTTGAACTTGGAACAAGTATTGCGCAAACGGGTATAAAGAAACTCGTTATTATCAATTCCCATGGTGGGAACTCATCCATCATTGATCTAGTCTCACGCGAACTGCGCATTCGTTACAACATGCTTGCTGTCATTGCCTCCTGGAGCAGATTTGGCTATCCTGATAGTCTGTTTGATCCAAAGGAAATAATCCATGGCATTCATGGGGGTGATATTGAAACATCGCTCATGCTGGCTTTTAGGCCTGATCTGGTGAAGTGTGATGAGATGGCAAATTTTATACCAGCCACTCTCCAAATGGAACGTGAATTCAAGCAGCTGAACGCTACACGCCCTGCTGGTTTTGGCTGGATGGCTCAAGATTTACACTCAAGTGGCGCTATAGGTGATGCATCTGTCGCAACAGCTGCAAAAGGTGAAATCGCCGCTGACCATGGTGTAAAAGCGTTTTTGGAATTGCTGAATGATGCAATTTTCTTTGATAGGTCTAAAATGAATAACACAATCTAACAGCAATCTATATGTTGATTAAAAAATAGGCATGTTTATTGCGTTGCTTAAAAAATGATCTTATCCTAGTTTAAAAATCATTGTTAAACTGTTTTATGACAAGCATTTGATTTGGCATTGAGCTTGCTTGGTTACAAAAGCATGCTTAGTCAGAATGACTACAAAACCATACAGAGCACATACTGTCTTGAGTTTAGTATTTGTCGAGATATACCAGATGTCACTTTCAATTAAAGGCAGCCCATGAACGATGCATTCACGCCTACCCAAAAACAATATTTGGAAGGGTTTTTCTCAGGTGTTCAGACTGCAAGACAAGCGGGCAGTTCGAGTTTGGGCGTGGTCACATCTGCTGACATTCAGCATGAAGGGCCAGATGCTGTTCATTTAAATGCTCAGGATAATGTAACTAAACAGGGGAAAAAACTCTCCGATCAGGAAAAATGGAAGCGTGAGGAGCATCCTTTTGATGCCTATAAACGGTTGCGCGAACAAGCTTTAACAAATGAGCTGCCAAAGCCTGCTGATAACTTTCGCTGGAGGTATTTTGGGCTTTACAATGTTGCGCCCGCCCAGAACAGTTTCATGTGCCGTATGCGCATTCCAAATGGTGTTTTATCGGCTACCCAATTTGCAGGAGTTGCAGATTTGACGGAAAAATATGGTGCGCCTTACGCCCATGTAACAACACGCGGCAATTTGCAGTTTCGGGAGATTGAGCCTAAAAATGCAATGAACGTGATTGAAGGCATTCAGGATTTAGGGCTGGTTTCACGTGGCTCTGGAGCTGATAACATCCGCAATGTAACCGGGGACGCAACCGCTGGAATTGCAATGCATGAATTGCTGGATACGCGCCCATATGCCCGTGAATGGCATTTTCATATTTTAAATGACCGCTCGCTATATGGGTTGCCCCGTAAATTCAATGTGGCATTTGATGGTGGTGGGCCAATACCAACCCTTGAGGACACGAATGATATTGGCTTTCAGGCTGTTGAACTTTTGGGTAACCATGAAGTCTGGTTCAGATTAATTTTGGGTGGTATTACAGGCCATAAGGATTTGGCGCGAGATACGGGTATTATTGTTAAGCCAGATGAAGCTACAGCTGTTTCTGCGGCTGTTATTAAAGTGTTTTCCATGCATGGAGACCGTACATCACGCAATAAGGCGCGGCTTAAATATGTGCTGGATGATTGGGGATTTGAGACATTTTTGGCGGCTGTTGAGGATGTGCTAGGGTACAAGTTTAACCGTATTGATGCTGACCAAATAAAGCCCCGCCCAGCGCATGATCGGTTGGCGCATGTTGGCGTGCACAAGCAGCGTCAAGAGGGATTGTATTATATAGGTGTTGTGCTGCCTGTTGGTAAAATAACCACAGGCCAAATGCGTGATCTGGCACATGTTTCTAACACATTGGGAGATGGTGATATCCGGCTCACCGTGTGGCAAAACTTGCTTGTTTCTGGTGTGCATGAGGATAAACTGGAGCTAGCTAAAGCAGCTATCACCGCAACTGGCCTTGAATGGAAAGCCTCATCCATTCGGGCTGGCTTGGTTGCATGTACGGGTGCAACGGGGTGTAAATTTGCAGCTGCCCATACAAAAGAAAATGCTGAGGCGATTGCTTTGCATTGTGAAACAAAAATTGCACTTGATACGCCAATCAATATTCATCTAACAGGCTGTCACCATTCATGTGCCCAGCATTATATCGGTGATATTGGCATGATCGGTGCGCGTATTACAATAAATGATGAGGGCGACACAGTTGAAGGCTACCATCTTTTAGTTGGCGGTGGCTTTGGCAATAATGGCGCAATGGCGCGCGAATTGCTAAGGGATGTCAGGTCAGAGGATGCGCCAAATGTGGTTGAAAAAATGTTGAAGATTTATGTTGCCAATCGCAATACATCTGGCGAGACATTTCATGAATTTAGCAGTCGTCATGATACAGAAGCGCTAAAGACACTCTTTCAAGAGGTTGCTTAATGAGCATTCAAGACATGAAAAATACACATAATCTTGGACCAATTATTCCAGATAACGCGCCTTTTACGCCTGAGCAGCGTGTATGGCTCACAGGGTTTTTTGCTGGACTATTATCGTTTGATGCAACGGCACCCCAGCCCTTATCGCTTAATCAGAATGCAGCGATTATGGGTGATGTGCCTGGTGCTGCTTCCAAAGACCCATTACGAGATGGTGATGATGGTGAAACGCCGTGGAAAGATCAAAGTCTGGCAATAGATGATCGCATGAAACTGGCAGAGGGCCGCCCTCTGCGCCGCCGCATGATGGCGGCAATGGCACAGCAGGATTGCGGACAATGCGGCTATAATTGCGAGGATTATTCCAATGCCATCGCGTTGCAGGCCGAAGATCGCCTGAATTTATGTGCGCCTGGTGGTAAATCCACAGCGCGTATGCTCAAATCCTTGATTGAGGAAATGGGTGGCGGAGCGATTGATCCTGATGAACAGCTTGCAAAAGAGTTAGCCAAGCCACTGGAGAGCAAGGATATAGCCCCTGGCCGATCACGCGCGCATCCAGTGGAGGCAGTTTTTGTTTCACGATCAAAACTCAACAAGGGCAACTCAAGTAAAGTTACCAATCATATTGAGATTGATTTGTCTGCCAGCGGACTGGATTATGTTGTTGGCGATTCACTGGGGATTTATGCTTATAATGATCCTGAACTGGTGGACGCAATAATTTCAGCTATCCAAGCCCCAGCTGATTTTCCAGTTGGGGAGACAACGCTGCGTGACTATCTTTTAAAAGAAGTATCCCTTGGGTTGGCACCAGATAATCTGTTTCAGTTTTTCTCTTACCTAACTGGTGGTGAGCGCAGGCAAAAAGCATTATTGCTGGCAAAAGGTAAAGATCCAGATGGTGATGCAGCCACGCTTGATGTGTTGGCAGCCGTTGAAAAATTCAAAGGTATTCGGCCTGATCCTGAAGCTTTTGTTGAATCTCTTGAGCCATTGCAGCCACGCCTATACTCGATTTCGTCGTCAATTAAAGCCAATCCACAACGTGTTTCACTTACTATTGACACTGTAAAATACAATATTGGTGAGCGCGAGCGGCGGGGCGTTGCCTCCACCTATTTTGCCGACAGGTTAAGTGAGGGTAGTGCGCTCAAGGTCTATGTCCAAAAAGCGCATGGTTTTGCCTTGCCGCAAGACTTAAGCGTGCCGATTATTATGGTGGGTCCTGGTACGGGCATTGCGCCCTTTAGAGCTTTTTTGCAGGAACGTATGGCAACAAAAGCCTCAGGGGGCGCATGGTTGTTTTTCGGGCATCAAAAACGTGAGTGCGATTTTTTGTATGAGGATGAACTTGCCGCCATGCAAAATGTTGGTGTTTTGACTAAACTCTCACTCGCCTGGTCGCGTGATGAAACGCCAAAAACCTATGTGCAGGATAAAATGAAGGAGGGGAGCGCAGAGCTTTGGGCCTGGCTGCAGCGCGGCGCGCATTTTTACATATGCGGTGATGCAAAACGCATGGCAGCAGATGTAGAAAAAACACTGGTCGGCATTGCGGCAGAGTTTGGTGCAATGGATGCTGATAAAGCAAAAGATTTTGTGAAGGATATGAAGGCAAAGGGCAGGTATCAGGCGGATGTGTATTAATTTTCTTTTCTTTCCCATTTATGGAAGAGGGAAAGCAGTTTCACCACTACATATGTGTAAAGAAGGAATTACTTGTCCTCAGCTTTTAAATTTCAGAAAATTTTATTTTCTAAAATCTGCGTATCTAATTTGTTGCCGGTTCACGTGATGACAAACCTCATACTTTGCCACTTTTAATAAATGATGACCTTAAATTGTTACATATTTCGCGTAAAAGATAAATCTTAACTCCATTATGAAATCTATCGTCTTACCCGTAAGATTGAGCTGCACGATTGCCTTCAAGCAAAGAACGTAAATCAGATAGATATTCTCATTTTGCAAATTCGGATTTAAAAAACAGTGCGTTTTTCATTCTTTGAGACATGTCTATTTTTCAATAATGATACCTACACTGCAATACCTCAATCCTCTGCTCGTCACTCATACCAACGCAGCGATATACCAATCGATGTTCACCCGTAATGCGGCGTGACCAAAGGCCTGAGAGTTTGCCCTTCAACGGTTCTGGTTTGCCAATCGCCTTGAATGGATCGCGTAATGTGGCCTCTAGCAGTTCATTGATACGATTTATGACAGAGCGGTCAATCTCCTGCCAATAGATATACTGTTCCCACGCTTTACGCGTAAACAGCAGCCTCAACGCGCAAGCACCTTTTCAACAAGTGCACTCTCTACAAACTCACCCGCTTCAGCCTGCGCCAGGGATGCAAGTAGCTCCTGCGAATTTACAGGGCTGGAAAGCAAATGGATTGTCTCAACCATGCTTTCATATTCATGAGCAGACATCATCACAACAGATTCAGCCCCTTGGCGTGTAACCAACACCTCATCGCGTGAGCTAACAGTTAAATCCATATATTTTGCCAAATTCTGACGTAATTCACTGTAGGATACTGTATTCATGAAAGCCACCTCTAATTGTACATATCATTGTACGAATATTGAGGGGAGTCAAACATAATTCTAAATTACTAAAAATAAAATAATTGTTTGTGGTATGTAACTTGCACAGTTTGCAATGATCCTTCTACTAAATCACGTTACTTGTAAGTGTTTAAGTTAATCACAATTTTGAGATGTTTATGCAGATTGAACGTTCACATCCTTATATCAAAACCACCTGCCCCTATTGCGGGGTGGGGTGTGGTACGGTTGCCAAGCCAGATGGCAAAGGCGGGGCGTTAATTGAGGGGGATAAGAGCCATCCTGCGAATTTTGGCAAGCTCTGCTCCAAGGGCTCATCTTTGGGTGAAACATTGGGCCTTGAAACACGGCTTTTATATCCACACATGAATGGTGAACGTGCCACATGGGAAACAGCCCTTGACTGTGTAGCAGAGCAGCTGACTAAAATCATCAAAACCTATGGGCCAAATTCTGTTGCGTTTTACCTGTCAGGGCAGTTGCTGACAGAGGATTATTATGTTGCCAACAAGCTCATGAAAGGCTTCATTGGTACCGCCAATGTCGATACTAATTCACGGCTTTGCATGGCCTCCTCCGTTGTTGGGCATAAACGTGCTTTTGGATCTGACACTGTGCCAGGCTGTTATGAGGATCTGGATGAGGCTGATCTTCTAGTGCTGGTTGGGTCAAATGCTGCCTGGTGTCACCCTGTTTTATTCCAGCGCATGAGCAAGGCACGTGACACACATGGCGCCATACTCATTAATATTGATCCGCGCAATAGCGCAACGGGTGAGGCGTGCGACATGCAGCTTGGCCTTGCGCCAGGCTCTGACGCTGTGTTGTTCTGTGGTTTGCTGGTGTACTTGGCTGAGCACAATTATCTTAACAAGCATTACATTGAATCTTATACAGACGGTTTTGAAGCAGCCCTGCAAAATGCAAAAGACATTGCGCCGAATATTGAATCAATTTCTGAAATAACAGGACTAAAGCCCGCTGCCATAACGGTTTTTTATGAGATATGGGCCAAGAATGAACGTGTTGTCACGCTCTATAGTCAAGGGGTGAACCAATCTGCCCAGGGCACGGATAAGGTCAACGCGATTTTAAACTGCCATCTTGCTACAGGTCGCATCGGCAAAATGGGCATGGGGCCTTTTTCGCTTACGGGACAGCCCAATGCTATGGGTGGGCGCGAGGTTGGGGGGTTAGCAAACCAACTGGCTGCCCATATGGGTTTTACGCCCGTTGAAGTTGAGCGCGTGGGGCGGTTTTGGGGGCAAAATCATGATGTGCCAGTGAGTATGGCACAGCGCGAAGGCTTAAAAGCCGTTGAGATGTTTCAGGCCATTGACAGGGGCGATATCAAGGCCCTTTGGGTTATGGGGACTAACCCTGCTGTGAGCCTGCCTGATGCGAACCGTGTGCGAAACTCACTGCAAAAACTTGATCTGTTTGTGGTATCTGAAAACGTTGCCTCCAATGATACAGTCAATTCTGGTGCGCATGTGCTGCTGCCCGCTGCGGCTTGGGGCGAAAAAGATGGCACTGTGACAAATTCTGATCGTACCATTTCACGCCAGCGCAAGTTCTTGCCCTTGCCAGCGCAGGTGAAACCTGATTGGTGGATTATGAAAAACGTTGCAGAACGCCTAGGCTTTGGGGCAGCCTTTGCCTATGAAAGTGCAGCCGATATTTTTAGAGAACATGCGGCATTATCAGCGTTTGAAAACAATGGCAGCCGCGATTTTGACATTGGTGCTTTTGCAAGATTAAGCGATGTTGAATATGATGAGATTGCTCCTGTACAATGGCCATTAAGGCTGGGCGAAAAACCACAGACAAGGCTTTTTGCCAATGGTGGATTTTTTACGCCTAATAAGCGTGCAAAGTTCATAAAGCTTGCACCGCCAAAACTTGCCGCGCGTTTATATGACAAATTTCCATTGCGTCTTAACACAGGGCGGGTGCGCGACCAATGGCACACAATGACACGAACGGGCTTGTCACCTCGTTTAGGCAGTCATAAATCTGAAGCCTATGTCGATATCCATCCGCGTGATGCAGCTGAATTTGACCTGCGAGATGGGGGTATTGCCACGTTAACGTCGCCCTATGGCACAGCAACTTTACGGGTGGTGGTAACAGACAAGCAAAGCCAAGGCTCAGTTTTTGTGCCTATTCACTGGAACGATGAGACATCAGGGGGCGGGCGTATAGGCGCTTTGGTGCAAAACAGCTGCGATCCTTTTTCGGGGCAGCCAGAATCCAAAGCCACACCTGTGCGCATTGAGCCAGCAGATTTCAAGCATTACGGTTTTGTGCTGGTGCGCTCCATGCTCAAATTACCAGAAGGGTCGTTTTACAGCTGGGCAGCGATTGGGGATGGGTATGTGGCGCGCCTTGCAACCAATGCCTCCAAAGACCATCTGCTCACATTGCTGCGCACACATGTGTATCAGGCAACTGGTCAGAAAATAGAACTTATCAAGCGCGAGGATGAAACTGGCGTGTTTCGCGCTGCACTGATTGTGAATGACAGGCTGGAGGCTGTTTTATCGCTCCATGCGACTGAAAACGGGCCATCTTGGGCTAGCTTTGAGCAGGCTTGGCGGCAGTTGGAGCTGGATGAAGCTTCACGCGCCTTATTGCTGTCGGGGCGCAGCACAGCCATTGATAAAGGCGCAACCATTTGCGCCTGTTTTGGTGTGCAGCAAAAAACAATAGAAGATGCCATTGCAGGCGGCGCAGTAACTCTTGAAGCCATAGGCCTGAAAACAAAAGCTGGCACGAAATGCGGATCGTGCGTGCCAGAGATGGGGCGGTTGTTATAGAATATTTATAACTATGCTCTTTGTATTTTAACTTAGGAAATAACATGGATATTAGCGATAAAGAAATAAAAGAATTAATTTCGAACCCCTATGAAAATTTAAACGTGGAAATCAAAACTTGGATTGATCCAGCGTCAAATGAAGGAGTAGCTAAAATTGTCAAAGCTT
>JANXWK010000050.1 GCA_025351165.1 Hyphomicrobiales bacterium | reverse complement strand
AACAGATCAGCCAAATGTCTCGATTGATTTCAATCATGATCCAGCCTCATCCACTTTTGCGCTCGACCAGACCAAGGTTATGGATGAGAAGCTGGTTTCCGTGCTTGCATGGTATGATAATGAATGGGGCTTTTCCAACCGGATGAGCGACACAGCGGTCGCTTTGGGAGCGTTGATTTAGAGCATGTGCAGAAAAGTGTGCGCGATTTTCTGCATAAAACATGCGATAAAATAATTCAGTCTCTTTTTAGCTTATGCATGGCGGTGGTGATGGCGATGGTCTCCACCGATACACGTGTGACTCTAGCAATGAGATCAACCACTTTTTCCTTGTAATCTGCAAATTTATACGTATTGAATTTTTCGCGGATCGTTGGGTCTTTGGGTGTTTTTTCCTTGTGCTGATCCAATATCCAGTCAAGGGCAGACCGATTACCAAGGCGATAGTCCCAAGCCTGTTGCGGAATGCCAGTGAGCTGCGTTTCGCTATCGAGCGTGATGACCCCAGCGAGCGGATCGCTTTTAAGTTTGGGTGTTGGTGCAACGCCATTAGCCCGTGCGCGTTCATCTGGCACATCAAGGCGTGTCAAGGGCCAATGCTCTTGCGTTTCATAGCCAATATGCAGAGCCATAAGCTGCTCGCCCCATGCCGCCCATTGCCAAAAATCAGGATAGAAGGGAATGCGTGGAAAATCCCGTTTGAGGTTCTGGGCGTATTTTGTCCGATAGATGGGGTCGTGCAGCATGCCGTAAACGTAATGGAAGATGGCATCTTTGGTGATGGGTGTATACCCCTCATCCGCCCCTCTGGGGGCACCTTCTCCCTCAAGGGGAGAAGGAAGTACCGCACCTGCTTTATAAGCCTTTTGAAACTGCTCCAAAGACCAATCGGTAATATTGTCTATGCGTTCGCCTTCTATGTTGTAGCGATAGCGGGGGAGGCATTGAGTGCCGCCAGAAGCTGGACTGACAAAATTAAGATCGGGAATGCAATCAATCGCAAAAGATAGATAAGGCTTACCAGTTGAATCTCCCATGAAAGTAATTGCCTGATTGGATAAATTCCCAACTCCAAAAATCTGCTTAGTCAGATTTGGCATTTCATTAAGGTTATCGTCGCGGTAAAAAGCTGTTTTTACAAATGGCCGATAATTTGCTGTTGTTATTTGAGAGGCTTTAAATTTGTACTTTTTACCCTTTCCCAAATCTTTTTTAACAGCCCTTGTCCATTTTATTGCATAATCCAGATTGTAAAAATCATCTTTTCCAAAGCCAGATTTTAAAAATTTTGTAACATCATTATTATAAGTAGAGATCAGATGTTGTACCTTAACACCTAATTGTTTGGCAGAAAAATCATGAACCCATTCATCTCTTGCTGTGACAACCCCCAATGAAAACAGCTTGAAAATGGCACTGTCATAGCCTTTGCCCTTGGCGGCTTTGGTCGCTTTATCTGCCACTGGCAGCAAAGTGTCCCAGTCGTTATCGGTGATATTCAACCAGTTCTGCTTGGCATCTGGCGCAATGTGTTCATAGGCAAGCTCTGAGGCTTTGGTGCTGGAGAGCCAGGCGAGTTTATCCTCCGCTGTTTCCATTTCAGGACGGCGGGCGTAATAGATACGGGCTTTTTTATACCCCTCATCTGTCTGCTTCGCAGCCACCTTCTCCCTCAAGGGGAGAAGGGAAGGCAGGTGTGGCACTTCCTTCTCCCCTTGAGGGAGAAGGTGCCGCGATAGGGGCGGATGAGGGGTTTTCTTCTTCACAAAAAACGAAATCGCTACACCTGTCTGAATGCCAAACACGTTATTTTTCGTGCCAGAGAGTTTAGGGTTGGCACGCACATCACCGCCTAGATCCACCACATAAATATCCGAAAACTCATCTGCAATGATCTTGCGAAACCCATCAAAGGTGCGGCTGTCGATAAAGCTGCGATTGGTGACAAAAGCCAGCACGCCATCATCATGCATCCTGTCGGATGCCCAGCGAAAAAACCGCGCATACATATCATAGAGCTTGGTTTTCTGTGCGGTAGATTGCTTAATGTAAGTTGCCTTGATGCGCTCATCTATGCGGCTATAGGTGCGGTTTTTATTGTTGTCATTTTCGTTTTGCTGGTTGGCATTATAGGGTGGGTTGCCAATGACGACTGAAATTTTAGCTGTATTCTGGCGTTTGATGCGCTCGACATTCTCATCCGACATTGCGCCAAACATATCATGCTGATGGCCTGATTTTATGCCAAGCCCCGCCACATTATCCAGTGTATCAACAAAGCACAGGTTGGGAAATTCGGCATATTGGCCGCAAATAGCTGAAAATGTGGCTTCAATATTCAAATTGGCGACATAATACGGTAAAATCGCCACTTCATTGGCAAAAAGTTCGTGTTTGTATTTATGCGCCAATTTTTGCGGCTGGCCTCTAAAATGCTCCAGCAGTTCACAGATGAATGTGCCTGTGCCTGTGGCGGGATCCAGAATCTCTACATCCTTATCAATCAGGCTTTTGCCAAAATGTTTGTAGCAGAGCCAGTCTGCCCCCTCAATCATGAATTTGACAATTTCATTGGGGGTGTAAACGACACCGAGCCTGTCGGCCGCTTTGGGGTTGTAAACCTTGTAGAAATTCTCGTAGATGAGTTTTAAAAATGTCTGCTTTTCAGCATGGCTGGTGATTTGCGCGGCATTGGCTCTAATGGCTGCATAATAGGGTTCTAGTGCTTTTAAAGTATCGCGTTTAATGCCGCCTGTGAAAAACCTAGCCTCCAGAGTATAGAGCGATTTTGCAATGTTGTTCTCGCGGTGAAAATCACTCTCGTTAAACACATGAGCAAAAATTTCTTCGGTGAGGATATGCTGGATCAGCATTTCTTGAATATCAGCTTCAGTAATGGACGGATTGATCGTTTGCTTGGCTTGAGCCAGAAAGCCATCAGCGGCGGTTTTAAACGCTGTGTTTGTGCCATAAGCCGCTTCTATTTTTTCGCGCAAGGCGTTTAGAACAGCAGGCAAATCTGCCTTGAACTGCGCCACAGCTTTACGAAATTCGGCAATTTCCAGCCGCTCATAGCTGAAAAACAGCGCAACGAGCTTGGTGAGGGTGGGTGCATCGACCATTGAGCACCGCATAACCTCTTGTTTGTTTTGGAACAGGATAGCGGTGACAGAATCCTCAAAAATAATGTTATCCTGTGGGTAGCCTTTAGCGAATTTTTTTGTAATTTCTTTTTCAAGGTCATCATCTGTGTCTTTGGCCTCCCAATAGCCAAGCGGTACGCGCAGTTCATGCACGATTGTGCCATCTGGACGGATACGGTTTTTCTGAGGTGATTCAAACTCATATTGGGAGAGAAAAATCAGGCTGTTCTGCTTAGACCAAGCTTTCAATAAATCCTTGAAGGCTTCGCTGATTATACCTTCTGTTTTTGAGCCAGAGAATTTTTTTAGACGATCAATTTCGTTGAAATAAGCGTGGATTAAAAGTTGGCTCAAATTTGAAAATCCTTAAAACGGTGCGCTTTTATAGCCCTAACTTAAAATTAAATGCGAGACAATTTAACTCTCCCATTTCACGGTTAAACGCTCTATATTGCCCACATGGCCAAACAA
This sequence comes from Hyphomicrobiales bacterium, assembly GCA_025351165.1. Taxonomy (GTDB): domain Bacteria; phylum Pseudomonadota; class Alphaproteobacteria; order Rhizobiales; family Beijerinckiaceae; genus JAIELD01. The sequence goes on along the minus strand of JANXWK010000050.1, from coordinate 35 downwards.
CCCAAATCCTATCTTAAAACTGGCAAGCGCGAGTT
>JANXWK010000047.1 GCA_025351165.1 Hyphomicrobiales bacterium | reverse complement strand
GGTAGTTCACCCGCCGGCATCTGATCATTCTTTTCTGGTTGAACCTCACCAATATTGCGCATTGCCATTGCAGTTGTCAGCTTTTCTGCACTTTCTGGACTCATTGCAGCCAAAACCTCAGACATCTTGCGAGGGTTCATGGCCGTGGTAACCTGCATAAGAACCCTTGTATCCAGTTTTTCAAATATTCTGGCTGCTTCTTTTGGTTTCATTGCTTCATACATTATGACAAGCGGCCGCATGTTTTCCTTTTCATTCTTTGCTTTTGCGGTTCCTGTTACATCTGCATTTGTTTCAGCAGTTTTTAAATCCTCAATCCTGTCTTCTATCTTTTTTTCAGTTGCTTTTAACAGGTTTTCACGTAAATCGAGTTCGCGCGCACGATCTTCTAAACTCATGCGTCTGTCTTTAAGACGTTCCATCAACTGGCGTTCAGTGCCAGAGGGCGGCAACGGTGGCGATTGGGTAACAGGCGCTTCGACTGGCTTCATATCTTTAATTTCTGCAAGTTCAACAGGCTTTGAACCAGCCGCTTCTTTTTTTGGTTTTTTTTCTGGCACCGAGCCCGTGGTAATGGGATCTGCGTAATCTGGATTTGTCCTAACCGAGCTTAGCACACGTCCAAAACTTGCTCTTTCAGGATCAAGTTCGCTTACATGAGGGCCAGGAAAGATATACCCCCCATGAAGGATAAGCCCCATGGCCTTGAGGCATAAGAGGCCTGTTGCTCCAAAAATAAACAGGGGCAGAATGCGAAATTTTACCATAATTTTACGCAGCCGTTTGTTCAGGTTGAGAATTTATAAAATTTTGATTACGATTTAACCCACGATCAGCCATGGCACGCGCAGCAGCCAGCATGTCAGCTAAACGGTCACTTCGCGTTTCTTCAGATGGGATTTCAGTCATAACTTGTTGGGCAGGATTGTCATTGCCTGAAGCCTGGCGTGATGAAGCAACAATTTTGCTTATGCGCGACAAAACCTTATCACCAGATTTTAATTGGGCATCAAGTTCACGTGTAAAAGCTTCTGCTGAGCGCAGCCGTTGGACAAGTGAGCCATCAGCCTCAGTTAAAACTGAACGCAAACCACTGATTGCACCTTCTGCACGTTCAGTTGCAAGTGCAAGGTCCACAACAGTTTGCCGCATTCCTTTTTCGTCAGCACGAAACCGTTTAAGGCGTTTATCTAGCATAAAGCAGTACCATACAGTTACACCAAGCAGCACGGTTACAAGCGCCTCGACTGCAAAGCCCATACCTATTCCGCTCATGTATCTCTCCTGCTATTTGTTGCCTGTTCAAACATGGCAATTGTTGTCCTTGAGCGTTTAAGCGGCCTTGCCACTTGAACAGCTATATTTTCACCGATACGCCCCATTCGGCCCTGGGTAAGAAGCTGATCACCACAGCGTATCTGAACCATTGGATCGGATTTCAGATCAAACATAAGCGTATCACCTATTTTAAGATCAATAACATCGCGTAATGGGAGTTTTGCTTCATAAAGCACAGCGTCAACATCAAGTTTAGCCTGCCATATTTCTGTAGCCAGATGCTCCTCCCATATGGGGTCGCGCCCAAACTTTTCACCCATGAAGCTCTGAAGGAGCATGTCACGTATAGGCTCAATAGTTGCGTAAGGCAGGAGTATTTCGACCCGACCACCCCGCCCTTCAATATCAAGATGCAGCTCAATTAAAATGGCTGCATTTGCAGGACGCGATATTGATGCAAAACGAGGATTTGTTTCAATCCGGTCTGTTGAAAACTTAACTGGAGAAATAGGCTCAAATGCTTTTTCAGCATCGCCTAAAACAATATCCAGCATTCGCCTAACCAGACTGATTTCAATTGTTGTATATGGACGTCCATCCATGCGCACATTTGTGTGTCCGCGTCGTCCACCCAGCAGAACATCAATAACAAGATAGATAAGGCTGGAGTCAACCGTAACAATTCCATAATTATCCCAAGGATCAGCTTTAAAAACATTGAGAATTGCAGGTAGTGGAATGGATGCCAGGTAATCACCAAAACGCACAGATGTTATACCATTAAGTGTAACTTCGACATTGTCAGAAAAAAAGTTGCGTAGCGAGGATGTGAGCAGCCGAACCATTCGGTCAAACACAATTTCAAGCATCGGCAAACGCTCATAACTGACCGTACCTGAATCGACCAGGTTTCTAACACCGCCAGTGCCTGAAATTGTCTGGTCCTCAAGAGAAAAACCAAGAAGATTATCTATCTCGTCTTGATTGAGGATGCGGTCAATGAGTAGATCAGCTGAAGCGGAGGTTGTATTTGGTGTTTCGACTTCAGGCTGCCATACATCCGCCCCCTGTTCATCCTTGCCAAATATCGCATTGCCAGGCCCCAGGGAGCGCTCCCACTCAAGGGCAAGATCGTCTTGGTTTGTTGGATTATCGGCCACTTTAGTTAACTTTCAAACGTCGATAATTACTGAACAATCATTTCTTTAAAATTTACCGCGTCTATTTTATGAGGATAGACAGCAACATTAACGCGGCGCATCAACTCTTCTTTAAGACGATAAAGTCCGGCAGACCCTTCAAGATCTGAGGGGCGCAACTCTCTCATAAAAACCTGAAAAGTATCCTGCACACGCGGCAGCATTGGTGTAATCTCTGGAACAATTTTTGGATCAGAAACTTCAAGTGAAAGCTTCAATTTTAAAAACTGTGATTTTTCTTGTCCGGATGATCCTGCAAGGTTGATGACCATATCTGGTAGATCAATTGATCCAACTTTTTTGGAATCTACTTTGCTGACTTGCTCAACAGCTTTTTTAGTTGCAAAATAATAGCCACCACCACCAAGTAAAACCAAAATTGCTACAGCACCACCTATCAAGGCAGGTTTTGGCGGCATCTTTCGTTTAACAGAAGCCCCTGTCTCTTCACCCTCAACTGCCTCTTTTGGTTTTTTTGCCATGATATTATCCTAAAGCCTTACGTCTTTAATTGCCGATTCCTAAATTCCATATTGGACAAATATGGTTAACGAAGCCTTTAAGAATTAATAATTTAGGCAATTTTTGCCGAGTTGATTTTGACTGCACTACATATTTTACCACAGATGCCTATAAGAAAAATATTGCTAATTTACTGTTATATATAAATAATTTTTTGTTAACCATGTTTGGCACGCCTTTTGGAATACATCTAGCCAAGACTGTTCGCGCTGGGGAGCGTTGAGAACTATCTTAACTGGGAGCATGGAGGCTGCGTTTCCAATGGAAAACGCTTTGCTAATTGGGCTATCGCGTCAAGTTGCCTTGGCACGTGAGCTGGATGTTGTTGCAAACAACGTTGCAAATATTGAAACGAACGGTTTTAAACGACGTTCTTCAAATTTTGCTGAGTATTTAATGCCTGTTGCCCGTGCTGAAACTTTCAAGAATGGCGACAAAAAACTTTCTTACGTTGTAGATCAGGGCACGGCTCTGCATTTTACACAAGGCGCGTTAAACCGTACTGACAACCCGCTTGATGTCTCAATCAAAGGGGATGCTTTGTTTGCTGTTCGAACAGCAGGCGGAGAGCGATACACAAGAGATGGCGCCTTTACTCTTAATTCCAAAGGTGAGCTGGTTAATGCAAGTGGCAACAGCGTTGTAACAGATCAAGGTATCCTGCGTCTTGCACCAGGCGAAACTGATCTGCGTTTTGCGCCAGACGGCCAGATAACATCAAGTGCTGGCACACGTGGTAAACTTAAACTTGTCATATTTGCCAACATTCAAAACCTGGCAAATATTGGCTCAAACCTGTTTAGCAGCACAGAAGCACCAAAACCAGCAGGTAAAGATATACGCCTTGAAACTGGAGCTGTGGAAAAATCAAACATCAGTCCTGTGCTTGAAATGAGCCGCCTGATTGAAATCAACCGCGCCTATCAAAGCGTTGCCAACATGATGTCTCAGACTGATGGCCTCCGCAAATCAGCAATTTCCAAACTGGCCGATATTGGCAATTAATTCGTAACTTTACAGGACGTGAACCAATGCGTGCACTATATACAGCAGCAACCGGAATGGCCGCACAGGAAATGGCCGTGCAGGTTATTTCCAACAACGTGGCAAACTTGAATACAACGGGCTTCAAACGCCAGAGTGTGCAGTTTCAGGATCTCCTTTACGAACAGCAGCGCCGCGCTGGTACCGCCACTTCCGATCAAAACACTCAAGTGCCCTACGGCATATTCATAGGAACGGGTGTTAAAACCAGTGGCACACCGCGCATCATGAGCCAGGGTAATCTATCCCCAACCGAGCGGACGTACGATCTTGCAATCAATGGTGAGGGTTTCTTCAAAATTCAGAAGCCAGATGGCACATACGCTTACACGCGAGATGGTTCGTTCTCAACCGATGGTCAAGGCCGCCTGGTAACAACAGATGGATATCTGGTTGAACCAACAATAACCGTTCCAATCAATGCAACGAGCTATTCGGTCAATGGGCTTGGTCAGGTGTCAGTTGTATTGCCAGGTGTTGTTACACCATCTGTGCTTGGTCAGCTGACCATGACCCACTTTATAAATAAAACTGGTTTGGAATCCCTGGGAAACAACCTTTACGGTGAAACAGCAGCTTCTGGCCCGGCAGTCGATGGCCTTGCAGGCGCAGACGGTGTAGGTACCCTACAACAGGGTTACGTTGAAAGTGCCAACGTCAATTCTGTTACTGAAATAACATCTCTTATTTCTGCTCAACGTGCCTATGAATTCAATTCAAAAGTTGTAACCGCAGCAGACCAGATGCTGAGCACAACAGCACAGATGTTCCGTGCATCTTAATGTTTAACATCAGGTGATTGAAATGGCAAAAACAGTAACATCGCTCATCATATTATCTCTTGCCTTTGCAGCAGGCTCCCCCTCTTTTGGGGCCCAAAAGCAAAGGCCGGGGGCATCCCTTATGCCTGCAGCTTCACAGCTACCCCCTCAAACACAGATTGCAGTTCAAAAAAACCAGACCCTTGTGTTAAAGTCTGAGGCTATTGTTGACAGCGATATTGTACGCCTGTCTGATCTGATTGACGGGCTTGATGCACGCAACGATATTCCCATGTTTCGCGCACCAGATTTGGGTCAGATGGGCACAATTCAGGCCTCTCGCATATTGGCGGCAGCAACTGAAAATCGTATTACAGGCGTTGAGTCACGTGATTTGACCGCGGTTGTTGTTCGCAGAGCAGGCCACATTGTGCCACGTGAACAAATGATTGAACTCATAAATGACGCGCTGCGCAGCCGCTACAATTTACCTCCAGATACAGACCTTGTAGTTGATAAATCCGTTAAACCTTTGATTGTTGAAGCTGATGCAAGGCGTACACCCCAGCTTGCAAGCTTTTATTATGATAGTCGCTCCAGCCGTTTTGAAGCCAGCATAACCATTCCTGGCAGTGAAACCACCAACAAGGCAGCTTACAAAATAGCTGGCACCCTTGGCGAATATGTACGCGTTCCAGTAGTAATTCGTGAACTCACCAAAGGAAATATTATTGGTGAAAATGATATTGCTATTGAAAAACGCAAACGTGTAGAAATCTTTGGCGATGCCCCGATTGATCTAAATAAGGTCAAAGGACAGATTGCCAAACGCGGCCTGCGCCCTGGTGATATTATTGGTGCTGCTGATATCACAAAAGCAGAATGGGTAGAGCGCGGTGCAAATGTTACCATAATTTTTGAAACAGCGGGCTTGTCATTAAGCACAAAAGGCAAGGCAATAACAGGTGGCGCTCAGGGCGATACCATCAGCATCCTTAATCTACAATCCAAAAAACAGATTGATGGCGTTATCATAGCGCCAGGCAAAGTAACGGTTCAGCCGCAGAATATCGCAAAAACACTTGCAGATTCAGCAGCGCAGACAAAATCAGCATCATCTGGTCTAACTCCAACCCGTACTGCATCAGTTGCTGGTGGCACACAGTAATCAGCGTCAGGAATGTCAAATGAGCAAGATCCCCTACTCCACTTTCAAAACAGCTAAAGTCATCTTTACTATTAGCTTGATAGCACCCCTGGTTGCATGCAGTACCTTGTCAAGGCTTGACCAGATAGGACAGGGTCCAGCTTTGTCAGCTGTTGACAATCCAACTGCTGCCCCTGGCTACAAACCTGTGCAGATGCCCCAACCCGTACCTGTACCTATTGCCACAACACAGAACTCGCTTTGGCGCTCTGGCTCCCGCGCGTTTTTCAAAGATCAGCGCGCCAGCCAGGTTGGTGATATTTTAACAGTTCACGTTGCCATAACTGATAAAGCCAAGTTCAATAATGAAACAGTTCGCTCCCGCAAAAATACTGAAAACTTAGGCATTCCAAGCCTGTTCGGGTTTACCTCGCAATTTAAAAACCTTTTCCCAAGTGCAATTGATCCCAGCAAACTTATATCAGCCACATCTGATTCATCAAGCGATGGCATCGGAACCGTCGACCGCAAGGAAGAGATTGTCACTGATATTGCAGCTGTTGTAACGCAGGTTCTCTCCAACGGAAATCTGGTTATTGAGGGCAAACAGGAAGTTCGCGTTAATTTTGAGATTCGGGAAATGATTGTTGCTGGTGTTGTACGACCTGAAGATATTGAAGCAGGCAACGTCATCCAGAGCGCTAAAATTGCTCAGGCTCGTATATCCTATGGTGGACGGGGTCAGCTGACCGACGTGCAGCAGCAAAGATATGGCCAACAGGTTCTGGATGCAATTTTACCATTCTAGTATGCATTTCAGTATTTTTATTTTGCTGGTCTCTATTCAAGGGAATGGATAAGGCTTGCCAAATCACCGTATTATTACCCAAAATGAGCCATGAACAATACATGTTTGGGTAATATGATAGAAGCAGTTGGTTGACCAGCTCCCCCCTTGACGTTGACCAACGCGTATGCGGCTCTAGGCTCCCCTAGGGCCGCAATTTTTATAAATACAAATATGTCTATTTCAAATAAATATTGTGTATTTAAATGTCAGTCATCCCTGTAGACTTTCTCACGTCTTTCATGGCGTTCCTGTGCCTCAATTGAGAGCGTTGCAACAGGACGTGCATCAAGGCGTTTAAGTGAAATAGGCTCACCTGTCTCCTCGCAATAGCCATATGTACCATCTTCAATACGCGATAAGGCTGCATCAATTTTAGATATAAGTTTACGCTGGCGATCACGAGTACGCAGCTCAACCGAGCGATCAGTTTCGGAAGTTGCCCTGTCTGCCAGATCTGGATGCGCATCTCCATCTGCCTGAAGCACATTGAGTGTTTCCACAGATTCTTTTAAAATATCCTGTTTCCAGCAAATGAGCTTTTTACGAAAATAATTTTTTTGCTGCTCACTCATGAATGGCTCACCCTCAATGGGGGTATAGCTTGTTTCAACTTCTATTCTAACATCATGCATAATTAACCTGCCGTGCAATAAATTCATTTTAACTTTATGTGTCGTGCTTATACTCTTTGGAATGTGACAGGACAATCACAAAACATGATTTACATAGATTTCATTCCAAGCTTTGCAAGCTCAACCTCGGCTCTTAACTCAATTTGAGCTAGTATATCATTAAGTTGCGGGTCAGGTGATGCATCTCTGGCACGAAGGTGTTCAACAATTTTATTTAGATCAGCACTTGAAACTTTGCCAGCTAGCATAGACACTTTAAGCTGGTTCAAAGAATCCAGGATGTTATGCCCACGTCTGACAACGCGCTTTTTACGCTCAACGGGATCATCTATTTCCTGCAAAGCCATGAGTGCATCAAGGTTTGTAAGCGTGGAAACACTTGATGCCGCGCCAGCTTTAGCTGCTCCAAACTTTGGCAGACTAAACCTTGAGCTGGCTGCATTGACAGCATGGCTTGCACCAGCGCTGGAAACACTTGCAATATGAGAACCCGTATAAACCCGCATTCAACCACCTAATTTTAGCTTGAAATACATCATGCAGCCAACGTGGTTAAAGGTTGATGAAGATAGCGGTCAGTTTTGCCGAGTATGGGGCAAATAAGATCAACAACATGCTATCAATTTTAACAAAATCTGCAACTAAATGTATATTTTTCAATGGCTTAAATTATTTTTAAATTTGGCATGTGTTTCGCTGTTTCATTACCTGTGTATGTTGCGTTATTTTTGTGTCTCTTGCGGAGAGTGTCCGCGCCTTTAGGTCAAGTTGGACATTTTCATGCGTATCCACTCACACGTCTCAAACAGGTTATTTATTGCAAAATGCCTTTTTGCTTTTGCAACCTTCACACTTGGCCTGTTTTTGGCCAGCAGTGCCTATGCAAATTCCCGCATCAAGGATTTAGCAAGCATTGAAGGTGTGCGTGAAAACCAGCTGGTTGGCTACGGCCTTGTTGTTGGTTTAAATGGCACAGGTGATACGCTTAACAATTCTCCCTTCACTAAACAGTCACTAACCTCCATGTTGGAGCGTCTTGGTGTTAACACACGTGGCACAAATCTGCGCACAGCCAACGTTGCCGCAGTTATGGTAACAGCCAACCTGCCACCTTTTTCGACACAGGGCACACGCATTGACGTAACAGTTTCAGCACTTGGAGATTCCAAATCTTTGCAGGGCGGCACCTTATTGGTTACTCCGTTGCTTGGTGCAGATGGTGAGGTTTATGCCGTCGGTCAGGGCGCGGTTGCCATTTCAGGCTTTACAGCAGAGGGTGATGCAGCAAAAGTCACGCGCGGCGTTCCAACTGTTGGTCGTATTGCCAATGGTGCAGTCATTGAACGAGAAATAGAATTTGCTCTCAAGGGTCAAACAACTCTTCGCCTTGCTCTACGTAACCCAGACTTCACAACCGCAAAACGCATTGCTGCAGCGATTAATGATTTTCTTGGCAGCAACTCAGCTGAACCAACTGATCCCTCAACTGTCGCCATACAGATCCCGCCAAATTATCGCGGTAACATGATCAAGCTTTTGACAGAGGTGGAGCTTCTTCGTGTAGAGCCAGACCAGCGCGCGCGCATAGTGATAGATGAACGCTCTGGCATAATTGTCATGGGCAAGGATGTGCGTGTTTCTACAGTCGCTATCGCCCAGGGAAATCTCACAGTTACAATTACTGAAAGCCCGCTGGTTTCACAGCCCCAGCCTTTTGCAAATGGTGCCACAGCTATCGTCCCCCGCACAAATATCAAAGTTGATGCAGGCGAAGGCAAGCAGCTTGGCATCGTAAAAGAGGGCATAACTTTACGTGAACTGGTCGACGGCCTGAATGCTTTAGGCATTGGTCCGCGCGATATGATCTCCATTTTGCAAGCCATTAAAACAGCTGGTGCCCTACAGGCAGACATAGAAGTAATGTAAGGATTAAAATAATGAGCGCTAAAATTTTATCACAGAACGCAGCCCTTCTTGGCCTTGGACAATCTGCTACACCAGACGGTAAAACAACTGCCAAGGCTAAAAAAGCCTGGTCCGCAGCCCAAAATTTCGAAAGTATTTTTATCAAAAATCTACTGTCTCAAGCCTTTGCAACTGCAAAAGGTGATGGCCCCATGGGAAGCGGAGAGTCAAATGGCAAAAATCAGGGCACGGATACCTGGCGCGATATGCTGATAACAGAATATGCTAAAACTACAACAAAAGCTGGAGGCATTGGCGTGTCCAACAGCATTTATTCTGAGCTCATGAAAGTGCAGGAAAGTAACTAGGAAATCTTGAAAAAGCACAGCTTTCAACAAGCCTGTCTGTATCCTTAAGCATTTTGTTAAATACCAATTAAATGTGTAAAAGAAAGTTGTAACATGTTGAGTTCGAGTAACCCACCAACCCAGACGCACAAGACCGAAGCACAAAGACACCGCGTAACCAACGGTGAAGAAGCCAAAGCGCTTGTAACTTTGGCGCTGAATTCTCTTGATGCACTGGAGCCAATCATTGCAGAAGAAACAGCTTTACTGAAGGAAGGTATGACGAAAGAGGCTTTACGTTTATCCATTGAAAAAGCAGTTGCAGCTAGCGCCTATACCAGAACACTTGAAGCCCTGAAAGGGAATGCTATTGCAGTTGGGCGTTTTGCACCAGATGAGCTGGCTTTACTACGCCGCCGGCATGATACATTTTCCGAACTTTTGACCTACAACATGGCCGTTTTAACATCTGTGCGCTCGGTATCAGAAGGTATCATGCGTGAAATTTCAACAGAGGTTGGAGCCAAGGCAAATCCTTCCGGCTATGATACTAACGGCAGAAGCCCCCAGCCAAATATGGTTCGAAATTCTAGCCCTATTGCGGTCTCAAAAGCAGTGTAATGCCCAAATACATCATGCTTGTGTAAAATAATTTTTTAAAAATATTTCCAAGCATGATTTCATGGGCCAAAAGAGTGGCGCGCATTGAGCCAAAGCATGTCATGTTTGTTCATACCGCACAGTAAAACACTTTTAACTTCAGATTTTGTGTAAACTGTTAAAACACTTAAATACATTATACCAAAATGGACGATTTTTTTGCCATAAAGTTACTGTTTAAAATTATTACGTGAACAAGCGTAAACTATTCACAAGGCGTTTAGTTTTTGAAACTACTGTGGAATCTGCTGTTAGTTTAGCCTGTCAACGCTGATCATGCCTACCGCAAAATGTCCATGCACACTAAATTTTTGGCTTAAATTTGCCAGACATTGCTCTAAGGCTGATAATTGATATTTATTGTATAAATATTACTTTTTATGCATCTTGTAAGGCTCATGTAAGATTCAGCGCATATACGCAAGAAAAGCTCAAGAAAAAATAAAGAAAAACGATAATGACAATAAACTCAATTCACAATAAAAACTTAAAAAACGCATCAACAAATATAATACCCAACCAGTGGCTTATCGCTTCAAAAGGAGCAGATACCAAGATTGCCATAGCTGATCTTAACGCAAAAAAGCGTGCAGAACGAGAAATAACAGAGTTTAAAGCTACTATCCAAAAAAATACTTCAGAAACATGGCTTATTTATCAAAAACGATTACCAGAAGCCTTTCTAAATAATTCCAGACTTTTAACTAAAACACCTCAAGTTGAGTTTTACGATTATGTTGAGGATGTTCAAAAAAAATTTCCTAAATTAGACCCGGATGCGCTAGCTTTTGTTAACTCAGGAGAGCCGAACAAATTTTATTGTAATATTTCTAAAAATTTCAATGATTACAAAAAATACGGGTTTAATGAAATTAAAGCAACCATTGCGCATGAATTAATGCATTGCCTTACAAATAATACTGTAATCCGCATAACTATGGATTCAACAAGCGAAAAACAGAGCTACAAAGGTGTTAAAAAAGATTTGAGTGAGAATTTCATTTTACCTTATGGTGGCCATAAGGGTGAAAAACTTGTATTTTCTGTAGCCGATCTTTTAAGGGAGGGTGCTGCTGATATATTATCCATGATGATTACGGGTATAAGATCCCAGCATGACTATTACAAACCCTACAGAGATATGACCGAAAAACTAATACAAAAAGTTGGACTGGCTACCTACAAAAAAGCTTTTTTGGAAAACAGTCGTCCAGCTTACATGGCTGTTGTAAAAGCAGCTATCGAATTGAAAACAGCATGTAATGATTATTACAACAAAAATATATATTCAAATCCCGCTAAAAGAATCATAAACAGGATACGCAGAGAGATAGACTTATAAACCAGCTAAACGGACACCACAGCAGGTTTTGCGGCGACTTTGAAAATATTTATTGTTTTGCCCCTGAGGGTTACCCCAAGTTAGTGACCAAACCCACAGCTTGAACCTGATGCATAATGGTTTTCGATTTGGCCATGTACGCATACAGAAAATTCAATAGAAATTTGGCTGTGTAAAGCCGCTGTTTTTAAAAAACTCTTGCAGAACGCGTATATGTAATATGCCGTATCAATGCCATATATGAAACACAATATGCAAGATTCGGGAGCCATAATGTCAGACACATCACGCTTAACAAATAATAAAACTCAAGTTTTAGACCGCAGAACACAGGATTCCACAACAACTTTTACCCCATCAGCTGATAAACCTCATAATCAGCAATGTGACCTAGAGGCCCGAGAAATTACAAAAGCCCTTACAGAAAAAACACAAAGAATTCCTGGTGTAGCAGGTGGTGTCAGCAAAATTGAATCTATAAAATCATGGATCGAGGATAGCATTAGAAACTTGCATTTACTTGCAAGACGTAACCCAGCCTATCTTAACCAGGCAAAAAAACAGGCACTGGATAAAATTGATCATCAGTTGGATCAGCTCAAAAACCACTCTCAAAAATGTGGCGACGATCTAAATCCTGAAATTACAAAATACAGAACCTGGCTTGAAGGTAAAAAGAAAGAGATTGGTGGCATGAGACCTTTGCAATCAAAGTCTTTTAAACAGCAAAACAAAACAGAAAACTCTGTAACCCGCTTTTCAAACTTTATTCCAGGATGGTTTTCAGACAGGCTTAAAAATGCAGGTGATCTGTACAATTCACTAAATGAAGCAGCATATGATACAGGCTTAAGCAGATTTATGGGTGCGCCAGAGGTCACTGGCTACAAACCAAAAAAACCACAGGTAATGCCAGGCATTCAAGCCAAGCCTGACTACACTAGATATGGTATTTTGGCTCCTGGCAACGGAAGTATGCTGCCTGCTCCAATTCGAATTCCAGTGCCTTGAACTTAAAATTCTGACCTACCTTAGATAATTTGTCAGCGTCAGCTTCGAGAGTATATTTGTTGTCTGATAGCTGGCCTCTAACTGGGTTTGTAACGTCAAAAGCTGGGCAGATATTGTTGCAGTATCGCTGTTTTCCACACCATCCAATAGTGTCTGATACTGTGAATTTTTTAGTTTCAGACGTGCCTGCGTATCTTTTACGGCATTGGCAGAATTGGCAATCTGGATTTGCACATCTTTGACATTCTGCGTCAAAGGATTGCCAAGAGTGTTTGACGTACGCGAAACAAGTTCCTGATAATGCAGCTGGTCGTTGGGATCTGCTTTATTGAAGGTTTGTGTTGCAATCAATGCAAAAGCTGCCAGCGCTTTGACAAAAGCTGGTTCATTGCCCTGAATGCCAGTACCGACATTCAAGCCTTTATCAACACGTGCTGCAACACTATTGCGTATGCTGGTAATATTGGCAGCACTTGCCGTTGGCTGCTCCTCACCATTGTAAAACGCCTGCGTAGCCTTGGCACCTGCTGCAAAACTTGCAACTGTTGTTGTTGCTGTTGTTGCAGGAAGTGTTCCCACGCGATTTAAAGGAGAAGCAGCAGTTTGATTAAAAAAAGATTGCGCTGCAAACGATGATGAGGCAGCCTTCAAGCTAGTTGCAGCCGTAAGATTCAAGGCAGCCGTCACAGCTGCATTCAGGTTGGTTGCAGTCTGCGCGGTTGTTGCGCCAATCTGAAACTGCGCACTGGAGGCACCACCTGTAATACTTGTCGCTGCACTTAATGATATGGTCTTTGTCGTCCCATCGGGCAAGGTTAAGGTAAAGCTTACACTCTCACCTGTAACTGGTTGAGAAGCAATATTAAATGAAACTGTATTCTGCGCCCCAGCTGGCCCAGTTGCTACAATATTGGCTGTTGTACTCGTTGGTAGAGCAGCTCCTAGTTTAAACCCAAAAGGCGAACCAGCGACATCTTCATTTATGGAAGCAGTTGCGCCAGCCAAACCTGTCTGCAGACGCCCTAATGAGGGTGGGTCAATGGCAGGCGCTACAGCAGCAACAATTCCAAGATCAGCCTGGTTGCGCTCAATCAGAACTTGTTTGAATCCATCATGCGTCGCGTCACCATTAATAATTAAACTTGCACTGTTTATTGGTTGCTTATCGCTTGCTCGTCCAGAAAACAGATAGCGGTCACCAAATTTAGTATTAAGGGCATCAATTGCCAACTCAAAATTATTGGAGGCTAGCCCCTGTGCCACAATTCGCCCACTTGCATCCAGGCTGTAGGTGCCAGTATTTAGGGTTGTCTGGAACGAATTGCCCGTTTTGTTTAATGTATCCAGTGCATCATTGGTGAATGCCAGGCGCTGTGCAACATCGCTTGCTGTGGTGAAATATGCACTGGACTGCGCCAACTGTTGCTGAAACTGTAAAGAGGTGACCCTGTTTGCGCCAAGCCCGCTATACGTCTGTGAAACCTTGCCGCTGGACAGCTGCGTCTGGAGGTTGGTCAGCTTTGCATTGATACCTAACAGGTTGTCAGTATTGAGCGTATTGGTAAAAACACCAGCTGCAAGGGATGGAATGGTCATGATTTGTATCCTTAAATTTTCAGCAATACATCATAAAGGTCTTTTACAGTGCTTATAAGACGCGCATTCGCCGAATAGGCATTTTGAACCTGAATTAGATTAGACAGTTCCTGATCAATTTTTACACCAGATTCAGAGGAGAATTTTGTCTGTATGGATTTCAGTACAATCTGCTGGCCATCATCAATGTTCTTAAAGTTGATGGCGCGTCCGCTTTGGTTCTGAACAACATTCTTTGTGAAGTCTGCCACAGTACCATTAAAGGGCGCACCATTTGTGCCAATGCCACCAAGAGGCGAAAATGCCTGGTTTGCAGCCGTCAGCTGATCATATATGAATTGCGGACGTAAGGGGTCACCTGCCAACGTGGTGGTGGTTGCGGCAGCTGACTGAAAGACAACCAACAAGGCAGGATTGGACACTACAGCTGGATTGACAGATAAACGCTGTGACAATCCCACAATCTGGTCGATACTGCCCTCATAGCTGCCTGTAAAAGCTGCACCAGACTGGGTATCAACAAACAGTGGGATTGCAGTGCCCTGTAATGTCAGACCAGTGGTTGTGATGGACCCATTTACTTTAGTAATTGTCAAGCTAGCTGGTGTCGAACTGACCGCTTGCAGCTGGCTGCCAGCTGGATTTGTAAGAGATATGCCAGCTGGCAAGGCCGCCTCTGTTCCGCCAAGAATTTTTGCGGCTAGATCAGCAAGGGCACCTGAGACACCACCTGAAAAATCAAGTGCAATGACACGGTTATAGGCTGTAGACTCATTCTGCTCTGCCAATTTTTGTGCACTGATTGAATTTGGCGGCGTAACTGTTGCATCATCCACGCGTTTTAATGTTATGCGCTGGGTAACGCCACCACTAAGGTAATCAATGGTAATCTCATTACCCTTTTGAATGGGATTGTTGACAAAGTCAGCATTGAACCCATTGGCAACAGCACTGCCCTGTATCTGGTTATTGGCAACAGCGTTTGACAAGCCAGCAGCCAGTTCATCAATCTGGGCCTGCGACTCAACCAGTTGTTTATCGCGCAAATTTATAAGTCCCGCAATCTCGCCAGAACGGATTGAACTATTTGCCAGCACATCAGTAGTTGTACCATTTGCACCGATAAGGCTTATGGTTCCAACACCACGGGCTGAAGCTGTGTAACTATATTGCGATGTGGCATTAAGCACGTAATGCTGGTCATATTTGAATTGCGAAGCAGTATTATCCAGCAATGGCAGACCGCCAGTTGTAGTAATTCTAACACCGTTATTCTGGGTTACGCTCACGCCTATGTCGATATATTTTGCTAGCTCTGAAATTTTTGCATCGCGCTGGTCAAGTAGAGCCGCTGATGTCTGGCTATCACTCAGACCAATAATTTTACCGTTCAAATTCTGTAGATTAAGCAAGATTCCGTTTACAGCCTGCACATCATCTGCCAGATGCGCTTCAATACCATCGCGCTGCTGCTGAATGCTGCCGCTTATTGTGCTAAGCTGCCCTGCAAGAGATTGAGCTGAACTGATTAATCCAGCACGGGTGATTGTGTTGCTTGGATCATTGGCAAGGGCCTGTGCCGCTGTTGTAAACTTGTTAAAAGTTGTATCTAGCGCACCAGCCCCGCCTGGCTGACCAAAAAGCTGATCCACCTGCTGAAAATAAGAACTTTGTACATTTGTATAAGCAGCAGATGAGGTTTCCGACCGCAGCTGTGACACAACAACCTGATCAAGAATGCGCTGAATACTTGCAACCTGAACGCCTGTAGTCTGTCCACCAGTAACCTGCTGGACAAGTGTTGCCTGCCGGCGTGTGTAGCCCACAGACCCCTGATTGGAGACGTTTTGGCTGATAACGTCGATTTGGGCCTGGGTAGTGGTGAGGCCACTAAGTGCTGAGTCAAGTGCGCTGGAAAGTCCCATAATGCTATCGACGCTTTGAGCGTCCCCCTAAACTATTAACGAATGATCTGCAAAATGTCCTGCAGCATGGCATTGGCTGTTGTAATCACTTTGGCATTTGACGAATATGCCTGCTGTGTCACAATCATTTTTGAAAACTCAGACGCAATATCCACGTTGGACTGTTCAACAGCACCGCCTGAAAGCTCAGAACCTGCGCTCAGTACAACAGGTTGACCTGAGTCAAGTGTTTGCTGGAATGTACCACCGCTAACACGGACCATGCCGTCTGAATTCTTGAACTTGGCTTCTGATATCTGCGCCAAAGGCACGATCTGCCCGTTGGTATAGTTACCAACAAGACGTCCACCTGTATCAAGACTAAGACTTTGAAAGGATCCTGCGGTATATCCATTGGCTGTTACGTTAATACCACCAACTTGCCCTGCAGCACTTCCAGAGGAGGTAGAACCAGAAAACTGTGTCAGGCCACCAGACATATCAAACAAAACGGGCAAACCTGCGCTATCAACCTGTACACCATCAATAATAACGTTGGACATGGACGTAACCTGGTTAGCAAGCGCTGTTGTATTTGCACCAGCA
The DNA here is from genome assembly GCA_025351165.1 of Hyphomicrobiales bacterium. Lineage (GTDB taxonomy): Bacteria > Pseudomonadota > Alphaproteobacteria > Rhizobiales > Beijerinckiaceae > JAIELD01. The sequence goes on along the minus strand of JANXWK010000047.1, from coordinate 389 downwards.
GCGTTAAAGGTTATGTTTCCACCAACAGTTCCGTTACCGCCAGTTGCAGAACCACCAAATTGCTGCCAGCGCGGTGTTCCTGCTGCTGGGCTGGCGCTGCTGTCTATGCGATAAAATGCCTGCCAAGTATTTGGGCTGACTTCACCCCAGCGTATCTGCATATTAACTGGCGAGCCATTTGGCGCATAAAGTGTCTTTGCACCACCATCAACTGTTGTATTGATGAATGCAGTTTCGACAGCACCTGATACAACTTGACCCGCAGCATTCAAAGAAGATGCGGCGCCTCCCCATATAAGCGAAGCCGATGGAGGCGCGCTTGGAACCTGGCTTGCAGCTGTGCTTGGAACAGGTGGCAGATTGGCCTGATAGGAAACACTGGATGTTTG
>JANXWK010000039.1 GCA_025351165.1 Hyphomicrobiales bacterium | reverse complement strand
CCAGCACTGTGCTTTTTGGCAAATTCCACCTGCGCCTGACGAATAAACGTATTGAAGCTGGGGGATTGTGATGAAATAACCAAACAGCCTACCTTGTTTTCGAGTAATCTTTTAATTTCAGGGCGAACAATGCTTGCTAATAATTGTTTCTTGGCATGCTTCACATCAGTGCCTTTTAGTTCAATTAGTACAGAGGCAACACCAATTTCGCTCACTAAATAATCGCACCTAATTCCATCATTGATTAGACAATCGTCAACTTTAGTTCTTGTATATTTTTTTCTATCTGGGTTTTTAAAGGTAGCTTTTTTGCTATTTTCTTCAATTTTGATAAGAGAATCATGTGTTATTTCAGTACAAGAATCTGACATGCTTATTCCATCTCAAATTCGATATTAAGAAGATCTTCAAAATCATTTGATAAATCTTCAGAAATTTGGTCAAGATAAGTTGAATCCACCAACCCATCTTCGGCATTCACAATATTTTTAAGCACACCCTCTTCAATGCAATAAGCCCCTAATTGCTGTGTGGTTAACCAGCATTCTTCTGGCACAATTTTGCGAACAGCATCTCTCTTGCTTTCATCTTTTGCAATCTCCCCAGCTTTGAGGAAGACATTAAGTTTACTCATTATGTAAGGGCTGTGGGTGGTAGCTATTAATTTACTACTTGCATTTGTAGCAATTGATCCTACTAAAAACTCCATTAGATGGCTTTGGGCAGAAGGAAATAAATGCGCCTCTGGTTCCTCTATGTATAGAAGTCGATTAATAGCATCCGTGTGAATTGGTTTTTTTAAGATTCTAAATGGATACTCCCTGTTGAGGTAATCCAATATCATCAAGAGAGGTAAAAGTTCTTGCTGGCCGCTTGACAAAAATGAGAATGGTACATTTCTACCATCAGATGTAACAATATACTCTAATTTATCCTTAAACTCTACATATCCGCCTAAAAGTTTATTCATAAGCTCATTATAATGATTATTTTCTGCGGTCTGAGGTAGATTTTTAGCACCTTGATCCCTAACAAAAGCAAAAATACGCGCAAACTTTTTTGTAACCGCATCTAGAGATACAGTAACATCTGAGCTAGCTACTAAGCGACCTATATTAGTAAAAAATCCTCTCCCCGCAGGTATAAACGTTTGAAGTCGAATATACTCCTCTCTTAATTGCGACGCTAATCTTTTTTTAATTAGCATTCCGGCTCGAAATAATTTAACAAAATCATCATCTAAACTTTTAGTTTCAGCTATTTCTTCATCTTTATTATTTCCTAAAGAATTGATAAATTTTTTACCCTTTTCGTAAAAATCAGAAAACCATTTTGAGAAAGTAATATCAACAGTATTTGCTAGCTTATTATCTTTAGAATCTCTAGTAATTTTAATTGTGAAATTCCCTGCTTTATATTCAATATCAAATTGTTTATTACCCCAGGCAGATTGTGGAAACCAATTATCAAATTTTTGGGCAATCTGATCTGTATATTCTTCAAAAGACATGCCTCTTTCTGCAAAATCAATATGATTAACTAACAAATCCGTAAAAAAATAAAACAGCTTAGTCGTTACACTCTTCCCACTGCCTTGCGCACCAATAATAACATTAATGGGCTTAAGGGTAAATTCTGCTTCTTTTATGCAGGAAAAATTCTTAATACTTAAACTTGGCATTGAACATAAACCTAAAAACAAAAGCTTATCACATGATTCAATTAAAAGAAGGTTCAAATTTAAACTAGCTATGTGGGGTAATCTAAAAAAGTGCCATGCTTGTGCGAACATGGTCGTTTTTGAGCACTTTAGGGCTTACTTAAAGCACCTGAGTACCGAAGCACAAAAAATTATCATTTGCAGCCAAGCATGACACTTTTCAACCTACCCATTCTTTACGTACACCAATTGCCTTACATCTATACTGCCAGCCCGAAATCCTGCCTCGCAATAGGATAGATAATATTCCCATAATCTGCGAAAGCGCTCATCAAACCCTAGCCCGCCCATGTTTGGCCAGGCAGCGCGGAAGCTGTCCCGCCAATGCGCAAGCGTTGTTGCATAATCCAGCCCGAATATCTTTTCGCCTGCTAGCGATAACCCAAATTTATCACCCATTTTATGCATGATACTGGGGGAGGGAAGCATTCCACCAGGAAATACATAGCGACGAATAAAATCTATCTCGCGCCGATACCCCTCAAAAAGATGATCCTGAATGGTAATGACCTGTAAGCCCGCCACACCTCCAACTTTCAATCTGTCTCGCAGCTGCCCAAAATAGGTTGGCCAATATTCCTGTCCCACAGCTTCAAACATTTCGATAGAGGCGATACGGTCGAATGTCCCCTTTTCGTCGCGATAATCTTGCAGTTTAATGGTAACTTTATCATTTAAACCTGCATCAAACATCCGCTTTTGTGCAAAGTCAAACTGCTCTTTGCTAATGGTAAGCGCGGTAACCTTGCAGCCGATATCCCGCGCCGCATATTCAGCAAAACCGCCCCAGCCGCAGCCAATTTCAAGTACATGGTCATTGGCAGTAATACGCGTCTGCTCGGCAAGCTGCGCATATTTACGCGTTTGACCCAAGCTTAAGTCTGTCTCACCTGGCGCAAAAATAGCAGATGAATATGTCATGCTTTTATCAAGCCAGGCAGAGTAAAACCGATTACCTAAATCATAATGCGCGTGAATATTGCGCTTGGACCCACTTTTGCTATTACGATTGCGCCAATGTCCAAACCGCTGCCAAAGTCGTATCAATGGTTTATTCGCCAACAGGCTCACAATAACGTGATGGTTGACAACAAAGAGCTGCAAAAAAGCAGTTACATCTGGGCTTTCCCATTCACCGCGTAGGTAAGCCTCAGCCAAGCCAATATCGCCTTGCCCAGTCAAACGTCGCGCAAACCCCCAGTGTTTAACCACTAAAACAGCTTGAGGCCCGGTGTTTTCACCAGCACAACGATAAACAGCTCCATCTGGCAAATGCAAATCAAGACTGCCATTTTTAAGTTTGACCGCAATATTAAGTGTTTTGCGCGCAAGAAGAGGCAAATCTTTAGTGATAACATCAAGATTTTGTAAAGTAACAAGTGTTGGGTTCATAGGGGTGTTTGTGCTTTCGTGTCTGTGTAGCTTGCAAGTGGCGGCGGTGCAGGGCGTTTTTTTAAACGTACACCTTTAAGCCAGAGTTTTAATGCCTCGTAATTTATACCAAATACAACTTTGAGCGTCATAAAAGGTATTGCAATACAAAGCTTTATTATGTTTGTTGTGGTCATGTCCTGCTTCAAACCATGGAAAGTGGCAGCCAGAATTGGACCATCCGTATCTTTTTCAAGAATTCGGATTGCAACTTCATCTTGCGGCGGTTTAATGCGAAAAAAATAGCGTAAGCCCATATCCATAAAAGGCGATACGTAAAACAGTTTATTACGCTCCTGCCTTATGCCGGCTTCACTGATTTGCCCAGCTTCAGTTGGTACAACGTATATATGGCGCTGCCTGAATGTATTACGAACTTCATAAACCAGCGCAATGAGTGCATTGTGAAAATCATAGCAGAAATAAACTGAAATGGGATTGAAAACAAATCCCAGCACACGCGGGTAACATAGCAGTATAACACGAGAAGCACATTGCTCAACCCCAGCTTCTAATAGTAGCCTGTCAACCTGATCTCGCGCAGTCTTGTCTTCTTGTGAACAATGATCTTTCTCATAAAAGCTAAGTAAATTAAAACGGCTGATTGAAAAGAAAGGTGATAGTTTTTTGGCAGTTTCCAATTGGTCTAAATCTATTGCAAGGTTAAAAACGCTGTAGTTGAACCTGTGTTCTTTTGGCTTGAAACGGGCGTGCATGACTTTACCCATGTAGAGCCAAGCTGGATCTTTGGGAGGGGTAAAATCAATATGCATCAGGCCACCATTGCCTTAACCTGTTTTTCAATCAACCAAGGCGCTTCTGCTCCTAGTGCCCGTGCAATATCCAAACCAGAGCGTAAGCCATCCTCATGAAAACCATAGCCAGTCCAGGCTCCACAATACCATGTATTGCGCTGACCTTGGATTTTATTTAGCTCAGTTTGGGCTTTGAGCGCTGCATTGTCATATTGTGGATGATCATATGAAAAACGTGCAAACACTTTTGAGGTTTCTGGTTCAAACGGCGGATTAAGTGAAACAAAAAGTGGCTTTTTTGGATTAATGCCTTGAAGTAAGTTCATCCAGTAAGTAACTGATACATCTTGTGTCTTGTCACTCCCTTCACGCAGGAAGTTCCAGGCGGCCCAGGCAGCCTTGCGTTTTGGCATGAGTCGTGTGTCACTATGTAGATAAACGTCATTCGGGCGATACTGTATTGCACCCAAGACGGATTGCTCATTTTTATCAGCATCGCTTAGCATAGTCAGCGCATCAGGTGCATGGGCAGCAATAACTACATGGTCGTAAACATCTTCATGTCCTAAACTGTCTTTTACTACTACGCCTCGAATAGTGCGCGTAACACTGGTTACCGCTGCACCAAGACGCACATGATTTTGAAAGCTTTTTGTCATTTCGCGCACATAATTGCGGCTTCCACCCGTTATGGTGCGCCAGATTGGGCGGTTCCACTGTAATAAGCGGTGATTGTCAAAAAACGAAATAAAACTAGAGGCAGGAAATTCCAGCATTTGATCCGCAGGCGTAGACCAAATGGCAGCACCCATTGGCACAATATATTTATCTCTGAACCCTTCAGAAAATTTGCGTGAGTCAAGATATTGACCAAGGCTTAGACTGCCAAGTTTGCCCGCATTAAACTCTTTGATTGAAAGTTTCTGAAAGCGTAGGATTTCGCGCAGCATAAGCCAGTAGAATGGATTTGCAAGATTCCTGCGTTTTGCAAATAGTCCATTTACAACTTGTCTAAAAGTACCAGACCGCCCCGCCCATTCAAATTGCCCCTGATCCAGAGAGACTGAAAAACTCATATCTGATATCTGCGTTTGCACATTCAAGTGCTCAAGCATGGCGACCATATTGGGATAGTTGTGATTATTATAGACAATAAATCCAGTATCAACGGCAATTTTTTCGCCCTCATAATGAATGTCAACAGTTGCTGCATGACCACCTAAACGGAGGTCGCGCTCATAAACTGTAATAGCATTACCAGCGTTATGAAGACAGTAGGCGGCTGTATTTCCTGCGATCCCACTTCCAATTATAGCAATTCTCATTTTCAACCCATTTCATGCAATGTCAGCTTGCTTACGCAGCTTATGCACTAATGGATTTAAATGAATCAAGTGCGCGTTTACGTGCAAATTCATGATCTACAATTGGTTGGGGATAATTTTTTCCAAGTTTGACGCCAGCCTCAGCCAAAACTGAAAGCGGTGCTGTCCAAGGCTTATGCAGATATTTTTGTGGCAGTTTGGCAAGCTCTGGTACAAATTTGCGTACATAGGCCCCATCGCTGTCAAATTTTTCACCCTGTGTCACAGGGTTGAATATACGATAATAAGGGGCTGCATCTGCTCCCGATCCTGCCACCCATTGCCAGCTCGCAGAATTGCTTGCAAGATCCGCTTCACATAATGTGTCCCAGAACCAGGCTTCACCTTCACGCCAGTCAATCATGAGATGTTTAATTAAAAAAGACGCTGTGACCATGCGAATGCGATTATGCATCCATCCTGTCTGCCAGAGTTGGCGCATGCCTGCATCTACAATAGGGTAGCCTGTCTGTCCACGCTGCCATGCTTTGAGACCTTGGTCGTCGCGCACAAAGGCAAAATTATTAAATTTGGTCTGAAAGTTTTCAGTATCCAGTTTTGGAAAATTAAACAGTAGATTATAGGAAAATTCTCTCCAGCCCAGCTCAGACTGAAACACCTGCACATCTTTTTCAAAGCCCTTGAGTTTGCCTTTTTCTACACGCAACATCAGCTCGTACCACACCTCTCGCGCACTGATCTCCCCGTGATGGAGGTGAGGAGATAGTTTAGACGTATGAAGTTGACCAGGCAGGTTGCGCTTCTCGCTGTACCCCATTATGCCTTCACTCAGGAAAGCAGCCACTCGCTTTTTGGCACCCTCCGCGCCAGGTTGCCATTCAGCGTCCATGCCTGCTGACCAGTCTGGTTGGGTTGGCAGAAGCTTGAGATTTTCAAGCAAGACTTCGCTGTCTACTTTTTTATTGTAAGGCTTTATGAATTTTGGCGTTAAACACGGAATATCCACATCCCGCAAAGCACGAGCGGCACGCCAAAATGGTGTAAACACCTTCATAGGTGTTTTGGCCTGTGTCTTTATTTCCCACGGCTCATACATTAGATGCCCATTGAAGCTTTTGACCTCAAGCTCATTTTCAGCAAATTTTATCTTCAGCGCTCCATCAATTTCGCGCTCATATTCACCATAACGGCGATTCCAGAAAATAGCTTTTGCTTGTGTATTCTTAACAAGTTCTGGCAGTAATGTTTCAGCCTCACCGTGAAGAATATGCAGTTTCCCACCAAGTTGAATCAGTTGATTAGAAAAAGCTTCTAAAGATTTGTGCAGCCACCATTTTTTTGCACCACCAAATGCTTTTGTTCTGGAGAATGTATCATAAATATAGATGCATAAAACATCTCTTCCAGTCTCACATGCTGCACTAAGAGCTGGATTGTCAGATACTCTTAAATCCTCTCGAAACCAGCATATTGCAGGGCCTGTATTTTTATTCTGATCAGTTAATGTCTCATTTAATGTCATGGGTTCAAACTTTGATTCAAAAAGTTAGATAAGTCTATTCAAATATTTGATAAGACTCTATTAAATAAATGCATACACGCGTTGCAAGCCTTGCCAAAAGTAAGCTATACAGTGCCAAACATTAATCACAAATTTTAAACGCGTTCCGCGTCATTTTGTGCCAAAATCTTTCTTCTTTTCAACACAAAAACCATTTAGCCTAGATTTACAATTTATGAACATACCCAAAGATTTCGCTTAATACGGGACATACAGAAATGGCTTCAAAATCTGAAAAAAGTGCAGAAACTAAACCTAAGGCAGAAATTAAACCTAAGGATAGTATTGTAAAAGCTTTGATGGAGCTGGCAAATACACATGACTGGAACGCGATTACACTCCCCATGATTGCAGATAAAGCAGAAATGTCACTGCTTGAAATACATGAGTATTTTCCCTCTAAGGGCGCAATGCTTGCCAGCTTCTCCAAAATGCTCGATCGCAAGGTTTTAAGCGCTACAACGGCAGACATGCATGATGAACCTATGCGTGAAAGGCTTCTTGATATAATGATGCGCCGTTTGGACGCGTTGGATCCTTACAAAATGGCCATTAGAAATATAAAAAACCACGTAAAATATGATCCATTGAGCCTCTTTGCGCTGAATGCTGTGGCATTGAATTCATGGCGTTATATGTTGGCTGCCGCTGATATTGACACTGAAGGACATACGGGGAGCCTGCGTGTACAAGGCATCGCACTTGTATTTGCTGGAAGTCTGGATACTTGGCTAGACGACGAAACAGAAGGTCATCAGAAAACGATGGCTATGTTTGACAGAAAACTCAAGCGGGGTGAAGATATGATGCATAGAGTGTCGGACGTAGAAAAATTCGTTTCGCCTCTCATCAGCAAACTTAGTAAAATGTTTGAAAAACGCGAATTAAGACGTAAACCTGCTGAGCCTGACATGGCTGCTGAGATCTAAAAACTTTAGAGACATAAATGATTTTTAACAGAAGAAGCCTTTTATCCGCAATGCATGCGGCATTGGCTTTTCCTGCGTTTGCACAAAACCCTCTGGATCCACTGTTAAATTATGAACGCAATTCTGGCGGACGAGTAGGTCTTTATGCCTTAAATGGTGCTACGGGGGCATCCATTTCATGGCGTGCTCACGAGCGTTTTGTAATGTGCAGCACATTCAAAGCGTCTTTGGTGGCCTGTACGCTTGCCCGTGTGGATCAAGGCAAAGACAGGCTTGATGCTTTAGTCGCTTACGGCCCTGCCGATTTGCTTGAATACGCGCCCATTGCAAAGGCGAATTTGCCTAAAGGCAGCTTGACAGTAGAAGACATGTGTAAAGCATCTATTGAAATCAGCGATAATACCTGTGCAAATCTGCTTCTTGCTCGCATGGGAGGGCCGCAAGCTTTAACAACTTTCTGGCGCTCCTTGGGCGATACAGTTTCACGTCTTGATCACAATGAGCCTTTACTTAATCGCTCCATGACAGGCGACCCCAACGATACAACAACGCCTGCTGCAATGGTAAGCAACATGCAAAGCTTTACATTGGGAGATGCATTATCAAGTGGTTCACGCAAGCGCTTGATTGACTGGTTGATAGCCTGTCAAACAGGCAAAAACCGTCTGCGTTCAGGGCTTCCAAAAAACTGGCTAATCGGTGATAAAACAGGAAATAATGGTAGCGATGCGGCAGGAGATGTAGCTGTGGCCTGGAACGAGAAAGGTAACCCAGTATTGATCAGCGCATACACCCAAGGGGGTAATCCAACCCCATATCAAGTTGATAATCTGTTTACTGAAATAGGTATAATGATAAAAAATGGGCTGTAGTTTTTAGCATTTACCCAACTAAAACCAAAGGCTGCATTTAAACTTTTTTAGACTGGCACTCTCACGCTTGCCCTTAATCCACCTTGTGGGCTTTCGCTTAGTGTAATATCGCCACCATGCGAGCGGGCTATGTCTCGTGCAATAGATAGGCCCAAACCCGTTCCGCTTTCATCCTGATTGCGAGCTTCGTCCAGCCTTACAAAAGGCTTGAACACTTCCATGCGGTTATGCGCCAGAATACCAGGCCCATCATCATCAATGTGAATAGTCAGCCAACGTGAATCATGTATGGCGCTCATGACAACTTTTGTTCCGTAACGTGAGGCATTCGCCACAAGGTTTGACAGTAATCTGCGAAATCCGTTAGGTCTGACAGTTACAGTCTGCTCACCGCTAAAATGCAATTCAACATTATGACCTTGGCGTTCTTCAGCCTCCTGAATTTCACGCATAAGTTCAGGCAAATCTGTTTCAACTGCACTTTCAGATGCATCTCCCCTTGCAAAGGCAAGGTAGGCTTCCAGCATACGCGACATCTCTCCAACGTCTTTAAGCATTGGGTCTTTGTCTAGCCCATCCTCCATCATTTCAACGGATAGCCTGAAACGCGTTAAAACCGTGCGTAAATCATGACTTACACCATTCAGCATGGCTGTACGCTGATCCATTGCCCGTTCTATGCGGCGCTTCATTTCAATAAAGGCACGACCTGCCTGGCGCACTTCTCTTGCACCTCGCGGCCTAAAATCAATATCACGGCCTTTACCAAAACTCTCTGCCGCCGCCGAAAGGCGTACTATAGGGCGTATTTGGTTACGTAAAAATAGCACGGCAATCAGAATTAAAACAAGCGATGACCCAATCATCCATACTAGAAATATGTGCGCATTGGAGGCATATGCCAGACTTCTACGTGTAACGATACGCATGATTTTGTCACCAAGATCAATGCGTATTTCTATTTGATTGTCATTGGTAACAGTATCAATCCAAAACGGTTTTTTAATCTGCCGATAAATCTCGCGAGCTAAAATCTTGTCCAGAAAATTGAAAAACATTTTTGGGCGGTTAGCTTGGGGCAGGGGTTCATGCGCTATAAAGCTTACATTATGCCCAAAGCGTTCCTGGGCAATGTTAGATACAAGTGTTCCAGCCATTGGGCGCGGGTCACTTTCATAAACATCTATAATCATGCCAATTTCACTGACAACAGCCTGTGAAAGCCGACCCGTTACATTACGCCAATGCCGTTCCATAAAAAAGTAAGCCACTACGCCTTGCAAAATAATCATAGGCAGAATGATGATTATAAGCGAGCGAGCATAAAGCCCTTTTGGCATAAAAGCGGCAATATTACTGAATATCCAACCATAAACCTTGGAAACAGCTTTAAAGCCATACAAAATATAGTGGCTGTGACTCTGGTTCTTCATGGCTTTAGATTATCCATTTATGGCCAGTTTATAACCGATACCGCGCACTGTCTGCAGATATTGTGGATCAGCGGGGTTATCCTCAAGCTTGCGTCTTAGCCTGTTGATCTGCACGTCTACTGTACGTTCATTCAAGCCAATACTGTTTTCTGATAGAGCTTCACGGGGTACAATACCCTCAGGTGCTTGCGCAAGAATGCGCAGTATATCGCGTTCTCTGTCTGTCAGGCGCATGATTTTATCATGGTGTCTAAGCTCACCTTTAACCATGTTAAAATTGAATGGCCCAAAATTTATGATTGCTATAGCAGTATCTGGTGGAATAGTTGAAGCGCGGCGCAAAATACTGCCTATGCGCAGCAGAAGTTCTTTAGGTTCAAATGGTTTTCCAAGGTAATCGTCAACACCAAGTTCAAGGCCTTTGACACGATCATCAATATCTGAACGCGCGGTTAGCATGAAAATGGGAACCACGGAATCAAGCCGAAGTGATTTTGCAAAATCAAGGCCATTTTCGCCAGGCATCATAATGTCCAGCACAATAAGATCAAAAGAAAACGAGTTAAGCTTGCTGCGCGCATCAGCAACATGTTCAGCAGTGGAAACCCTGTAGCCATGCTCTCGCAAATAGCGGGATAGTAGATCGCGTATGCGACTGTCATCATCCACAACCAATATGTGAAATGCATCATCTGCAAGTGGTTTGACAGTTTTTGGCATTAATCCCCAATACTAAGATTTAATCATGGATTTTAAAAAACATCTTACGTATTTATGCCCATCTGCATCAATTGTAGCAAGCGCTGCATTCAATTTTATTGATTGTGCAACAGAAAGTTTTTCTGCCAAAATATATCCGGCTGGCGTTAGATGCAACAGGCGCTGGCGGCGGTCATCCTCGCCTTCTTGCTGCATAATAAAATCAGTTTCAATCAATTCTTTTAGCACGCGCGCCAGCGACTGTTTCGTAATCTGCAAAATATCAAGCAAGGTAGCAATGGTAAGGCCAGGATTACGATAAACAAAATGCAGTACACGGTGATGCGCACGCCCGAAACCATAATGTGCAAGGATTTTATCTGCCTCACCTACAAAACTGCGATAGGCAAAAAACAGGGATTCAATGAGTTCAAAATCAGGTTCTTGTTTCATAAGACTTATAGTTTAAGATCATTTGGAAATACGTCAACCTTATTGACATAATTCATGCGTATTGTTAAATCTCAGGCGTGTTACTTTCAGGAGAAAAAAATGTCCGTTATACCATTTGACCAGCGAGATGGCTTTATCTGGATGGATGGGCAAATGGTGCCTTGGCGCGATGCAAAGTTACATGTATTATCACATGGTCTTCATTACGGATCCTCAGTTTTTGAGGGCGAGCGTGCATATAACGGGAAAATTTTTAAAACAACTGAACACTCCATGCGGTTTCATAAATCTGCTGAAACAATGGATTTTGAAATTCCCTACAGCGTTGTAGAGTTGGACGCAGCAAAAGCGCTGGCAGTTAAAACCAGCGGTTTGCAGAGTGCTTATGTGCGCCCAGTTGCATGGCGTGGCAGTGAGATGATGGCAGTGTCTGGACAGTACAATAAAATACATACAGCAATTGCGGTTTGGGAATGGCCGAGCATGTTTGACCCTGAAACTAAAATGAAGGGGATTAAGCTCGACATTGCTGAATACCGTCGTCCAGATCCAGCCTGCGCGCCTGTTCATGCAAAAGCAGCTGGATTATACATGATCTGCACAATTTCAAAACACCGCGCTGAGCGTAAGGGCTACGCGGATGCCATGATGCTGGATTGGCAGGGCCGCGTGGCGGAGTGCACGGGTGCGAATATCTTCTTTACACAGGATGGTGTCATCCATACTCCAGTTGCGGATTGTTTTCTGGATGGCATAACACGTCAAACAGCAATTGAGCTTGCAAAACGCCGTGGCTTAAAAGTTATCGAGCGCCGTATCATGCCAGAGGAAATGGCAGATTTTAGTGAATGCTTCATCACTGGTAGCGCGGCAGAAGTAACGCCCGTATCTGAAATTGGGCCTTACAAATTCACGCCAGCCAGTATTTCAAGGCAGTTGATGGATGATTACAGTGCAGAGGTAATTAAATAATTTTTTTGAACATCAGATTCTTTGTTCGCTTCCCAATTTCCACAATAGTTCTGGAAACCAGAACAGATTAGGAAACTCTATTGCAGGAGCTTTAGGAACAGGGATTGAAGGATAAGTATTTTTACCAGATTGTTGATAGCGTTTCTGCAAGCTGCTTTTTAATATGGCATGTGATGTGACTAGTCTTTTAATTTGATCATCCAACTGGGATAATTCACCTTTTTTATCGCCAAGCTCAGCTTTTTGAGACTCGCTTAACTTATCTCCTGGGCAAAGCACGCTAACTAATTTATCAATTTTTGCAATGTTCGCCGCTATGCGTTCACGCGTTTTCGCAAATCTTGCTATTTTTAAACCTGCGCTCTCGGTTGCTGAGTACTTTAACGACATAGGACTATTTTCACTGGCAATAATATTCATTTCATTCTGAACATCCAACAAGGTAAGTTTTAAGGCACTGATAAACTTATCAAGGAGCGTTTTAAGCTCTTGAAATTTCCGTCCGCACACTTCTTCACTAGGCAAAGGCGCTTTTGCAATTAAAATAGGTTTTTCATTTGACATGATGACATTATTCCACTGCACAGAAACTGGCTTTAACGTGGCAGGCAGCAAATAGTTTCCAATGATTTTATCTAAAGAAGCATTTTTCATAAAAGGTATTCCTTATTGTTAAATTTTAGTTATTTTGATTTGAATAACAGCATTAACAACCAGTAAACGTTCAACCTTACACCAGCCTTACAAGATCAGGAAAATATTGGTTTTTTAAATACTTATTCAGCTCCAATCATTGGCCCCAAAGGTCTGAAATCTCCTTGCACAGATTGGCCATTAGAACGTAGGCTGGACACGCTTCCATCAAGATAAAGTGCATTCTGGGTTTTTAGTTTATCTTTAAAAAGCGTTGCAAATTCTGTAAATGTGACTGGCGACTGCGAAATAGCGAAATACACCTCCCCTTCACCATTTCCATTTTTTGATACACCAACACCATTGCGATATTTTCGTGACATGCCGTGTAATGTAAATTTGGGGTGAAGCTTACCATTTACTACCAGCATAGGCCCTGATTGGGTCGCAAATTTAGGTTTAATTCGTGCAGATTCAAAAGTAGTTGTATCAAGTACACCAGCAACATTATCAGCATTTATATAAAAGACACCATTGGGTTTGAGATGAAAATTACCCCAACCCTGAGCACGGCTGATTGGCTTTAATTGGACGCCATTTTCAACATAAAGCCCAATAGGCGCGAGCTGGTCATCATACATGCCTGCATTCATGGAAAAATATAAGGCTTTGTGTTCTGATTCTAAGCTGCGAAGCGAAGCGAAGGGTGTATTATTTTTTGATTTCCAAAAAACTTTTAGGTGATGATGTTTTTGCTGAACCTTGCAGACAGTATAGTCTATTTGTTTGTAGCTCAAAGTTGAACACAGATTTTTGCTAGATATTTGACTTAAAACAGTATTCTGCCCAAGAATTAGGAATATTATAATCAGTATCGCCCTCATAATTTAAATTTTGCTCCATCTCTCCATTGCTGCATTATCCGTATCTTTAGCCTCAATCCACTTACTTTTTTCTCCATTATGGTGATGCTCCTTTTTCCAGAAAGGCGCATTAGATTTTAGGTAATCCATCATGAAGTCTGCTGCTTGAAATGCATCATGGCGATGTTTTGATGCTGCAATAACAAGGACTATGGGTTCGCCAGCGTTTATAACTCCATAGCGATGAATAAGTGTGATATTCAGTAGTTTCCAGCGGCTTGCGGCCTCATC
>JANXWK010000033.1 GCA_025351165.1 Hyphomicrobiales bacterium | reverse complement strand
ATAAATGAACAGACAATTTGCGATCCAGTCCTCAGAAGCCATTAAACGAGCTGTAAAAGAGCTTCATTCTGTTGTTATGGCAATGCAGCATTTGGAATTCAGCGAAAAAGCTGAATATGAAAAATCATTGGGAATTTTGATTGGTCAAGTTCAGGTGAGGCTGCTAGAACCAATCGTAGCACATTATCCTGAATTGGATGATTTGAAAAATTTAAGATAGAGCAAAAATACTCACCTCTCCCAACTTGCAAAAAATGCCTCCTTTATGGGGGCATTTTGCTTTTTAAAACAGGTGTTTTATGCAGACAGATTTTGATTTTGACTTGAACAGGCGCAAAAAGGATATGGCTGCCGCTATGGTGGTGTATTACGCAAAGCGTATCAGCCTAATATTGCGAGGCTTTAACCTAATCAGCCTCGTGACGACCGCGGACGTTGGGTTTATGGCGGTGGAAGCTCTTCCAGGCCAGTAAGCTCTGGCGGTACGCAGGTGGCATTTTCTCCAATTCAAGGAATTGGCTGGTCAAGTATGAATGATGCTTCACCGCAAAATGCGATATTGAGTGGTGATGAGGCAGCCTTAAAACCGCGTTTGGTGCAGTTGGAAGGCGAAGCCCAGTATAGGGTCAATTTAGAAGAGGAGGAAGCCAGAGGCGGTCACGCTATTCGAGAGCATGTAGGCAAAAGCTATAACGTGCTTATGTCGCAATCTGGTGCAGTTGAAGCTACTGTTAAAAACATGGTTCAGATTAACGAGGGAAGTTATGGATCTATTCGAGAGGCTAAAGATTTTACGAATTTGGCTTTAAGAGCTAATAAAGATATTGTTGATCGCGTAGTGAATAATAAGATAAGCAGGTATGTTGCTGTAGAAGAAAGATTTGGCGCTGTTACAGGCAAAGAATTATTTGTGTATTCTGATGGCAAATCCATAAGTGCTGAAATGCGCCCTACATTTTCTGTAAGAGTCATTATTACTTATGCACAAAACTCCCCTCGTGGATTTCGCGTCCACACATCTTTCCCAACCAATTTGAAAAAGGATAATTAAAATGGATTTAAAAGTCACCCAGTCCAGAGGGTTCATAAAATTTGTTGGTTTTTTGATGAAGAACCCAGATACGCGCAGGATAGACCACCATTTTGCCATTGATACAGCAATGAATAGTTTAAGTCGAAATCAATTGGTTGCAGCAAAAAATGATATTAAGGAATTATTATCAGGTTCATACTCAAATGAGGACATAACCCAAATATGGTTATCCTGTCACCCACAATTCACCTATTCTGGGGATGTACAGCGAGCATTTGTACAAGAGGCGTATGATGCTATTTTAATTGCTTTGGAAGACAACACACGGATTTATGTTGTGAGAGACTAAACGTAAGGGGTGAACAGTGACATTTCTGATTATCTTATGAATGAAAAATAACCAAGTGCACTCCAAAAATGAAAGATTTGGTGCTGTTACAGGCAAAGTAATGCTGGCTGAACCAGATGGAATAACGACAACGGCTCGAATGCGATCTACATTTTCGGTAAGAGTAATTATAACCTATGCGGAAAACTCACCACGCGGGTATCGTGTAGTAACTTCATTTCCAACCAATTAAGATTAAGATGATTGAGAGGAATTTGATATATGGCATTCCAGGGCGTTTGCTAAATTTGTAAGTTTTTTCATGAAAAATCCAGATACACGCAAAATAGAACATGAATTTGCAATTGACACTGCTATCAATAGCTTAACTAGAAAAGGATGTCCTGATTTTTTAGCCTCTCCCGACTTGCAAAACGCCTCTCATTTGGGAGGCGTTTTGCGTTTATAACAGGTGTTTCATGCAACCGGATTTTGATATTTTAAGAGCAGGGAGCGACGCAGCCGCCGCTAAAATGCTCTACCATTCACATCGTATTATTTTAATGCTTAAAATGGAGCAGCACGCCTTCAATCCCAATTAGCCCCGCGATAAAATTGGCAGATGGGCTGGCACAGGTGCAAATACGAATAAGAAGCCAGTCAGCAGTGTTCAGGTGGCAGATTCCAGTAATACGCAGGCGTTTAGCCCAGATACAGCAGGTTGGCATTATTACCCAGCAGAACCAAATCAGGTTTGCACGTCGCAGCAGAACTGTTCAAAACAAGAGATTACAGAAATACTTATGTGCAGCGTATAGCTAATAAAACCAGCTTGAGTTTTGAAAACGGCAAAGTGGATATTGATACATGGCTCATCCATAAAAATCTGTTTCACCCTATTTTTCAGGTGATTGGTCAAGATGGTCTAACCTATGGCATGGCACCGCGCTATTCTGGATCGTTTAATCTCAATGGGTTTCGCAATGAGTTGGTTGTGGGCGCACGCATTTATGGTGTAAACAACAAGGCGTTGCAGTTTATAAATCTTGCAGGTCAGCGCGGTGTTCAAACACTGAACTCACGTCAAAATGCCTATAACTATGAAGCTTATGTAGAAAACAGGTTTTATGTACTGCCTGATTTTGCATTAACCGCAGGTGTTAAAGCATATCGTAATGAGCGGGAGTATCAGGATTTAGGCGGTTTGCCAGCAAGCCCAATAGCCTCATCTGCTTCTAAAACATATACTGGAGTTAACCCAAAAATTGGTGTTTTATGGGATATTAAAAAGGATGTTCAGGCTTTTGCCAATCTTACACGTAGTTCAGATGTGCCAGATTTTTCAGATTTGAATCAGGTCTTTGGTGTTAAACGTCAATTTGTTCCCTTGCGTTCACAAGCAGCCTGGACAGCAGAAATAGGCACACGCGGAAGCTATGCATGGGTTAACTGGGATATAACTGGTTATCGTTCTGTTTTGCGCAATGAAATGTTGCAGTTCACGACGAACCCCTCAATTCCAGCCTCCTCCTTTAATGCAGGGCGTACTATACATCAAGGCATTGAACTTGGAGCCTCTATTGATGTGTTGCACAATTTGCTCAGCGCAGATGACAAAGTAACATTAAAGCAGCTTTGGAATTACAGTGATTTCAAGTTCCAAAATGATGCTCAATACGGTAACAATCAATTGCCTGTTGTACCCAAAAATGTTTTGCGTACAAGCATATCCTATCAAAATCCAAATGGATTATACATAACGCCTGTGGTGGATTGGGTGCCGCAAGGGGCATATGTTGATTATGCAAATACTGTTAAAGCCCCCTCTTATGCTTTGCTTGGATTGCAAACAGGCATGGAGTTTAAAAATGGCATTAAGCTGTTTGTAGATGCTAGAAACCTGACCAATAAACGGTATATAAGTGATTTTGGTGCCGTAACAAAAGCCAATGCAGCGACTGCCACGTTTTACCCTGGGGCGGGGCGCAGTGTTTTTGCTGGAATGCGGTATTCATTTTAAAAATATGTTAAAGGCTGGCACTGTTTTTGCCAGTTTTTGATTGAATTGCTTTTATAGAGGTATTTTTAAATGAGCAGCGATTCAAGTCTTATGTGCCAGATTACACGTAAAAACATGGACAATACGTTCAATGAAAATCTGTTTGTTTCATTTAAAAATCTACGACCATCACGATCAGACTCATTGACAGATTTTGGTATCAAGAAACCTGGGTCTTTGAAGGTTTTTCTAGGTTTGGCAGTATCCACTGTTGCTCATTCATGCGTAATGGTCGCTTTGCTTATTCCTGTTGCTTTATTTGCAGCCATCAATGAATCAACCTCTGTTCAGGTTGAAATTATTGCAGACAACCTTGAAATAGACGAAGGAAAAAATACACATATTTTGCCAGATGTTAAAGAGCTAAAAGCTGAAGAATTTACCAAGCTAAATCAAGATATACTTCCAGTAACCTTGGCCAAACCTGAAATTATGGAGGAAATAACAAGTCAATCTAATACTGTAATAGACCAACCACAGACGTTGAAGATAGATCAGCCTGAAGTTGCTCACAAATTACTACCCACTGAAATTATGTCCAATGAAGCAGCTCGTGCTGATAATCGTCGCAAAAAACAGCAGCGTGCGGCGCAAGTAGACCGCAATGACCTTGCAGATGAAAGGCGTGAAAAAGCTAGGAAACAACATCTAGCTGCCAAAAACCTTGTAAAATCTAAAAACCTTGTAAAATCCAAGCAGGCTGAAAAAACTATGGGGCATTTGGAAAATACCTCGACAGAAAATACAATGTCCAGGAATGTTTACGCCTCACTTGTGTCAGAGCAAATTAATGCCAACAAAATATATCCATCCGCTGCAAGAGAACAAGGAATAAGTGGTATTGTGAGTATTGCATTTACTATAGGTAAAGCAGGGCGAGTTAGTCATGCAACTGTAACAAAATCCTCAGGCAGTTCAGTTCTGGATTCTTCTGCCAGACAAGCTGTTTTAGCAATTGCTTTGCCGCCGCCCCCTGATGGGCAATTCAGTAGTCGTGTGCCCATTCGCTACGGCCTGAAATAATATTAATTTTGTTGTGATCAACCAACTATGAAACACGCTTTGACAACATTCTACTAGCCTCGCTTAGTTCACCTTTTAACTTTCTGCCTTCCTGAAACCGTGCCTCAAGCGCGGTTTTTTGCATTTTAGATCCAAATTATCGGAGATATTCATGGCCTCTCTTTTTTCCAGGCTTTTTGGGCAGAATACGCCTGCTGCCTCAATAGCACCCCAGCAAAAACGCTCTAATGTTGGCTCATACATTGCCATGCACGAGATTGGCAAACCTGTCTGGACACAGCGCACTGGCACAGCCCTCACACAGGCGGGCTACCGCCAAAACCCTGTTGTCTATCGCTGTGTGCGCCTCATTGCTGAGGCCGCTGCGTCCGTAGCGATTAACGTGTTTGAGGCGCAATCCGAGCATGAAACCCACCCCGTGTCGGATTTGCTGAGCCGTCCCAACCCACGTGAGGCTGGCTCGCAGTTTTTCGAAAGCCTCTATGGCTATTTATTATTGAATGGCAATGCCTATTTGGAATGCGTGAGCGTGAATGGCATAGTGCGTGAACTCTATGCCCTGCGCCCGGATCGTATGCGTGTGATACCAGGGTCAGATGGCTGGCCAGAAGCCTATGAATATACCGTTGGCACGCAAAAGCACCTGTTTCACCAGGATGAAAAACAGTCACCAATACTGCATCTCAAATTGTTTGATCCGCTTGACGACCATTATGGCATGTCGCCGCTGTCTGCTGGGCAAATGGCACTGGATACGCATAATGTGGCAGGCTCATGGAACAAGGCTTTGCTGGATAATTCAGCACGCCCATCTGGCGCATTGGTCTATGCCAATGATGGCGCAAATATGAGTGACACGCAGTTTGATCGCCTTAAGGAAGAACTGGAAAGTGTCTTTCAAGGCTCAATGAATGCAGGCAGGCCGATTTTACTGGAGGGCGGGCTGGACTGGAAGCCTCTGTCCATGTCACCAAAAGATATGGATTTTATGGAAGCCAAAGGTATGGCAGCTCGTGAAATTGCGCTTGCCTTTGGCGTGCCGCCCTTGTTGCTGGGGCTGCCAGGCGATAACACTTATGCCAATTATGCCGAGGCTAACCGCGCTTTTTGGCGGCAATCTGTGTTGCCGTTGCTCAACCGCACCTTTGGGTCAATAGCGCATTGGCTTTCCCCAAGCTTTGGCAGTGATTTTAGGCTTGAGCCGGATTTGGATAAGATTGAGGCTTTATCGACTGAACGCGCGAGCTTGTGGCAGCGCGTGGATTCTGCAAGCTTTCTGGACCGCAACGAGAAACGCCAGGCTGTGGGCTATGGGGCGATAGGCGCAAGCGCAACGCCGAGCTTATGCGAGGGAGAAAGGAATAAAGGAACAGGCGTTGAAGCTGAAATTGCTGTTGTGGATGTGGCAGATGAAGCAGGCGTGGATAAGGAAAAACATCTAGATTAGCTTAAACTTTAAAACTGATAATCCTTTGAACAAGAACACCTGAAATTAAACAAAACGCAATGCCAATAACAAGCATTGTTAAACCGTGTCCATATTCTGTAAGTGATTTCCCATATAATGGTGCTATGCTTGCAAAACCTAAATTACCAAGCATGGTCGCAACTGACATGGTGGATGCTCTAACTGCTTCATTTGTAGTATCATTAATTTCTTTTCGCATGAGTGGATCGTAAATACCTTGAGCTACAGCATGGATACTAAAGCCTAGACAAACGATAAATAACCCGACATTGCCTCCTGTCATTATGCCTATACCGATTGCAATAAAGCATAAAGTGCAAAGTGCAGTTAGTATTACCCAAAGACCACCATAAATTTGATGAACCCAATTTGTGTTGAGTGCAGCGACCAAAGTAATGACAAGAAACAAGCTAAATAATACACCAAACCAACGAACATCAACAGACAACGCGCTAAATATTGGTTGGAATGCCCAAAAACCTATGCGAATGCCTACAAAAACCACTGCAAAATATAAAATTATTGGAATAACTGACTTTCGATTAAAAACGTCTCTCATTGCTCGCCACCACGATATGGTTCTGTTGCTTTTATCAAAATGAGGTTCATGCAAAAAGAACAAAATGAACAGAACAGATATTGCAATAACTGCGGCACTCAAAAGAAAAGGCACGGCAAGATTAAATTGTGTGGCAATAACAGCACCAGCAGCGGAGGCTGCTGCAAAACCAAGATTACGCATAGCCCACCCAGTACCCTCAACGCGAGTGTAACGTTCAGAGGCATGATGCGCCTTTAATTCATCATAAACCAAGGCGGAATCAGAGCTTGTAACGAGACTCATAGAAAGACCAAGCAGCCCTTCCGCTATTGAGAACATAAAATAGGTTTGTGACAAGCCTATAATGCCATAGGCAGCGGAACACAGGATTGATCCAACAATCAAGCTAGATTTCCTGCCTATTTTATCTGCAATATAGCCCCCAGGCACGTCACAAATTGCCTTTGTAACATAATATATGCTCTCAAGACTCAACGCTTGACTTAAGCTCAAACCGCAGCTCTGAAAATACATCAAACCTATTGCAACATGGAAATAACTGTATCGCAAAAAACGGTATGTGTAGAAACCAAAAATAAGATATTTAATTGCTTTTAGGCGCTCGGCCATTTCTCAGCCTCCGCCAAACACAAGGATGCTGCACTAAAAATAGTCCACCACACCTCTTGGCTTTGTACTGCTTCAGGGTATTTAAGCCAACCCATAAAAGCTCCAGCTGCTCCAACTAATAAACGTCTTTGCCAGTTAGTATTCAGGCATGTTTCAGGGATGATATTAGGGGCAATATTTATAAAGCCGTTAAATGCAGTTTGTAGAGTTGAAAATAAAGTATCATCAACATTGATGGTAATTTGATTTTCATTCACTTTTACATCAGAAAGAGTATCGCAACTCCCATTTAATATTCTTGCAAGGATGACAGCCATTGCACCAACGCTATGAAGCATCGTTGCTAAATCATATAAAGGATCAGCATATCCAAACACATCAATTGGATTTTCGTCCCATACAACACGAGGATCAATGAAAACAAAGTCGACACCGTCATATTGTTTCAACACATTTGATAAATGTAAATCGCCATGAACAAGAGTGATATGACAGGCTGGCATTTTAGCCATAGCCAGAGCGTTACGCATTTCAAGATCAGTAAAAGATGGTAAGAAATGACCGTTAATGACAAGCGGCTTATCCGAAATAGAATTGAGATTAATATGAGCAGCCTTTAAAGCTGTTTTAAGTGTATCTGGACGCCGCAGTATATGTTTAATTCGACCAGTGTAATGATAGGCTGATGTTTTGCATTTGTGCTTGATTAATGTTTTAGCGTAGAGTGCAGACATAGGCGCAAAAATTGAAGCAACCTGCTGAATCCAATCTCTACGTAGCTGCGCATTTTGAATATTTTCAAATATTGTGTCTACTATCGAAGCTGGGTTGGCAGCATGCATAAGCATCCAATGATTTTGGTTGATCTTGCCATGACTGTACAATTTTGGAAAAAGCTTTTTGTCTTGACCAGAAACGGCTTTTATCAAAGCTATTTCTGGTTCAAGCACTTTGCTTGAACCAATTTTAAGAACAGTTGGTGGATTGCTGGGCAAAGACAAAATAGCATGTGAGTCTGCACCTTTAGCAAGAGAGCAGGCATTGACCAGCGCCTTGTCTATATCAAGAATACCAGTATCAAATTTGATTATTTTTTGAACAACTTCAGATGCAATGAATTTTTTAATATCTGTAACATGTTGTTCAATACTGTTGGTTACACAAAAAGAATGTACATCAGAGCCAGAAATGACAAATGATACACGTTCAAAAAACACTTCTTTCCCAATTTCTATTTTGGAAAAGGGCGCAACAGGATCAGAAAGATATGAGTAACTTATTTGCACAGTCTCGGGTGGAGCTTTGCCAGATGTAACTCCTAAAAACGCAACCCCTAAAGGACTGAATATTTTGGCTGCATCATCAAATAATTGTGTTTCAAGTGTACAGCCACGCAAACAATCATGAATTTCTCCAATCCCTAATCCAGGAAATGCAAAAATAACCGCAATTTCTGGCAAGCATTGACCAAGAATAGCTTCGAAGGTTTTTCTATCAGATTTGATATTAATCTGTGAAATATGTTGAGTTTTATTCATGCTGCACTCTTGATTTTAGTTATTTTGGTGTTGATGGTATCTGCGATCGCCTTTGCCCGAACAGGCATTAATGACAAAAGAGCCTCAGAAAAACCATGCGTTCTCTCTCCATAACCTTGTAAAAAAACACCAAAAGCGACAGGTAGTTTAGTCTTTACTTGCCAAACCTGATCTAAATCATATGCACGCCCGTCAGGGAGTGTCATGAATAGGTTTTGTAGTTCATTTAAGAGGGGGTGTGGACAGGGTCTGTCATAACCAGTTGCCAAGATGACAGCATCGGCATGCAACTCATGAGTTTTGCCAGTTGTAAGATCACGAATTGATGACACAGCACTTCCATCAATTTCCCAAGCATCAACCAGCTCACTAAACCGATTAAAGCTAAACCGTGGAGAAGCCGAACAGCGGTCAGCGTAAACCGCTTCATAGAGTTTTGGAAGCAAATCAAGTGTAACACCATTATGTGTAACATGCCAATAATCACGAATGAGCTTATCACGCCACGATTGATCCAAAGACTGAAATAAATCCACAGCATTTGGCATGAAAAGCTCATTTATAAAATGACTGTCATCTTCGGGACGCATTGCAAAGCTACGATGCGTCATACAAATTTTTGCACGAGAATAATTTGAAGAAAGATATGCAAATATATCTGCTGCGGACTGCCCAGAGCCAACGATATGAAAGACAGCATCCTTATCAGTGGCAATGTTCAATTTATTTAAACGATCAAGGGTATCACTGCCATGAAAAACACGCGTGTATTTTTTTTGCGGTTGCTCTAAAGGCCATTTAGCGTATCCACCATCCGCTATGACAATATTTCGCGTTATAATGTTTTGATCAGCTCCCTTTTCCCCCTGTTGAAATGTTACTTTTAAAAGAGAATCTGAAGGTTGATGTGGCGTAACAAGTGAAACGCTTTTAACGGATTTGCCGTAGTTCACATGGCTATCAAGCTTAGAAGCTGCCCATTTCAGATAAGCGTTAAATTCTGTTCGTCTTGGATAAAAACTGCGCAGATTTATAAAATCATGAAGCCTGTCATGCTCGTGTAAAAAATTTATAAATGTAAAAGGAGATTGTGGGTTGGACGTAGTAACCAGATCTTTCATAAAAGAGATTTGCATTGTTGCATCAGGAAAAAGTAAATCTGGATGCCACGAATAACTGTCTCTTGCGTCTAAAAATCTTGCCGTTAAGCCCCCCCCCCCCCGAGTT
>JANXWK010000027.1 GCA_025351165.1 Hyphomicrobiales bacterium | reverse complement strand
TTTCATTTCATTTCATTTCATTTCATTTTGTATCGTATCGTATTGTATCGTATCGTATCGTATCATCTCATCTCATCTCATCTCATCTCATCTCATCTCATCTCATCTCGTTTCGTTTCGTTTCATTTTGTATCGTTTCGTATATTGTTTTGTATATCGTTTCGTATATCGTTTCTTTTCTTTTCTAATTTCTATCAATTCCTTTCTCCTTTCTCTCCTGTGTTAGCAATTGTGCCAGAGCATCGCGGGAGGAAAAAAAAGTACAGCTCCTCAACATGGTGAACGGTAAAAGCCAAATATACCAGTGAAAAGAAAAACCCTCACGTAGGAATGTACGTACCTTACTGTAGTATGCAAATTTGTTACCATGGTTTTCTCCATGTGTCTTCTTCTGTTTACTCCTGTCCTCTTTCTGACCATTTAAGACCAAGTCGCCCGTTCGTTGTTTCACCATGGTACTTCACCATGGTACACTAAAGTTGGACGACCGTCATGCTTCGTACATGCGATTGCCCGTAGGCTGCTGTAGGAGTTGTACCAAGGGCGCGCAAAAACTACGTATGTATCTTTTCTACTGGGTGCTCAATTTCTACTTCTCAAATTTATGCGTCGGTTTAATGATGATGTTTTTTTGGTTGCGAGTTGGTCGATTGTGCTTGTGATGGATATTTCGATGTTGTAGTCAGGGGTACTTACGTTCTTTGGTGTTGTCATTGTTCTTTTCCAATGCCATTGGAGTTCGTGTGTATGACTTTTTTGTTTTGTGGCCATTTTGCTTCAAACTTGCAGGTGTTTAGGAGGAAACGTAGTGCT
Source organism: Hyphomicrobiales bacterium (assembly GCA_025351165.1). Lineage (GTDB taxonomy): Bacteria > Pseudomonadota > Alphaproteobacteria > Rhizobiales > Beijerinckiaceae > JAIELD01. The sequence continues at coordinate 1,927 of JANXWK010000027.1, read as the reverse complement.
GCGAGCATTACGTATACCTCCGCTCGGAAGGATTGCATCAGTGTCCGTTGTCCTTGTGCTTTGCCACTTCCCAGGATTGTGTTGTCGTCAATTGCGATTGCCCATCCAAAGGAGCCGTATCCGTCAGCCATACCTCCGTCTGATACAATAGTCTGGGAATGTCTTCCTCACTGATTGGGGTGAGTCGGGTCTCTGGCTTGGTTTGTTTTGGGTGGAATAGTTCATGCCCACTGACGTTGGTATCGCCGTGATCGGTAATTCCGCTAAGATGCCAGGTTGCGTTGTGTCGTGTTGTTGTCGACCTCCAGCGTCAATCAACGGGAACGCCGTGGTTTGTTCGAGTGCGTGGTGTATGAGCCGGTCGGTGTATTAATCGTTGTACCAGGTCCATTCTTGTCGGGAATTCGTCGGTGTGACCGTCCAAGGTCCGAGGGGTTGCTTCAAGGTTTGTCCTTTACCTTTGTTGCTCAGGTTGCGTTGGATAGCGCTATTCCATGCTTTCCATGATTTTGGGCCCGGCCGGGGTTGCCTTGGCCATGCGTGTTTTGATCGTCGTGGATTCGTTACTGATGGGTTGATTTGATTAGCTATTTTGGAATGAATCCGGTCTGCAAATCCGACGTCGGAAGCCTTCAAGCAAAATGAGCCATTATCCAAACCGTTGTCTACAAGCAAAATACGAACGTAGACGCAGTTTGCCAGAGAAAATGAGTCAGTGACAAAGGCTAAAAAATATAAATGCTCAATTGTCTGTGAAGTTTCGAAAGCGAACGAGAAGAAGTGGGTGAGATATTGATTTTGCCGTGACGAAAATTATGAAACAAAAATGATAGATCACTTGATCTTTTATGCTTCTGCGGCGAAAGTGCGTATGAGTGCGCGTAAGCTCGCACCCCGGCGTCACCTGAGAATGAGCCTGGCTTAGGATAAGAGGAGACATCATCATCATTCTTGCAGAGTAACATCGTAGAAGCTCTTTATTAGATCTGGTGCAGCCGCTGGTGCGTTCTACTTCTATCCCCACGAGCTCAGTCTACCGTTTGCTGTGAGAGTAAGTACATTGACGTTACTATCTAGTGTTCTGCTTCGTCTGTGGTGTCGCCGTCAGAGAGCATACCGACGTCGCGTTCTTCAGCGTCTGGACGAGGATTCGTCGCATGTTATGAGCCTAAGCGTTCTGTTGTTGTGTTGAATTGACAAACAAGAGAGCGACGTTCGGGTAGTGATCGTCTGAAGACAAGTAGACTAAAGTTGAAACAACAGCAGCAGCAACAAGAAGAGAAGAGAAAAGCAAAACAACGCTTCGTAAGGAAGACGAGAATTCAATCGTATTTTCAACGAGCTTGACGAGCCGTGGATATCCAACCCGCGCGAATCTTTGAAATTCAAATTCACATCCTACGAATAAGTGTAGTACAAAGTCTACAGCACATCGAAGGAACGTCACGTGATTTAGTTACCAATAAGCTACATACAAAGAGTTTGGTACTAGAGTCACTGTGAGAAAATAATTATTAAGGTTAGTCACGAATTATTTCGACCTAAATGACCAACAAGTGAAGCTCCAGTGTACACTTGTATGCGATAGCAAAGCGGCACTCCAACGAGTGACACAATTAGATTATTCAGGATTCGGCACCACATGGCGATGCCGAGCTAATTATGACCTAGAAGCGGCGATCAAAGACTGCATCGAACAAAACCCGGTGTCCGTACGATGGCAATGGGTCCGAGGACATGCAAGCCGGCGGAAACAACCCCACGATTTCACCTGGGAAGAATCCCCGAACGAGAGCGCAGACAAACTTGCAACGGCAGCACGCGACCTGGTGTGTGCACAAACACTGGAACACTGGCCAGAGCAACGGATTAGTGTGGAAGGACCTCGAGGACGCATTACGGGTCGCCTTGCTCCTGAAATTCGATA
>JANXWK010000058.1 GCA_025351165.1 Hyphomicrobiales bacterium | reverse complement strand
CGGCTGGCTTGGGTTCAGGCTCTGCTGGAAATTCGAATACGGGCTATGATAACGGCTATCAGGATGCGCAACAGGATTACAGCAGTGATCTGGATCAGGCCCGCCAGGATTCTTATGATGATGCAGCTCAGGACGCATCTGACTATGGTGGTGATTCAGACTATTAACTAGATTTTTGAAAAATTCAAACAAGTAAAGCCATCCGTAACTTACGCTGCGGATGGCTTTTTGATTATCTTACAATTACTTTTGTACCAACTTTAGCCCGTCCATAAAGATCAATCACATCTTTATTGGCCATGCGAATGCAGCCAGATGAGACTGCCTGCCCTATTGTGCCTGGCTCATTTGTGCCATGAATACGATACATGCTGGAGCCTAGATACAACGCTCTTGCGCCAAGTGGGTTGTCAGCCCCGCCAACCATATGGCGCGGTAAATCAGGGCGACGTTTCAACATTTCTGGTGGGGGTGTCCAATCTGGCCACTCAGCCTTACGTGTAATGCTTTTAACGCCTGCCCACTCAAATCCTGGGCGTCCAACACCAATTCCATAGCGCAAAGCTTTACCATCGCCCTGCACCAGATACAAAAACTTGTTTGGCGTATCTATGATGATTGTACCTGGTGATTCTCCACCATCATAACTTACGATCTGACGCTGATAGATCCCTGGCACTTCGCTCATGTCCACAGGTGCATAGTTTGCATGTTGTACTTGCTCATGCGGGTAACGCGATCCATGTGCACCAGCACGACCTGGCAAAGGGCGGCCTGGACGTCTTAAACTTGGTTCTTCTATCTCGTAATCTACAGAAATATCTGTGCGGCGGTTAGGTGCTGCATAGGGCTGAGCGGGGTGGTAGTAATTGCCCTGAACCTGACGGTTAGGCTCATTACCAGTCATCAGCATTTCTATAAATCCACCACCTAAATTGGCTGCAACCTGTGTACGCTGGGGCTGTGCGTGGTTATTAAGACCTGCTTCTGGGTAAATTGTCTGTGCCGCAACTGGTGCAACTGGTACTGCACATGTGAGCGCCAACGCAAATATCGAACGTTTCATAACTTAAACCTTGTACGCAACTGTTACACTTACGACACGGACATTAAACCAAAAATTCTTAACAGAGTTACTGAACAGACGCTGCACAGTTTCGTTAAAATTATTTATTAGCAAAGAAAAAATTCTTAAGGCTAATAATTAGTTAAATAAATTATAAGTTATACGAAAAAAAATCATTTTTCTTTAATTTTGTAAGGCTGGTGTAAGGTTGGGGGGGTACTTGCAGGCTAATTATAATTAACCAGCAGGATGCCTCAACGTGCGTGATGTCAACATAACAAGTACAAAACCAACTTTATCTGCGCTAAAACCAATCAATACTGATGCAAACTTCAACACTTCGCTCGTTGCCTCAACCCCGTCACGTATGACAACAGCAAAGCCTGCACTTGCGCCTGTCACTATTCCTGCCACGTTGCTGATTAATGGCAAAACCCGCAAATTCGAGGCCTCGATTACTGGAACTGAGGCCTCCTATCTGGTTTATATTGATGCAACCACTGCCTGGTCTGTCACTGCTACAAAGGCCACTGGTCAGCTTGCACCCTCAGACTGGGCAAAAGGCTCCTATGCTTTTAAAAAACTTGACCAGCAGATTCAATCTTTTGAGGGCAAGCGCAAGACGGATGCGCAGTTTATGCAAGACCTTAATGCCAAATGGCAGCAAATGCAGGTTAAAGACAAAAAAACAAGGTCAAAAGAACAGGTTGTGGCACAAAACCCAAACCGTCAACAGCCAGGAAAAGCGAATTGGTTAAAGCAAGCCTGGCTAGGCTACAGTGAAAATGCTGCACGGGCTTATGTAGGGATAAATGAGTTTTTTGGGGCCAAACCTGAGTGGGTGGCACAAACGACTGACACCATTGCCAGAAACCTGTACTATAAGGGCGCAGACATTTACAGTCCTGCCTTCAAGGTTGGTAAAGCCATCAGCAACATTGGCACAGGTGCTGTCGTTGCAGAAGGCGCAATTGCCTTGGCACCAGAAAGCGCACTTATGAGCATTGGTGGCTTTTTAATGCGCCCAGCCATCAGGGCTGGTGTCCCAGCGCTCAATGCTGCGCAGATGGCCATCGCCGCTAAATCAAACGACGCCGAACAAATAACCTATGGTGTGGCAGGACTACCGCTTACTGGTGCCACCCTATTTAAAAACATTCGCTCCATGGGTGAGCTGATGGCACTTGTCGCGGGGCGGAACGCGGCGGCTAAAAATCTGAATATTCTGGAGTCCATTGGAACGTCCAAGGGTGAAGGACTTTTCAAGCTGGTAAAGATGGTTGGGAAAATGACCCCAGCAGAACAGGTTGCGCTCGATAAAACTCTCAAAAAAGCTCTTCTTGACCGATTTGAACGTGACGATGTGAAAGGCTTGGCTGAAGTGCAGTCCGCTTTGAACAAGCTAAAGGGTGTTGACAGCAAAATACCAAATATTGCAATTGCACCAAAATCCGTCCTAAATTCAAATCAAAATAATATAGAGAGTTTGAGACGACAGCAGCAGGATGCAGCTTGGGGTAGCCAAACAGCTGGCCATCGAACCTTTAATCAACCGGAGCCTTTTGATACTTTCTTCTCAGGACAGAAAAATAACGGTTTTGAACCGCAAGTTCACATACAGCACTCAAATTATAGTACTACAAGGGCTCAGTCACCTTCCATATTTGCAGATAGGAGTGCCAAACAGACAATCAATGGGCTGGCAACACCATTTAAGCCAGAAGTCATAGCAAAAAATAACATTAGTCCAAGTAACGACTTTTTGCCCAAGACAGGGCAACGCAATATAACTGCCAAGGGGGTGGTCAAACCATTGACTACAAGCGCCAAGGCTGCTGCAGAGTTGACCCCAATTCTTTCAAAATTTCATCAGATTAAAGTTGCAGTCAAAAATGGAACAAAAGGGCCTGAACTTTCACAAATTGTTAAAGATATTGTTCAATCCCTGAAATCCAAACCAGAGCTCAATGCATTTTACAAATTAATGAGTAGCGATAAGGGTATTCAGCACCTTTTTACCCAGGTCAGTTTGAGAAAGACACTGGGACTGCTTGAAAAAGAGAAGATTAAAAAATCAGCCCTCAAACCTTTCAAAGACTTTATTGCAAAAACGCCTATGAGCGAAAATGCTGCTAAAACTTTACTATCTTTGGCTGGTGCATTGCGAGCTGATTACAGCATAAAACTAATGAACTATACATCGGCATTCAAGGGTGAAAAAGCTATTGAAAATGCTGTGTATGAACTGGATAGGTTTTTACACACACATAATTCCTACTTCAGATATCACGTGACTGAGACAAGAAATGGCACATTAAAAACAGCTGTTGATGTAGATGGTTCAGCTGATGCGGTGCACAGCGTAAAGCAGATCAAGACATTTCTGGATGGGCATGAAAGGCATGCGGAAAAGCATTCGCCAAAGCTCAAATAAAACAACAGTATAATGCCGACTCGTTCGGTTAGGGCAATCCAAAACGCAATAACTTTGGGCGGGGACAGAAATATGGGACGCCAACGCTTAAAATGGGAGAGGCTGCGCCCATTACACCATATTGGAACATCATTAATGTACCCGCTGATACATAGTTCAACTAGACACTACAGAAAACATGGAAGCATTTTCAACAAAACCTTCCAATTAAAACTCATTACAGTACCTGGGTGATGATTTATCTCATTCTATCACACAAATGGTCGCAACAAAATATGTCTCTAAAATCTTATCTCAAAGGATGGAGGTGATCTTGAATATGGTTTCCAAACTTGATGGACTTAGTACAGTCAATAACCAGCCTCCAGCGGATAATGCATCCAACAGAGCACGCAATATATCAAACAAGGCTGGCATAAGATCAAGTTGATAAAAGTAAAAAGGTGTTTAAAAGCCAATAACCTATTGGGTATGTGCATAAACTGCTTACTGGATAATTTTTTATGCTCATAACCAATATTTTACACCTGTTACGCTAGCGTGATACTTCTAATATGGAAGATCATGCACCATGACAGCACCTTTAAAACGATTTCGAATTGAGCAGACTGAAGATTTTAGCGTCCCTGCCCTTGCAGTAACGCCTGAACCTGTCTTTAACTCTGCAGGTGTTGAAGCCATATTGCAGGAAATACGCGAGCTGAAGCTTGCCGTTAAACCTGCTGGCAAAATCATGGTAGATATTGTTGAAGCCTATCGCCACGAAATTTCTGAGGTGATGAAACTTCGTACTGATCTGCAAGATATTGAAAGCTCAATCAACAGCACGCGCAAGGAAATGGCATCATTGCACGTTGGCGCACCCTCCACTGTGGGTATGGATCAGCTATCTGATGAACTTGGCGCTGTTGTGTCGCAAACAGCGGCGGCGGCCAACACGATTTTAACCTCTGCCGAAGCTGTCAGCAAAGAACTCATCAAGGTTCGCCTACAGGCTGCCAACAAGGCTGATATTACTCCTAGCCTCGACCAAATGGATGTAGAAATTTCAAAAATATTTGAATCCTGTCATTTTCAGGATCTCACAGGCCAGCGCATAGCGCGTGTTTGTGATACGCTTTCTTTTGTGGAACGGCAAATATCACGTCTTACAAATATATGGGGCGGCCTTGAGGCACTTGATCATCTGCTGGAAATTGAAGCTACAGCCAAGGCACATCAGGAAAGTTCCATCGGTGACCACGCCTTGGCTAATGGCCCTAAAATGGTGGATGAAGAAATAGGCCATGTGAACCAGCTTGAAATTGATGCCTTATTTGATTAGACTGTTTATTCTGGTACGCAGTCCAGCCATATCCAGCGCGTACAAAACCAGCATATAAATGAAACCTCCGACCGCTGCTGTTAGCATTAAAGTTGCAACTCCTGGTGTCCAGCTTCTCATAAATATTGTTGATCCAGCCATAAGACTTGATGCTAGACATACTGCGCCCGTGTCCTTCAGGGATGGCGTAACTGGAAACATATTAAAAATAAAAATACATCCTGCTAAAAATGCCATACCCATGGCAAAGCTTTGAATCTGCGCAATAAGAACCAATGTCTGCGGGTTGAATACAATAATGCACATAATGTTCATGCTCAATGCCAAACCACTTGCCACTACTAAAGGCCATGTTTTCTTGGATAGAAAAAACACTTGATGAAGGCCAAAAAAAAGCAGTGCGTATGCAAAAAAGCCAGGTAACAAAGCCTCAAATAAAATTAAAAAATCACCTCTGAAAGAATGTGGTACAAAAACAGCTGCAAAACTTGGCAATACTAGCCAAAGTCCCAGACACAGAGGTAACATTACTGCAATCACAAGACCCAGGTTCCGCGATACCTGTTCCTTGGCAGCTTTTTGCCCAAAATCATGATCTGCCTTAATGGCAAGCTGCAACAAAAGTATATCTATTGCAGAGCCAATGCCTGCCATAATTCTTGTTCCCAAATCATATGCCAGCGAATATTGGCCCGTTGCATCAAATCCAATTTTTTGTGAAATAAGTGTTCGGTTAAACAGTGGAATGGCCTGAATCAACACATTGGCAAACATGATTGGCAGGGCGTAATATGCAAACATTCTCAGGTATTTAAATGAGGCTTGTGTAATGGATGGCACAGGGTAACGTATATATTTCCATATAGATGCTATCGAAACTAGAATTGACAAACAAAGGCCAGCAAGGGCCATAACAGAACTTTGATAAAAATAAGCACCGCCAATTATAAGTACGACAGACAACATGTTCTTTACGATTATGGCCTGCCCGTAGGGCTTGTTTCTAAATTCTGCACGCAGCATTGCTGTTGTGAAATCAAACAGCCCGTTGGTTATACCAATAAGTGGTGCGATAAGTGCCAAAGATAATCCAAGATTAAAATCAACACCTGCCAGAATGCCAATGCCTGAAACCAGGCAAATCAAGATGCAGGACATGCCAAGTGTAAGTTCAAGGGTTGCTCTTACTGATGCAGATTTTTCATCGTCGCCTTTATAAAAGCGAGTAACTGAATGGCGTAACCAATCTATGAAAACGGTGTTAAAAACAATGCCTATGGATTGCGCCAATGCATAACGACCAAATTCTGCTGGGCCTAAAAACTTTGCAACCATCAAGCCAATGACAAGGTTGAAGACTGAATTAAGTATAAATGTAATAATCATCAACATCTGGCGTCAACATATTCAAGAGTGTGTTTTTATTTCCTAGAGCAGTTTTGATAAGAAAGACTTTCAAAAAAATTATTTAACAGAATCTGTATTTCTTTTGAGTTGGTCTTGACAAAAAACAGCTGCAAGATTATCTCATCTGTACCGTTAGCACTCATACACAAGGAGTGCTAATAAGCGTCATCAGGTGAATTTTACCTGATTAAAACAAGCTGGTAATCCATCAGCTATTTCTAAACTGATACCTCATTGAAGACATAAGGAAACATACACATGAATTTCCGCCCCCTACATGACCGCGTTGTTGTACGCCGCCTTGAAAGTGCTGAAAAAACCAAAGGTGGAATAATCATTCCTGAAACAGCTCAAGAAAAGCCGCAAGAAGGTGAAATTGTTGCTGTAGGTTCTGGTGCACGCGATGAAAGCGGCAAGCTTGTAGCGCTTGATGTTAAAGCTGGCGACAAAGTGCTGTTTGGCAAATGGTCTGGCACTGAAGTTAAAATTGATGGCAAAGACCTCCTCATTATGAAGGAATCTGACATTATGGGCGTTATCGCTGCTTAAATCAGTTTGTCATGACTTTAAAAAATTAAAATCATGAATTCCGCACATGGGTGCGGGCGGGCAGTCGCCCTTAATTACTGGCAATGGTCAGTAGTTATCTTCTTTATTTCATTCAACTGGGAGCTTGACCAACATGGCAGCTAAAGACGTAAAATTTTCCACCGAAGCCAGAGATAAAATGCTTCGCGGTGTTGATATTCTTGCAAACGCAGTAAAAGTAACACTTGGCCCAAAGGGTCGTAATGTTATCATCGACAAGTCTTTTGGTGCACCACGCATCACTAAAGATGGTGTGACTGTTGCCAAAGAAATCGAACTTGCTGACAAGTTTGAAAACATGGGCGCGCAAATGGTTCGTGAAGTGGCATCTCGCCAGAACGACCATGCGGGTGATGGGACAACAACTGCAACTGTGCTTGCACAGGCAATCGTTCGTGAAGGCGCAAAATCAGTTGCTGCCGGCATGAACCCAATGGATTTGAAGCGCGGCATTGATCTGGCTGTTGAAGCCATTGTTGCTGATCTCAAAAAGAATTCCAAAAAAGTAACTTCAAACGCTGAAGTTGCCCAGGTTGGTACAATTTCTGCCAATGGTGATACATCAGTTGGTGAAATGATTGCCAAAGCGATGGAAAAAGTTGGTAATGAAGGCGTTATCACTGTTGAAGAAGCTAAAACTGCTGAAACAGAACTTGATGTTGTTGAAGGCATGCAGTTCGATCGTGGTTATTTGTCACCCTATTTTGTGACAAATGCTGATAAAATGGCTGCGGAACTTGAAGATCCATATATTCTCATCCACGAGAAGAAACTTTCTTCCTTGCAGGCAATGCTGCCAATTCTGGAAGCCGTTGTACAGACAGGCAAGCCATTGCTTATCATTGCTGAAGATGTTGAGGGCGAAGCTCTTGCAACTCTTGTTGTGAACAAGCTGCGTGGTGGTTTGAAAATTGCTGCTGTCAAGGCTCCTGGTTTTGGTGATCGTCGTAAGGCTATGCTTGAAGACATCGCAATCCTGACAGGCGCGCAGATGATTGCAGAAGATCTTGGCATCAAGCTGGAAAGCGTAACGCTTGACATGCTTGGCCGTGCGAAAAAAGTGCGTATTGAAAAAGAAACAACAACGATCATCGATGGTATTGGCGCAAAAGCTGACATCGAAGCCCGCGTTTCACAAATCAAGGCACAGATTGAAGAAACAACATCAGATTACGATCGTGAAAAACTTCAGGAGCGTCTTGCAAAATTGGCAGGCGGTGTTGCTGTCATTCGCGTTGGTGGTGCAACTGAAGTTGAAGTGAAAGAGAAAAAAGACCGCGTTGACGATGCATTGAATGCAACACGCGCTGCGGTTGAAGAGGGCATTTTGCCAGGCGGCGGCGTTGCTTTGCTGCGCGCATTGTCCACTGTGTCAAACATCAAGACATTGAACGAAGATCAGAAAACAGGCGTTGAGATTGTTCGCAAGGCAATCAGTGCTCCTGCCCGTCAGATCATTGAAAATGCTGGTGATGATTCAGCGGTTATCGTTGGTAAACTGCTTGAGTCTTCAGATTATGCCTTTGGGTATAATGCGCAGACAGGCGAATATGTTGACCTCATCAAGGCTGGTATTATCGACCCAACCAAGGTTGTGCGTACTGCCATTCAGGATGCGGCCTCAATCGCTGGCTTGTTGATTACAACAGAAGCCATGATTGCTGAGCTACCTAAAAAAGACGCAGCGCCATCTATGGGCGGCGGCGGAATGGGCGGCATGGGCGGTATGGATTACTAGTGACTGATCCCGAAAAGTTGTAGACTTTTTGGAAAAGATTAATCACAAAAAAAATGATCCAACACGACCATAATCTATAACTTAAATAGAAAGGCTGCCCAATGGCAGCCTTTCTATGTTTTAAACTTAAGTTTGAATTATTTAGCACAAACACAAATACATAAGTCACTCAGGCAAGATCGTTATGATTTTTTCATTACAAATTTTCAGAGGTTTTGCGGCAATTGCTGTAGCAGCTTATCACCTTTCTATTATGTTCGGTGATGAAAGATACATAGGAACTCGTACATTTGAATCTGTAACTTGGCGTATGAATCTTGGTGTTGATTTCTTTTTTGTGTTGTCTGGTTTTATAATTATGATGGCGCACAAAAAAGATGTAGGCAAACCTTCGCAGTTTATTGAATTTTTAAAGAAGCGATTTACGCGCATATATCCAATTTATTGGCTATATGTAGGGATATTTTGTGGTCTAGCAGCGCTTGGCTTTAGTTCTAAATCTGTAAATCCTGACACTATGCCCAAGTGGTTGACTGTTATTACACTTGTACCATTTGAGAATTTTAAATTACCAATATCTCAAGCATGGACTTTGTTTCATGAAATTACATTCTATTTTATTTTTTCATTCCTTATACTACATAAACGTTTAGGAATTGTTTTATTCATGTTATGGCAGCTACTTTGTCTCCTAAACTTTACGTATGCGCAACCTGAAAATAGAACTGCAATAAATACATATTTTTCAATGTATAATTTAGACTTCCTGATTGGAATGTTCGTTTACTCTTTATATGAAAAAAAGTTTAACCTTAAACCACTCTACCTAACTATGTATGGGTTAATCACTTTTTTTATAATTATGTATCTTGAGACGCAAGGTTACATCGATAAAGCAGCATTTTTCCCGTATGCATTGTGCTTTGGATTGTTTATACTTGCTGCCGTTAGTTTTGAGAGAAGCCATAATCTTTTTCAAAATACATATTTAGTTTTACTTGGTAATTCTTCCTATTCAATATATCTTACACATGAGGCTTTTGAAGGTTTGTTTGTAAAAACTTGGATTAAATTATTAGGTCTGCCATTTTTAAAACTACATCCGTACACAGCTTATAGTTTTACACTTCTGTTAACTTTAATAGCAGGTTGCATTTTGTATATTTTAATTGAGAGACATTTACTTAAGTTTACTAAATATTGTTTAGGTCAAAGGCAATCCTTATAAAGTTTTGAAGCTTAAAATAGAGGCTGCTGTAGCACGGCCTTTATTGTTGAACCTGCGAGATACCTAAAGTGAATTTATGTTTATAATAATTTTGCTATCCGCACTGTATAACGTATTTTATCCCGACCGCTTGTGCGCTTCCATGTAATGTCTTAAACAGCATTCACTCTGGTTTGATAGCCATGCCCCTGCCCTTTGAACCAATTGACAACATCAACATCAAATTTTGCACGCACGGGGGATAAGCGCAAGTTATTCAACTTCACAGTAATGTTAGACTCTGGACTTGCTGGACTGTGTAACTATCATGAATTTTCTTCTTGGCATATTCCAGTTATGAGGCGTAGGTTTGAGCGTAATTTTCGTCCACTAGCCTGAATATTCATGAGTTTTATATCCATACTTATTGCTATCTCCGTCAGCTGTTTATGCGCTGTAGCAGTCGCCTCATTTTTAGCGAAAAGGGGTTTTCCGCTTCCGCAAGATACAAACCGCATTAGCTGCATAGACGGGTTGCGGGGGTATCTTGCGCTTTTTGTGCTGTTTCATCATTTCATCATCTATATGGAGATTTCAAAATCTGGTGCGCTCTGGGCGGCGCCTTCAAACACCATTTTCAACAATTTTGGCAGCGGGGCTGTCAGCTTGTTTTTTATGGTGACTGGGCTGGTTTTTGCTCCTAAAATTATGGCAGGCTTTGCCAAAACCAGCTGGCTGCGAGTTTACATATCGCGCATATTTCGTATTGTTCCGCTGGTTGCGGTTTCAGTTGCGATTATCACTCTCATTATCACACTGCGCACCGCACAACCGCTTGATAATGCCTATTTTAAGGCAGCAAGCTCATGGATTTTCAGTCAGGGTCAACCGCCTTTGCTAGGATATGCCGAAAGCGGCAAGATCAACGCCTATGTTTTGTGGTCTTTGAAATATGAGTGGCTGTTTTATATTTTTGTGCTACCCGCAAGCGCTTTTGCAGCCGATTTAATGCGGGGCAGGCTACCAAGCTGGGTCTTGCCCTTTGCCCTCCTTATTCTATCGCTTGCCATCAAGCCATTTTTGAAAAAAGCAGGATTGGCACTCTACCTGCCATTTTTTGCGTTTGGCATGATAGCCTATGAATGTCAGCGCCTTGCTTCTACGGTCAG
>JANXWK010000044.1 GCA_025351165.1 Hyphomicrobiales bacterium | reverse complement strand
ATCAAAATTCCCAATGATTTTTCATATTCAGCTTTTTCGCTGAATTCCAAATGCTGCATTGCCATAACAACAGAATGAAGCTCTTTTACAGCTCGTTTAATGGCTTCTGAGGACTGGATCGCAAATTGTCTGTTCATTTATACTTACCTTTTTAAACATTACACTAGTTTTGCCGTAGGCATCTTAAATAACAAGCTCTGTATTCATTTCCATGACCTATATACATTAGATGTTTGCACTGCTCATAACACGCTCCATTTCCATCAAAATTTGAAACTGGTTTGGTATAAACCTGTGAATTACCAGCATCAACAAGTTGAATATCGCTTAGGGGTTTATGTGTAGTGCCTGTATCAGCCCAACGCCCTTGATCGTCACGGGGCTGATTGGGGTTAAAGCCTGGTAATATCAGGCTGATACGCTTTGCGTAATAGACTATTGTTGCAGCAGCCATATCCTTTTTGCGCCTGTTTAAATCAAAATCAAAATCTGGCTGCATGAAACACCTGTTTTAAAAAGCAAAACGCCTCCCGAATGAGAGGCGTTCTGCAAGTCGGGAGAGGCTTTAAAATCAGGACACGCCGAATTTTAGAAACTTTATGGCATCAAAATCCTGCACGCCGCCGCCTACACGTTTTGTGGTGTAGAACATCACATATGGCTTATTGGAATATGGATCGCGCAGGATGCGCACCCCAACACGATCCACGATCATATAACCCCGCATAAAATCACCAAAAGCCAAAGCTGTTGAATCTGTGGCAATATCTGGCATATCCTCAGCTTCTGTTACAGGAAAACCCATAAGTGTGGCAGGCGCACCAATTGATACAGGGGGTAACCACAGATATTCACCCGTTGAAGCTTTAAATTTGCGGATTTGGCTCTGTGTTTTACGGTTCATGACAAAATTGGCATTTTGACGATACCCAGCTTTCAGGCTGTAAATATGATCAATCAGAATGTCAGACGGGTTACTTGCAGGAAAGGCTCCTGCCACACCCGTTGCCACATAGCCAAGCTTGTCCGGGGTCCATGAAGCCTGCGCTATTTTAGTATATGCCTGAAAGCCTTTTGGCTTGTTCACGCCATCACCATTGACAAAAGCTGCACCCTCCTGTTCTGCAAATACAACAGCAACTTCATCCATGATCCAGGCTTCAATATCGACTATACCATCATCCAGCAGGGTTTGTGTTGCTGCGGGCATTGCAAAAAGTTCAGCCGCAGGAAAGGTTAAATCTGCAATCTGCTGTGTTGTACCAGAGGTGCGTGCTGCCGTTTCTGCCACCCACCCCGCTTGAGGACCTGCAAAACTATAGGCTTTTTTGAGTGATGCTCCTGAAATTTCACGCACTGTTGCCAATGCACGAATTGGAGAGGCCTGCGACATGCGGCGTACCAGTTCGCGCTCTGCTGGCACTGGCACCAGATACCCGCCATCTGGCCCTGACCCAACAGAAAGTGCTTTTTCCTCCAATCGTTTCAGGTTGGCTGTTTCACCAGCGCGCATATAGGCATTAAACGCTTTTTTATGCTCACGCTGTTCATATGTTGTGTTATCTGTGTCTGAAGCTCCTAAAGCTGGGCGGCGGTTGCGCAAGGTTGCGCGATCCAGGCTTGATTTTGCCTCGTCCATAAAATCATCAATGCGAGCCAATTTTTCTGTTATCAGAACATCTGCGCTGCCTTTCTTTTTAATTCTGTTTACTTCTGCATCATTGGTTTCCTTGTAAGCTTCAAATCCCTGCCTGAAATTGTCAAATTCCTGCGCCAGATCGTAGCCAGATGATTTTATCTCATGCGTATTGGATGTCATAACAGGTCCTTTAAGTTTAGGGGTTGAGAACATTAATTTTTATACAAAAATCAATGTCTTCCGCACATTAAGTGCGGGCGGGCATTTGCCCTTGCTAATCCTTGAGAAGGATTAGAATTTCACTGAATCAGTTTACAAAAGCTGCTGCTGCATGGCGGATTGCACGGGCAATTGCGCGCGTTTCAGACTCTGTGTAAGAATGTGAGAGCGTTCTGGCACGCTTGACGGCTGAAACACGCGCCTGTGGCAACATGGGGAAAGTGACAATAGACACCTCCCAAAGATCAACTTTCTCAAGCCGCCGACCGCCAGATTTCATGTCCTTGCGACTGCGCTGCGTTTTAAACCCAATGGATAAACCATCTACCGCACCTGATTTTAAAAGGGCATAAACTTCCTTTGCTTTGGCGACTGCAAAATCAAGCTGCCCACGCACATAAAGGCCTTTACTATCCTCTTTAATCACCTGCCAAGTGCCAATTGGCTGGGCAGGATCGTGTGACCAGAGCAGCTTTACGCCCAATGCCCCACGCTTAATGAGGCTGTCCTTGAATGCGCCAGCAACCACAATATCGCCGCCAAGATCGGCAACTCCAAATAGACTGCCATAGCCTTCAAATACCCCATCAACGCCAATAGTTGCAACGGGCGCACTCATAAACTTCACCTCCTGTTTAAAGGTTTTCTGTTCAGTTTGACCCATTTGCTCTCCTCCCTTTTGGTTTGCGCCTAATGCTCTGTTTTGTTTCAGGGGCTGGGACAGCCTCTGGTATTTGAAAATGCTCAATCAAGCTGAAAAATTGCTTGATGACTTTTTGAGCTTCCATGCGTGTGGGCAATGTGGATGCCTCGTTTGACTGGGGCGCAACTGCCCCTTTAAATCCCGATAATCTTGGTATCATGTTGGCTCCTTAGGCTTTAAAGAAGGTTTGGTTTTTAAGGGAAGAGTTGGATCAAGCCGTCTGTTGAACAGGGACAGCTCATGGACAAAGGCGTTAAAACGGCTATGCGCTTCGTTCAAAGCTGTAAGAAGTTTGATGTTGAAGGCAGTTGAACTTAATGCCCAAAGTGCAAGAGCTGCGTGCTGGGCATCAATATTGGCAATAAGGGGCAATAAAGCTGCATCCATAATGCGCCTCCTTTT
>JANXWK010000040.1 GCA_025351165.1 Hyphomicrobiales bacterium | reverse complement strand
GAAGAGCGTTCCGGGGCGGCAGGGATGCTTGCGACTTGCGCGGCGCTGTTCCAGAAAAGCGCGCAGGTCGTCACCCAGAAACAGGACGCGCCGGGGAAGACGCTGGTGCTTGTTCAGCAGGAGCAGGGTACTCTCTGTCATCAACCGCAGCAGATGACGCTGAGCGAAGCCCGTCGTGACAGTGAACTTCTGGAGTTCCTTCGCCAGGTCCAACTGTTCCACCTGAAGTTCAAAGGCCGCGTCGTGCTTCAGCCCCTCCAAGACGGTCGAAGGTCCAAACATCTTCTGGTACCGCTGTTCATCGGCGTAAGCATCGAGAATTACCACAGGCAGAGGCGCTCCTGACGGGCCGCCAGTGAACGCGAGCGGCTTCAGGAAGCTGAACCTCAGCCGCAGTTGAACCTGGGCCGGCTCATCCAGGTCCGGTACCCACAGCAGGCCAAAGCGCAGGGTCGATGATGCCCCGCTTAGACACCCCATGAGATCGAATTTCAACGCACCGATAAAGTCAGCCAGTTTCGTCTTCAGCACCTGATGCTCGGCGTTTACCCGCGCCTCGGTTGGCTTTTCAGGCCACCTGGCAGACCATCTGCCACTGCAGGTCACAAACAGTGCCTGACTGAACCTGTCCCAAACGGCTGCCGAAGACCGTGATGTCGTCTTCCTTGCAGGTGCCGTCAGGGTGTCGGCCCAGAGCCGCATCCAGGCGTCGTGATCTTCCAGTGTCATTCGCTGGTGGGTCCCACGGAACAGCTGGTCAGGGTCTTCGCGCCGCGGTTCCCAGTAGGCCTCCTTCTGTCCGCCAACCTCTGCCGGACGGTGCGGATACTTGAGCGCGCCCTCACCGGGGCGCAGCACTCCTTCCGCCTCCATCAACTCCACCAGTTCGGGCCAGACCGGCAGATCAGGCAGATCGGTCTCGGTGAACACCAGGCTCTGCAATGGATCCTCGTCGATCACCACCAGGTCGGCCTGCTGTTTGAGCCTGTCGAGCCAGACAGCGGCCGATCCCGTCGCAGCGGTGTCCCGGAACATCAATGGCAGGTATGCATGCGCCAGAATCCTCACCTCAGGTTGAAAGGCATTCGTCCTCCACCGTCCGCGATTCTGCTGAGCCGCCGAGGCGGCCGCGTCACCCTGACTCTCGATCACCTGCGCCGAAGCTCCGCAGCGCTCGAACTCGACGAGCACTTCACTGCCCAGCGAGACGCGCGCTCTTCCGCTGCTTTTTTCGGTCACTCTCGATTCCCGGACAAACCAGAGGATCTTCAGGTGCTTGCCTCTCGCCAAGGCACGCGTGCCGGGCGCTGGTTTACACAAAGCTTCAATTGTACCGGTTGTTTTGCCCAGGCCGGGCGGCACCTGAAGGACCGTTGGCCCACGGCCCGGCTCCTTCATCGCGGACTCCAACACCCGTCCTATCAGGCGCTTCACCTGCACATTCCAGGCCGGTGTTGGCGGAACAACAGGTGCCATGAGGTTCTGAAACCCAGGCTTGAGCGTGTTCCAGAGGCCATCCCACCACTGTTCGCGGTTCTTGAACCAGTAGATCGAGGCCGGGTTCGCCTTGTCTTCTCCAGGTTTCCTGTACCAGATCGGTTTTGCCTTCAGCACCTCTTGGATCTCCCTGAAGACCAGGTCCGGCACCACCTGCGCCAACACTTTGACCCGGCGACCGTTGATTTGACTGGTCGCGTAATTTTCGATGGATTCCGCGACCACTGTCGTCACCGTGCTGTTCTCCAAGCGGCGAAGAATCTCGTCATAGAGCGGCTGGACGGTTTTTTTTGATGAAACGCGACTGCCCTGATGAGAGGCTGTTTTTTTGTCATGTTTCTCGTAACCTGATTTTTTTTGAACTTTTAACCCTGAATTCTTTGCATCCATCTAAAGCCCCACAGTACAGCACTTCACAACACACGGGTAAGAAAAACTCTTTAAGCATGAGGGCACTTATCGGCGCAGTTTCATGTACATCCTCGCGGGCATGTAAGTCACGTGCCCAGCGTGGTCAACGAGGCAAAGACGCGAGAACAGCCACGCTCATCCCTGGCGGGCTGCGCGTGGCCGCGCCCTGGGTTGATGCAAGGAGGAAGCGCGAAGAAAGGGAAGCCGGATCCTGACACGCCATCACCGGATCACTGGATCACTTCACCACCTGACCCGCGCCCAGGTCAAACAGACAGGATCCCTACGTCACCCGGCACAGGGCCGGGAAAAAAGAACGATATGCGAACAAAAGAAGGAGGGTAACTGAAAAAAACACACGACTGAACAACCTCAGCTGGCACGCGCTTCTCCCGACCCGGAGGAGCG
>JANXWK010000056.1 GCA_025351165.1 Hyphomicrobiales bacterium | reverse complement strand
ATTACCAGAGCATCACCACTCTCAAGTTTCAGAGATTTTGTTTTGCCACCCCGTTCAAGTCCGCCAATTCTGAACAAGGCTGAATCACCAAGTGAAAAAGACAAAACTGGTGCATTAAAATCATTTTCATCCTTATCCTGGTGCAACCCCATTTTTGCAGATGTCGAATAAAAATTTATAAGACAGGCCTCTGGATCATATGCATAGTTTGTCAGCTTTTTCCAGGCATCCAGCAAGGTTTGAGGAATGTCTGGCCATGGTTCATTTCTGTCGGGATGCAAGTGCTGATAACGATAACCAGATTTATCTGATACCCAACCCAATGAGCCGCAATTAGTCATACGCACAGACCATGGCTTATCAGTGCGTGGCATTCGTGGTGTGAATAAAGGGGCTGCGCGCATAATACGGCGCAACTCCTTGAGCAGATTTTCCTGCTGGGTGCGATTGAAAAAACCAGGGTGATAGACGAGGCCTGGCAACAATTCTGGCATCGTCAACCTTCTTTATTTTAAAATCTTAACAGATTCAACGCTTGAGTCAGCGTTTAGGTTGTAGACAAGTGGAACGCCTGTCTCAAGTTCTCTTGCGATGATTTCCTCTGGTGTCAGGCCTTCCATTGCCATAATTAATGCCCGAAGAGAATTACCATGCGCTGCAACAAGCGTTATTTTTCCTGATAGCACTGCTGGCAAAATATCATGCACATAATAAGGCAATACGCGAGCTGCTGTATCTTTCAGGCTTTCTCCACCAGGCGGGGGAACATCATAGGAGCGGCGCCAGATGTGTACTTGATCCTCGCCCCATTTGGCGCAGGCATCATCCTTGTTCAGGCCATTTAGATCACCATAGTCACGTTCATTTAGTGCCAGGTTTTTATGTGTTTCCAGATCAGCCTGTTCGAGTTCAGTCAGAATGAGATTTGCTGTATTCTGCGCACGCGTTAAAACAGAGGTAAAGCAGACATCAAACCTTATACCCATTGCCTTGAGGCGCTCTCCGGCCTTTTTGGCCTCATCAATACCTTTTATCGTCAGATCTGGGTCTCTCCATCCAGTAAAAAGATTTTTCAAGTTCCATTCACTTTGTCCATGACGGCAAAGAACCAGAAGTCTGCTCATTATAATCTTAATCCTTTTTAGTTAAATAGATTATACACCCAAAACATCACTCATGGTGTAAAATCCTGGCTTTTTGCCTTTACCCCAAAGGGCAGCCTTAACGGCTCCATTGGCAAAAATATTACGGTCTTCTGCAATATGTTTAAATTCCAGGCGCTCGCCATTTCCAGCTAGAATAACTGTATGGTCACCAATAACGCTTCCACCACGCATGGATGCAAAACCAATATCACCATCAGTTCGCTCTCCAGTATATCCATCCCTTACCCGTACAGACTTTTCTTTCAGGCTAACTCTCCGCCCAAGTGCAGCAGCCTCGCCCAATAAAAGTGCTGTGCCAGAGGGAGCGTCAACCTTGTGTCTATGATGCATTTCCACAATTTCAATATCGTAGTCAGTATCAAGAGCCGCTGTTGCCTGCTTGATAAGGGCAGCCAATAAATTAACCCCTAAACTCATATTGCCGGATTGAATGATGACAGCGTGACGGCTTGCAGCTGCAAGTTTTGCAAAGTCATCATCTGATAGTCCAGTAGTGCCAATAACATGAACAAGCTTGGCCTGCGCTGCCAGTCCAGAAAGCTCAACTGTATTGGCAGGTGTTGTAAAATCAAGAAGCGCATCTGCATTCAGCAAAGCTTCAAGTGGATTATCAGTTATCTTGACTGTTGCCTTGCCAGTCCCTGCCAACAGGCCTGCATCTTCGCCAACTGCAACTGACCCTTGCCGTTCAAGGGCGCCTACAAGTTTGCATCCATGTGTATCATGTATGGCTTTAACCAGCATTCTACCCATGCGGCCAGCGGAACCTGTTACGACAATGCGAAGATCATCCATAATACTCGTCCTGTTTTGGCTATTCTGCGCCCTCAACAACAACAAACTCACCTATACTGACAGGTGTACGAACTGCTTTTGCCAAAGTATATTCCGGTGAGTGGTAGAATTCCAGTGCTCGAGCGTAGCTTTCAAACTCCAACACAACGTTTCTTGCCCTGGCTTCGCCCTGTACAGCTGTATATTGACCGCCGCGCACTATAGGCTTGCCGCCATAAGTGCGTATAGCTTCTGTAGAAAGTTTTGCATATTCTGCATAGATTACAGGATCATTTACAGTGACCCGCCCGATGATGTACCCTTTTGGCATTGTGATTTCCTGACTAGAACATAGATTCAAGCTATAATCAGGTTTCTTAAGCAAAGGCGACAAAAATTCTTTGTCATTTTAAATATAAACTATCTTGACACTTTGGCTCTTAAAGGCACAACTCTTGAAGAAACTTTGGCATCAGCACTGTCATGCTTATGCATAAAGGCAGAAATTGCAGGCGCTATTTCCTTGCGAAACCTTGAGCCGTTAAACACGCCATAATGTCCAACGTCCTTCTGCATATGATGAAGATGTTTATCTGCAGGAACATTTGCACAAAGATGATGAGTGGCTTTTGTTTGGCCAACACCTGAAATGTCATCATTCTCCCCTTCAACTGTCATAATTGCACAGTTGCGAATGGCAAGCAGATCTACACGTTCACCGCGATGCATCATTTCCCCTTTTGGAAGAGAATGTTTGACAAACACTTCATCAACAGTCTGCAGATAAAACTCGGCTGTCAAATCCATGACTGCGAGATATTCATCATAAAAATCCTGCTTTTTTTCAGCTGAGTCTTCATCGCCAGCAACAAGGTGCTGAAACATGTCCCAGTGGGCAGTCATATGACGATCCATATTCATGGCCATAAATCCAGACAACTGCAAAAATCCTGGATAGACACTGCGCATGACGCCAGCGTGTGGAAAAGGCACCTGTACAAGACAGTTGCGCTTGAACCAGTCTATCCCACGCTCTTCAGCAAGTTTATTAACAGCTGTAGGACTTTCACGTGTGTCAATTGGCCCACCCATAAGTACCATGGAGCGCGGTGATTTAGGGTCTTTCTTACCTTCCATAAGCGCAATTGCTGCCAAAACTGGAACTGATGGCTGACAAACTGCCATAACATGTACATCCGGGCCAATAAACTGAAGCATTTCAATGACGTAATCAATATAATCATTTAAATCAAAAGGGCCAGCTGATAATGAAACATCGCGCGCATCAGCCCAGTCTGTTATGTATACGTCGTGGCCAGGCAAAAAGGCTTCAACAGTACCACGTAAAAGCGTAGCATAGTGCCCTGACATTGGCGCGCATATCATAACTTTAGGTTGAACAGACCCAGGCTCATAGAGCTTGCCGTTAAACTCGCGCTTGAAATGCAACAATTTGCAAAAAGGTTTTTCCCATACATATTCTTCTGTAATATTTAAGGTTTTACCATCAGCTATTGTTGTCGGCAGGCTAAATTCTGGTTTTTTGTACCGACGTGTTGCGCGTTCGAACATCTGGCTTGCAGCTGCAATATTGCGCCCTGCTGATGTGAGGCCAAGTGGATTCATGAAGCTGCTAAGATATATTCCCATTGCATCGTTTATGGCACGGGCAGGGCCCATAAATGCATAGGCAGCTTCATACATGTAATATGACATATGTTGGCGCATTGTGTTTGTCCCAGATTCTTCAAAGAAAGCATGTGCAACAATATCTATCATAATATGCTGCAATGCACAAACGCCATTCGTTGTTGTTAAAACCCTTGGCATGTGTGCAGACTTATTAAACGTTACATTTCCTCCTAAAAGAGTTAATATGTAAACAGTTTACTTCTAATATTTCCTGTACACTTAAAAATGGTAAATATAAGTTTATGATTATTAGTTTCATGATTCTTGATTTTATGATTTTGCAGGCTCGTTATTTTTGCATTAAAAAGGGTGGATGAAATTGGAGTGGTTAAATTCAGGGCGAGAAATTAAAAGAAAAAGCCTTAAGCTCGATACACTTATAAAATTGCGATGGCTTGCTATTGCTGGACAGTTTGCAGCAGTTATTATTGTTCATTTTGGTTTAGAATTTAAGCTTAATCTTGCTGGAACGTTACTCATAATAAGCTTGTCAGCGTGCCTGAACACTGTGCTACGCTTTAAATATCCACTTAACTACAGGGTTGATGAAAACTCCGCAACATCGCTATTATCCTATGATGTTTTACAGCTTGCTTCATTGCTTTATTTGACTGGTGGTTTACAAAACCCATTTGCATCCTTGTTTTTGGCACCCGTGCTCATTTCAGCAACAATCCTGTCTCCAAAAAATACACAAATTCTTGGTATCCTTACACTCATGAGCACGAGTTTCCTGGCGTTTTGGCATGAGCCACTACCCTGGATGGCCCATTCGGAGCTTGCATTGCCCAGCACATATGTTGCAGGGGTTTGGTTTTCCATCATTTTGAGCCTTGCTTTTATTGGTCTTTATGCCTGGCGCCTTTCAGAGGAAGCTCGACAGTTAACAGATGCGTTAGCAGCAACAGAGTTTGTTCTGGCGCGTGAGCAGCATATCAGCGTTCTTGATGGGCTTGCAGCAGCTGCTGCCCACCAACTTGGTACACCTCTTGCCACAATTGCACTCATTGCAAACGAGCTGGATCACAGCCTTGCAAAAGGCAGCCAGCATAAAGATGATGTCATAACTCTAAAACAGCAGGCTTCTCGCTGTCGTGAAATATTGGGCAATATTGCATCTCTTGGAGATGAAACAACAGGCCCTCTTGATACTTTAACCCTTGAGCATTTGATTGAAGAGGTGAGCGCTCCACATCGTTCATTTGGTATAATTATTTCAGTTATTTGCGCGGGAAAGGGTGATGTACCAGTTTCAACGCGTAATCCAGGTATATTGTATGGCCTAGGCAATTTAATAGAAAATGCGCTTGATTTTGCTAAATCTACTATTGTAGTTTTGGCAAATTGGAACGAACATGAAGTTCGTGTGGTTATTCGTGATGATGGACCAGGCTTTGCAAGAGAGGTTCTGTCGCGTCTTGGAGATCCATATGTGACAACTCGCAGGCTTAAAACAGAATCAGTTAAAGAGCGTTCTAGAGGTGGGCTGGGACTAGGACTTTTTATTGCAAAAACACTGCTTGAACGTTCTGGGGCGCGATTTGAAATCCAAAATGCAAATCCTCCAGATCAAGGCGCTGTAGTTACAATAATCTGGTCAAGGGCAGGTTACGAAACTGGGTCAAAAATATATGGTTATGTAAATATGTGATCTGTCATTATTGTTTATACGTATCCAGAAATGAAAAGGTTCAAGTATCATGATTGAAGCAGTTGAAACCGTTAACGGAAGCGATGTTGATAAAGCACTGTTGCAGGATAAATCCCTTTTGATTGTTGATGATGATAAGGTTTTTTTAAATAGACTTGCAAGAGCTATGGAAAGCCGTGGCTACGAAGTTAGAATTGCTGATTCTGTAAAAGAGGGACTGGCGTCTTTACGCGAACATCCACCAGCCTTTGCCGTGATTGACATGCGTCTGACAGATGGGAATGGAATGGATGTTATTTCTGAGCTTAAACGCCGGCGCCCTGATGCACGCGGTATAATTTTGACAGGCTATGGCAATATTGCAAGTGCTGTAACTGCTGTAAAAATCGGGGCTTTTGATTACCTGGCAAAGCCAGCGGATGCAGACGAAATCCATGCAGCTCTTGGTTCCCTTTCAGGGGTGCAAACCCAAATTCCAGATCATCCGATGTCAGCTGACCGTGTGCGCTGGGAGCACATACAGCGCGTTTATGAGCTTTGCAGCCGTAACGTTTCAGAGACAGCCAGACGACTGGACATGCATAGACGCACTTTGCAAAGGATATTGGCAAAACGGGCACCTAGGTGAAGTTTAACAGTTATATGTAACAATTAATTACAAATTTTACACAAAACTTTGAAATAATTGGTGAGATATTAGTCATAAGCGCAATACGTAAAACTGATAAATTTTAGTTTTTAAAGTGAGCAGAAACCAACTAAGTTATAAATATTGATCGTATTAAATATTTAGCATGGTTGGTCTCGTGACTTAAATTGTTTTGGAAATTTTACTACTTTACTCCAAATTTAAACTTAAAATTATTAAAATCAAAAGTTGTAACATCTGAAAGATTTATTTAGATAAAGTTTGTTCTCTACTGTAGAGGTTAGTAAAATAAAGACGCCTGTAAACAGCAATTGTGGTTACGATGCTTTGCAAATATTTTTAATCTGCTTGCTATTACTAATTTTTATTTACAGTAAAATTATCCGTAAGATGATTTAAATTCTTTAGTAATTCTTTTATAACTTTTAGACTTTAATGATTTGAATTCTAGACATTTATTTATATTGATTACCTGCTATTTATTATAAAATGCTTTTACTTTAAAAACAAATCTAGAGGTCATTCAATCTGCACAAAGCAGCCACAGACTTAATATTAAGTTTATTTTTTATTTATTTAAAAGGATTTTGGCTAACAAGCTATGCAGATTTCATATTTCTTTGACAGGTCTTTTGTGGCCAAGGTTACACCCCCGTTATTATTTTTATACTGTTTTTTTAGTGTTGAAGGTTTTATAGTCAAGTCCAGCTAAAAATCGTATCTTGGCAACTGAGCTTTAGTGAAGTGTTAGGCATTAGGTTTAATAGATACTGCTATGTACCTTCAATCTTACATCAGCTTTACACGATTTAAGAAAAAACATGTTTTTTCCTGTGTTTTATTTTATTGCATAAACAAGCTGTTTTGCTTAATCGAAAGCTTATGACAGATTCAATTCACAATGCAGTACTCATTATCGATTTTGGCTCACAGGTAACACAGCTTATTGCACGGCGAGTGCGTGAAGCTGGTGTCTATTGTGAAGTTCATCCTTTTCAAAGTGCTGATGAAGCTTTTTTTAAACTTAATCCAAAAGCGGTTATCTTGTCTGGTGGGCCTGCATCTGTTTTGACTGAGGGCAGCCCACGTGCTCCAAAAATTGTTTTTGATGCGGGCATTCCCGTTTTGGCAATTTGCTATGGGCAACAAACCATGACTTTCCAGCTTGGGGGCAGAGTGGAAAGTGGTCATGCAGCAGAATTTGGCCGCGCCGAAATTGAAATAAAGGCTCAAAGTGCCCTTTTTGATGGATTATGGCCTCTTGGTTCACAACAAACAGTATGGATGAGCCATGGAGACCGGGTAACGCAATTACCTGAAGGCTTTGATGTTAAAGCAACTTCAGAGAATGCACCTTTTGCCATTGCAACAGATGAAAAACGCCGCTTTTACAGTGTAATGTTTCACCCTGAAGTTATTCATACTCCAGATGGTGCAAAACTTTTGCAGAATTTTGTACACAAGATTGCAGGCTTGAAGTCTGATTGGACAATGTCAGCCTATCGTTCTGAAATGATTTCCAAAATCCGTGCTCAAGTTGGAACGGGCAGGGTGATTTGTGGTCTATCTGGGGGTGTTGACTCTACTGTTGCCGCCGTGCTCATTCATGAAGCAATTGGTGAGCAGCTTACCTGCGTATTTGTTGACCATGGCTTGATGCGCAAAGCTGAAGCTGATGAAGTGGTCAACCTCTTTCGCAACAGCTACAATATACCACTTGTGCATGTGGATGTAGCAGAATTGTTTCTTGGTGAGCTGAAGGGCATTTCCGATCCTGAAACAAAGCGTAAAACCATAGGCCGACTATTTATCGATGTGTTTGAAACAGAAGCAAAAAAGATTGGTGGAGCAGGATTTTTGGCTCAAGGCACACTGTATCCAGATGTAATTGAAAGTGTTTCATTCAGTGGCGGCCCCTCTGTTACAATTAAGAGCCATCATAATGTGGGCGGTCTACCAGAACGCATGAATATGAAACTGGTTGAACCTTTACGTGAGTTATTCAAGGATGAAGTGCGCGTTTTGGGGCGAGAACTAGGCTTACCAGAGGCCTTTGTTGGCCGTCATCCATTTCCTGGCCCAGGTCTTGCCATTCGGTGCCCAGGTGAAATTACGCTTGAAAAACTAAACATATTGCGTGAAGCCGATAGCATTTATCTGGAGGAAATCCGTAAAGCTGGATTATATGATACAATCTGGCAGGCTTTTGCCGTCCTGCTGCCGGTGCGCACAGTTGGTGTTATGGGTGATGGGCGTACATATGACAGTGTGCTTGCTTTACGCGCTGTAACGTCCGTGGATGGTATGACGGCAGATTTTTTTCCTTTTGACATGAATTTTCTTGGCCGTGTCGCTACAAGAATTATAAATGAGGTCAAAGGTATCAACCGTGTTGTTTATGATGTGACGAGCAAGCCACCAGGCACAATTGAGTGGGAATAAAAAATAAGTAGCCGCCAATAAATTGGTCAAAATAGAACATAAAAAGAACATTGACAATTCAAAATTTATCGCATCATGTATATAGTTAATTCTTTGTCCGTGCTGGTTTTAAATAGCGCATAATAAACACAAATTACGGAGTATAAAAATGGCTGGTAGTATCAACAAGGTTATTTTGGTTGGCAATTTGGGAAAAGATCCTGAAGTTCGTCGCATGCCTTCTGGTAGTCCAATTGTAAACTTGGCAATAGCTACATCTGACGTATGGCGTGATAAAGCTACAGGCGAAAAAAAAGAGAAAACTGAATGGCACAGAGTTGTTATATTTAATGAGACACTTGCCAAAGTTGCCGAAAATTATCTCAAAAAAGGTTCAAAAGTATATCTTGAAGGTGCTTTACAGACTCGCAAATACGAGCAGAATGGCGTTGAAAAATATTCGACAGAGATTGTACTTCAAGGCTATCGTGGGGAACTAGCGCTGCTTGATTCGCGTGGCGGTGGTGATGGTGGGCAGGTTTCAGATATGTCTGACAATGATTATGCTCGGGGCGGTCAGTCTAATGCACGTCAAGCATCTGTTAGCAATTCTAAATCGCATGATCTTGACGATGATGTACCATTTTAAGCCCCAAATATGTGGTGAACATTAGGATTAAAAACATTGAGTGAAAAGCCCCCTACATCATCCACACCGCCTGAAGGTGGCGACGTCCGCCCGATACTTATTACAGATGAGATGAAACGTTCTTATCTTGATTACGCCATGAGCGTCATTGTATCGCGTGCATTGCCTGATGTTCGTGACGGTTTAAAGCCTGTACATAGGCGCATTCTCTACACAATGTACGAAAACGGCTTTACACCAGACAAGGCCTATAAAAAATCTGCCCGTGTGGTTGGAGACGTTATGGGTAAGTACCATCCTCACGGTAATCTGGCGGTTTATGATGCGCTCGTGCGCATGGCTCAGGAGTTTTCGCTCCGTGTTCCCTTGATCGATGGTCAGGGTAATTTTGGTTCTGTAGATGGGGATTCTGCAGCTGCTGACCGTTACACAGAATCAAGACTTCAAAAAGTTGCAATGACACTTCTTGATGATCTTGAAGAAGATACTGTTGACTTCCAGATGAACTACTCTGGAGAATTCCGTGAACCCAAGGTTGTTCCGGCACGATTTCCTAATCTCCTCGTTAACGGGGCAGGCGGCATTGCTGTAGGAATGGCGACCAACATTCCACCTCATAATCTAGGAGAGGTTATTAATGCTGCTCTTGCATTGATAGATAATCCTGATTTGACCGTTGAAGATCTTATGGAGCATGTACCTGGCCCTGATTTCCCCACAGGGGCAACTATAATAGGGCGTGCGGGAATTCGTTCAGCCTATCAAACAGGACGTGGCTCCGTAATCATGCGAGCAAAAGCCACAATTGGTGAAATTCGCAAAGATCGTGAAGCGATCATTTTTACAGAAATTCCCTATCAGGTAAACAAAGCAACTTTAATTGAACGTATCGCTGAACTGGTGCGGGAGAAGCGGGTCGAAGGTATTTCTGACCTTCGTGATGAAAGCTCGCGTGAAGGGATGCGCATTGTCATTGAACTCAAACGGGATGCCGTAGGAGAAGTTGTCCTTAATCAGCTTTACCGTTACACCGCACTTCAAAGTTCTTTTGGCGCAAATATGGTTGCGCTCAATGGCGGTCGTCCACAGATTATGAACTTGCTTGATATGCTGCAGGCTTTTGTAAGCTTTCGAGAAGAGGTAGTTAGTCGACGTACAAAGTTCCGTCTCAACAAAGCGCGCGATCAAGCTCATGTGTTGGTAGGGCTTGCAATTGCCGTTGCCAACATAGATGAGGTTATCCATACCATACGAACATCTGCGGATGCCGCAAGTGCACGTGAAGCTCTTATGAACAGAGCTTGGCCTGCAAAGGATGTATCAGCATTAATTACTTTGGTAGATGATCCACGTCATGTAGTTTCAACAGATGGGACCTATTATCTGTCTGAAACGCAGGCGCGCGCTATTCTAGATTTAAGACTGCAACGGTTAACTGCACTGGGGCGTGATGAAATTGAAGCGCAAATATCCGAGATAGCGCTAAAAATCAAAGATTTGCTTGATATTCTTTCATCGCGCATACGCATTATGACAATCATTAAAGATGAAATGATAGCTGTACGTGACACGTTTGCGACGTCTCGCAAAACAGAAATTCTTGATTTTGTCAGCGATATGGAAGATGAAGACTTAATAGCACGGGAAGATATGGTGGTTACGGTCTCCCACACAGGATACATTAAACGTGTACCGCTTTCAACTTACCGTGCGCAAAGACGCGGTGGTAAAGGCCGTTCTGGCATGCAGACAAAAGATGAGGATTTTGTCACACGCCTGTTTGTAGCTTCAACACATGCACCTTTGCTGTTCTTTTCATCTGCGGGTCAGGTTTACAAAGAAAAGGTTTGGCGTCTTCCCATTGCCACTCCACAAGGACGTGGCAAAGCGCTCATAAATATGCTTCCGCTTGATAAAAATGAGCGAATTACAACAATAATGGCATTACCAGAAGATGAAACTTCATGGACAACATTAGATGTCATGTTTGCAACAACTGGGGGAACAGTCAGACGTAATAAACTTTCTGACTTCAGCAATGTAAACCGTGCTGGCAAAATTGCAATGAAGCTTGAAGGCGAAGAGGCAATCGTCGATGTGCAGATATGTACTGAACATGACGATGTTTTGCTCACGACTGCAAAGGGTCAAAGCATACGATTTGAAGTGACTGATGTGCGCGTTTTCAAGGGTCGCGATTCTGTTGGCGTTCGAGGTATAAATCTTGGAGGCGAAGATAAAGTTATTTCACTATCTATTCTAAGACATCTTGAAGTTTCTTCTGGTGAAAGATTGGCTTATCTCAAAATGAGCCGTGCAATTGCTGGAGAGGTCTCTGCAGAGGAACCATCTGCAGATGCTGACGAAACTGTAGAAATAGCAGCTCTCAATCAAGAGCGTTACGTTGAGCTTTCAGCAGCAGAGCAGTTTGTTTTAACCCTCTCCGTGAACGGGTATGGCAAAAGAAGCTCCTCCTACGAGTACAGAGTAACCGGGCGTGGTGGCAAGGGCATAGTTGCCATGACGGTCAATGACCGCAATGGTACTCTTGTTGCATCATTTCCTGTAGAACACAGCGATCAAATTATGCTTGTATCCGATGCAGGGCAACTTATACGCTGTCCAGTTGAGGGTATAAGGGTCGCAGGGCGCTCAACTCAGGGCGTAATTGTATTTAATACACATGAAAATGAGCATGTGGTCTCTGTAGAACGTATTCCAGATGAGGGGTCTGATCAGTGTGAAGATGATGGTACTGAAGCAGAGATTCTGGTTTAATGTACATTCGTGCTGCATTTTATGCAGGGTCTTTTGATCCTCCTACAAATGGCCATCTGGATATAATTGCACGCGCGGCAAAAATGGTTGATAAACTTATTATCGGAGTTGGAATTAACCCCTTAAAACTATCACTTTTTACAGCTCAAGAGCGGCTAGAAATGCTCAATGACGTTTGCTCTGCGATTAAAAACTGTTCTATTCATGTCGTTACATTTGATGATCTTCTTGTTAAAACTGCCAAAAGACATAACTGTAGCTTTATTGTCAGAGGATTAAGGGATGGAACAGATTTTGACTATGAAATGCAGATGTCAGGAATGAATACGATTATGGAACCCGACATCTTGACTGTATTTTTGCCAGCATCTTCGGCTATGCGTTCAATCACATCAACACTCGTACGCCAGATAGCATCAATGAATGGCAGCATAGAAAGTTTTGTGCCTGAAATAGTCTTTAAAAAGATGTTACTTAAATTTTCAATGTTAAACACCTAGGATAACTTAAATGATAAGACGTTTATATTTCATTCTGACAGTTTTTGTTCTTTTAGGAACTTCGAATGTTTTTGCTCAAAATAAAGACAACAGTGTTTATCTGGACACGAAAGATGGACGCATAACCATTGATTTACGCCCTGACCTGGCGCCTAAACATGTTGCCCAAATTAAAACTTTAATAAAACGTGGTTTTTACGATGGAGTTGTTTTTCATCGTGTTATTGATGGTTTTATGGCTCAAACCGGGGACCCAACAGGGACGGGAACAGGAAAATCTGACCTACCTAATATTCCAGCTGAATTCTCTAAAGAACCTTTTAAGCGAGGTACCATTGGCATGGCAAGATCTTCCAGCCCAGATTCTGCCAACTCACAATTTTTTATCATGTTTGCAGAAGGCTCTTTCTTGAACAATAACTACACAGTCGTTGGACAGGTATCAAAGGGCATGGAAATTGTAGATAAAATCAAAAAAGGTGATAAAGCAAGCAATGGCTCAGTGAGCGAACCAGACAAAATTCTCAAAATGCAATCCGCGACAGATACAAAATAATTGAAGAAAGCAGAGGAAATATTATGTCAGATACTGAAAACACACTAATACTTGAAACAACCAAGGGTGAAGTTAAAATTGAAATGAGGCCTGATTTGGCTCCTGGTCACGTTGGGCACATTAAAAAATTAGTTAATGAAAAATTTTATGATGGTATAATTTTCCATCGTGTCATAGATGGTTTCATGGCTCAGACTGGCTGTCCAAAAGGCACCGGTACTGGGGGATCAAGTTACCCTAACATAAAGGCTGAGTTTAACTCAGAGCCGCATGTAAGAGGGACCTGTTCTATGGCACGCTCTGCCAGTCCAGATTCCGCTAATAGTCAGTTTTTCATTTGCTTTGAGGATGCAGGCTTTTTGAACAAGCAATATACTGTTTGGGGCAAAGTTGTATCTGGAATGGAAAATATTGATCTTGTTAAGCGAGGAGAGCCAGTTCAAAATCCTGACAAAATTATTTCTGCCCGTATGGCAATTGCAGAATAACAATAACCTATGCTTGTTTCTGATTTTAACTTTAAACTGCCAGAAGAGTGTATTGCTCTTAGACCTTCAGTTCCTCGTGAAACAGCTAAACTACTGGTTGTTTGTAATGACAGTAAAGATTTCATAGACAAGCATGTTTTAGATTTACCCTGTTTTTTTCGTAAAGGGGATGTGCTTGTTGTAAATGATACTAAAGTCATTTGTGCAAGACTTAAGGGCACGAGAAAACGGGGTGATACGCAAGCCTCTATAGAGGTTTTGCTGCATCAGCGTATTGATTTATCATGCTGGAAAGCCTTTGTGCGTCCATCTAAAAAACTTAAACTGAAAGAATCCATAATTTTTATATCTGGAGCAGATGAGTTATCTGCTATTGTCACAGAAAAAATGAGTTCTGGTGAAGTTGTCCTGCAATTCAATGTGTCTGGCGCAGTTCTAGACACTTCAATTGCTCAGCACGGCGAGTTGCCTCTTCCACCATACATTATGTCAAAAAGAAAAGCTGATGCCCAAGATTCGTCTGACTATCAGACCATTTTTGCTCAACAGGAGGGCGCGGTGGCAGCGCCTACAGCTGGATTACATTTAACCAGCGAATTAGTAGATCAAATTCAGAATCTGGGTGTTACAATTGAAACCGTTACTCTTCATGTTGGGGCAGGGACATTCTTACCTGTAAAATCTGAAGATACGGATGACCATGTTATGCATGGTGAGTGGGGTAATCTGTGTCAAGACACTACTCGGAAGCTTAATCTTGCCCGCAAGAATGGTGGAAGGATTATAGCTGTTGGAACAACCACTCTTCGCCTTTTAGAAAGTGCAACAGACAGTAATGGTATTATCAACCCTTTTTCAGGTGAAACCTGTATATTTATGATCCCTGGGTATAAATTTAAATCTGCAGACGTGCTTCTAACCAATTTTCATCTGCCTAAATCTACTTTATTTATGCTGGTTTGTGCTTTTTGCGGGGTAGATACAATGAAAGCTGCATATACTCATGCTATCAGCAATAACTACAGGTTTTATTCCTATGGCGATGCAAGCCTTTTATTTAGAAACACTAAAGATATATGAGCTGTTTTGATTTTAATCTTTTAAAGGTGGATGGAAAAGCACGGCTTGGCGAAATTGTAATGCCCCGTGGAGTTATACGAACACCTGCTTTTATGCCGGTTGGTACAGCTGGAACTGTCAAGGGCATGTACGCAGATCAGGTAAGGGCACTTGGTGCGGATGTTGTTTTAGGAAATACTTATCATCTCATGTTACGTCCTGGCGCGGAGCGTGTTGCAGAGCTTGGTGGTCTTCATACATTCATGAATTGGCCTCATCCTATTTTGACTGACTCTGGTGGCTTTCAAGTTATGTCTTTGTCAGGCTTGAGAAAACTGGATGAAAATGGGGTTATTTTTCAATCTCATATTGATGGCTCAAAACATGCCCTTACTCCAGAACGCTCTATTGAGATTCAACTCCTTCTAGACAGCAATATAATCATGCAGCTTGATGAGTGCATTCGTTTGCCAGCACCTATCAACGAAATAGAGCGAGCCATGCGTCTTTCCATTCGTTGGGCAGAGCGGTGCAAGCAGAAATTTGGACTGCAAAAGGGCAGGGCACTATTTGCAATTGTACAGGGAGGCACCAACGAGGACCTGAGACGATCAAGTGCTGAAGCTCTGGTCAATCTTGGTTTTGAAGGTTACGCGATTGGAGGGCTTGCTGTTGGGGAGCCTCAATCAGAAATGCTTCGTACAATAAATTGTACTGAGCCTTTTTTGCCAAAAGACAAGCCTCGATACCTTATGGGCGTTGGGACACCTGATGATCTGATTGAATGCATTGCGCGTGGAATAGACATGTTTGACTGCGTAATGCCAACACGTGCTGGACGTCACGCTACAGCTTTCTCCCGGTTTGGTAAAATAAATTTTAAAAACGCAAGGCATGCTAATGACCATCGCCCTATTGATGAGGAATCTGACTGTCCTGCAAGTCGAGACTATAGTCGTGCCTATCTTCACCATCTAACAAAGTCAGATGAAATGCTGGGTCAGATGTTGCTTACGTGGAATAACCTTGGGTATTATCAAAGTTTGATGAGTGATGCGCGCAAATCGATATCTGAGGGTAATTATCTGTGTTTTATGGCCAAAACAAAAGAAAACTGGGCGAAAGGCGATTTAAAACTCCTTTAATCTATATTATGATCTATAAATCCGACAAGAATGTTGTAAGTTTGTGATAAAGCTTCTGGTTCAACATTTATTGCAGCTGCACAATCCATAACTCTCTTTTCATCGTCCATAATAAACGTTATTACAGCATTCAAAAAATTTGGGTCCTGCGCAGCTTGTCGTAAATTACCTGGACCCAATCCTGTAATACTCAAAAAATCTCCCAAGTAATCTTCATTAGAGGCTAAAAAATGCAGGCATTTGACCGCATTTTCGTGAGCATCTGATTTTTTCATTTTCAATTGTTTAACCATATTGCAGAACGTCCCCGTGTTTATCAGTTAAACTTAGCCCATATTAACCCTATACACATGAGTCGATCGTAATTTCACACTATAATTTAACGTTGAAATTCATAAAGGCTTTTCCAGTTTGAAACAGATACACAAAAACATAACTGCTAATAAAAGTTTCATAAATTGGAAAGGACAGAATCTTGACTAAAACTGTTCTCATCGTTGAAGATAATGAGCTTAACATGAAGTTGTTCAATGATCTTCTTCAGGCTCATGGTATAAACACAATTCAAACCAGAAATGGACTGGATGCCATAAACCTAGCTCAAACACATATGCCAGATGCAATTTTGATGGACATACAGTTGCCTGAAGTTTCTGGATTGGAAGTAACTAAATGGCTCAAAGATGATGATAAGGTTAAGCATATACCAGTCATTGCAATAACTGCATTTGCGATGAAAGGCGATGAAGAGAGAATACGTGAAGGTGGTTGTGAAGCTTATCTTTCGAAACCAATTTCAGTACAAAAATTTTTAGAGACAGTAAAAAAGTTTGTTGGCTGATGCCAATCTAGTTTGAAGAAATATTGTTAAGTCAAGGGTGTTGCGTTATGTCTGGTCGTGTTCTTGTTGTCGATGACTTGCTACCAAATGTTAAATTGCTTGAGGCAAGACTTTCTGCTGAATATCTTACCGTATTGACAGCCATGAATGGTAAAGACGCAATTGAAATATGTGAACGAGGCGAGTGTGATCTTGTTCTTCTTGATGTAATGATGCCTGAAATGAACGGGTTTCAAGTATGTCAACACTTAAAAAACTCACCCCTAACATCTCACATTCCAATTGTTCTTGTTACAGCTCTGGATCAGCCAGCAGATCGTGTAAAAGGCCTTGAAGCTGGAGCGGATGATTTTTTAACCAAGCCAGTAAACGAAGTCGCTTTGCTTGCACGCGTTAGAAGTCTTTTACGCATAAAAATAATGACGGATGAGCTACGTACCAGAGCTGCTCCTGCTGAAGGAGGCTTAGGCGGGGCCATGGCAAAAGCAAACGCTGAAGATGGATTGAACGGTCGTGTGCTTTTAGTTGAAGACAGAGTAAGTTCAATAGAGCGTATGTGCAGCGCTTTGCAACAAAACCACATTGTTATTATTGAAAAAGACCACAACGCCGCGTTGATTAATGCACCAGATGGAAACTTTGATCTGTGTATTATAAGTCTTGCTTTGGAAGGATGCGATCCGCTTCGTTTGTGCAGTCAGCTTCGTGCTCTGGAACGTACAAGGCATCTCCCTATTCTGGTTCTTGGTGATATGGATGATGAAAGAAGAATTGTAAGAGCACTCGACATTGGTGTTAATGATTATTTATTGCGTCCAATTGATCGCCTGGAATTACTCGCAAGAACCAGAACACAGGTTCGTCGCAGACGTTATGCTGATAGATTGCGTGAAAGCCTTCAGGAATCAGTAACTATGGCCGTTACTGATCCGCTGACTGGTTTGAATAACAGAAGACATCTTACCAGTCATTTGGGTTCTCTTATGGATCATTCAGCGGGAGGCAAAGCAGATCTATGCCTTCTTATTCTTGATATTGATCACTTTAAACAAGTTAACGATAAATACGGTCATGATGCTGGAGATGAAGTTCTTAAAGAGTTTTCACAGCGCCTTAAAAAAGCTGTACGAGGTATTGATCTTGTATGCCGTTATGGTGGTGAAGAATTCGTTGTTCTTATGCCTGACACGGATGAAAACGTTGCGTTTCGTGTTGCAGAACGTATACGGACGACCGTTGCAATGGAGCCATTTGCAATTCATAGAGGTAGTAAAACGATTAATGTAACTGTATCTATTGGTATGGGAATGTTGACATCTACAATGGGCTCACCAAGTGAACTTTTAAAAAGTGCAGATATGGCGCTCTATCGTGCTAAAAATGAAGGTAGAAACAGAGTAATTGCACATGCTGCGTAAAATATAGTGTAAAGGCTTAGTATTAATCTGTATTAAAATTAAGGTTAACTTTAAACTGCATTAATTTAGGTTAATAAAAGCTTATGTTTACGTGTGAACTTATTTGATTGCCAATAAAATATATTAGAGTAACCTGTTGTTAAGGGTTATGAAGAAGTCTCCTTAAGGGGCAACAGAAAACCCGAACATCTGGCACTCACTCAGGTCCGCCGCATCTCCTGAGTTTCGCAGATCTCTAGCCGGTAGATTTTAATCAGGGTGGCCTCCCCAGATTGAAGTTTATCGGCTCTTTATTATTTAATGTTTAAATACAACATTAAAAAAGCGCCCGAAGGCGCTGATATCAAGTCTATAAAAATGACTATTTTATTTTTGCTTCTGTAAAAAGCACATGTTTACGAACAACTGGATCATATTTTTTAAATGATAGTTTTTCTGTTTTTGTACGCGCATTTTTACTGGTTACGTAAAAAGTACCAGTTTTCTTGCCTGACGCATTTAAAGCGCTTGATACAAGCTTGATTTTAACTTTAGCGGCCTTGGCCATAATAATCTCCTGAATGCGGGCTTTTTCCGCAGTATTTGAACTAGCAGAAAACCAACAACGTAAAACGCGCTCTGAGCCATTCAACAGAGCATCTAGAGAGCGGTATGTAAGAGAGCTGATCAATTGTCAAGAAAAAGGATTTGTAAAAGGCTACAAAATTGGTGACTAACCAGCCCTTAACAGCTTGATGGCTGCATCTCGCTCAAATAAATACAAAAGTATACGAACAGCTTGGCCGCGTTCAGATGCAAGGTGGGGATCCCGCTCAAGTAACAGTCTTGCATCGTCACGTGCAACAGGCAGCAATGCACTGTGCTGACTCATCCTTGCAAGGCGAAATCCAGGATCACCCGATTGACGTGTTCCTAGAACATCTCCACCACCCCGCAGCTTAAGGTCTTCCTCTGCAATGCGAAACCCATCTTCAGTATCGCGCATAATTTCAATTCTGGCTTTGGCATTTCCGCCTAATGGCCCTTTATAAAGCAGAAGGCATGAAGAACTTTCTGCACCACGACCAATACGACCCCTCAACTGGTGTAGCTGCGCCAAACCAAAACGCTCTGCATGTTCAATGACCATAATTGTGGCTTGTGGAACATCCACTCCGACTTCTATAACTGTTGTTGCTACAAGAATTGATATATTGCCGTTCACAAAATCGGTAATCGCTTTTTCTTTTTCATCTCCCGAAAGCTTCCCGTGCACAAAACCAACTTTACCAGGATAAACCTGGTTCAGAGTTTCAAACCGTTCTTCAACTGCTGCAATATCTTCCAGAAACTCACTTTCAGACACCAATGGACAAACCCAGTAAATCCTCGCACTTTTCTCAAGTGCCCTATATAAACCGTTTATAATTTCGCCAAGGCGCTCTATTGGTAAGGCGCGTGTATCTATTGGCTTGCGTCCAGGGGGCTTTTCATCCAAAACTGACACGTCCATATCACCAAAATATGTGAGCACCAGCGTTCGTGGTATGGGTGTTGCAGTCATTACAAGCAGATCAACATCGGACCCTTTGGAACCCAATGCTAGACGTTGATGGACACCGAATTTGTGCTGTTCATCAACAACTGCAATTGCCAAATCCTTGAACATAACCTGTTCTTGAAATAAAGCATGAGTGCCAAAACATATGTCAATATCACCATTTGCAAGTGACGTTAAAATAGACTTTTTCTCTTTTTCCCGCATTCTACCTGTTAAAAGAGCTGTTTTAATGCCGGCATTTACAGCAATCGGGCTTATACGTTCATAATGCTGGCGCGCTAAAATCTCTGTAGGGGCCATCATGACTGCTTGCCGACCTACTTCAACTGCTCTGGCCATTGTGAGAAGGCCTATAATGGTTTTACCAGCCCCAACATCACCTTGAAGTAGTCTTAACATACGCTCTGGCGCGGCTAAGTCAGATTCAATTTCTTTGAGTGCGCGTTCCTGTGCACCTGTAAGGTTATATGGTAATTGCTTTCTAATAGATGATGTTATCAAATCATTGCCAATAGTTGAGCGGCCTTTGGCTTGCTTCATGCGTGAGCGCACCAAGCTTAAAGTAATTTGACCTGCCAGTAGCTCATCATAGGCCAAACGTGCATGAGCATCATTTCCTTCTTTTAAATCTTCAATTTGTTGCGGGCAGTGCAGCTGACTTAATGATATACCAAAACTTTGCCATTTTTGCTGTAATAGCCAGCTGTTATTCTGCCATTCTGGCATATGTGGCAAGCGCTCCAGAGCAGCTCTGGCGACATTGTGAACACGCCGCGCTGTTAGACCCTCTGTAAGCGCATAAACAGGATCAACACGCGGCAACTCAGACTCTGCACTCCCAGGCATAATACGGTCGGGATGGGTAATTTGTCGATAGCCATCAAATAACACAAGTTTTCCAGAAATTATTTTATAAGCACCAACGGGCAGATCACGTTCGATTTGTTCTGCTTTTGCATTAAAAAACACAAGTGAAACATCACCACTTTCATCACTAACTGTTACTCTAAATGGCCCGCGATGACGATTAGGCTTTTGATGACTTTCAACAATTGCACGGAAAGTTACAACCTGATCATAGGGAGCTGATGCGATTGTCTGCGAAAGCGAGCGATCAATCCCATCATACGGTATGTGAAAAAGAACATCTATAATTCGAGCAGATTGCCCTGGAGGATGTTCTAAAGCACGATCAAACAACATAGTCAGCCTAGGGCCAACCCCTGAAAGGCGTGAAAGAGGAGCAAAAACAGGATCAAGTATATTGGGACGCAAATGATAAAACCGTGTTTAATTAAAAATGGATACAAGAAAGGCTTGCATGGCGCCAAAAAAACCACTTGATACGCCATAATAGCTAGGGGCTAAAACACCAAATGACCACAAAAAACTTGATGTAGCATTTGCCACATGGAAGGGCAGGGCGCGCATATCATTTATGCCAGCAACAATTGCTATAAATGCCCTGACGGGTCCAAAAAAATGGCCTAAAAATACACTTAAGGCTCCATATTTTTCGAAGAATAAATGTGACTTTTCAATAGCAAGTGGATGTCTTTCAAAAACTTTCCATTTTAATATAGTATCGCTGTAATGTAAGCCCAGCCAATATGATAAAGCATAGCCAAGCATGGCACCAAAGCCATCTGCAATAACCAGTGGCCATAATGACATTCCACTAGCAGCGGACAAAGCTCCAATGGCTACAAGTATAACAACGCCTGGAACTAATATTGAAACAACGGCTAGAGATTTTAAAAAACCGATCAAGAATACAATGACTGGCATAGCATCCTGGTTATTTTTCAAGTACAAAATAACATCATTGGTAAAAGCAGTTAAATCCATACGTTTTCATCTACTTTTACGAGTATATCAAATGCCCTTGAGGCGTTTGTTGCAAGCGCTGTAAAACTTGGGCCATGTCTGACCTGCAAGTGTACCTGATTTTTTAGAGGCTTGATATTCTTCACTGCATTGTTTGCGACGGGCCGCGCCTGCGTTTTTAGTAGCAGACTTTGTATCTGCTGCTATCGTTTTGGTTTCAGTAACAGGCATTTTTGCTGGGGCCGGGCTAGGGGCAGGGGGCGACAATCTTTGCTGCAAAGGATTTACAGGTGCAGATGGTACAGAAGTTTGAGAGAACGCGCTAAAAGTCGTACCCAAAATTAAAACACAAGCTACAGTAATTTTTTTCACGATTACGAAATCCTCACTTAAATTTTAGAATCACATATTGTAGTTTAGACAGACTTGAATACAGCTTAAATGGAATTTATAGTTATTTGTAGATATAAATACTGTGAATGGATTAATTTACATGCATAACTCTGCAGAAAAGCCAATCGATTTATATTACTGGGGTACACCAAACGGCTGGAAGATATCCATAATGCTTGAAGAATGCCAAGCAGTGTATAATCTTCACAAGGTTAACATTAGCGCTGGCGAACAGTTTGATGAGCATTTTCTAAAAATTTCACCCAATAACAAGATCCCAGCAATTATTGATCACGATGGGCCAGATGGTAAGTCAATATCAATTTTTGAGTCAGGTGCTATTTTGCAGTATCTTGGACGTAAATTTAATATGTACTATCCTAATGATGAGCGCAGCCGCATTGAAGTTGATGAATGGCTATTTTGGCAGATAGGGGGGTTTGGACCAATGCTTGGTCAAAATCATCATTTTAGTGTTTATGCTCCAGAAAAAATTCCCTATGCAATCAATCGTTATGTAGATGAAACCAACAGACTTTATAGAGTTTTGAACAGGCGTTTAGAAGACAGAGAATATATTTGTAATGAATATTCAATTGCCGATATGGCATGTATTGGCTGGGCAAAGTTTTGGGAGCGTCAAGGACAGGACATTGAAAACTTTCAAAATGTGAAAACTTGGTTGGATCGTTGTCTAGCACGTCCAGCTGTTGCAAAAGGTATAGCAGTTTAAAACAGTACAAGCTACAACGAACCGAAAAATTTTGATATCAAGATGTTTTTATATTGGCAATATGTTGAATTATGAAGATATATACTTGAGTTATACTTTCGGTAAAGGTAGATAACCACTAAAAAATTTACCTGTTGCATTTTTTATTTCTTTTATACTTGTTTTAAATGGTTTAAAGCCTACTGCATAGGCATTTATATCACCTGTTTTGTAATTGACCTTAAAAGATAAAGCTGGAAGACCAACTTCTACTGCCAAAGTTGGTTTTGTGGATTGAAACAGATTAATGATTGTAATAAGACTTAAATTTCCTGCAACCGCTATAGGGCCTTCAAGGGTACTGACTGGGAGAGTTCTTATTGCCCAAATTTTCATATCCGACAAAAATTTAGAAATTAATGTCTGCGTTCCTGGTATTTTATAAGATAGCTTTGGCCCAATTGCAGCGCCAATATCAGATTTAAACGGGTTGAATCTTCCGCCCCCCCCAAATTCGAGTGACAGATCACCATATTTTAAAGAGTTTTTTCCAACATAATCACTTCTAAAAAAGTTTGTGGCATCAATTTTTGCTGAGCCAGTTTTTTTAGTCTCAATGTCTATATTTCCCCTTCTTTTTATTTCTATTACGCTATCATAACTTCCTACTATACCTAACCCGCCTATTTTTTTAATAAAATCTTCAAATTTTACTTTTCCCGTATACAAATCATGCAGTTCTTCAATATTGAGTGAAAAACCAACAGAGTATCTCTGTTGAGGACCAATTTCTCCTTTAATAACCAGGTTGATTGATGCATTTCTTACAACATCATTCAATACATTCTGAAATTTATCTAATGATGTTCTAGCATCAAGTGTATTTTTTGCTGTTTTTGTTTTACTTAATTCTTCCCAAGGAATGTACGAAATACTTGAAATAATTTTACTTTCACGAAGCATATTTCTTATAATTTTTTTAGCTTCGGTATCAGTTGCTGCTGCGTTTCTAGTATTAGGATCAATAATTAATGTTTTTTTCTTGTTATTATCTGTAAAATAAAACCCTTCTCCATTTTTGCTGTATCCCATCAAGACCTGATAACGTTTATAAATTTTTTTTGAGGGGTCTAAAACATCAATCCCTACATAACCATAAAAAGCATCATTTGAATTTTTTTCTGGTGCTACATAGTCTCTATCTGATTGAGGATTTAACGGTTTATTTCTTTGAATCTGTATGCGGGGCTCATCCAAAATAACGCTGTTTTTAATTGATTTAATTGAAGTGCCTTGAACAAAAGTATGGAACTTAGCATCTGGTAATGGCCTAATTCCACCATTGGACAGTTTTTTAACATCTGTTGTAACTAGTATATTTTTGCCATCAAATGACTTAATACCAGTTTTACCACTGGTTAAAGTAACAGCTACCCATACTAAATTTTCGTGTTTTTTATACAGATTTATGGCGTTTGAAGCCTGACTGACTAAATTATACAGATATTCTTGATTTTGCTCAGTGCTTAATTCTGTTGGACTGTGAAGAAAAGATTTAGCCTTGGTAATAGATTCAACAAGATTTCCTTGATTCAATGTAGTGCGATTATTTATATATGCATTATATGAATTGTTCAGGGAGAGAAAAATACTTTTAAAATCATATTTTTTACATTTATCAGAAGTATTAAACGCCAGTTTGAATGCTGTTTGATTACAGTTTATCAAAGTAGGGGTGTTCATTTTTTGTTTTATTGGGCGCATGTTAAATTCTTTTTGTGTTTTGCGCCATTTACCCTGCCTTTAATGACGTTTAGATGACATTTTCCATTTAGTTTTGCATAAGTCATATTTGAATTGTGCATATTGCCAAGAATTACAAAGCTATAAACTATTCGCATAATATATATTATGGAACTTTTATATCTATCTGTTATTTGATGTTTTACTTT
Organism: Hyphomicrobiales bacterium; assembly: GCA_025351165.1. GTDB lineage: Bacteria > Pseudomonadota > Alphaproteobacteria > Rhizobiales > Beijerinckiaceae > JAIELD01. The sequence continues at coordinate 13 of JANXWK010000056.1, read as the reverse complement.
TTTGTTATTTTGC